>JACOUL010000008.1 GCA_016177875.1 Burkholderiales bacterium
ATTGAAATTCTGTGGAAGCAGGCCAAATATTTCTGGCGCCGCTTCTGTGCATTGGCCGGTCACGAATTGCAGCAGGAAGTCGACGCCTTGATGCAGGGTTTTGGTACAGATTACACAATTGCTTTTCAATGATTACTTAGAATCGCTTGGTAAGCGTGAGGCGCACACCCTCACGCTTTAATTCCATTCGATTTAGGAAAGAATTGCCGAGTAGCGTGAGCGACAGGCCGCCTTCTTGAATTGCCGCGTCGACCTGGCTGACTTCGATATCGCCAATTTTGAGAGTATCAATTTTGACTCGGTAGATTGGTACCACGCCATTCGCGGTATTGGCATAACCTACCGAACCCTTTTTATAATTAATTCCCAAGCGTTGCGCTTCGCTTGCCGGCATGGCGATCATGCTTGCACCCGTGTCGACCATCATGCGCACTGTGCCGCCATTGATTTGTCCATTCACGAAATAATGGCCGTTGGAATCGGGGTCCAAAGAAACACTGGCGCGTCCACTGGACGTTATTCGATTGTGATGAATACCGATCATCAGGGTTTCACGGCGGCCATTGTCTTCAATAACCGCTGTTGAAGCATCGACGCTGATCAGTTTCATGCCGTCGCCGATCGTGCCGCCGACCGCATAGGTCTTTGGCGACCCACCATCGATAACCAGTACGGCTTTTCCCGGAAACAGACCGATTAAATCGATACCGGCTGCTTCAGCCGAGCTTAGTGGTAGCAGACTTGCTATCAAGACGGCTGAAATCAAGCGCATGGCGAGAGTCGTTATGTGCAAACAATGGTTCCGGAACCAGCTCTTGGTGAATGCGCAGCAAGACATGGATTTCGTCCCATACTTCAGCGGGGAATCCTGCACGGTTACCGCGTTCGTCAAGAGTTAGCTTGGTAAAGTACATGCCCAATTCGCGGAATCCCCACAGGGCCTGGATAGCCGAAAGAATGTGTGGAAACTGTGTTTCCAGCGCGGAGGGATATTGCTCTTGCGGAGGCGTTTCCTTTCCAGGCGCGCCGGTGCCGGAGGTTGCCGTGCTAGGTGCGGGGAAACGATAACGTGGCATGATGCATTCTCGGTAAATCAGGCTAATCGCGGAAATTGGTAAAGTCCAAAGGCAGCTCCGTCACATCCTTGCGCAGCAAGGCAATGGCCGCTTGCAAGTCATCGCGTTTGGCGCCGTTCACACGAATCGCGTCGCCTTGAATGCTGGCTTGAACCTTCATTTTGCTGTCTTTTATGAGGCGGACAATTTTCTTGGCTAATTCGACTTCAATACCATTCTTGATCTTGATGCCTTGCTTGACCTTGTCGCCGCCGATTTTTTCAATCTTCCCTAAGTCCATGAAGCGCACGTCGACATTGCGCTTAGTGAGTTTGGCCGTCAAAACCTCGCGAACCTGATTCAGCTGAAATTCTGAGTCGGCGAATGCAGTCAACTCACGCTCTTTTTGTTCAATACGGGCATCACTTCCCTTGAAGTCAAAGCGCGTAGAAATTTCCTTGTTGGCCTGATCGACAGCATTCTTGACTTCAACCAGATTGGCCTCGGATACGACATCAAACGATGGCATTGCTAGTCCCCTTAGGTGGACAAAACGTGTCCACCAGCCTCAATTGTTTTGTGTAAACGGCAATTCTATCGGACTATAAGCCGAGTGGCTATAATTTGCCAGCCATGCCAGACGATTTTCTCATCCATTCTGATTTTTCGCTACGCCAACTGAATACTTTTGGCATTGATGCGAAAGCCCATCGCTATGTGTCTATAGATTCGGTCAATACGCTGCTGAAAGTCGTCAAAACGACTGAATTTGCGCAATCGGAACGATTTGTTCTGGGCGGGGGAAGCAATATTCTTTTGACTGACGACTTCCCCGGGCTTGTATTGCACATAGGCATTAAGCAGATTGGGCTGATTGGAGACGATGAGGACACTACCTTCGTGCGCGCCGCTGCAGGAGAAAATTGGCATCAATTTGTCCAGTGGACTTTAGCGCATGATTTGTCCGGCTTAGAAAACCTTTCCTTGATTCCGGGTAGCGTCGGTGCTGCACCCATTCAGAATATCGGTGCATACGGTGCGGAAGTAAAAGACTTTCTGCATAGCGTGACCGTTTTTGATTTGCTTAGCGGAGACATTCGCACCCTTAGTAATGCCGAATGCGGATTCGGCTATCGCGATAGTATTTTCAAACGCGAGCTGAAAGGAAGGGCCGTAATTCTCGACGTGACGTTCGCCTTGCCTAAACGCTGGCAGCCCAACTTGCACTATGTGGAATTGGCGCAAGAGATGAAGGCGCGCGGATTGAATATGCCGACCGCAAGAGAAGTCAGCGATGCCGTCATTGCCATTCGTACTCGCAAGCTTCCCGACCCTGCCATCATCGGCAATGCCGGCAGCTTTTTTAAGAATCCTATCGTGTCGGCGGTCAAGCGTGAACAGTTGCTTGCGCAATTTCCCCAATTGGTCAGCCACCGTCAGGCTGACGGCAGCTATAAATTGGCGGCCGGTTGGCTCATCGATCAGTGCGGCTGGAAAGGCAAGAGCATGGGCGCTGCCGGCGTATATGAGCGTCAGGCTCTGGTCTTAGTGAATCGAGGCGGCGCAAGCGGTAAAGAAATCGTCGATTTGGCGTGCGCTATCCAGAAGAGTGTGCTCGCGCGTTTCGACGTTTTGTTGGAAGCCGAGCCGATTATTCTTTAGAACTCATTTCATCAATACGAGGGCACGCGAAAGTGGTCTGGACGGATGCGGCGCTAGGCGTCATCGCGACGCAAAGGCTGATGCCTTTGCTAGCGGTGCAACAATGCGATGCGCCGCCCAGACCACTTTCCCGGAGGGTTCGCACCAGAATCGACGCTGGACAGCGTTGGGCTCCTTGCGAATATGCAACGGCTATTCGACGCGTCGCCCGCCTTGCCAGCCCCGATTCTGGAGCGAACGCGAGCCCTCCTATTGATGAAATGAGTTCTGGTTGCACCACGTCCAGACATATCGAATCCATTTTGGTGCGAAATCTGGTTTTGCACTAAGGACGGGCATTTCACTTTTTACTTATTTTTATTAAAAATCATATAGTTAAGTAAAAATTCCAGCGGGCATGATATTCGCTTAACTTGAACACATTCTTGTATTCAAGATCGTATTCAAGGCGAATTCATGGACGCAATTCCTTCCGTATTAACTATTTCTGCTGTGCAAGGCAGCTATTTGAGCGGTAAATATTCGCCGGTCGAATTGCTGGCCAAAGTTTTCGAACGTATCAAGCACGAAAGTCCGGCGGAAATTTGGATTGGCCATGCCGATCGTGCGAGTGCGTTGGCGCGTGCCAAGGAATTAGGATTGACGCTTGCCGCGGAAGGCGCCGCTGCGTTTAAGCGCTTTCCTCTACTCGGTATTCCGTTCGCGGTTAAAGACAATATCGATGTGGCAGGATTGCCCACCTCTGCAGCTTGTCCTGCGTTTGCTTATACGCCGAGTCGCTCGGCGGAAGCGGTTGATCGTCTGCAAAAAGCAGGGGCGATCGTCGTCGGCAAGACGAATCTCGATCAATTCGCCACCGGTTTAGTAGGCACGCGATCACCTTATGGTGCAGTAAAAAATCCATTTAATGCCGACTATATTTCCGGTGGGTCGAGTTCCGGTTCAGCGGCAGCGGTTGCGCATGGCTTTGTCGCATTTTCATTAGGCACCGATACGGCGGGGTCGGGGCGCGTACCTGCAGGATTTTGCAACTTAGTCGGCATCAAGCCGACGCCAGGTTTGGTCAGTACCCGCGGCGTGGTGCCGGCTTGCCGCAGCCTGGACTGCATTTCGGTATTTGCGCACGGCGTAGAGGAGGGCTGGCGCGTATTGAGCGCAATGGTGGGGAAAGATCAAGAAGATCCGTATTCCTATTCGCCTCGCATGCTGCCGCCGCTTGTAAAAAAAGTGCGTATCGGTATTCCGGCGCAACCGGAATTTTTTGGAGATGACGAGGCTCGGAAGTTGTATGAACACGCAGTGGGCGTGTTGGAGGCTCTGCCTCAAGTGTCAATCGTCCCGTTTGATTTCTCGCCGCTGCACGAAGTCGCACAACTACTGTATGACGGCCCTTGGGTGGCTGAACGGCGGGCTGCTTTGGGAACATTTTTTGAGACCAGCTGCACCGATATGGATGCGACGGTGCGTGAAGTGATTCGCCGCGCCGATGGACAAACCGCAGTTGACGCTTTCAATGGCATTTATCGTCTAGAAGCAGGCAAACGCTTGGCAGAGTCCTTGTTCGCGCAATTCGACATGCTGACGGTGCCGACCGCGCCCACGCATTTCAGCATTGCGCAAATTGCAGAACAACCGGTGGCGCGCAACGCACAGCTCGGCCTCTACACCAATTTTGTCAATCTGCTCGGTATGTGCGCGCTGGCGCTTCCGACAGGTTTTCGCAGCGATGGATTGCCGGCCGGCGTCACGCTGATCGGCCCCGGTGGTGCGGATTATCGGCTTGCGGAATTTGCACGTGCACTTGAGCCCCTGCTGCACAAGCGCCTCGGCCGAAGTGAACAAGAGCCGCCGCGCAGCGGCAGTCTGACAGCATTGCCCGAAGATGAGGCAACGATCGACGTCGCGGTCGTAGGTGCTCACCTGTCCGGTCAATCGCTGAATTGGCAATTGATCGAGCGTGGCGCGCGGCTGGTGCGCAGCGGGCGCACGGCGAGCCGTTATCGTTTGTACGCATTGCCCGGTACTACGCCGCCCAAACCGGGGTTGATCCGTAGCGACGACGGCGCCGCCGGATGCGCAATCGAAATCGAAGTATGGCAGATGCCGGTGCGTCAATACGGCAGCTTCGTTGCAGAAATTCCATCTCCCTTGGGCATCGGCAGTCTCGAGTTGGAAGATGGCAGCAGTGTGCAGGGCTTTCTGTGCGAGGCCTGGGCACTCAAGGATGCACAGGATATTTCCGCTTACGGCGGCTGGCGCGCATTCCGTGCCGACGCCGCCTTTTCAACTTCACTCAAGAAGGAGCTTTCATGATTAATTCGCTCTTCAAACGCGCGGCGCTTTGTTCGCTTTTCGGTGCATTGCTGGCAGTTTCCACGCTACCGGCAAGCGCACAGGATAAGCGCAAGGAGACGCTGATCGTCGCCAACGAAACCGGTCCCAACATGCTAGACGTGCAAGGCGTCGGCGCCAATCGCCCGGCATACGCGGTGTCGTGGATGACTTACGACCGCTTAATGACCTTCGGCAAAAAGAAACTGGCCAACGGCATCGTCAGTTACGACTTTTCAAAGCTGGAACCTGAATTGGCGGAAAGCTGGGAATTCGCGAAGGATGGCATGTCGGTGACCTTCAAGCTGCGCAAAAATGCGAAGTTCCACGATGGCACGCCAGTGACTGCCAAGGATGTGAAATGGTCGTTCGAACGCGCACTGGCAATGGGCGGCTTTCCGACCTTCCAAATGAAAGCGGCGTCGATTGAAAAACCGGAACAGTTTGAAGTGGTCGACGCCAACACGTTCCGCGTCAAATTCCTGCGCAAGGATAAGATGACGATGCCGGATCTGGCGGTGCCGACGGCTTCCATTTACAACTCCGAGCTGGCTAAGAAAAACGCCACACCGGAAGATCCGTGGGCCGGCACTTGGCTGAAGAACAATACTGCAGGCGGCGGTGCATACAAGGTTGAGTCTTATAAGCCCGGCCAGGAAATCATTTACGTTCGCAACGACGATTGGAAGAGCGGTCCGCTGCCTAAGATCAAGCGCGTCATCCAGCGCGAAGTGCCGTCGGCGGGCAATCGCCGCGCATTGCTGACCAAAGGCGACATCGACATGAGCTATGACATGCCGCCGAAGGATTTCGCCGAGATGTCGCAAGAGAAGGGCAACGTCAAGGTTTCCAGCGTGCCGATTGAAAATTCGATGTTCTATCTCGGCATGAACGTGACCAAACCGCCGTTCGACAATATGAAGGTGCGCCAAGCGGTAGCCTATGCCGTGCCGTATGAGCGTCTCATGCAAAGTGCGGCGTATGGACGCGGCGTGCCTTTATTCGGCGCCAAAAATTCGGCGACCGGCGCCGAATGGCCGGCCGCCACCAAGTACACGACCGATCTTGCCAAGGCCAAGCAATTGATGAAAGAAGCCGGTTATGAAAACGGTTTCGAAACCACGTTATCGTTCGATCTCGGCCAGGGGACGGTGTCCGAACCGATCGCCATTCTGGTGCAGGAAGCGCTGGCGCAGTTGAACATCAAGAGCACCATCAATAAGGTGCCGGGTTCCAATTGGCGTGCCGCGATGTTAAAGAAGGACATGCCGCTGATGATCAATCGTTTCGGCGGCTGGCTCAACTATCCGGAGTACTTCTTCTTCTGGACGTATCACGGCCAGAACGCGGTATTCAACACCATGTCGTACAAGAATCCCGGCGTGGACAAGATGATCGATGCCGCTCGCTTCGAGACCGACAAGCTGTCGTATCAGAGTCAGGTGAAAACCTTCGTCAATATCGCCTACGAAGAAGTGCCGCGCGTGCCCTTGTTCCAGCCGATGGCCGACGTGGCGATGCAAAAGAATGTGCAAGGCTACACCTACTGGTTCCACTTGCAGCCCGACTATCGTCAGCTGTCCAAGAACTAAAGGAATGCGGCAATGTTGACGACTATCCTCAAGCGGCTGTTGGGCGCGATCCCGAATATCATCGGGGTGATCGTCGTCACCTTTCTTTTGACGCGTGCATTGCCCGGCGACCCGGCGGCATTTTTCGCCGGGCCGTCCGGCAGTGCGGAAGCAGTTGAGCAAATTCGTGAAAAGCTCGGGCTCAATCGCCCCTTGCCGGTGCAGTTCGGTTATTACGTACGCGACTTGGCGAAGGGCGATTGGGGTGTTTCGCTTTCCACCGGCCAGCCGGTGCTGAGGGAACTTGCCACGCGCCTGCCGGCATCGCTTGAGTTAACGCTGGTTGGGCTCTTGCTCTCGGTAGTGATTGCGATCCCGCTCGGCGTGCTTGCGGCAACGCGTCCCGGCTCTTGGATAGACCACGCTTGCCGTGCCATCGCAACAGCCGGCGTTTCGCTGCCGACCTTCTTCACAGGTTTGTTGCTGGCCTACGTGTTTTACTTTTTGCTCGGTTGGGCACCGGCGCCGCTAGGGCGGCTCGACGCCTATCTGTCGGCGCCTCCAAGCGTGACGGGTTTTTATTTGATCGATAGTTTGATCGCCCGCGACCTGGAAGTGTTTTGGGCCGCGCTACGTCAGCTGGCATTGCCGGCGATTACCCTCGGGCTGTTTGTTCTTGCGCCGCTCGCGCGTATGACACGCGCCGCCATGCTGGGCGTATTATCGGCGGATTTCATCCGCACTGCGCGGGCAAGCGGATTGTCTTCCCGCACCGTTATTTTTACCTATGCTTTTCGCAACGCCGTGCTGCCGGTGATGACGACGCTCGGCATGGTGTTTTCCTTTCTGCTCGGTTCCAACGTGCTGGTGGAGAAAGTATTCGCCTGGCCCGGTATCGGGTCGTTTGCCATTGAGGCGCTGGTGTCGTCCGACTACGCGCCGGTACAAGGTTTCGTGCTGGCCATGGCTCTTTTGTATGTGTTGCTGAACCTGACCATTGATATCGCTTATGGACTCATCGATCCCCGTGTCCGCGTTGAAGGCTGAGCAGCCGTCGGCCTGGGCCAAACGCTGGAAGACGCTACGCTACGTGGTGGCGGAAAATCCGCTATCGCTGGTGGCGGCCGGCTTGTTTGCCGTATTCGTACTATTGGGATTGACCGGTGGCATGCTTGCACCTTTCGATCCGCTGGCCAGCAACGTCGGCCAGCCATTGTCTGCGCCCTCGTTTAAGCATTGGTTCGGTACCGATGCGCTTGGACGCGACATTCTCTCGCGGGTGCTGGTAGCGACGCGCCTGGATCTCGGCATCGCGGTTGCCGCCGTCAGCTTGTCGTGCGTGCTGGGCGGCTTGCTTGGCGCATTTGCGGGCTATTTCGGCGGCTGGACCGAGCGCCTGGTGGGCCGCTTATCGGACACCATCATGGCTTTCCCCTTGTTTGTACTCGCGATGGGGATTGTCGCGGCGATGGGCAATACCGTCGCCAACATTGTGCTGGCAACGGCGATCATCAATTTGCCGTTCTATATCCGCGTGGCGCGTGCCGAGAGCAGCGTACTCAAGAACGCCGGCTTCGTCGAAGCGGCGCGCCTGGCAGGCAACGGAGAGGTGCGGCTTCTATTTCATCATATTATTCCTAACATCCTGCCGCCGATGACGGTGCAAGTGTCGCTCAATATGGGGTGGGCAATTTTGAATGCCGCCGGTCTTTCATTCATCGGTTTGGGCGTGCGCCCGCCGGACGCAGAGTGGGGCATCATGGTGGCGGAAGGCGCGCAATACATCGTCTCCGGAGAATGGTGGATCGCATTGTTTCCGGGGGCGGTGCTGATGCTGGCAGTGTTCTGTTTTAATCTGCTCGGTGATTCGCTGCGTGATCTGGTCGATCCTCGGAGGCGCACATGAGCACAGCTTCAACATCTTTGTTGGAAGTCGACAATCTCTCGTTGGAGTTTCGTACGCGCAGCGGCATCGTGCGCGCTCTTGAAAACGTCAGTTTGGAGTTGCCGGCCGGCGGATCCTTGGGTTTGGTCGGCGAAAGCGGTTCGGGCAAATCGGTGCTGTCCTTCGCTGTGCTCGGCATCCAAGATGCCGCAGCACGTGTCACCAACGGCACGATTCGCTTCGCGGGCCAGGACTTATTAGCCAACGATGGCGCCGCAATGAAAGCTTTGCGCGGGCGCGAATTGGCAATGATTTTCCAGAACCCGCGCGTGGCCTTGAATCCGATCCGCCAAGTCGGCAAGCAAATCGAAGATGTGCTTGCCCGCCACACGGATTTGCGCGGCAAGGCGCTTCGAGCGCGTGCCATCGAATGCCTGGCGGAAGTGCGTATTCCCGATCCGGAGCGCCGTTACATTGCGTATCCTTTCGAGCTGTCGGGCGGCATGTGCCAGCGCGTGATGATTGCGATCGCGCTTGCTTGCCGCCCGCGCTTGTTGATCGCCGACGAGCCCACGACCGGATTGGATGTCACTACCCAGGCTGCCATCATGCGCTTGATCCGCGATCTCGGTCATGAGAAAGGGATGGCAACCTTGTTGATCACGCATGACCTCGGCCTTGCACGCGAGTTTTGCGATCGGATCGCCGTAATGCATGCCGGTCATATTGTCGAGACGGCGCCGACCGAAGACTTGTTCCTGGCGTCGGCGCATCCCTACACGGCGCAATTGATACGCGCGACGCCGGTCGGACAGGATAAGCTGGAAAATTTGGCGGCGATTCCCGGCAATTTGCCCGACTTGCGCCGCACCGATTTGCCGGCGTGCCGATTTTCCGAGCGTTGCGCGCGTCGGCAAGAACAATGCGGTCGGCCGCTTGTCTTGCGTGACCTCGCGGCGCAGCACCGCATCGCATGTCATTATCCTTTGTTGGAAAATAAGGAGGCCTTCGATGCACCTGCTGCTTGAGGCATTGGACTTGGTCAAGCACTTCCCGGTGAAAGTGCATCGCAAGCAAAAGCATTTGCATGCGGTCGACGGCCTTAATTTCAAAATCGAGGCGGGCGAAACCGTGGGTTTGGTCGGCGAGTCCGGTTGCGGCAAATCGACCTTGGTGCGGCTGTTGACGCGAACGCTCGATCCCAGCGACGGCCAAGTGCGCTTCCACGGCAACAGCATCGGTTTGATTCCCGCGCGATCGATGGCGACGCATCCTTTGCGGCGCGAAATCCAGATGGTGTTTCAGGACCCGACCGATAGTCTGAATCCGCGCTATACGGCGCGTCAGACCATCGCCGAGTCGGTACGCCTTCTCAGCGAATTCCACAATGCCGAAAAAATCGATGCCGAAGTCGTGCGTGCCGCCGACATGGTCGGCTTGCCGCAGGAGTTGCTCGATCGTTATCCGCATCAATTGTCGGGCGGCCAGAAGGCGCGCGTCGGCATCGCGCGCGCGATCGTCACACGGCCGCGCTTGTTGATTCTGGATGAACCGACAGCGGCGCTGGATGTATCGGTGCAGGCAGTCATTTTGCAATTGCTCGATCGCCTTAAAAAAGAACTCGGCATGAGTTTTCTTTTTGTTTCGCATGACTTGAATGTGGTGCGTTTATTGTGTGACCGCGTGATGGTGATGTATCTCGGCCAAATCGTGGAAAGCGGCCCAGCGCAGGAAGTCTTTCATCGGCCTGCCCATCCCTACACCCGCGCATTGATTGCATCGCTGCCGGGCGGACTCACGCAAGGGGAGGCAAGCGACGCTGATTTGCTGGTTGGAGGCGATCCGCAAAGTCCGATCGATCCCGATCCACAGCGTTGCCGCTTGCTCGGCCGCTGCCCGCGCGGAGCCGAATTATGCGGAAAACAGTCCCCCGTTTTACAATCCATCGCTGCAGGTCGCGATGTCGCGTGCCACTTCCCGTCAATTCAAGGATGAATACCGTTTCCTCCAAGGCCAATATGCTGGCCGAACATCTTTACAGCCGTCTTAAAGATGACATTTTCAACTTTCGGCTTCTTGCCGGCGAACGCTTTACCGAAAGCGAAATGGCGCAACGTTATGGCGTCTCACGCACACCTTTGCGGGACGCACTGTATCGCCTGGAACGTGAAGGCTATTTAACCGTGGCATTTCGCAGCGGCTGGAGCGTGAGACCTTTTGACTTCGAACGTTTTGAGCAGCTCTACGACTTACGCGTGATTCTTGAGCAGGCCGCAGTGCACGCCATTTGCGATGCCGAACATCCGGTGGATTTGTCCGAACTGCAAGCCATATGGCTGGTTTCGCCGGAAGAGCGCTTGACCGATGGCGCGCAAGTGTCCATGCTCGATGAAGCCTTTCATCAAGCCTTGGTACAAGCGACCGGCAATGCCGAGATGGCGCGCGTCCATGCCGAAGTCACCGAAAAAATTCGCATCATCCGGCGTCTGGACTTTACCAAGGAAGACCGCATTGCCGCGACGTATGAAGAGCATGGACGAATCTTGCGCAAGTTGATGGAACGTAAGGAGATCCAGGCAGGAATGCTATTGAAATCGCATATCGAAAGCAGCAAGGCCGAAGTGCGAAAAATCACCCTGCACATGTTGTATGCAGCGCGCCAGCGCCTTGGCGGCGCCGACGCGGCGGCATGATTACGTGAAGGATGATGACTTAGAACTCTTGGTCATCGCTTAGGGGTTCGCTGCCGGCAAGATAACGCAATTCGGCTGCCTGACTGGGCATGAGTTCATCGAAGTGGGTAGCCAGCGCATTGATCTCTTCAATGCCTTCTACCCTGTCGACATCGGCCGGATGCGTTGACTCGAACTCGTCAAGGTCTTGGGCCAACAGAGCAGCCAAGAATCCTTTCGTCGCCCGAGCCAAATTTTGGCCATAAGACGGGCCGTGGCTGATATACGGATAAGTAGCAAGATTCGATCGGAACATAAAAACCTCCATCTGTGTTTGCGCACTTGTGTACGCAATTTCAGTATGAAGGCAATTTGTTATAAATCCAATTTGAAGTTGTTATAGTAGGCATTCACAAAACGAATAACAAAAGATGGCCATTTACGCGTCATATTGAAAGTCAAATCTGCAGAGCACCGCTAAACTGTTGTTTTTAAGATGCTTTGTCTTCCCATTTCTGCGCAATATCATGCTTTCTCTAAGGTATCTTGATTAGAATGATCCTAGGCAACATCATTTTGTCCCAAGGAGATCATCATGGGCCGATTAATTCAAAGCAAGATTCCTTTAGGCCGGCGTAATACGCTGTTCAACATCCGCCGCACCCAAAGTGGTGTATACGTGGGTGCGGCTGTCACGATTGCCCTTGTCCTGGGCGTGATTAAAGTAATCGGCTAGAACTTCAGACAGGCTTTTAAGTCTGTTTAACACCGGCAGCCAAAAATCATGCGGCGCTTGCGTGCGGCTTCATTATCTTCGTAGATCGCTTCTTCACATTCTTTACTACAGAACCTGCGAAAGCCGCTTAGCGCTTTGTTGCAGTACCAGCAATGCGTGTGCGCCTGCGCGACCGCTCTTCTTGAGCCGGTTTCATTTAGCGGGGAAAAGAGATGAGGGTTTGCTTTTGTCGAACTGTTCGGTCTGAAATGTTCCATTGTCGTCTCCAAGAATTATTGTTAGGCAGTTGCAGGCTCAGCAACTGATTTACATAGGTTAATTCTTCGTAGGGGAACGGTGCTGAGCTATATCAAAGCTATCGTTAGCCGGCTTGCCGCCGGCGTTCAGGATGGAGCAAAACTCGCAAGGCAACATGTAAATCCACATCGTGCCTGTTTAAGAATTCCGCTGCAATGCGCGTGCCGCGCGCATCCTTTAGCAAAATCGCGATTTCAACCACACACAATCGCACTACGTCGCGGCGGGAGGAGACCAAGTCAAACGGCGGTCTTGCGGTGTTGGCGTAATGAGCCCCAGCTTCCATCTACCAATACGACCACTGCTGAGTGCTCAATACATAAATTGCCAGCAAGCCATTGGTTACCATATGCGCTATAACGGCATCCCATACTTTGCCTCGAATAAAACGCGCAACGCCAAAAGCAAGCCCCGCCAGTGCTCCTGCTAGCCAGGCGCTGTGCAAAGCGCCAAAGGCCACAGAAGAAATTATCAGGGGCAACCAAGCCTTATGAAATTTTTCTGTGCCGGAGGTTGCCTCGTTTTTTGACAGAACATTGATCAGATAGCCGCGAAAAGCCAGTTCTTCCGCGAGAGGAACGATTAAGGTAGCGCCAAGCGCACGAATTGCCAGCCATCCTGCGATCAGCAATGGGGAATTATTTTTTAAGTCGGTGGCGAATGCTTCGGTCGTCTCTCCGGACGCCGGCACGATACTAATCCACAATAAAAATACGGCAATGCCGATCATCACGGGCGCAACAGCTACCGTCAAACTACCCAAGTTAAAACGCTTCCAGAAAACCCCCAGGGTTAGGCCGGCAACCGCTATACGCACTGGATAGAGCCAATCAAAGCTTGCAGTAAAGGCTAGGGTGATAAGCGTTGCACATAACAACACCAATTCCGGCAGCAGCAATACATTGAGCGAATCGATCTCCAGCATCGCGCCGCCTGACTTTCCGCTGAAAAATGGAATGCGTCGCGCCACCAAAATCATGCCGATTGAAACGCACAAAAAATAAATCCATCCGGCATGGGAGTGGAATCCTTGAATGGCGATTTCAGGCGAAATAGCGTGCCCGATGCCGACCAGCGAAGCGATGCGAATGCAGTTGAATATCCACATGAGCAACAGGGCGGCAGGGTAAAGCAACAGGGCATTGGGATATTTCAAATCCTGTCGAAAGGTCAGCGAATACCAGGCAAGAAACGCCGTAATCATCGCCATGCCTTCGTAGCCGGAACAGGTAGACGATATCAATACGATGAAATTGCCAATGCCGAGCTCCTTCGTCACCGCATTGGCGACGACATCGGCATGAAAAAGCTCAAGAAAAAAACGGGCGACGGCGATCGTCGGTGTGCTGAGAAAATCGTCCCAAGTATTTTGGAAAATCCCATTGATGAAATAAATGACGAGGGTAACGCCTAAGGCAAGGAGAAGAGGTATCTTTTCGGATGCGGCAAATTGTCTCCACCATGTTAACGGCGCAATCATGAATAAAGTCGCGCCGGCTGTCGCGGCCAAGGCAAGCAACAGGGCACCGCTCCAAAATGCTTCGCGATCCGGCGTCGCAAGAGGAAAATGCAATAAGTCATTGGGTAAAACGGCGCCGATCACCAGGAGCAATGCAAAAAAGCACAGCAGTTGCGCAGTTAGGTAGCGCATGGCAGGGCGCGTTGCGTGCACTTCAGATAGGGAATGCCAAATGTTATTTAGCCGGGCGGTTAGCGCCAATGCAAGCGCAACGCAGAAATAGATAAGATATTGCATGCTGGCGCCTAAATGCGGCGCGTACGCGAGAGAGCCGTCGTATTGCGCCGAGCGCGGATGTACGAAGAGTGCGACAAACGACGCTTGCATGAGGATAAGCAAAGCGAATAGCGGTAAGCGCAGCTGGAAGTGCCATGGCGTCCAGTGCTGCAGCGGTGTGCCGACTTGGCCGTTTTGAGTAGTCATCGTTGTGGCAAGCACAAAAAACAGGGAAGTTCCTTCCCTGTTTTTTGTGCAAAGCGCGGAAGCCTTAAGCTTTCTTTTTCATAAAGGCCAGAACCCCGCCGAGAATGGCGATGCCCAGGATGGCCACACCGCCGTCAATCTCGGGCGCGAACCAACGGCCATGGCCATGGAAGTGGAAGTGAGGGTGTGTTGCCAAAGCAAGGGTAGGGCTGAATGCCGCTGCGGAAATCAACATCTTTTTCAGCATATGAATCTCCTTAAAAGTTGAGAACCGGAAGCTGAATTAACACAGCTGGTTCAACGGAACATTCTCGGGAGATGATCCGTTACAACTTTGAGACCCATCAAGAATAAGAAGATTGAGAGCCGATTTTTTTGTAACAGCGAATAAAGCTTTGCGTAGTGAAATGCTTTTGGCGAAATAATTTTTAAACCGCAACAGGCGCCTTGATCGCGGGATGCGATTCATATCCTACTATTTCGAAATCCTCGAAGCGATAGTCGAAAAGTGAATCGGGCTTGCGCTTGATTTGAAGCATCGGCAAACGCAGCGGGGTGCGGGATAGCTGTTCCTGTACTTGTTCCATATGATTGGAATAGAGATGACAATCGCCGCCTGTCCAAATAAATTCCCCGACTTGTAGATTCGCTTGCTGCGCCATCATATGCGTCAACAAGGCATAGGACGCAATATTGAACGGCACGCCCAGGAATATGTCGGCGCTTCGTTGATACAGTTGGCATGACAGTTTGCCGTCGGCGACATAGAACTGGAAAAAGGCGTGGCAAGGCGGCAGTTTCATACGCGGAATGTCGGCGACATTCCATGCAGAGACAATCAAACGGCGCGAGTCGGGATTGTTTTTAATTTGCTCCAGTACCTGCGCGATTTGGTCGATGTGTTCGCCGCTAGGTGCCGGCCACGAACGCCACTGATATCCATAAATCGGGCCGAGATTGCCTTGTTCGTCCGCCCATTCGTCCCAGATCGATACGCCGTTGTCCTTCAGGTATTTGATGTTGGTCGATCCGGCGAGGAACCACAGCAATTCATGGATAATCGATTTGAGATGCAGCTTTTTGGTTGTAACCATGGGAAAGCCTTCACCCAAGTCAAACCGCATTTGATAACCGAATACGGAACGCGTGCCGGTACCGGTACGATCGGTCTTGAACGTGCCATTTTGCTGAACATGGCGCATGAAGTCGAGATATTGGCGCATGAATGAGAATCCTATGGTCCGAAGCTAATCCAGCCGCTATTTTACTGTGAGCGCTTTTTTTCCGGTCAGCATTGTTTTCGCTAAATTTTCAGGGTGTTTGATACGCATTGCCACAATAGCCGCAATATGCAATGCGACTGAGGTTAAAAGTTGAGGATAAGAACGACGCGCGGCCATTCCATGGGTGTGCAGAACGTCACGTATCGCGTCAGCAACTGTACGCCTTAAAGGTAACTGAAATTATATGGTTAAAAAAGAATCTTTCTCGGATAAAATTCCCTATATATAAAGCGGCCCCGGTGATTTATCGCTGATGAGCCTACGCAGTGAAAAGCTTGCCGTATCGACCGAGGTTGCCGACACTAGTATCGCGATCTTGAAAATTTCTAGAAGCGGCGAAGAAAAATTGCGACCAAGGCAGGCGGCTCGCTTTGTGTCGGGTCAACGGGTAAGAAAAATTAATCGATTATGATAGCTAACATTATCTAAGCCGCTTTGATTCTGTTTTTTGCAGCCCCAATAATACTCACTCAATGCAGAATTTTTCCTCATCAATTCAATCCCACAATGGCTTCATTCAAGCGTATCGCAAGGATGAGGATGGAATTCGTGCCGAACTAAGTGAGGGCTTGTTGGCTTCGCCGGCGGTTACTTCTCCGAAATATCTTTATGACGCACTTGGCTCACGTTTGTTCGCGGCGATTTGTGAACTGCCGGAATACTACTTAACCCGCACCGAAGCTGCAATTTTCCAAGCGCATCTGCCTGAAATGGCGGAAGCAATCGGACCCGGGCGCACTCTCATCGATCTAGGAGCAGGCAATTGTTCCAAGGCAGCGCGCTTGTTCTCTGCATTGAGTCCGCAGCAGTATGTGCCCGTCGACATTTCGGTTGAATTTCTGCGCGATTCGGTTGAGTTGTTGCGGCAACGTTTTCCGGAGATAGAGATCACCGGCGTCGGTTTGGATTTCTCGACGACCTTGGATTTGCCCGATGCCGTCAACAAGCGCAATCGTTTGTTTTTTTATCCGGGCTCGTCGCTCGGTAACTTTATGCCGGAAGACGCCGTTGAATTTCTGCGCGGTGTACATCAGGCTTGCGCGGGCGAGGGTGGCTTGTTAATCGGCGTCGATTTGGTGAAGGATAAACAGATTCTCGATGCCGCTTACGACGACGCGCTGGGTGTGACGGCTTCTTTTAATCTCAATTTGCTTCTGCATTTAAATAGGTTGCTTGGTGCGGATTTTAATGTGCGGGATTGGGCTCACCGTGCGTTCTTCAATGAGAACAAGAGCCGGATCGAAATGCATCTCGAAGCGCGTCGAAGCGTGACGGTAAGCTGGTCGGGTGGGAAGCGGCAATTTGCCGAAGGCGAGCGCATTCACACCGAGAATAGCTACAAGTACACACGCGAGTCGTTCGTTCGCCTGTTGGAGCGAGCCGGATTCGGCGAGACAAAGGTGTGGACCGATCCGCGCGGATGGTTCATGGTCTGCTACGCGAAGCTTGTATGAATGCGCAAACAGAACAGCACTTTCTGACTGGCGCCGACACGTTGCGCCAGCATTACTCTGCGGTGCGGACCCAGACCATGGCGCTGTGCGAGCCTTTGTCGCCGGAAGATTGCTGTGCGCAATCCATGCCGGATGCAAGCCCCATTAAATGGCATATCGCGCATACGGCCTGGTTTTTTGAAACCTTTGTACTTGAACGATACGAGCCGGATTTTCAAGTCTTTCAGCCGGCTTTCCGCATGCTTTTCAATTCGTACTACAACGCTATCGGAAACAAGCATCCGCGTTCGCATCGCGGCCTACTGACGCGCCCTTCAATGACGGAGGTGACGGAGTATCGGCGCAATGTCGATCAGCGCATAGGGAATTTGCTGGATCAAGAGGATGTTGTCGCCGATATTCTGCCCTTAATCGAGTTAGGCTTGCACCATGAACAGCAGCATCAAGAATTGATGTTGACCGATGTGAAGCATCTGTTGTCTTGCAATCCGATGCAGCCCGCTTATGTTGATGAGCCGCTGAGATCGAATCAGAAGGCGCCTCCCATGGATTGGTTGGGCTTCGATGCCGGAGTAATAGAAGTTGGGCATAGTGGAATCGGATTCTGCTTCGACAATGAAATGCCGCGCCATCGGCAATTTGTCGAAGCGTTTCAGTTCGCCACACGCCTGGTGACCAATGGTGAGTATCTGGCGTTTGTACGCGCCGGCGGATACAGCAATCCGGCGCTGTGGCTGTCGGAAGGGTGGGACTGGGCACAAGCCAATCGATTGAGCTGCCCCCTGTACTGGCGTGCCGAGGAAAATGAGCATCACATCGATTGGTTTGAATTCACGTTGCATGGGTTGCAGCCGCTCGATTTGCACCGACCGGTTACTCACCTGTCCTATTTTGAAGCAGACGCCTACGCGCGTTGGGCCGGCGCACGTCTGCCGACCGAAGCAGAATGGGAAATCGCGGCTGGCAATTGCAATGCATTGACGATCGAAAGCCTGCATCCGCAGACCGCAACCGAGCGCGGACTCACACAAATGTTCGGCACCTGCTGGCAATGGACCTCGAGCAGTTATGCGCCGTATCCGGGGTATTCGCCGGCCGTGGGGGCAATCGGCGAGTACAACGGTAAGTTCATGTCCAACCAGTATGTATTGCGCGGCTCGTCGTGCGTGACGCCGTTTGGCCATACCCGCAAGACTTACCGCAATTTCTTTCCAGCGGCCGCGCGCTGGCAGTTCAGCGGCATTCGTCTGGCAAGATCTTAAGATGGCATACGAACTTTATTACTGGCCGAATATTCAAGGCCGCGGCGAATTTATCCGTCTCGCACTGGAAGAGGCGGGCACGGATTACATTGATGTCGCGCGTTTACCGAAGCATTCGGGCAGAGGAATGCCGGCATTGTTGCATTATCTTGCCGATGCCGAGTCCATACAGCCGCCCTTTGCCCCGCCTTTCTTGAAGGATGGTGATTTCGTTATTGCGCAGACCGCCAACATTTTGTTTTATCTCGGGACGCGGTTGGGATTGGCGCCGCGCGCGGAGCACGAACGCCTGTGGGCGCACCAGCTGCAGCTTACTGTGGCGGATTTGATCTCGGAAGTGCACGACACCCACCACCCGATTGCAAGCAGCCTCTATTACGAAGATCAGAAAAAAGAGGCGAAGAAGCGCGCCGCTGATTTCATCGCCAAGCGATTGCCGAAGTATCTCGCTTATTTCACTCAAGTATTGGAACAAAATCCGCGCCGCGGCGGCTTTATGGTGGGAGGGCGCTTAAGCTATGTCGATTTATCGATGTTTCAAATCATAGAAGGACTGCGCTACGCTTTTCCCAAGGCGATGCAAAGACTGGAACCGGAACACAGTGGATTGACGCGCTTGCATGACCGCGTCGCAGAGCGGCCAAATATCGCCGCGTATCTGGCTTCAGACCGGCGTTTGCCGTTTAGTGAAGAAGGGATCTTTCGCCGTTACCGCGAACTCGATACTTAAAAAAGGTCGATGTCGCCTGATTCTGCGGCCTTATTTTGCAGTTTGCCTTCGTCGATCAGTTGTTCGTAGAAAGCGACTCGATTGCGTCCATTCTCTTTGCAGTAATAAAGCGCTTGGTCTGCGCGGTCAATGATTGTGCCGGGCAAATCATTGGGATGTATGAAGGTCACGCCGATACTCGTTGTAATTTGGCCCACTTGCGGGAAATAACGAGTTTCCACCGCGCGCCGGAATCGTTCCATGACAGTTTTGGCTTGTTCCGTTTCGACGTTGCGCAATACCACCACAAATTCTTCGCCGCCGACGCGGAATAACAAATCATATTCGCGGAAGGTTTCGTTCATACATTGAGAAAAATGCAGAAGTACTTCGTCGCCCATCAAATGGCCGTAGGTATCATTGACGCGCTTGAAGTGGTCGATGTCGAGCACTGCTAAGCAGTATTGTGCCTTGTCGGCATTGCGCTTATTCGCGGCGGACAGCGACAAGATGATTTTCATGATTTTGTCGTCGAAGCACTTACGGTTCAACAAACCGGTCAAGTGGTCTCGTTGGTTATCGTTGAGCAGCGATACGTAGTTGCGGAAGAAACCGAGCAATATGTTCGCGAGCTCTTGGTCGCGTTCAATATGCTCACGCGCCTTAATCACCAAAAATCCAGTGACGGCTTTCATGTTTTGGACCGGATGAATGAAGCGCAACGAGTCCCCTGGATTGACGCGTGTCGATACCGCCATATTTTTCGTTTCCAGGCATTGGACAAAAAGCGGATCGTCCTTTAACAAAATAGGCGGTAAATCGTCGTCATCGACCGTGTCGTCATAACCGACAGGGATCAAAAAGTCTTCTGCATTTTCCGCGCCGATTTGCTTCAGGCTGCGAATATCGAATAGCTCAATCGACTCGGCGGCGATCAATTGCTGCAAGGTTTGAATCAAGGAGCACTGGAGCGCCTTGATCTCGGGTTTCTCGATGAGTTTGGCAAGCGAACGTAATAGCTTCGGAGTGTCGTCGTTAATCATAGAGGCTCATATAGTTCTTCGTGGCGCCGCTGAAAACCCGATAAAAAAACTTCGGAGGTGCTTTTCCCATAGACTAAGTGGCCTTGCCTTGCGCGTCAACAGCTAGTCATTTTTTATGGGCGGCCGCCAACGCACAAATCGGACACAAACGGTCAACTTGCGAGACTCATGGTTAAAGAAGGTTAAATCTGGTCGTTCGGCCAGTGGGAAACTTGGACGATTTGATTATCATTTGGCTAATTCTATAACGACAATATTTTCCTTCCTAGGCTCATGACTGCTTCGAATACTGCACTCAGTGACATTCTTATCACCGACGAGCTGCAACGTCGTCCAAGGCGACTCGCGAACATACAGAAAGAGTTGTCGGCGTTACGAGAAATCAGTCGTCATGTTGAACAACGTTCCACGACTTTGGTGTCCATGCTCTGCGAATTAGCGGCGTCTATGTGCGAGGCGGGATCCGCCGGCATTAGTATTGTGCACAACGCGGGCAATGAGGAATTTTTCGGTTGGGACGTTGTTGCGGGGAAGGCGGCTTCGTTCGCCGGCGGGAAAGTGCCGCGCCACGATAGCCCTTGCGGCATTTGTCTCAAGTTTAAAGAGCCTCAGCTTTTTCGTCAGCCGGGACGATATTTCAATTGGCTGAACATAGTCAGCATTCCCGTTGCTGAAGCCTTAGTGATTCCGCTTTACCTGTCCAATGCAAAACCGCTGGGTACGATATGGATTTTGTCCCATGAGGAAGAACGCAACTTCGACAAAGAGGATGTACGAATTTTGCGTGAACTAGGCGACTATGTAATCAAGGCATATTCGCTGCAGGAACAAAGGCCGTTGGCAGAAGCGGCCCGCTGACTGGCATTTCTAACTTTGTTGCCGAATTTTTCGCCATAGCGTCGTACGGCTGATGCCGAGATGGCGTGCAGCCGCTTCGCGATTGCCGCCAAAGCGCGCCAGCACTTCTGCAATCGTTTCTTGTGCAGCATCGGCGTTAGAAGCCGAGAGACTGATTGCGTCAGCATCGCCTGGACGCTTCGCAAATTCCGGCGCCACCGATATGACGAAACTTGGCGTGAGTGCTTGTAGCGGCTGCGCGGCCAAAAATAGCGCCAGCCTTTCCATCATGTTGCGCAATTCACGCACGTTGCCCGGCCAATCGTAGTCGGACAGCAGCGGTGCGCACGCCACTACTTCTGCATGTAGGTTGGCGTGAGGACGCGCACCCAATGAGGCCAAAGCATTTTTCAAACACCACTCGGCCAGCGACACCAGATCGCTGCGCCGTTCGCGTAGTGCAGGCAAAGTCAAACGCAAGACACCGAGCCGGTAAAACAAGTCGGCGCGGAAGCGTCCATCTTTAATGCGGGTATCCAAGTCGCAGTGCGTGGCGCTGATGATGCGCACGTCGACCGGGATCGGCCGCGTGCCGCCGACGCGAACGACTTCACGTTCTTCCAGTACGCGCAAAAGACGCGTTTGCAGTTGCAGTGGCATCTCGCCGATCTCGTCAAGGAAGAGGGTGCCGCGGTTGGCAGCCTCAAAGAGACCGGCATGGCCGCCGCGGCGCGAACCGGTGAACGCACCTTCCTCGTAGCCGAATAATTCCGATTCCAGCAAGGACTCGGCGACGGCACCGCAATTGATGGCGACGAAGGGCTGGCGCACTCGCGGGCTTTCGCGATGAATGGCTTGGGCGACCAATTCTTTTCCGGTGCCGGTTTCGCCCTGAATCAAGACGGTGGCCGGCGATTTGGCAAATAAAGCAATTGATTGACGCACGTTTTGCATCGCGGGGGAGTCGCCGCGCAAATCGTTCAAGCCATGCTTGGCGCGCAATGCGTCGGCGTGCGGATGCAGGCGCCCGCGGCTGGATTCGAGCTGGGTGAAGCGGGCCATCTCCAGGGCGTCCTCGAACGCTTTGCGTATGGTGGCAGCCGAGTAAAGGAAGACGCCGGTTAATCCGGCTTCTTCCGCCAAGTCGGTGATCAAGCCCGCGCCTACGACGGCTTTGATGCCTGCGGCCTTCAATTCTCTAATTTGCGCGCGCGCATCCTCTTCCGTAGCGTAGGTGCGTTGTTCGATGCTTAGGCCGAAGGTGGCTTGGAATTCCGCCAGTTCCGGCATGGTTTCCTGATAAGTGACTAGGCCGATTTCGTTCGTGACTTTGCGCGCGCGCGTCAGTGCTTGCAATACATCGAAGCCGCTCGCCTTGGCGATGACGACAGGTACTGCGGATATTCGGCTCTTCAAATATGCGGCGTTGGAGCCGGCGGCGATGATCGCATCGCAGCGCTCGTTGGCCATGCGCTCGCGGATATGCTGAACTGCTTCTTCAAAGCCTAGATGAATCGGTTCGACCACCGCGCGATCGTCGAACTCGACCATGATGTCGCGGAAAAGATCAAACAGGCGCGAAATGGATACTGTCCAGATGACCGGTTTATCGCTCGTATCACGAAGAGGGAAAGCTTGTTTCGCCATGTTTCACAATGCGTTTCAAATGTTCCAAATGTAACACATTTTGGAACATTTGAAATATGCCCATGCTTTTTCGCCCACGCGTCTTCTCCTGGCTTAAGCACATGATTTTTCTAGAATTATTGCGCTTCTCATAGGGGTATTAGTAACCCAAAGCAAGGTGTGGCACACCGATTGCAATATCGGATCACATTCGCAGCCGTGAAACGGTTGCCCACTTCAAGGGAGCTGATATGACGCATTACTCCGCAGGTGCCGCCTTTCGCAAGGCAGTGAAAGAAGAATCTCCGCTACAGGTGGTCGGCACCATCAATGCCAATCACGCATTATTGGCCAAGCGTGCCGGCTTCAAAGCTATTTATCTCTCCGGCGGCGGCGTTGCGGCCGGCTCGCTGGGTTTGCCCGACCTGGGCATTTCCAATCTCGATGATGTGCTGACCGACGTGCGCCGCATTACCGACGTGTGCGATTTGCCCTTGCTGGTCGATGTCGATACCGGCTTCGGCTCTTCCGCGTTCAATGTGGCACGTACGGTCAAGTCCATGGTCAAGTTCGGCGCGGCGGCAATTCATATCGAAGACCAGGTGGGGGCGAAGCGCTGCGGCCATCGTCCGAATAAGGAAATCGTCACCAAGCAGGAAATGGTCGATCGCATCAAGGCTGCCGTGGATGCGCGTACCGATGACAACTTCGTCATCATGGCACGCACCGATGCGCTCGCCGTCGAAGGCTTGGAAGCCGCGCTGGACCGGGCGATCGCTTGCGTCGAAGCCGGTGCCGACATGATCTTCCCCGAAGCGATCACCGAACTGGCGATGTACAAGACTTTTGCGAATGCGGTGAAAGTGCCGGTGCTGGCCAACATCACCGAATTCGGCGCAACGCCTTTGTATACGACCGAGGAATTGAAATCGGCCGACGTCGGTCTGGTGTTGTATCCGCTGTCGGCGTTCCGCGCCATGAACAAGGCGGCGGAAAACGTCTTTACGGCGATCCGCCGCGACGGCACGCAGAAGAATGTGGTCGACACCATGCAGACCCGCATGGAACTGTATGAGCGCATCAACTATCACGATTTCGAGCAAAAGCTGGACGCGCTGTTTGCGCAACAGAAAGCCAAATAACCTTCCTACATCATTAAGGAGAACTCTATGAGCGAGCAACAAGCTTCCGGTTTCAAACCGAAAAAATCCGTCGCACTGTCCGGCGTCACCGCCGGCAATACCGCGCTGTGTACCGTTGGCCGCAGTGGCAATGATTTGCACTATCGCGGTTACGACATTCTCGATGTGGCGGACGCTTGCGAATTCGAGGAAATCGCTCATCTGCTGGTGCACGGCAAGCTGCCGACCGCTTCCGAATTGAAGGCCTACAAGATCAAGCTGAAGTCCTTGCGCGGTTTGCCGGCCAGCGTAAAAGCCGTATTGGAAGCCCTGCCTGCCGCGTCGCATCCGATGGATGTGATGCGCACCGGTGTTTCCGCGCTCGGCTGCGCATTGCCGGAGAAGGACGACCACAATGTTCCGGGCGCACGCGACATTGCCGACAAGCTGATGGCATCGCTCGGTTCCATGCTGCTGTATTGGTACCACTTCAGCAACAACGGCAAGCGCATCGAAGTGGAAACCGACGATGACTCCATCGGCGGTCACTTCCTGCACCTGTTGCACGGCAAGGCGCCGTCCGAGCTGTGGGTCAAGGCCATGCACACCTCGCTCATCCTGTACGCGGAGCATGAGTTTAATGCTTCCACCTTCACCGGCCGCGTCATCGCCGGCACGGGTTCCGATATGTACTCCGCCATCACCGGCGCGATCGGCGCATTGCGCGGTCCCAAGCACGGCGGCGCCAACGAAGTCGCTTTCGAAATCCAGAAGCGCTACGACAATCCGGATGAAGCGGAAGCCGATATCAAGAAGCGCGTCGAGAACAAGGAAGTCGTGATCGGCTTCGGCCACCCGGTGTACACCATCTCCGATCCGCGCAACAAGGTCATCAAGGAAGTCGCGCGTGACCTGTCGAAGGAAGCCGGCTCGATGAAGATGTTCGACATCGCCGAGCGCCTGGAATCCGTCATGTGGGAAATCAAGAAAATGTTCCCGAACCTCGACTGGTTCTCCGCTGTTTCGTATCACATGATGGGCGTGCCGACCGCGATGTTTACGCCGCTGTTCGTGATCTCCCGTACCTCCGGTTGGTCCGCGCACATCATCGAACAACGCATCGACAACAAGATCATTCGTCCGAGTGCCAACTACGTCGGCCCGGAAGATCTGAAGTTCGTACCGATCCGGGACCGTAAGTAATAGCGTCGGCAACATGCTGTTCGACGCTCCGAGTCGGTCATGCAAGCATGACCGACTCGAGCACCTAATAATTGCCAACTTTCTGGACAATAGCCATGAACACCGCATACCGCAAAAACCTGCCCGGCACCACACTGGATTATTTCGATGCACGTGCTGCAGTAAACGCGATCCAGCCCGGCGCTTGGGACAAGCTTCCGTACACCTCGCGCGTGCATGCCGAGAACCTGGTGCGCCGCTGCGACCCGGACATCCTCGCCGATTGCCTGAAGCAGCTCATCGAGGTGAAGCGCGAGCGCGACTTCCCATGGTTTCCGGCGCGCGTTGTGTGCCACGACATTCTCGGTCAGACAGCGTTAGTCGACCTCGCCGGCTTGCGCGATGCGATCGCCGATCAAGGGGGAGACCCGGCCAAGGTTAATCCGGTTGTGCCGGTGCAGCTGATCGTCGACCATTCCTTGGCTGTCGAGTGCGGCGGATTCGACCCGGAAGCGTTTTCGAAAAATCGTGCGATCGAAGATCGCCGCAACGAAGACCGCTTCCACTTCATCAACTGGACCAAGCTCGCCTTCAAAAATGTCGACGTGATCCCGCCGGGTAACGGCATCATGCATCAGATTAATCTGGAGCGCATGTCGCCGGTGATACACGCCCAAGACGGCGTGGCATTCCCCGATACGCTGGTCGGCACCGACTCTCACACGCCGCACGTCGACGCGCTGGGCGTGATCGCTGTCGGTGTCGGCGGCCTGGAAGCCGAGAACGTCATGCTGGGCCGTGCGTCGTGGATGCGTCTGCCCGAAATCGTCGGCGTGGAACTCTCCGGTCGTCCGCAGCCGGGCATTACTGCGACCGACATCGTGCTGGCATTGACGGAATTCCTGCGCAAATCCAAAGTGGTCGGCGCCTACCTTGAGTTTTATGGCGAAGGCGCGGCTGCATTAACCTTGGGCGACCGCGCAACCATCTCCAACATGGCGCCGGAATATGGCGCGACTGCTGCGATGTTTTCGATCGACCAGCAAACCATTGAATACCTGAAGTTGACCGGCCGCACCGATGAACAAGTCAAGCTGGTGGAAACCTATGCCAAGGAAGCCGGCTTGTGGTCGGATACCCTAAAAAATGCCGAATATGAGCGCGTGCTTAAGTTCGATTTGTCTACCGTTGTGCGCAATATGGCCGGCCCATCCAACCCGCATGCGCGTTTGGCCACCAGTGACTTGGCAGCCAAGGGCATAGCCGGCAAATGGGAAGAAGTGCCCGGCCAGATGCCGGACGGCGCGGTGATCATCGCGGCAATTACCAGCTGCACCAACACCAGCAATCCACGCAACGTGATTGCCGCCGGCCTCTTGGCGCGCAATGCCAACAAGCTGGGATTGGTTCGTAAGCCTTGGGTGAAGAGTTCTCTCGCGCCCGGGTCCAAAGTGGTCGAGCTGTATTTGAAAGAAGCGGGATTGCTGTCGGATTTGGAAAAGCTTGGCTTCGGTGTGGTTGCGTTTGCCTGCACTACTTGCAACGGCATGTCCGGCGCACTCGATCCGAAGATTCAACAGGAAATTATCGACCGCGACTTGTACGCGACCGCCGTCCTGTCCGGCAATCGCAACTTCGACGGCCGTATCCACCCGTACGCCAAGCAAGCATTCCTGGCTTCGCCTCCGCTGGTGGTGGCTTATGCGATCGCCGGTACGATTCGCTTCGATATCGAAAAGGATGTGTTGACCGTGGTCGACGGCAAGGAAATTCGCCTGAAGGA
Organism: Burkholderiales bacterium; assembly: GCA_016177875.1. Lineage (GTDB taxonomy): Bacteria > Pseudomonadota > Gammaproteobacteria > Burkholderiales > Burkholderiaceae_D > Paucimonas. Next base: position 26,452 of record JACOUL010000008.1, read on the forward strand.
TATCTGGCCTTCCGATGCTGAGATCGACGCGATCATGAAGTCCAGCGTCAAGCCGGAGCAGTTCCGTAATGTCTACGAGCCTATGTTCGCGATTCAATCGGACAAAGGCGAAAAAGTCAGTCCGCTGTACAACTGGCGTCCGCAATCGACTTACATTCGCCGTCCGCCGTACTGGGAAGGCGCGTTGGCGGGTGAGCGTACATTGAAGGGCATGCGCCCGCTGGCCGTGCTGCCGGATAACATCACGACCGATCACTTGTCGCCGTCGAATGCGATTCTACCGAACTCGGCTGCCGGCGAGTATCTCGCCAAGATGGGTTTGCCGGAGGAGGACTTCAATTCTTACGCGACGCACCGTGGCGATCACCTCACGGCGCAACGCGCCACCTTCGCCAATCCGACGCTGAAGAACGAGATGGTGCGCGATGCCGAGGGCAAGGTAAAGTCGGGTTCGCTTGCGCGCGTCGAGCCGGAAGGCAAAGTCATGAGCATGTGGGAAGCCATCGAAACCTACATGAATCGCAAGCAGCCTCTGATCATCGTCGCCGGGGCCGACTACGGTCAAGGTTCTTCGCGTGACTGGGCCGCGAAAGGTGTGCGTTTGGCGGGCGTGGAAGTTATCGCCGCCGAAGGTTTCGAGCGTATTCACCGCACCAATTTGATCGGCATGGGTGTGCTGCCTCTGGAGTTCAAGCCGGGCACGAACCGCCTGACTTTGAACATCGACGGCACCGAGACCTATGATGTGATCGGTGAACGCAAGCCGCGCGCCGACTTGATCCTCGTGATCAATCGCAAGAACGGCGAGCGCGTGGAAGTGCCGATGACTTGCCGTCTCGATACCGCTGAAGAAGTGTCGATCTATGAAGCCGGCGGCGTGTTGCAGCGATTCGCGCAGGACTTTCTTGCATCGTCTTCCTCGGCAAAGGCAGCTTAATAAGGAATATTCGCATGGCACACGTACCTCAAATCAAAGTTCCCGCCACTTATATACGCGGCGGCACAAGCAAAGGCGTGTTCTTTCGCCAGCAGGATTTGCCCGAAGCTGCGCGAGTGCCGGGTGCTGCACGTGATGCACTTTTATTGCGTGTCATCGGCAGCCCCGACCCTTACGGCAAGCAGATCGATGGCATGGGCGGTGCAACGTCGAGTACCAGCAAGACGGTGATTCTGTCCAAGAGCAGCAAGGCCGATCACGACGTCGATTACCTGTTTGGCCAAGTGTCGATCGACAAGGCGTTTGTCGACTGGAGCGGCAACTGTGGCAATCTCTCCGCTGCAGTGGGCTCGTTTGCCATCAGCAGCGGACTGGTCGACACCGGCCGCATTCCGCAAAACGGCATGGCGACCGTTCGCATTTGGCAAGCCAATATCGGCAAGACCATTATTGCGCACGTCCCGATTACCAATGGCGAAGTGCAGGAAACCGGCGACTTCGAGCTCGACGGCGTCACTTTCCCCGCCGCTGAAGTACAACTGGAATTCATGGACCCGGCAGCCGAGGAAGAAGGCGCGGGCGGCGCAATGTTCCCGACGGGGAATCTGGTCGACGATCTTGAAGTGCCCGGCGTCGGGACACTCCGGGCCACCATGATTAACGCCGGCATTCCGACCATTTTCGTGAATGCGGAAGATATCGGCTACACCGGTACCGAATTGCAGGACGCGATCAACGGCGATAGCAAGGCCTTGACCATGTTCGAAACTATCCGCGCGTACGGCGCAGTTCGTATGGGCTTGATCAAGAACGTCGATGAAGCTGCCAAGCGTCAGCACACGCCCAAAGTTGCCTTCGTCGCCAAACCAAAAGATTACGTCGCCTCCAGCGGTAAGAAAGTCGCCGCTTCCGATATTGATTTGCTGGTGCGCGCGCTATCCATGGGTAAACTGCATCACGCCATGATGGGCACCGCGGCGGTAGCTATCGGTACCGCCGCAGCGATACCCGGCACGCTGGTAAACCTTGCCGCCGGCGGCGATGCGCGCACCGCGGTACGCTTCGGCCATCCTTCCGGCACCTTGCGGGTCGGCGCCGAAGCCAGCCAAATCAACGGTGAATGGAGCGTGACCAAGGCGATCATGAGCCGCAGCGCGCGCGTGCTGATGGAAGGTTGGGTGCGCGTGCCGGGCGACGCCTTTTGAGCGCGCAGGTGTGCGGAACAATGGCCTTGATTTTCATGTCTCATTGACATGAATTTCGCCAAGCGTCCCAATTGGGACAGGGTTCTGACCGATATCGCGGACTATGTCCAGGGCTACGAGATCAAGTCCGACCTCGCGTATGAAACCGCGCGCAATTGCTTGATCGATACGCTCGGTTGCGGTCTTGAGGCGCTTGAATATCCGGCTTGCACCAAACTGCTTGGACCCATCGTGCATGGCACGATGTGTCCCAACGGCGCCAAGGTGCCGGGCACGCAGTTTCAGCTCGACCCGGTGCAAGCGGCATTCGATATCGGGACGATGATCCGCTGGCTTGACTTCAACGATACATGGCTCGCCGCAGAATGGGGACATCCCTCCGACAATCTCGGCGGCATTCTGGCGATTGCAGATTGGCTATCGCGCAACGCGGTTGCGACCGGCAAGAAGCCGCTGACCATGCGCGACGTATTGACCAGCATGATCAAGGCGCATGAGATTCAGGGATGCATTGCGTTGGAAAATGCATTCAACAAGGTCGGCCTGGATCATGTCGTGCTGGTGAAGGTAGCTTCCACCGCAGTCGTCGCACAAATGCTAGGCCTGTCGCGTGAAGAAATTTTGAGTGCAGTGTCGTTAGCATGGGTGGATGGCCAACCGCTGCGCATTTATCGGCAGGCGCCAAACACCGGTTCGCGTAAGTCGTGGGCTGCCGGCGACGCGACTTCGCGTGCTGTTCGTCTTGCATTGATGGCTAAGACCGGGGAGATGGGGTATCCGTCGGCATTGACCGAGAAGACTTGGGGTTTCTACGACGTGCTATTCAAAGGAAATTCTTTCAAGCTCCGGCGTCCGTATGGCAGCTATGTCATGGAAAACGTATTGTTCAAGATTTCTTATCCGGCGGAGTTCCATGCGCAAACTGCGGTTGAAGCCGCCATGATCTTGCATGCGACATTAAAGAAAATAGGCAAGTCGGCGGAAGACATTAAGAGGATCACGATACGGACGCATGAAGCCTGCATCCGTATCATCGACAAGCGAGGACCGTTAAGCAATCCTGCCGATCGCGATCATTGTATTCAGTACATGGTCTCAGTGCCCCTCTTATACGGCCATTTAACTGCGAACGATTATGAAGAGGACGCAGCCGCCGATCCGCGTATCGATGTCTTGCGCGACAAGATCAAGTGCGTGGAAGATCCCGGCTTCACCAATGACTATCACGATCCCGAAAAACGTTCCATCTCCAACGCATTGTCGGTGGAGATGAATACAGGCGAACTGCTGGAAGAAGTGGTGGTGGAATATCCGATTGGCCACGCTCGCCGCCGCAAGGAAGGCATACCGCTTTTGGAAGCGAAGTTCAAGACCAACTTGGCTCGTCGATTTCCGGCCAAGCAGCAAAACGTGATTCTTGATGTGTCGCTCGATCAGGTAAAACTCGAAGCGATGCCGGTCAACGAGTATGTCGATCTGTATGTGATTTGATTTGTAGGTGTAGTCGTAGTTGTTGTAGTAAGTAGTAAGGGGGAGCGCTACGGCAGGGGTGCCGTAGCGCTTTTTTGTTAAAGCGCAGCAGTGATCGCGTAAGTGCAGAGTAAGCTGGCATGTGCATACTGTGCCCATATCCCAAAAAGAATTCGCAATAGGAGACCCCGATGGACTACGCCGACCTGTATCGCCAATCTATTACCGATCCACAGGAATTCTGGGGCAAAGAAGCGCGCCGCATCGACTGGCGCCAACCGTTTTCGCGTGTACTGGATTTTGCCGATCCGCCCTTTGCCAAGTGGTTCGTCGATGGTCAAACTAATCTTTGCCACAATGCGGTGGATCGCTGGGTTGCGCAGCAAGGCGATAAGCCGGCGCTGATCGCCGTCTCAACCGAGACCAATAGCGAAAAAACCTACACCTTCGCTGAATTGCAGGCCGAAGTCATGCGTACCGCGGCCATGATGCAAGAGCTAGGCGTGGGAAAAGGCGACCGCGTTTTGATTTATATGCCTATGATCGCCGAGGCGGTGTTCGCCATGCTGGCATGCGCGCGCATCGGCGCCATTCATTCGGTCGTATTTGGCGGCTTTGCCTCCAATAGCTTGGCATCGCGCATCGACGATGCACGGCCCAAGCTGATCGTTTCGGCGGATGCCGGTTCGCGCGGCGGCAAGCGCATTCCTTATAAGCCTTTGCTGGATGAAGCGATTCAGCTCGCCGAACACAAGCCTGATCGGGTGTTGCTGGTCGATCGGGGATTGGCACCGATGGTATTGGTACCCGGACGCGATATTTGTTATGCCATGCTGCGCGAGCGCCATATGCAAGCCGATGTGCCGATCACCTGGCTGGAATCGAACGAGCCGTCTTACATCCTTTACACATCGGGTACCACCGGCAAGCCCAAAGGCGTGCAGCGTGATGTCGGCGGGTATGCGGTTGCCTTGGCTTCATCAATGCAGCACATCTACTGCGGGAATGCCGGCGAAACTTTTTTCTGTTCGTCAGACATCGGCTGGGTGGTCGGTCATTCGTATATCGTGTACGGTCCGCTGATTGCCGGTATGGCTACCGTCATGTATGAAGGCTTGCCGACTTGCCCGGACGCCGGCATCTGGTGGAGCATCGTTGAGAAGTACAAGGTCACCCGTATGTTTTCTTCGCCGACGGCGATACGTGTTTTGAAAAAGCATTCGTCGGAGTTCATGACGAAGCACGATTTGTCCTCACTAAAGGCTTTGTATCTTGCAGGCGAGCCGTTGGATGAACCGACTGCCGCATGGATATCCAATCAGCTGGGCGTGTCGATCATCGACAATTACTGGCAAACGGAGACCGGTTGGCCGATTTTGTCGATTGCGCGCGGCCTGGACGAGCGGGTAACCCGTCTGGGAAGCCCCGGCATTCCCATGTACGGTTATCAGGTCAAAATTCTCAATGAAGCCACCGGCGAGGTATGCGGCGACAATGAAAAAGGTGTGGTCGTCATTGAAGGCCCATTGCCGCCCGGCTGCATGCAAACCGTGTACGGGGATGATGAGCGCTTCATCAAGACTTACTGGAGTAACTTCAAAAACGTTCAAGCCTACTCCACCTTTGACTGGGGCATTCGAGATCAAGATGGGTACTACTTCATCTTAGGACGCACTGATGACGTCATTAATGTTGCAGGCCATCGTTTGGGAACGCGCGAAATCGAAGAAAGCATTTCTAGTCACCCGAATGTGTCGGAAGTGGCGGTAGTGGGCGTTGAAGATAAGTTGAAAGGCCAAGTTGCGGTAGCTTTCGCCATACCGAAGGATTCCGACAGCATTGCGACGGCAGATGGCAGCAGGGAATTAGAAGCTGAAGTGATGGCGACTGTTGATAAACAATTGGGCGCGATCGCGCGTCCGGCGCGTGTTCATTTCGTTTCGATGTTGCCAAAAACGCGTTCCGGAAAATTATTGCGTCGGGCAATTCAAGCGATATGCGAAGGTCGTGATCCCGGCGAACTGCCGACCATCGAAGACGCTTCTGCTTTAGAAAAAATCCGGGCGGCGTTATCACTTTAACGATGCGCTTGAACGATGCCGTAAATTTGCTACTTTTTGGAGCAAAATTGCCGAAAGGAACACATCTCATTGCTTCCATGACAGGAATTGAATAAAAAATTAAAAAAACTGTCTGAAAAGTGAGGGTTCGCCCATACCAGAAATGTGGGGAATAAGTTAAATTAACAACCTTGACGAAAGGAAACTGGCAATCCCTTCGTTTTCGTGCCGTTTCCGACGCAAATCGGGCCGGCGTTGGTAGCTGAAGTTGGCAGTTGGATGTGCAATGTCATTGAATCAGATTTGAGGATTGGCTTGTCGCTCTAGTTCTGCATAGCTTTGCTTAGTTCATTTGTTTAAGTTCCAGGGAGATTCAATGCGACTCGCGAATAAGGTATCTATCATCACCGGTGCAGCTCAAGGTATTGGTCAAGCAACTGCTCTGAAGTTTGCGCAAGAAGGCGCCAAGGTTGTCGTGTGCGACATGAACCAGGCAGGCGTCGACGCTGTGGTCAATCAAATTCGCGAAGCGAAGGGTGAGGCTGTCGGCTATGCAGTCGACGTTACCAAGCCGGACACCATCAATGCCATGGTCAAAGGCGTCATGGAGAAATATGGCCGTATCGATACCTTGGTCAACAACGCCGGTATCGTGATGGATTCGACTCTGAAGAAAATGACCGAAGCCCAGTTCGACAAGGTGATCGACGTCAATCTCAAGGGCGTATTCAACTGCACCAAGGCAGTGGTCGACATCATGCTCGAGCAAAAGTCTGGCGCCATCCTGATCACTTCCTCGATCGTCGGCCTGTTCGGCAACTTCGGTCAAACCAACTACGCCGCAACCAAGTTCGGCGTGATCGGCATGGCCAAGACCTGGACCCGCGAACTGGGCCGCAAAGGCATCCGCGTCAACTGCGTGTGCCCGGGCTTCATCGCCACCAGCATCCTGAAAGACATGCCAGCTGACGTGATCAAGTCGATGGAAGAGCGCGTGCCGATGGCGCGCCTGGGTAAGCCGGAAGAGATCGCCAACACTTACGCGTTCCTCGCTTCCGACGAAGCCAGCTACATCAGCGGCGCAACCATCGAAGTGACCGGCGGCCTGACGCTGTAATCGCGATTCGATGTAAAGAAAAAGCGCGGGTCTCCCGCGCTTTTTTTATGCCTCTACGCTTTTTCCTCGATGCGATTTGGCCATAATTGTGCAACTTATCTCTGCGCGGCACCTTATTGTGGTTTTGACATAAGTCAACTACGGAACATGAGTCTGCCGCACACTCGGACATCTTTTCAAAATTCCGTGGGCTTTCATGACTGTCAGGAACCTTCATTACTTATTCGCACCGAAGTCGGTCGCCATCATCGGCGCCTCGAAACGCCCATATAGCGTCGGTGCGACCGTTCTGCGCAATATCGTTGCTGCGGGATTCCATGGAAAGATATATCCGGTCAATCCGAAGTACGACAATTTGGCCGACTTAAAGACTTACCCGAACATTTCTCGTCTGCCTGAAGCTCCGGAGTTGGCTGTTATTTGCACGCCGCCCGCAACGATTCCGGAATTGGTCGAGGAGTTGGGACGGCGTGGCACCAAAGCGGCAATCGTCTTGACCGCAGGTCTTGGTGCGATCAGGGATGCGAAGGGAAAAACCCTCAAGCAGGCGATGCTGGATGCCGCAAAGCCGTATCTGCTACGCATCCTTGGCCCCAATTGTGTTGGATTGCTGGTGCCTGGGATTGGTTTGAACGCGAGCTTTGCGCATACGGATGCCATCCCAGGAAAAATTGCCTTCGTCTCGCAATCGGGAGCACTCGTCACCGGTATTCTGGATTGGGCCAAGACGCGCAACATCGGATTCTCACGATTCATTTCCTTGGGCGACAGCGCCGATGTCGATTTCGGCGACGTGCTCGATTTTTTGGCGAGCGATGCCGATACCAGCGCGATCTTGCTGTATGTAGAAGATATTAAAGCGGCGCGCAAGTTCATGTCGGCGGCGCGCGCGGCGGCACGCAGCAAGCCGGTGCTGGTATTGAAGGCAGGTCGTTCGCCGGAAGGCGCCAAGGCTGCGGCATCACATACCGGCGCACTGGCCGGTGCCGACGACGTATACGACGCCGCCATTCGCCGTGCCGGCATGCTGCGCGTGTATTCCACGGAAGATTTGTTCGACGCAGTAGAAACCCTAGCACGCGCCAAACCCATGAAGGGCGACCGGCTTGCCATCGTCACCAATGGCGGCGGCCCGGGCGTGATGGCAACCGATGCGTTAATGCTGGAGCAAGGAAAGAAAGCGGCATTGTCCGACGACACGCTCGCAAAGTTGAATGAGATTTTGCCTTCGACTTGGTCGCACGGTAATCCCATCGACATCATCGGCGATGCGCCGCCTGAGCGTTACGTAAAAACAATGGAAGTGCTGATGAACGATCACGACGCGGATGCGCTGTTGTTCATACACGCACCGACAGCGATCGTGCCCAGTCTAGATATTGCTCGGGCAGTAGCGCCGCTTGCCCAACAATCCGGACGCAATATTCTTTCTTGCTGGCTGGGCGGGAATTCGGTAGCACCGGCGCGCGCACTATTTGCCGAGGCCGGCATTCCGACCTACGATACGCCGGAAGATGCGGTCCGAGGCTTCATGCAAATTGTGCGATATCAGCGCAATCAGGATTTGCTGATGCAAGTGCCGGCGACAGCGCATGACGACTTTGTGCCGGATCGAGTGAAAGCGCGTTCCATCGTCGCCAAGGTAATCGGCGAGGGCCGAGACTTGCTGACGGAAGCGGAAGCCAAAGATGTGCTCGCCGCTTACGGTGTCCCGATTGTCGCTACCCGCGTTGCGCAAGATCCTGAAGAAGCGGCTCGCTTGGCGGGCGAATTAGGATTTCCGGTCGCTTTAAAAGTTCTGTCGAAAGAAATTACGCACAAGTCGGATGTGGGCGGCGTGGCGCTTGATCTTGAGTCGGCCGATGCGGTCCGCGCCGCGGGCGCCGCCATGAAAAAGCGCATCGCAGAGCTGCGGCCAACGGCCGTCCTGCAAGGCTTTACCGTGCAAGCTATGTTGCGCCGTCCGGATGCGCACGAGCTGATCGTCGGTGTTACCACCGATCCTGTATTCGGGCCGGTCATCATGTTCGGGCAGGGCGGTACGGCTGTCGAGGTCATGGCGGATCGCGCAATTGCCTTGCCTCCTTTGAATATGACGCTGGCTCGCGATTTGATCTCGCGTACCCGCGTGTCGAAGCTGCTCGCCGGATATCGCAATCGTCCGCCGGCGGATATGGACACGATTTCACGCACACTCATTCAAATCTCGCATCTCATTACCGATATCGCGCAAATTGCCGAACTCGATATCAATCCTCTGTTGGCGGATTCTCATGGCGCGATCGCATTGGATGCGCGTATTCGGGTGATGGAGGCAGGCGAGTCGGCAATCGAACGGATGGCGATTCGCCCCTATCCGAATGAGCTGGAAGAAAGAATCATGTGGCACGGAGAGCCGCTGCTGTTGCGGCCGATCATGCCTGAAGACGGGCCGGCGCATATGACGTTTTTCCAAGCTTTGGCCCCTCAGGATGTGCACTACCGTTTCTTCGGCAGCATGCGCGAGCTGTCACCCGCGCAATTGGCACGCTTAACCCAAATCGACTACGACCGCGAGATGGCATTCATCGCGAGCCGGCAATCCGAAGAAGGGCGGCACGAGACATTAGGCGTCGTTCGTGTCGTGACCGATCCCGACAATGTTCAAGCCGAGTTTGCCGTCATCGTTCGCTCGGATGTGAAAGGGTTGGGGCTCGGTACACTGCTCATGAAAAAGATGATCGCGTACTGCAAGGCGCGCGGCACGGTAGAGATGATAGGCGAAGCACTGGCGGAAAATCACGACATCATCGAGCTGGTGAAATGTCTAGGCTTCGAAGTGCATGCCTCGCCGGAAGCCGATACGGCGTTTTTGAAATTGCCCTTGAATTTTGCAACCAGTTAGTAAGGGAGAGGCGTCGCACGGAACTTCATAGTTTGCCCTTTATCAAATAGAAACTCTGAGCGTTCGCGTTTTTCAGAGCACTAGCGTGAAGGAGCTTCATCATGATGCAAGTTAATGAAATCAGGCAGCAATTCAACCATATCGATCAAACGATCGATCAAGCAATGCAGGCATGCAGTTCGGAATCGAATATTCCTCAGGATTTGCAGCAATGCCTACAACAAATGGATCAGCAATCGGATCAAGCAAGACAAGTCTTGCAATCGCAAGATGAAAGCCAAATCATTCAATGCGTCGATGATTTGGAAGAGTTAGGGGATCGTGCATTGCGTGCCTGTGAACAGGCCGACGGCATAAGCGATCAGGTGAGAAGTGCGGTAACGCAGGCACATCAGGAGCTGTCTCAACTGAAACACCAACTGCACTAAGAATATGAATTGAGTCCCTCTCCCGAGCGGGAGAGGGGAAGTGACGCGCCTTAGGCTGCGTGTGTTTTTACGTCGCCGCGGCGGCGCTGAACGAACTCTTCCAGTTGCCGCGTCGCTGCTTCGAAGCTATCGCGCACGGCGACATAAGCATCCTCATTCATGGTGCGGTGGCCATCGACCACCAGTTCGCTTCCCGGCACGGTGACGTCGACACGCACTTTGTAAAGCTTGCCCTGATGCTTGTGTTTGGCATCCTGTTCGACTGAAACCAGACAACTGACGATATCGCCACATACCTTTTCTAGCTTGCCGACGCGTTTGTGAATTTCAGCTTCGATCGCATCCGAAGGGGGAATTTCGCGGAACAGAATTTGGAGTGTGTTTTGCATGATATTCGACTCGTTAGTTGAGAAATGAAGCTCGGGACCAGCACTTCAATCTTACACCAAGCGTATTGGATTGCAATCAACACCAATATAGGCCGGAAGAACTACGTGCTTCAAGAAAAACGGCAGGAAAACATTCATTAGAATTGCACGCTATCATTGGCGATTATGGGAGAAATTTTTCAACTATGGATCGATACGCTGCGCAAAAATTGGGCGGCCGGAAAGACCCAGTGTTTTCATTGCGGGGATTCCATGCGTCAAAGTCGCGCAGTCGAAGTGGAGTTCGCAGGCGAGCGCCGGAAAGTGTGCTGCCACGGTTGCGCTTCCGTATTGAAAACGGTCGAACAGATGGGCATGCAGAAGCAATACTTCGCACAAAAAGCGCAAGCCGCTTCTCAAGATGAAAAATGATATGCCGTCATTGGCGCACGAAAAACTTGCCATCGGCGGCATGCGTTGCGCCGCGTGCTCGCAAATCATTGAATTTCGTTTAAGCCGTTTGCCGGGCGTGAGCGAATTTCGGATTAATTCTGCCTCACATCGTGCCGACGTGAGTTGGAATCCTCGGCAAGTCTCCTTGCACGACATCATTGAATCGATCACTTCGCTAGGTTATAGCGCCTTGCCATCCGGTGCGAAAGATACTTCGCAAGAGAAGCAAAGCAAGCTAGATCTATGGCGCTTATTCATCGCCGGATTCGCGATGATGCAAGTGATGATGTATGCCTTTCCGGCATACTTGGTGCCGGTACCTACGCCGGATGGCGATTTAACGCCGGATATCGATCGCCTTCTAAAGCTGGCGAGCTTAGTGATCGCTACGCCGGTCACTTTTTTTTCCGCGAATCCTTTTTATCGCTCAGCGGTGCGGGCGATTCGAAATCGGCGCATCGGCATGGATGTGCCGGTATCGATCGGGGTGATCGTCACATACCTTGCCAGTTGTTGGGCCACGTTCGCCGGCGGACCGGTGTATTTCGATTCACTCATCATGTTTGTTTTTTTGCTGCTGTCGGCTCGGATGATCGAAGCGCGAGTGCATAGCAAGAGTACTGCTGCTTTGCGCGCATTGACTGAACTGGTCCCGCTGACAGCAGAAAAGCTAGTCGATTATCCGGCCTCGCGCCGTACGCTGTCTACGCCTGCCGCCGAACTGCAAATCGATGACTGCGTACAGATCGCCCCGGGCGCGCAAATTCCAGCCGACGGTGCGGTAGTGGAAGGTGAAAGCGAGTGCGATGAATCGCTGATGACCGGCGAATCGCATCCGGTGCCGAAAAAAGCCGGCGCGAAACTGATCGGCGGCGCGATGAATCTAGGCGGCTTCCTGGTAATGCGCATCGAACGCGTCGGCGATGCGACGCAATTGTCCACGCTGGTTCGTATGATGGAAAATGCCGCCAATGAAAAACCGCCGCTCGTTGCATTAGCGGATCGCCATGCCAGCGTTTTCATGACGGTGATTTTGGTATTGGCCATGCTAGCCGGCGTGGCGTGGTGGTGGATCGATCCATCTCGCGCATTGTGGATCGCCGTAACGGTGATGGTGATTACTTGTCCTTGCGCGCTCTCGCTCGCGACTCCCGGCGTAATGTCGGGAGCGGTGGGGCAGTTGGCCAGAAGAGGCGTGCTGGTTGCGCGCGGCAGGGCAGTTGAGACCTTGGCACGCGCGACGCATTTTGTATTCGATAAAACCGGCACGCTCACCGAAGGCAAGCTGCATTTGGTGAAGATGCAGATTTTGCGGTCAAATGTCGATGAGGCCGCTTGCTTGAAATTGGTGGCTGCGGTAGTTGGCGCATCGTTGCACCCTGTCGGAAAAGCATTGGCGCGTGCTACTGCCGATCGCGCAATCGCCCTGGAAAACGAAGGGCCTGCATACTGGCAGGAAATTCCTGGACAGGGTATTGAAGCGCATTTAAATCAACAGCGTTTGCGTCTTGGAAATATAGGCTTTGTGCAAGCCTTAAGCAATGCAGATCTCAATGTGCCGGAAGAGTTTGCTGGCAAGACTCTTGCTGCGTTAGGCGATGCCCAAGGTTGGATCGCGCTATTTGCTTTTGAAGATGTACTTCGAGCCGATGCAAAAAACTGCATTGAATTCTTGCAGCAGATGGGAAAAAAAGTGCTGCTCCTTTCCGGCGACAAGGAAGATGTGGTGGCGCAATTTTCTCAAAAATTAAATATTTCTGCCGCATATGGAGATTTGCGTCCCGAACAAAAGCACGACATGGTCAAGGCGCTTCAGCAACAAGGCGCGGTAGTTGCGATGATAGGCGACGGCATGAACGACGGCCCGGTGCTATCGCTTGCCGACGTGTCAATCGCCATGGGTCAGGGCGCGCCGATCTCGCAGGCGAGAAGCGACTTGGTGCTGATGTCGAGCCGCTTACAGGATTTGCAAGCGGCGGTACAAGTTACCGGTAAATCGCTTAAGCTGATTTACCAAAATTTGTCTTGGGCGGTGCTGTACAACGTGATCGCGATTCCGGCGGCGGTAGCAGGTTTATTGCTGCCTTGGCAGGCGGCGATCGGCATGTCGCTTAGTTCGCTGATTGTGGTGATGAATTCACTAAGAATCCTGAGAGACTAAATGGATATTTTGTATTTGCTGGTTCCGTTGAGTGTTGTGCTGGTATTCGCCATCGGCGGATTGTTTTGGTGGGCGCTCAGCCATCGTCAATTTGATAATTTGGATGACGCCGGAGAGCGCGTTATTCGCGACAAAGATTCCCCCGATTAAAACACTAATTGCATTTTGGGAAATATCGGATTGATCTGGATCAAGGGAATTTCAAGATCTGTCCGATAGAGTGGCGGCGAAACCCACTTTCGAAGCCACCTCATGAGCCAAGCTAATTCTTCCACTTATAACTATCGCGTCGTTCGCCAGTTCTCGATCATGGCCGTTGTTTGGGGCGTGGTCGGCATGCTGGTCGGCGTTTTTATCGCTGCCCAACTTGCTTGGCCCGAGTTAAATTTCGGTATACCTTGGCTGAGTTACGGGCGACTGCGGCCGTTGCACACGAATGCCGTCATCTTTGCTTTCGGCGGCTGCGCCTTGATGGCGACATCTTTCTATACCGTGCAGCGAACTTGCAATACGCGCCTGTTTTGCGACAAGCTGGCCGGATTCGTGTTTTGGGGGTGGCAGGCGGTGATCGTCGCCGCGGCGCTGTCGCTGCCGCTGGGTTATACCTCCGGTAAGGAATATGCGGAGCTGGAGTGGCCGATCGATATCTTGATCGCCTTGGTGTGGGTGGCTTACGCAATCGTATTCTTCGGCACGCTTGCCAAGCGTAAGGTGGAGCATATCTACGTCGCCAACTGGTTCTTCGGAGGCTTCATTGCGACGGTAGCGATTCTGCATATCGTCAATAGCGCCGCGATGCCGGTGTCGTTCATGAAATCCTATTCGGCATATGCCGGTGTGCAGGACGCCATGATTCAATGGTGGTATGGCCACAATGCGGTGGGTTTTTTCCTGACCGCGGGATTCCTGGGCATGATGTATTACTTCGTTCCCAAGCAAGTGGGCCGTCCGATTTATTCGTATCGCTTGTCCATCGTTCACTTCTGGGCACTGATTTTCACCTATATGTGGGCGGGTCCGCACCATCTGCACTACACCGCTTTGCCCGATTGGGCACAGTCGCTCGGCATGGTGTTTTCCCTAATTTTGTTGGCGCCTTCCTGGGGCGGCATGATCAACGGCATGATGACTTTGTCCGGCGCCTGGGACAAGCTGCGCTCCGACCCGATCCTGCGCTTCTTGATCGTGTCCTTGTCGTTCTACGGCATGTCGACCTTCGAAGGCCCGATGATGTCGATTAAGACGGTGAACGCACTGTCGCACTACACCGACTGGACCGTAGGCCACGTGCACTCCGGTGCGCTCGGCTGGGTCGGCTTCATTTCCATCGGCAGCTTGTACTACCTCGTGCCGCGCCTGTTCGGCCGTGCCGAAATGTACAGCAAGAAGCTGATCGAAGTGCACTTCTGGATCGCTACCATCGGCGTGGTGCTGTATATCGCGTCGATGTGGATTGCCGGCGTGATGCAAGGTTTGATGTGGCGCGCAGTGAACGGCGACGGCACGCTGACTTACACCTTCGTCGAAAGCGTGAAAGCGACCTTCCCGTATTACGTGATTCGCTTGACCGGCGGCGCGATGTACCTCGCGGGCATGCTGTGCATGGCTTACAACGTGATCAGAACCGTCGCCGGCGGCACGCCTACCGAAGCGAAAATTCCCGTGACATCTGCCTCGGTCGCCGGTCACGCGGCTGTCCATGCGTAATCGAGCCAGGAGAAGAATGTGAAAAAAATTACCCATGAAATGATTGAGAAAAACATCGGCTTGATGCTGGTGTTGTCCATCCTCGTTGTGAGCGTCGGCGGTTTGGTTGAAATCGTGCCGCTGTTCTTTCAAAAATCGACCACCAAGCCGGTGGAGGGCGTTAAGCCCTACACTGCGCTGCAATTGGCTGGACGCGATATTTATTTGCGCGAAGGCTGCTACAACTGCCATTCGCAAATGATCCGCCCGTTCCGCGCCGAGACCGAACGCTACGGCCACTACTCGGTGGCAGGCGAATCGGTGTACGACCATCCTTTCCAGTGGGGCAGTAAGCGAACCGGCCCCGATTTGGCACGCGTCGGCGGCCGCTACAGCGACGACTGGCATCGCATTCACTTGAACAATCCGCGTGACGTTGTGCCGGAGTCGAATATGCCTGCTTATCCGTGGCTGGCCAAGTCGAAGATGGAACCGGCTGATATTGCGCCGAAAATGCGCGCCATGAAACGGCTAGGCGTGCCGTACTCGGAAGAAGAAATTGCCAAGGGTCCGGAGGAATTGAAGGATAAGACTGAGCAAGATGCTTTGGTTGCGTACCTCCAGATGCTGGGCACAGCGATCAAGAACAAATATTGATAGCCATTACGGGACGGAAGGCTTTCATTTGAGGGCAGAGTTAAGCGAAGCGGTAATCTGTCCTCAACAGAATAGGCTAAGGCGGTGCTCTGTCCCCAACAAATTAGGAACTGAGATGGACTTCACCCAATTAAGCAACATTTTCACAGTCTTGAGTTTTGTGACTTTCATCGGCATTGCGCTGTGGGCGTATAGCAGCAAAAACAAGGCACGCTTCGAGAAAATCGGACGCATGGAAATGGATAACGATACCGAAATGACAGGAACGAATCATGGCTGATTTTTTCAATGAATGGTGGGGCATTTGGATTACGATCCTGGTGGTGGTGAGTATTGCAGGCTGCGCCTTGCTGCTGTGGTCGCAATCGAAGATGAAGGTTAAGGTGGATGCCGACGGCAAGCCGCTGCCGGTCGAGACGACTGGTCATGTCTGGGATGGCGATTTAATGGAGCACAACAATCCGCTGCCGCGTTGGTGGAGCGTTATGTTCTACGCAACCATCGTTTTCGGCGTCGCGTATCTTGTGCTTTTCCCTGGGCTGGGAAGCAACCAGGGCAAGCTCGGTTGGAGCTCCACACAGGAATATCAAGATGAAATGAAGGCAGGCGAAAAGCAATACGGCCCGCTCTTCAACAAATACGCCGCAATGGACATCAAGGAAGTCGCCAAAGATCCGCAAGCCAAGGCCATCGGCGAGCGTTTGTTTCTTAATTCATGCGCGCAATGCCACGGTTCGGATGCGCAGGGCAGTAAGGGTTTCCCGAATCTTACCGATCAGGATTGGCTTTATGGCGGTGCGCCTGACACCGTTAAAGCATCCATCCGCGATGGCCGCAACGGCATGATGCCGCCGATGGCAGCGGCGGTCGGCTCCGATGACGATGTGCGCAATGTCGCCAATTTTGTATTGAGCCTATCCAATTCCGCACATGACCCTATCAAAGCTGCGCTCGGCAAATCGAAATTTGCCGCTTGTGCGGCTTGCCATGGTCCGGAAGGGAAGGGCAATCCGGCGTTGGGCGCGCCTAACCTAACTGATAAAGTTTGGCTGCATGGCGGTGGTATCGACAACGTGATGGAAACCATCAATAAGGGTCGCAACGGCCGTATGCCTGCGCACACCGGCATTTTGAGCGAAGCCAAAATTCACCTGCTTGCCGCTTATGTTTGGGGCTTGTCGAATTCCGGCGCTTCGGCCGCGCAAGTTACGGCAGAGGAAACCAAGGTGGCAAACAGCTTAACGAGTGCGAGCGCGCCGCCGCAGAAGTAAACGCTAATGGATAGTGCCCCTTTAAAGCAATTTACTCCGCAAGAGGTTGAACAAACTCTCTTCGAAGTCCAAAAAAAAATCTACCCGCGTGCCCTGACTGGCTGGTTTGCCACATGGCGCTGGGTTCTGGTGTGGTTCACGCAAACTATTTTTTACGGTGGTGCCTGGCTGACCTGGAACGGTAGACAGGCTATCCTCTTTGATCTAGCGGCGCGCAAATTTCATATTTTCGGGCTCGTGCTGTGGCCGCAGGATTTCATTTATCTTGCGGTGCTCTTGGTCGTTTCGGCCTTGTCGCTATTCTTGTTTACGGCGATCGCGGGCCGATTGTTCTGCGGCTATGCGTGCCCGCAAACCGTCTACACCGAAATTTTCATGTGGGTGGAGCGCAAGATCGAAGGAGATCGTAGCGCCCGTATGCGTTTGGATCGTCAGCCGCTGTCGGCCAAGAAATTCGGATTGAAGTCAGCCAAGCATGCGACTTGGGCGGCAATCGCGTTATGGACCGGTTTTACTTTCGTTGGCTACTTCACGCCGATTCGCGAACTGGGGCATGAAGTCTTGTCCTTGTCGCTTGGCCCTTGGGAAAGTTTCTGGATTCTCTTTTATGGGTTTGCCACATATGGCAACGCCGGCTGGATGCGCGAGCAAGTATGCAAATACATGTGCCCGTACGCACGGTTTCAAAGTGCAATGTTCGATAAGGATACGTTAACTATCACTTATGACGCGGCACGTGGAGAGCCGCGCGGGCCACGTAACAAGAAGGCCGATCTATCTACCTTAGGGCTCGGCTCTTGCATCGATTGCGGAATTTGCGTGCAAGTGTGTCCGACAGGTATCGATATTCGCGACGGTTTGCAATACGAATGCATCGGATGCGCTGCGTGCGTCGACGGCTGTGATCAGGTCATGGACAAGATGGGCTATGCCAAGGGGTTGATTCGATATGCGACCGATAACGCCATGGCAAACAAGCTGGATAAACGCGCCATGTGGCGTCGTGTGTTCCGTCCGCGCATCTTGGTCTATAGCGGTATTCTTATGCTCATCGTTTTGATAACGAGCGCTACGCTGGCATTGCGTTTGCCGCTGAAAGTCGATGTGATTCGCGATCGCGGCATTCCGCGCGTGGTGGAAGACGGGTCAGTCGACAATGTCTATCGCTTGCAGATCATGAATACCGAAGAAAAGCCGCATCGCTACACGATTGCCCTAAAGGGATTGCCCGGCGCCGTCATTGTGTCAGGTGCCGATGCCGAAGTTCCATCGGCGACGACCAAAGCCATCGCGGTACGCGTACGGGTGCCGCCCGGCCAAGCAAGTATCGGCTCGAACCGAATTTCATTTGTTGTAACCGATCGCGAGAATCCCAACGTAACGGTGACTGAAAAAGCGGCGTTTCTCATGCCGCGTTAGGAGATGAAAATGGATGCACTACCTATCATGCAAAAACCGGTGACTGTCCGCTGGTATCGCGAACCTTGGACTTGGCTCGTGCTGGGTGGGCCGCTTCTAGTAGTATTTGCCAGCATGTATACAGCATTCCTAGCCTATCGCGGCGCTGATCGGGTGGTCGCCGAAGATTATTATCGGCAGGGCCTGGCGATCAATAAAGATATTCGTCGGGACAGCGCAGCACGCGCGCAGAAAATCAGCGGCGATATGCAGCTCGATCGCTCGACCGGTGCGATCTCATTTAAGCTGGAAGGCGAGGGGGCGCTTCCCTCCGTATTGCTGCTAACCATTTCTCATGCGCCAAGATATGGCAATGCAGATGTCATCAGCCATGTCCGTTTGGTGCAAGTCAGCTCCGGCCGGTACGCCGGCGCGCCGCAAGAGAAATTTGATGCTGATGCCATGGCCTTGTGGCATGTCAAAGTCGAAGCCCCTGATTGGCGTTTAGCCGGCGAATGGGCGGATCCTTTGCATGCTTCTTTACGCCTCAAGGCGGCACAGTGATCCCAGTGGATATGAAACCCGTCAATCCGGAAACGAGGAAAGGCCGCTTGTCGCGCATCGCGATGGCCGTGCTGTGGCCGTCTTTTCTGATGGCTTGCGTGAGCAGCGGTCTCCTGTTCAGTTTGATCGATCCGATGGAGTTAATCGTTCTCGATGATCGCGTTCATTTAAGTTCCTTGGGCACCTATACCGTCGGATTTTTTCTATTTTGGTTTCTCGGTTCGATCGCTAGCAGCTTAACTGCGCTGTTGTTGGTCGAGATCGACGAGCGAGATACTTAAGGCCATGCTGACCGTGCCGCTTCTTGCCGCTGCTGCTTCTGCCGGCCTGCTGGGTGGCGTTCATTGCGCCGGCATGTGCGGCGGAATTGCGGCCATGCTGTCCGGGCGTGATAAGCACGCGGGGAAAGCGTTCGCGGCCAGAGTAATTCCCATCGCCGTCGAGCAAACAAATCGGCATAGCGGCACGTATTTATTCACACTCCATGCCGGCCGCTTGACCAGTTATGCATTGATGGGTGCCGTAGTCGGATTGCTTGGCGGCACCGGCATGCTGTTCACGCCTTCGCACGCCCTGCATGTATCGCTGCTTGTTTTCGGTAACTTAGCGCTGATTTGGCTTGGTTTGCATATTGCAGGTTATGCACCGACCGTGCCGTTGATAAGCTCTTTGGTTGGTCGGCTAAATTCAGCCATGCGCGTGCCGCGCCGTCATCCATTTGCGACCGGTATGGCGTGGGGATGCTTACCTTGCGGATTGCTCTACAGCGTTTTGCCGTTTGCCCTATTGTCCGGAAGCGCATGGTCGGGGGCTGTGCTCATGCTGGTATTCGGCTTAACAGCCTTGCCTTATCTGTTGTTCACACAATGGGCGAGCTCGTGGCGTCATGCCTCAATCGCAATGAAGCGGGTTGGGGCCGTGGTATTGATCGGGTTTGGTGTATTTGGACTATGGCATGTCGGTGCCGCGGATGCGCCGAATATTTTTTGCTTAGCTAAACTTTAAGTGGCTATCCCGGCGGACATTGCCTACTGAGATAGCCTCTCAGAAAAATAACGCGGCTCCAATATAAGCGGGCTATCCCATGCACCTGCATTGATTAAGCGGCGCGCTACGCGATAAATGCGATCTTCATTTTCCCAGAAGATCGCTTTCGGCTGTATTTCGTCACTGTCGTCAAGGCACAGCGACTTCAATGCGTCGCGCGTAATCACGCATTTTCTATCGGTTGCGCCGACAGTTACGATGAAGCTAATGCCATCGTCCCTGGAAGCGTCTCGTCCGCTATCGCCCATTGCACTCTCCTGACTTCGTGGTGAGTTTAGCCATTACCGATATTAAGAAGCTGTTCAAGGTCGGCTTTGCGAAGTATCAAAAGAATCGAGACAGCTTGCCAAGCTGGCAACTAATGATCACCAGAAAAAGACAAATTCTCAATGTTCAAGGCTAAAATGCCATAATCTTTTGCGAGGCAAGCGTTAACAAGCAAAAATAGCTCTACGCATTGAGAATTGGAGGGGGAGAATATGCTGTTTATTAAAAGTACAACTAAAACTATCGCACCCAGTATTTATGCTGTGGACGTGGCGGCTAAGCCGCCGGGCAAGACGTATGAAATATTTTTGGCGGTGGATGCAGACAATCAGCCGGCGCAATTTTTAGAGGCACTTGAGGCGCTCGGGTTTGTCAGAGCATTAGCGTCTACCTATACGCATAGCGACGGTAAAAAAGTGCTCGATTTGCATTATCGTAAGTCAGGGACCGATATTTTCGAAGGTTGGAAAGAAAGCGAGCGCGAGCTCAACTTGAAGGGAATCGAAGAGATTTTTTCGGCGCATGGCTTGGAAATGAAACCGCGCGTGATGAGTTTGGCCGAAGCTTTTTAGAATCGCAGGTATCAACTTCCATACTCGATGTATTTAGATCATCCCAAAATTACCGCCACCAAAGGCGACACCGAAACCGATCGTATCGACAGAGTCAACCGTGTTTACGGTTACGCCGTCGGCATTGCGGACGAACGGGGCAATAAAGAATTCATCAACAAGCTCGGGCGCCTTCATGACCACAAGGGTACCTTGATTGTCGTTTGGCGGATCGAGCCGACCGAACAAGAAAAAAGCTATCTGGTAAAAGCCTGGCAAAGCTTGATCGGCGATGAGTCGACCAATGTTGAGCACGAGATGGAATCGGAAGTCCAGCCTCCACAATAGTCCCGCAATATTTTTCTATCCGAAGGGATTTTCGACTCGTTCGATGTCGGGCGACGGCAACTGGTCGGGTAAAGTCTCGCCCTCCAGCGCATGCACTGCAGCGTCGATTATTTCCTTGAGTTCCTTCGCTAAGCGCAATCCGGTCTGATCTTTAGTGATTTGCAGCGAGCCGTAAATTTCAAGACGGTCGAGACGGTTCTCAATGGTGAGATCATCGAGCGCAAGGCTGTCTCGTTCGTTGGCAAAGGGTAAGAATTTTTTCATGATGGTTCTTCTTCCTCTTGACGGGCGCCTGGATTGTTCGCTTTACCTCGACGTTGGCGACGCGGCTGCGGCGATGGTAACTCCATGGCGGTCGCCTTAATCGCAGAATCGACTGCGGGGAACAGATTGATCCGTATCCGTTTTTCCAATTCCGCGATCGACACCATACTATAGCGCCAGCCATCCGTATTTTCGGCGATGTAAGCAGCCCCTTGTTTGCGCACGGGGTCATAGATTGCCTTAAACACATGTGATGGCACTAGTACGTGGCCGTTTAAGCGTCGCAGAGTATTGCCTTCGAATATCGGACCCGTGATAACGAAGAGTTCGCCACTCTCTTGCGCCAAATTGCGTGTGCTGTGCTCAATGCCTTCCCAAAGAATCTGGTTGTTTTTGGGATGTTGCGGAACCATGTTTGCCAAGGAAAAACTTTCGTACTGCGCATATTCGGTTGACATGTCTGCCGAAGGCGCCATGTGGCCGCGATCGAAACCCGAGCGAACATAGTCTTCCAGTTCCGCGCGATTAAAAGGAAATAACCATTCCTCGACATGAAAAGCATTTTTGCGGCGCAGGTGGCGAGCTCGCTCGAGTTGCGCTGCGGTTAAATGTTCCGCAGACCATAAAGGTGTACGTGACACACCTGAATGCAGCACGGCAAATTCATCGTAGCAAATACGCGCAGTGCGACGGGCAAATTGTTTGTCCGAGACTTCCGGAACGGCGCCTTGATAAAAAAGTTGCGGACAGCTTGCAGGCCACAATTCGCAGCCGGCCAAGCCAAGAGAAAAGAGAACACCAAGAAAAAATCGAATCAGGCGCATTGCAATGCTATTGGAAAAATGCAATTTGGATAGTAGCTCGTCTGCGAAGTTCGTAATAATCGTTCAAAGCTATTGAACCTTTAAGCGAACCCGTGCATCGTTTGCGAAAACGCAAATATTACCCGCCCTCCTTGCCATATGATTTTTCCTGATCCTTCAATACACTCCCCCTGGAGTTGTTTTTTGCCCGCAATGCGCCAGCATCGCGGGCTTTTTTTTGCCTGATACAAATTGTTGCAATAGTTACGGCCTCTCGTCTGGTAACCCGCCCTTCTATGGCGTTTAATGAATACGTAAGCCACACATCCAGTATTGAAGGAGTAAATCATGAGCAGCGTAACGCGTAATTTAAAAATTCTGATTGGCACGGCAGCATTGGCATGTGCCTCTTTGTCGTTCGCAGGAGAACGTGTCGACTGGTCCGTCACGGTGGGGTCCGGCGGTTATGGTTATCCTCCGCCAGTGCGCGTTTATACGCCTCCGCCTGCTGTCGTTTATACACCGCCGCCTGTGTATTATCGGCCTGCTCCCATAGTTGGATACCAATACTATTATTACGGCCGGCCACATTGGGAACAACGGGATTGGCATCGCCGTCACCACCACGGTCACCATAATCACGATGATCACCATGGTCACCGACGCTAGGCGGATGGTCGACATCTCTGATATTCGTCATCGAGGAAAAAATGAAAATTCAAACCAAATTCGCCGTATCAGTTTTTACCTTCGCGGTCAGCTTCATCGCTCAGGCCGCGGACTTTGAAGATTATGCGCGCGTCATCAGTGTCACGCCGCAGGTCGAGCAAGTGAATCGTCCACGCCAGCAATGCTGGATGGAGCAAGCGCAAGTTCAGCCGCGTCAACAGCAACGCGGCTCCGGCGGTGCAATTCTCGGCGGATTGGCAGGCGGTTTAATCGGTAGCCAAGTCGGCGGCGGCAATGGCCGCCTCGCAGCAACTGCGGTCGGTGCAATGGCCGGCGCCATGGTGGGCGATCGCGTGGAAAACGACAATGTTGCCGTAGCAAGCGAACAGCCCGTCAGGCGCTGTCAAACCGTCGATCATTGGGAGACCCGGAGCAATGGATACGCTGTTACCTACGAGTATCGCGGCCATACCTACAATACTGTCGTGCCCTACGATCCGGGCAATCGGATGCCGGTTAGGGTATCCGTTACGCCGCGAATGTAAGCCTTATTCGCATATTCCGGGCCGGCCGCAGCCCGGAATTAGACTTCCCTCTTAAGAGCCGGTAAACTTGAAGGCTTTTCGCAATCTCCGCAAAGCCGTTTCATGTCCACCGATTCCGTTCCAAATTCAAGCGATGCTTCCTCCGAAGTCACCGAAATCCGCCATGTGCCTTCGGAGCAGATCGCGCGCGAAGTGGCGCGGCGTCGCACTTTTGGCATCATTTCTCATCCTGACGCAGGTAAGACGACCTTGACGGAAAAGCTCTTGCTGTTTTCCGGTGCCATTCAATTGGCGGGCACCGTTAAGGCGCGTAAGAGCGGGCGGCATGCAACCTCGGATTGGATGGAAATCGAAAAGCAGCGCGGTATTTCGGTTGCTAGTTCCGTCATGCAATTCGAGTATCGAAATCATGTCGTCAATTTGCTCGATACTCCGGGCCATCAGGATTTCTCGGAAGATACCTATCGCGTGTTGACGGCAGTCGATTCGGCGCTGATGGTAATTGATGCGGCAAAGGGCGTCGAAGAGCAGACCATCAAATTGCTCAACGTGTGCCGCATGCGCAATACGCCGATCCTGACGTTCATGAACAAGATGGACCGCGAGACGCGTGATCCCTTAGAGTTGTTGGATGAAGTCGAGTCGGTATTGAAAATTGAATGCGCGCCGGTGACGTGGCCGATCGGCATGGGAAAAACCTTTCGCGGCGTCTATCATTTATTGCGCGACGAGATCTTATTGTTCTCTGCGGGCAGCGAGCGTGCCGATCAGCAATTTGAAGTAATTAAGGGCATCGACAACCCGCGCCTTGCGGAAATGTTTCCGTTGGAAATCGAACAGTTAAAGATGGAAGTGGAACTGGTTCACGGCGCATCGCATCCGTTTGATTTGGATGCCTATCTTGCCGGTATGCAGACCCCGGTTTTCTTCGGTTCGGCCATCAATAATTTTGGTGTGCGCGAAATTCTTGATGCTTTGCTTGACTGGGCGCCTGCGCCGCGTTCGCGCGATGCAACGGTACGCCCAGTCGAACCGAGCGAAGCGCAGTTTTCCGGTTTTGTATTTAAGATCCAAGCCAATATGGATCCCGCTCATCGGGATCGCATCGCTTTTCTGCGGGTATGTTCAGGGCGTTTTGAGCGCGGCATGAAGATCAAGCATTTGCGTTTGAATCGCGAAGTGAAAGTATCCAGCGTCGTCACGTTTATGGCGGCGAGCCGCGAACAAGTTGAAGAAGCGTATGCAGGAGATATCATCGGCTTGCCCAATCACGGCAATATGCAAATCGGCGATAGTTTTTCCGAAGGAGAGCTTCTACAGTTCACCGGCATTCCTTACTTTGCACCGGACTTTTTCCGCGTGGTACGAATCCGCAATCCGCTTAAAATTAAGCAATTGCATAAAGGTTTACAGCAACTCGGCGAAGAAGGCGCAGTGCAAGTATTTAAGCCGATTCACGGTAGTGATCTCATTCTCGGCGCGGTTGGTGTGCTGCAATTTGAAGTCGTCGCAAGCCGATTGATGAACGAGTACGGCGTCGATGCCGTATTTGAAGGCACGAGCATTAGCAGTGCGCGCTGGGTGACGAGCGATGATAAGAAAGCGCTCGCGGATTTCGAAAAATCAACAGCAGGCAACAACATTGCTTATGATGCCGCAGGAAATATGGCCTATCTTGCGACTTCTGCCGTCAACCTCAGGCATGTACAAGAGCGCTGGCCCCTGCTCACTTTCCACGCGACACGCGAACATGCGGTGAAATTCGACTGATTTTCCTGTCGTCAATTCCTGCGGCATCGGTATTTTTTTCACTCTAGCAGGCAAACTTTTCATTCATTGCGCATTCTCAAACTGAAAATGCGTTGAATTTTTATACTCTACACACGGTCTGAACATGACCGGCGAATAACTATATTGTTGTAAATATCCATATCCATATCCATATCCATGGCTGGAAAGAAGAAAGCGGAAAAGGAGCTGAAATGCTGACTGCAACTTATTCACTCGCCACTCTCTCTGCCGAACAAAAAAATACGCGCAGCATCCTGTTCAAGTTACAGCAACATATCAAGAGCATTCTGTATGACCTGCATAACTTGAACCGGAATTGTGTAGAAAATGTATTGGTGAAGTTAGAGCAGTTCGAGGAGTATTGTCATCGCCGTAAAGTAGAAATTTATGTCATCCCGGCGATCCGCAAAGTAACGCATGAAGCGGATCCGATTTTGGAGGAGCTGGAATCGCTGAGCTTTAAAGCGGTAGGTATCTTGCGCGCATTGCGTGAGCAATTGATCAATGCATTCGAGCAAGGCATGATTGAAGTAAATAAGGTCTGTTCGTCAATCGAGCAGTACTGCGGTAATTTGATGAAGCGTTTGACTAAGGAAGAGGATGAGCTTCTACCGATGGCGAGAGGTTTGCTGCCCATTGAGGAGTGGTTCAATATTGCATCGAAATTGCTTTCGGAGGAAGGCAGCAAAAAATCCTTGCCTCCCGCGATCGCGCAATTGCCTGCCTAGTTTTTAGGCGCCTATCCAAGGCAAGCCTGCCTTGCACCAGCCGGTCACTGTTTTACGGTGGCCGGCTTCGTTTTTATCCCCTTCGAATCCTTCGAGAATATCGAAACACTGAGTGAATCCATTTTCTGTCGCGAGTTTGGCGGCATGGCGCGAACGTATGCCGGAGCGGCACAGAAACAAGAGAGGTGTTCCCTTATCCGCTGCTTGCATCAATTGCGCCAAGAAATCCGGATTAGGAACACCGCCGGGATACAGGTTCCATTGAACGGCGATGTGCTGGGATGCCGGAATCGTGACACGTCCGACCCAATCGCGCTCGGCATTGGTTCGAACATCAACCAGCTTAATGGCGGGATCGGCTTGCAAAAGTGCGTACGCTTCCTGGGGTGTGACAGCACCCGCATAGGGATAGCTGTGGTCAGCTGCGCGTTGCCGGGCTTGAGAAAAAACGTCGTTTTTCGCGGTCATGGAGGAAGAACTATAAGGGACAGTTACTCATTATAGCGGTGCCGCTCGCGCTGCCAGGTTGCCGCTTGAATTCGTATGCCATATGCTGAAATTCACCGAATTGGTGCAATTCATGATGTGTACGGCTTGAATGCACTAAATTGGTGCTAAGTGATATGACTGCACCACGATGACGCATTGCACTGAATTTTTATTTCTAAAGCAAAGCGTGAAACTAAATGATAAGTCCTTGCAAATTCAGGGCTTTCCGCAATCAAGAAATAGACGACTTTCGCTTAGGGTTGTGGCATGGAATCTGCTATCATCTCGGGCTGAATTTTTGATCTCACTCAAATTCGTTCGTGCTGCAGTATTCGCACGTTCATGATCGCACTACCGATTATTCTGTTTCATTTCCCTTTTTAGGAGATTCGCATGGCACTGACGGCCGCAGACGTCTTAAAGATGGCAAAGGAAAACGAAGTCAAATTCGTTGATTTCCGTTTTGCTGATACCCGAGGCAAGGAACAGCACGTGTCCGTGCCGATTTCGCAATTTGACATGAGCAAATTCGAAAGCGGTCACGCGTTCGACGGTTCTTCCATCGCAGGCTGGAAAGGCATTGAAGCGTCCGACATGTTGCTGATGCCGGATCCGAATACCGCGAACATCGACCCCTTCATGGAAGAGACCACGATGTTCATGCAGTGCGACGTCATTGAGCCGTCCGACGGCAAGGGTTATGACCGCGATCCGCGTTCCATCGCCAAGCGCGCAGAAGCCTATTTGAAAGCATCCGGCCTGGGCGATACCGCTTACTTCGGCCCGGAACCTGAATTCTTCATTTTCGATTCCGTACGCTGGAAAATCGACATGTCCGGTTGCATGGTCAAGGTCGATTCCGAAGAAGCTTCCTGGTCTACCGACCGCGAATTCGAAGGCGGTAATACCGGCCATCGTCCGTCAGTGAAGGGCGGCTACTTCCCGGTTCCCCCGGTCGACAGCTTCCAAGACATGCGTTCCGAAATGTGCCAAATCCTGGAAGCCATGGGTATTCCGGTTGAAGTGCACCACCACGAAGTAGCCGGCGCCGGTCAAAACGAAATCGGTACCAAGTTCTCGACGCTGGTACAACGCGCCGACTGGACCCAGAACCTGAAATACATCGTGTGGAACGTTGCTCACACCTACGGCAAGACCGCAACCTTCATGCCGAAGCCTATCGTCGGCGATAACGGTTCCGGTATGCACGTTCACCAATCCGTTTGGAAAGACGGCAACAACCTGTTCGCAGGCGACGGCTATGCCGGTCTGTCCGAATTCGCGCTGTACTACATCGGCGGCATCATCAAGCACGCTCGCGCGCTGAACGCCATCACCAACCCGGGTACTAACTCCTACAAGCGTCTGGTTCCTGGCTTTGAAGCACCGGTGAAGCTGGCTTACTCTTCGCGTAACCGTTCGGCTTCGATCCGTATTCCGCACGTGCCGAGCCCGAAAGCGCGCCGTATTGAAACCCGCTTCCCGGATCCGTCCTCGAATCCGTACCTGTGCTTTGCTGCCCTGTTGATGGCAGGTCTGGATGGCGTTCAGAACAAGATCCACCCAGGCGATCCGGCTTCTAAGGATCTGTACCATCTACCGCCGGAAGAAGATGCGAAGATCCCGACCGTGTGCTCCTCGCTGGACCAAGCGCTTGAGTACCTGGACAAGGATCGCGAGTTCCTGACCCGCGGCGGCGTGTTCAGCGACACCATGATCGACGCTTACATCGAGTTGAAGATGCAAGAAGTGACACGCTTCCGCATGACGACTCATCCGATCGAGTTCGACATGTACTATTCGCTGTAATCCTTAGATTTTTAAGGCAAAAATTGAAAAGGGCGGGAATTTCCCGCCCTTTTTTTGTTCTATAGCTTGCCTGCCGGAAGCTATCCTAAAGGTAAGAGTGGTTGTGGTAAGAATGCATTACAAATTATTAAGATTGTCTGCAAACAATTGTAAATCCTTGATTCTTATCCTAAACTGACATTCCGCAATAATAGTTTCGTTTTGGAAATATTATGAAGCAGCTCATTTTTGTCCCCTTTCTGTTTGCCATCCTGGGCAGTTATGCGCATGCGCAAACCGACGTCTATGTCTGCACGGATGAGCGCGGCAACAAGGAATACAAGAACACCGCCGCCGGCAGCACTAAGGGCTGCAAGCGTGTCGAATTACCGGGTATTACCACTGTCCCCGCGCCGAAGCGCCCGGTTGTGGCGCAAACAGCCTCTAAATCGGCTTCGACCCCTGCAGATTTTCCTAAGGCCGACGGTAGTGCGCAAAAGGCACGTGACAATGATCGGCGTCAGATTCTCTTGGACGAATTGAAAAATGAAGAGCAGAAGCTCTCCGTGCTGCAAAAAGAATTCAACGGCGGTGAGCCGGAACGCCGTGGCGACGAAAAGAATTTTGCTAAATACCAGGAGCGGGTCGGTCTCATGAAGGAGGATATGAGCCGTACCGAGAAAAATATCGAAGCGCTTAAACGCGAGATTTCCAATCTTAAGTAAGCAGGTATGACCCTTGCATAAAGTTGGCCGCGCAAGCGGCCGATTTTTTTTTTATGGACTCCAATAGAAACACAATTTCTCTAGACGGATTGGATTTGCTGGCATCGGCCGTCATGATCCTTGATGCGGACGATCGTGTCGCGTACGTCAATCCGGCTGCCGAGCATTTGCTTGAGAGTTCGATAAAGGCGCTCACGCATCAGAAATTCGCGGATCTTTTTTCGAATGCAGGCAATCTCTCTGCGGTTTTTCAACAGGCGGCGAATCACGTATTTGCCGATAAGCGTCAAGACTTGACCTTGGAGCGGCCGGGGCGTGAGCCCCTGCATGTGCACGTGATCGTTACGGCGCTCGATAATCCAGCGACGCCCATTTTGATCGAGCTGCGCGAAAACGAACAGCAGTTAAAGCTCGATCGCGAAGAGCGCTTGATCGATCAGAGTCTGGCGAACAAGGAATTGATCCGCAATCTCGCGCATGAAATCAAAAATCCCTTAGGCGGCATTCGCGGCGCGGCGCAATTATTGGAATTGGAACTCCCCGAGCGGCATGTGCGTGAGTTGCGCGAATACACGCAGGTGATCATTAAGGAAGCGGATCGCTTGCAAACTTTGGTGGATCGCTTGCTTGAGCCGCATCGCAGTCCGCACATTGTCGGCGACGTCAATATCCATGAGGTATGTGAACGGGTGCGCAGTCTGATCGTCGCCGAATTTCCGAACGGCCTAACAATCAAGCGCGACTATGATTTGTCGGTGCCGGAATTCCGGGGCGACAAAGAACAGTTGATTCAAGCCGTGTTGAACATTGCACATAATGCTGCCCAAGCGCTGTCGGAAAGAATTCAGGTCGGTGATGCACAATTGACATTGCAGACCCGAATCGCGCGTCAAGTCACCCTTGCTAAGGTGCGTTACCGGCTGGCATTAGACTTGCATATCATCGATAACGGACCAGGTATCCCACCCGAAATCCGAGACCGCATTTTCTATCCATTGGTATCAGGGAGAGAAGGTGGCAGCGGCTTGGGGCTGACGTTGGCGCAAACCTTTGTGCAGCAGCACTTAGGGGTGATTGAATGCGAAAGCAGGTCGGGATGCACGGATTTCCGGATTTTGATACCGTTGCCTTGAATAGGCCTAAGCGTCACGAGCGCGCGGGCTGTGTCTGGACTACTGGGAAAATATGAAGCCAATCTGGATTGTAGACGACGACGAATCGATTCGCTGGGTGCTTGAGAAAGCCCTCGCTAGAGAGAACCTCGCCACAAAAAGTTTTTCCAATGCGCGTGACGCAATGGACGCGCTGCAGACCAGCACTCCGCAAGTTTTAGTGTCCGACATTCGCATGCCGGGCGAGTCCGGTCTCGATTTGCTCACCGCTGTCAAAGCCAAGCATCCCGGCCTTCCGGTCATCATCATTACAGCATTCTCCGATTTGGATTCGGCCGTAGCGGCGTTCCAGGGCGGCGCTTTCGAATACCTTGCCAAACCCTTCGATGTCGATAAGGCGGTCGAACTCATTCGGCGCGCGCTAGAGGAGAGCCTGCGCGAAACCAGCGTTGAGCAGATCTCGGCGGATACGCCCGAAATTCTCGGCCAGGCGCCGGCGATGCAAGACGTATTTCGCGCGATCGGCCGCTTGTCGCAATCGAATGTCACCGTGCTGATTACGGGAGAATCCGGTACCGGCAAGGAGCTGGTGGCACGCGCATTACATAAGCATAGCCCGCGTGCGGATCAGCCGTTCATCGCATTGAATACCGCGGCGATTCCCAAGGACTTACTGGAGTCGGAGCTATTCGGCCACGAGCGCGGCGCGTTCACCGGGGCACAAGCTACCCGGCGTGGGCGCTTCGAGCAGGCGGAAAACGGCACACTCTTCCTCGATGAGATCGGCGATATGCCCTTTGATTTGCAGACGCGTTTGCTGCGTGTGCTGTCGGATGGACACTTCTATCGTGTCGGCGGTCATCAGCCCTTGAAGGCGAACGTGCGCGTGATCGCAGCGACCCATCAGAACTTGGAAAATCGCGTCAAGGAAGGCTTGTTCCGGGAAGACTTGTATCACCGCTTGAACGTGATTCGTCTGCGCTTACCGAGCCTGCGCGAGCGCCGTGAAGACATTCCTATTTTGACGCGCTACTTTCTCGCGCAAAGCGCCAAGCAATTGGGCGTGGAAGCCAAGCGTATGTCGGACAGCGCCATGCAGTTTCTGTCCAGCCTGGACTTGCCCGGCAATGTGCGCCAACTGGAAAACTTATGCAACTGGATCACGGTAATGGCGCCGGGCCAAGCCGTCGAGATCAAAGATTTGCCGCAAGATTTGATCAATGAAAAGGGCACTGCACCGGCCAATTTTATGCCGCCGACCGCTACCGGCTTTGGATCGTCGCAGCTTCAAAATGGTGCGGCGGCCAACTATGACGCACCGAATGGGAGCGGGTTTCCGTCTGGAATCACCAATTCTGTACCAGCCGTCTTGTCCCATGCAAACGGCTCACATTCGGATAGTTGGATCAGTTTGCTGGAATCTGAAGCGGCTCAAATGTTGTCGGCGGGTCAACCCGAAGTGATGGATGCACTTGGCCGGCAATTTGAATCCGCCTTAATCAAGACCGCTTTGAAACATACTCATGGCCGCAAGAACGATGCCGCGGTACGCCTAGGCATCGGCCGCAACACCATCACGCGCAAGATTCAAGAGCTGGGCATTTCCGGCGTTAAGGACGAATAAGCGCCAGGCACGACCGCATGACGCGGTCGTGTGTCTTCTCAGCAGCACGGCCGTTTCCTCGGTAAAATATGTCGAGGCATTTGGTCATGATCTCACTTCTTCGCGGGCGTTTCGCCCTTCATTCTGCCGACGG
The DNA here is from genome assembly GCA_016177875.1 of Burkholderiales bacterium. Lineage (GTDB taxonomy): Bacteria > Pseudomonadota > Gammaproteobacteria > Burkholderiales > Burkholderiaceae_D > Paucimonas. Next base: position 57,995 of record JACOUL010000008.1, read on the forward strand.
TCGTTTATATGCAGTGCTTGCTGCATGCGGCTTTTCGCTTAAAGCGGTTTTCGTCAAGCTGGCTTATGCTGCCGGCCCGGTCGATGCGCTGACTCTGCTTGCTCTGCGCATGGGCTTCGCTTTGCCCATATTTCTCTGGTTATTGCACAAGAGCGCAAATGTATCGGCACCTCGCCTTACGCGAGTCGATATGGGCCACGTCCTGTTGCTCGCGTTTTTAGGATACTACCTATCGAGCCTGTTCGACTTTCAAGGCTTGGTCTACATCACCGCGGGGCTGGAGCGTTTGATCCTGTATGTGTATCCCACTTTGGTGCTTCTCATGCAGGCGTGGATGAACAAACGCCGTCCGGACGCCAAGGTCGCGTGGGCGCTGGCGATTTGTTATCTTGGTTTAGCCATTGCATTTGGCCATGACATTCAGCAGAGCGGGCACGGCGCCAACGTGCTCACCGGCGCGGCGTGGGTGTTTGCCAGTGCCGTCACCTATGCGCTTTACTATTTGGGTACCGGCGCGGTCGTCACTCGATTAGGGTCGACGCGTTTAGCCGGTCTTGCGGGAAGTGCGTCTTGCGTGTTGGTGATTGCCCATTTTTTATTGCTTGGCCGTATAGAAGTTTTATCGACGCTGCCTCTCGCCGTATGGACGTACGCGCTTCTGATGGCATTGATATCCACTGTACTGCCGATCTGGTGGTTGTCGATGGCGATTCAGCGGCTAGGTGCAGAGCGTGCGGCCACTGTCGGCACCCTAGGGCCGGTTCTCACCATTTTTGCCGCTTGGCTTCTCCTGGCGGAACCGTTGTCGGTCTTGCAGTTGGTGGGTTTGGGCCTCGTTATGCTGGGAGTGCTTCGATTGAAGCCGCCCGCATCGACAGTTAAACCGGAAGTGTAATGAATGTTGCATTCTTATCGCATACTCAATTAAGGAACATATGACCGGTTTCATCCTTGAACTGGCGGCAATGTTGCTGGTTATTCTCGCTGCTTCCGAGTTGTTTACCAATGCGCTCGAACACCTCGGCGAAAAATTGAAAATTTCCGAAGGCGTCACCGGTTCCTTGTTCGCCGCTGTCGGCACCGCGCTGCCTGAAACGATGGTGCCCTTGCTTGCATTATTTGCCGGCACCAGCAACATGAAGGTCAATGAAGAAATCGGTGTCGGCGCTATTCTCGGCGCGCCTTTGATGTTATCCACCTTATCTACATGTTTGATGGCGATGTCGATTTGGAAGCGGCGCGGCGCTACCGGGATTGTCGCTCCCGAACGCAGCGGATTTGTCCGCGATCTGCATTTTTTTCTCTTTGCCTTTGCATTGGCTGCAGCAGCGATGTACGTGCCCCAAGAAGACCGATACCTGCGCGGCACGTTGAGCCTGGCATTACTGTTGACTTACTTCATATACATCATGCTCACGCTACGCGCATCGGCGCAATTGGTCGACGAAGGCCATGGCACGGAAGCGAACGACAAGATGTTCTTCTCGCGAATCGGACTGCCGACGAATTTTTTGACTATCCTGATTCAATTAGGCGCCGGCTTAGGCTTGTTGATTTTCGGGGCGAAGGGATTTATTAACGGCGTGGAAGGACTGGCGCACATATTAGGCGTGTCCGCGCTTTTGCTTTCCCTTTTAATCATTCCTATCGCGACCGAATTGCCCGAAAAGGTGAATAGTATTCTTTGGATACGGCGCGGCAAAGATACGCTCGCTTTCGGCAATATCACGGGCGCCATGGTGTTTCAAGGCACGCTGCTTCCCGCTATCGGCATTATGCTGACGCCTTGGCAGCCGCGTATTGAGGTGCTAGGCGGCGTAGCGATCACCTTGCTTGCCGCTGCTTGGCTCCGTCTTAACGCGCGCAATAACGGATTGCCGGTTTGGACGCTCTTCGTCAATGGCGCGTTATACGTGACATACCTTACGATCACGCTGAAAGGATAAGCGATTGGTCGTGAAAGTGATGCGCGCGGTCAGGGTCGCGGCGGCGCCGGTCGCCAGCAAGTGCTTTAGTGTATGGCCGCTGATGATGCCGGTTGTTTGCAGAATGCCGTGATCATGTAATTCCGCAGCTTTGGCGGCGATATATAAAACGATGGCGCCGCCAAAATAAATCCAGTCGATGCGCGGCGACCGGTATATCCACAACCATAATGGAATCAACACCAGCGGAAGCGCTTGCAGCAGCAGGTAAGGGCGCAAGTCGCCTGCGCCGTTGCGCTCGGTGATATACCACCAGAAGACGCTGACCACAGCGGCGGACGCAAACAGCTGGACGTCATATTTGGCGCCTCCGTGCGTTTGGGTGCGCACACCGGCGAGCAAGCCGGCGCAGGCCAGGGCGATCGGCAGCCTGTCCCACAATAGGCGATCGTTATCCGGGGCGAGATGGTAAAAGCCGGAACCGGCGGCGGTCAAAACCAAGGCGATCAAGAATAGCCGATAGCCCGATAAGCCGGGCAGCGTCGGCGCGGCTGAACGAAGACGCGCGAGCCCCCAAACGCCCACGACAAAAAAACCGAGGTTGGAAAGGACGTCTGCGGCATTGGGTACGCCGAGCCAGGCATGTTGATCGGCGAAGTCATGGTAATGCGGAAGCTGTGCAATCGGCCCATGCAGGAGCATGGCGATGGCAGCGCCGAGCGTTACGAGAAGCGGTAAGCGAAGCAGGAAGGTTTGCATGGCATTGTTTAGAAATGAGAGGTGCACTCATGTTATCCAATGCCATGCAATATGCCACAACGGCAAGCTATGTCTTAGGGCTTGCACCTAATAGCGGCATGTCGCGATACTAAGAGCTTCTATCACAATGAAACCGACCTGCCTGCCAGCCAAATGCGGTGTCTGCGTCGTTGCGCTCCTCGCCAAGGGGAACCACCCTTGGCTCGTCGCGCGTCTAGCATCCATCCGCATGTGGCAGCCAGACAAATCGGCCTCATTATGTTAGAAGCTCTAAGTCCGCGTTAGCGGGCACCGGGAGCGCCTGCGCCGCGATGGCCGTGGCGATGCATCGGACCTTTGGCAACGTTGTCGTCAAAGATTTTCTTTTGCTCCGGCGTTAAGGTCGCATAGAAAGTCTTGGTGGCGGCGATTGCATTCGTCAAATGGACCTCCGCTTGTTTCAGGCGTTCCAGCATTTTTTCCATGCGTTCCGGCGCAGTGAGTTTTTCCCATTGCGCTTTGTCCGGGCGTGCCGGCCGCTCGGCGGGCGTAAGGGCTGTAATATAGGTCTTCCAAGCAGCTTCCTGGCCGGCATTCAACTTGAGTTTGTCGTGTAGCTCGGCTTGGCGTTTGGCGAAGTGCTCGCGGAATTTTCCTTCGTGAGGGCGTCCCATCATGGCGCTGGCGGCACCGTCTTTGCCTTCCGGTGCCTTGTCGCCCGGAGCGGCGATGGTGCCTAAACTGATACCGAATGCCGTTGCGCCGAGGAGCAAGCTTTTGCAAAATTTATTCATGGCGATTCTCCTAAAATGTTGAGGACAGAGTACCGCTACGCATAACTCTTTCCCCAATCGGTTAAAAGTGAAGATGTGCAAAGCACACGATATGCATTGTGCTTGTCCTTTGTATCGCCAAAGTTTCGGGAGTCATGGATTTTGTATCAAAATATTTCATTGCCGAGGATACAAAACGATACAAAATTTGCGGTAATCGACGCATTTCGCCCTGCATAATACATAGCATGGAACCAACATCGACATTGCTGATAGTGGATGACGATGCCGGCATTAGAACGCTGCTGGCAGACTATTTGGAAGACAACGGTTATCGTGTCCATACTGCGCAAGACGGCGCGGCGATGGCGCGCGTGCTGGAGAGTGAGCAAATCGATTTAATCGTGCTCGATTTGAATTTGCCGGGCACGGACGGCTTGACGCTGTGCCGAAATTTGCGCGTTGGATCGAGCCTGCCGGTGATCATGTTGACGGCGCGCGGCGAGCCGCTGGATCGCATTCTCGGGCTTGAGATGGGCGCGGACGATTACTTGGCCAAGCCGTTCGAGCCGCGCGAGTTATTGGCGCGCATACGCAGCGTGCTGCGCCGCAGCCAGTCGCAATCGGTTGCCGTTGAGGCAGGGGAACGCGGGACTTTGCATTTTGATGGTTGGACGCTCGATCTCACCGCACGCCATCTCGTCAATCCGGAAGGCGTGATCATTATGTTGTCCGGTGCGGAGTTTAAGCTGCTGAAAGTTTTTCTCGATCATCCCAATCGCATATTGAATCGCGATCAACTGATGAATTTCACGCATGGACGCGATGCCGAAGCGTTTGACCGGGCAATCGATATTCAGATTAGCCGACTACGCCAAAAATTGAATGAAGATGCGCGTGCGCCGCGCATCATTAAGACCGTTCGAAACGGCGGCTACACGCTGGCGGTACCGGTGACGGCAGGAGCGGCATCGTGATCGCTTTCTTCCGTTCCATGGGCGGACGGGTTTTTCTGATCCTGGTACTGGGAGTTGCGGCGGCAACGTTTTTGACTTGGTGGCTCGCGTTCGGCGAGCGGCAGCGGATGATCGGGCAGTTTCGCGAGAATCGCGCGCTTGAGCAAGCCGAGCAATTCATTCTGACGTTAGATGCCATTCCTCCTGCCGGTCGTCAAGTCTTCATGGCTACTGCGAGGCGCTTTGGTCTTAAAGGCGAATTGGAGAACGAAACAAGCGCGCCAGCCGGTGCCGTGCAAGCCGAAACGCCGTTCATGCAAGCGTTGGGCGAGCGCTTAGGTAAAGATTTTCAATTGAGCTCGCTGCCGACAAGGCAGTTCGAATGCGGGCCTATGCGCGAACGCCGGGCGGATTCGCCGCCGCGCATGGTGCGAGGTGTATGCGAAACCGTTGCAGTGCGTTTGCGCGACGGTTCCGGTGCGCGCGTGACGGTCTTGCCGCCGCGTCCTTTGCCGCCGCCGCGCGGAGACTTTCTCTATTATCTAGCGCTCTTCCTGGCGATCATAGGCATATTGGCTTTTGCGGTTTCGCGTATGACGATGCGCCCCTTGAATCGCCTGGCGCAAGCTGCCGAGGACATTGGCAAGGATATCGACCATCCGCCCTTACCGGAACGCGGCGCGACGGAATTGCGCCAAGCCGCCGCCGCATTCAACGCCATGCAAGCGCGTATTCGCGATCATATCCGGCAGCGCACCCAAATGCTGGCGGCGATCACACACGACTTGCAGACGCCGCTGACGCGTTTGCGTTTGCGTCTGGAGAAGGTGACGGATACGGAATTGCGCGAGAAGCTGATTGAAGATTTATCGCAGACGCAAGCAATTGTGCGAGAAGGCTTGGATTTGGCGCGCAGCATCGATGTTGCCGAGGCCTTGCAAGCCTTGGATTTGGATTCCTTGCTCGACAGCGTATGCACCGACGCCGTGGAAGCAGGGCAAGCGGTTACGCTGGAAGGAAAGACCGGTGTTCGCATCATGGCGCGCCCGGTGGCATTGCGCCGCTGTTTGATCAATTTAATCGATAATGCGGTCAAGTACGGTCAGCGTGCTGAAGTCAGTGCGCGTAAAGAAGGAATAGACGGCGCAATGTTCGTACGCGTTCGCATTCGCGACCATGGCCCGGGAATACCGCAAGAAGAAATGCAAAAGGTGTTCGAGCCGTTTTATCGCTTGGAGTCTTCGCGTTCGCGCCAAACCGGCGGTACCGGATTAGGGCTGACCATTGCGCGCAACGTGGCACAGCAACACGGCGGCAGTATCGCGTTGACCAATCTGGATGACGGAGGATTGGAAGTCGTTTTAACGCTGCGTATTCAGGCCACCGTTTGATCATTCCTACATAAGCTTGACCTAAGGAACTTCCTCTCCTAGTATGGATTCAGGCCGCTTGCTGCCTGTCGTCCCCGCCGGATTCCGGTATGGTGAAAGCAAGGCTTTAAATTTCCACGTTGGTTAACTTGTTGCCAGCGTCGAGAATGGGGACTCCGACACCGATATCGGCTTGCTGGCGATAAGGAAGACCATCATGTACAGCAGAGAAGAGTTCAAGGCAGAAGCGCGTCGCTTGCGTGCCCATCTTTCAGTTAAACACGGATTGGAGTTGTCGATCGGGCATGCGCTCGAAGCGATCGCCGCGGTCCACAATTATCCCAATTGGGACGCCGCTTCGGCTTCAGCAAAAGGCGAGCAGCCTGCGAGCGATATCAGGCCGTATAAGGAAGTGCAAGTCATCGTCTCGGATGGTGTGGCGACGGATGAAGTGTACAAGCAAGTATGCAATCTTATGCGCGTCAATCCCGATCACTTTGCTTTTCTCGTGGAAGAGACCGACGCGCGTTCAAGCGTCGATTGGGAAAAAATCACCGATATCATCACGCAGTGCGAGATCAGCTTTTCTCGCAGCTATGTCACGGCGGAATATTTAACGCCGTCTATCTAGTTCCGGTCCGCGGCCTCTTGCATAGCCCCTTCGCTAAGCCAGAGGCCGATCTTAGGCTAGTCTGCAGGCAGAGTAGAGGAGCCGCTTCCCGATGCACTGCTTGCACCGGCATCGTCGGAATTACCTTCGCTAACGGCGCCGTTGTCGATACGTTCGCCGCTGACCGTGTCTCGTCCCATGCGGGTTAAGGCGCGGCTGAGTTCGTCTGCGCTCACGTTTCCGGCGCGCTCGTCTTTACGCATGAACTCTTCGATGCCGCGTGCATCGCCGAAATAGATTTTTCTGCCATCGCTACGCACGATCACGCCGGAGCCGGGAGGCGGCATTGAAGAAGGAGGATTCTCGTTTTCCGGCGGCTGCGCTTGCGCGTCCGGTTCAGGTTGTTCATACAAAGCCATCATCGTGCTGCGCCAAGGGCGAGGAAATTGCGCAATGGGGTCGACGTCCCCCGCTATGACGACACGCTGGAAAAAATCGCCCACCAGCCTGATCGCATTGTGTCCGCCCTGGCCCCAGTAATTACTGCGCATCGTGACGCGCTGGTCGTTGAATCCCACCCACGCGCCGACCACCAGATTGGGATGCATCATAACGAACCAGCCATCCGTATTATTTTGTGTGGTACCTGTTTTGCCTGCGACATCGGCATTGATGCCGAATTGCTTGCGGATGGCTTGCCCGGTACCGCGGTTCACTACCGCGCGCAAAATGTCGATCAACTCCAGCGCGGTCGATTCGGACATGACGCTTTGGCGCGGCTGATTGCTAAAATCGGCCAGGACATTGCCCTTGCTATCCGTGATACGCTTGACAAAAATCGGCGGCCGGTATTCGCCTACATTTGCCAGCGTCGTGTACGCGGAGGCGAGTTCCAGCAGCGTCACGGGACTGGTGCCAAGCGCCAGCGAAACAACCGGATCGAGGCGGCTTTGCCGAATCCCCATCGATTGCGCTAAACGCATGACGCTGTCGACACCTACGTCTAGCATGACTTGCGCGGTAATGACATTGCGCGAATGAATCAGACCCTCGCGCATGGTCATAGGACCGCTGGGGCCATCCATATCGGTGGGGCGCCAGCGCGTGCCATCCTTCAATCGGATATTAAAAGGATTGCCCGAATAAGTGCGAAACGGGCTAATGCCTTGTTCGAGCGCGGCACCGTAGACAAAAGGTTTAAAAGTCGATCCTGGCTGACGCGCGGCTTGAGCGACATGATCGTATTGATCCGTCTGGAAATTGCGGCTTCCCACCCAAGCTTTGATTTCGCTGGTAACCGGGTCGATGGCAATGAATCCGGCTTCCAAGCGTGTTTTATCGGCACGCAATTTTTTCATGAAGGCGGCATCGGCACGAAGCTTCTCCAGCGCGGCTGAATCGGTCCCCCATTTGGCGCGCGCTTTTTTGAACTCTGCCGTTTCACGTATAAATGCATCGAGCAATTCCGGTTGAGAATCCCAAAAATAGCGGAATGAGTCGGATGCCTTTGCCGGAAAAAGCTCATCCGGCTCCTTGCGTATGCGGTGCGTTGCACGACGGCTCCATTCCGCATTGGCAATACGCTGCAGCTTTTCTGCTTGCTTTTCGACGGCTTGCGTCGCCGTATGCTGGAGCTGAGGATCGAGCGTCGTCTCGATCACCAATCCATCGGCGGTCAAATCCATTCCGTGTTCGGCAGTCCAGTTTTCCAGCCATTTGCGAACGTGAGCAACGAAATGCGGAGCGATTCCAGGCGGTTCTGTTTGGCGGAATAGGCCGGCACCGAGAGCTTCATCGCGCAGACGGTCAAACTCGTCTTGCGTCAACGATCCGCGCCTGACCAATTGCGCGAGAACGACGTTGCGCCGCGCCAGTGCGCGTTCGGGATTCGTTACCGGATTGTAATGACTGGATCCCTTTAACATACCGACCAGCGTCGCGCTTTCCAGCAAATTTAATTGGGCGGCGGACTTATCGAAATATATGCGCGCCGCCATGTCGATGCCGTACACGTTGTAGAGAAAGGGAACCGTGTTGAGATACGTTTCCAGAATTTGCGGCTTGCCGTAATTACGTTCGATCTTTACCGCCGTAACAATTTCTTTCAACTTGCGCTCAATGCTGCGCGAGCGCCCCACTTTTTCAGGAAATAAGTTGCGTGCGAGTTGCTGCGTAATGGTCGAACCGCCTTGATCGTTTCCTGCGAGCGTATGCATGATCGCCGCCGCGGTTCGTCTAACATCCACGCCGCGATGCTCATAGAAACGATGATCTTCGGTCGCGATCAAGGCGTTGATTACATGCGGTGAAATGTCATCCAGGGGCACTGCTTTTTGCCAGGCGCGCCGGAAGGTCGCGAGCGTTTTTCCGTCGGACGCCAACAGCACGCTTGGTTGCGCAATCCGGATTTTTTGCAAATCTTGAATAGTCGGTGTATTACGCCAGAGCCAAGATATGCTTGCGGCAGCGGTCAAACCCAACAAGAAAAAAGCGACCGCAATGAAGTAAAGGACATTTCGTTTCAACTTTGCTCCGCGCTGATGATCTCCCTTTTTGAGGGTAGTGGTGAAATCATCAGGAGCGGAAAAAATCTACGTCCTTCTGTGGGCTAACTCACATAGAAATTTGATTGTTTAGGTGGGCAACCGGAAAACTTTGCGGTAAATCAGAGAGACACTTGCACCCTGGCGGAACCAGACACCATTTCGCCAACGACCGCAGCCTCGTTAAAACCATCGCGGCGGAATATTTCCAAGACCTGGTCAACCGCGCCAGGTGCGCAAGATACCAATAGGCCTCCCGAGGTTTGCGGGTCGGTGAGCAGCATTTGCTGAACCGGGGTAATGGCGTAGGACAAATCCACATCATCGCCGTAGCCTGCCCAATTGCGGCCGGACGCGCCGGTGATGCAACCATTTTCGGCCAGCGCCTGTACGCCCGGCAGCAAAGGGATGCGTTTCATGTTCAATTTTGCAGTCAGTCCCGCGCCGCGGGCCAATTCCAGGGTATGGCCGAGCAAGCCAAAGCCTGTAACGTCGGTCAATGCGTGCACGCCGGGCAAATCGGAAAGGGCTTTCCCCGGTTTATTGAGTTTGGTGGTATTGGCGATCATGGCGGCATAACCGGCGGCGTCCAGCGCTTCTTTTTTTAATGCGGCCGATAGAATGCCGACGCCGAGCGGTTTGCCGAGAATGAGTTTGTCGCCAGCTTGCGCATCGGCATTGCGTTTGACTTTTGAAGGATGCACAAGCCCCATCACCACCAGGCCGTAAATCGGTTCCACCGAGTCAATGGTATGGCCGCCGGCGATCGGAATGCCGGCTTCGGCGCACACCGCTTCGCCGCCGCGAATGATATTGCCGATGACATCGAGTGGCAGCTTGTTGACGGGCATGGCAACCAGGGCCAATGCCATGATCGGCGTGCCGCCCATTGCATAAACGTCCGAGATCGCATTCGTTGCAGCAATGCGGCCGAAGTCGAATGGATCGTCGACGATCGGCATGAAGAAATCGGTGGTGGCGATTAAGGCTTGCTCATCGTTGAGTTGATAGACGGCAGCGTCATCCGCGGTTTCGATGCCGACCATCAGTTCTTTCGGAACAGGAAATCCGCTCGATTTTTTTAAAATTTCCGCCAGCACGCCCGGCGCGATCTTGCAGCCGCAACCGCCGCCATGAGAAAACGAAGTGAGCTTGATTCCTTCTTGCGTTGCCGAATTCATGCGCTGCGTTCCTTCTTAAGTGTTTGACGCAAAGTATTATCCACCAAGTTCAACAAGGCCGTCCGTTCCCGCTCGGGTGCGAAGAGCGGGGCACGCGCGCGGCATTGCCGATACAAATGCTGATAAAAGCAAGGGTCGGTAGCGGCACGATCGATCAGCCGCGCGAGTGCGGCGGCATCGCCGACCGGAAAATAGCCTGCATAGTTCTTTCCCAGCATGCCGCGATTTCCGGAAATATCGCTCGCCAAAACCGGCACACCGCTCGTGACGGCTTCGATGATGACGTTGGCGCCGCCTTCCATTTTCGACGCGATGACCATCAAGTGGCTGCGTTTGAGCAATTGGCGAGTGGCGGCGTGCGGCAAATCGCCCTGCCAGCGGTAACAAGCATGGTGTTCCTGGGTTTGTCGAGCTAGTTTGGCAAGCTTGGGAGCTTGAGCTTCACTGCCGATATGCGTCAGGCGAACTTGTTGCGTGTTCAGCAGGGCGGCAGCATGCATGAAGGTCGCGGGATCTTTTTCTTCACGAAAATGGCCGATCATGCAGACGTCGAAATGGCGCATGCGGCGCCTCGTTTCCAATTCAATCGGCGTAAGGCTTGGTGCGGATTGATAAATCACGCTGGTTTTTTTTCTCAAACGGGGAGCGAGTTCTTCTATACCGGCCTCCTGTAAAACCACCAAGCGGTTGGCGATTGCCAGCGAATGTTGCGCCGCGTCGTCGACCTGAATGTCGCGATAGAGGTCGGTGCCCGTCAACACTAGAATGATGGGGGCGGTCGGCACGCGAGAAGCGAGTGCCGCCAGCGCCTTGGCGGAACGCCGCGCGTGCAAGGCAATGATTAAATCCGGCTCGATCGATGCAAGAGGCGTATCCGTCGCAGCCACGACCGACAGTCGGTAGTGCGGCCGCAAAAAACGCGCCCAGCGACTGGCTGTTTGCCAGTTTCCGTTGTTGGCATTTGCCAGAGCCGGGCTGATTATGACAATATGTTTTTTCACGAGTGACGATGTTTAGAATTCATGTCCGAGAACAGCGCTTCATTCCGCAATTTTTCACCGGCCGAGCTCGCGCGCGCCATGCGCGATGCGCGTGAGACGACGCTTGCGCTGTTCGATTGCTTTAAGGCAGCTGGGCTCGATAATCCACGGCAAGTGCCCTACCTTGCCATCATTAATCCGCCTTTATGGGAGCTGGGTCACGTTGCCTGGTTTGCCGAATGGTACATTTTGCGCGAAGCGGCGTCGAGCGCTCCCGCTTCGGCTAAACGCAGTTCGCTGTTGACCAAGGGTGACGATTGGTTTGATTCCAATACCGTGCCGCATAAGACGCGCTGGTCGCTCGATTTGCCGAGTACCGGCGCGCTCAAGACCTATTGTCATGAAGTCTTGGATCGTGCTTTGGATAAACTCATGCACTTAGAGAATAGGCATGAGCTGCTGTATCCCTATCGCTTGGCGCTTGCGCACGAAGACATGCACGGCGAAGCATTTGCTTATACCTTGCAGACGCTGGGCATCAAACCGCCGCCGATGTTGGCGAATCGGCGCACGCGTCCGTGGGGCCAAGGCGAGATTCGATTTCCGGGGCAAACGATCCAGCTCGGCAGCACCCCCGATCTCGGCTTCGTATTCGATAACGAGAAGTGGGCACATCCATGCTACGTGCCGGCATTTATCATGGACTCTACACTGGTTTCGAATGCGCAGTTTTCCGAATTTGTCGCGGACGGCGGTTATGAGCGCGCGCAGTTTTGGTCGACCGCGGGGCGTCAGTGGTTAATCCAACAAGAACGCTCGACACCGACCGGATGGCAAAGCGACGGCAAGCAATGGCTGGCGGAGCGTTTCGGCGAATTGGCGGTGATGGCGCCGCATGAACCCGTGCGGCACGTCAGCTTGTATGAAGCGCAGGCTTATTGCGCTTGGGCCGGGCGGCGCTTGCCGACCGAGATGGAATGGGAATGCGCGGCCTTGTCGGGCCATCCGGCGTTTCGCTGGGGAGATTTATGGGAGTGGACGTGTACGCCGTTTGAACCCTATCCAGGATTCGAGGCGGACGCTTATCGTGAATATTCGGTGCCGTGGTTTTCCACGCACCAGACGCTGCGCGGCGCATCGTTTGCGACGCGCGAGCGTATGCGTTCCATCAAATATCGCAATTTCTATCGGCCGGAACGCAACGATATCTTCGTTGGGTTCCGGACCTGTGCGATTTAGCTATTACCGAAAGAACGTCGTGCGCTGCCATCCTTGTGCGGACCGCTGGGTTTGCTGAAGGTGCGTTGTCCAGGTTTGGCGCCGCCACTGCCTTTGCCATTGCCGTTACGATTGGTGCCCGGCTTCCAGCCCGCGGGTTTGCGCGAAGTACGCGGTGCCGCAGCGCTTTTCTTCGGTTCCAAGCCCTCGATCACATCCACCGGGATGAGTTGCTTGGTAAAGCGCTCGATGCGCTTGACGTTCATGTTCTCGGCATGGTTGACCAGCGAAATCGCCAAGCCGTTGCGTCCGGCGCGGCCGGTGCGGCCGATGCGGTGCACGTAATCTTCCGGAAATTTCGGCAAGTCGTAATTGAACACGTGCGTGATGGTAGGTACATCGATGCCGCGTGCGGCAACGTCGGTCGCTACCAGCACTTGCACTTGACCGCGGCGCAGCGCATTCAAGGTGCGATTACGCGCGCCTTGATGCATGTCGCCATGCAATGCGGCGGCAGTAAAGCCGGCAATAGTCAAACGGTCGGCCAGCGTATCGGCATCGCGCTTGGTCGCAGTGAAGACGACGGCTTGGTCGATCGTCGTATCGCGCAGCAAATGATCGAGCATGCGGTTCTTGTGCGACAAGTCGTCAACGAAGTGCACGCGCTGCTGAATGTTTTCGTGCTTGGTTGTGGTACTGGCGATTTGAATCACCATCGGATCGCGCGTAATGCGGCGCGCCATATTGCCGACCACGCCATCCAGCGTTGCGGAAAACAGCATGGTCTGGCGCGTATCCGGCGTGGCGGCGATGATTTTTTCAATGTCGTCGATAAAGCCCATGTCCAGCATGCGGTCGGCTTCGTCAAGCACCAGAACTTCCAACTGCGAGAAATTAATCTTGCCGGATTCCATATGATCGATCAGGCGGCCGGGCGTCGCGACCAGAATTTCCGGATTGCGAGCGAGCAACTGCATCTGCTTGGGATAAGGCATGCCGCCCAGAATCGACACTGCCTTCACACGACGCATAAAAGCGCCGTATTTGTCGGTGGCGGTGGTGACTTGCAAAGCCAATTCGCGGGTCGGAGTCAATACCAGCATTTTCGGCGTTGCCGCTGCAAAGCGCGGACGCTCGCCGCGTGCTTTGGCAGACTGGCGTTCCTGATTTGCGGTTTTGGCGCCGGCAGGTGCCGCTTCTGCAGAAGCGAACTTGTGCAGCGACGGCAGCATGAATGCCGCAGTCTTGCCGGAACCTGTTTGCGAAGATACCAAGAGATCGCGGCCGAGAATGGCGGCGGGAACGGCTTCTTGCTGAACCGGCGTCGGCTGAGTATAGCCGGCTTCGGCGATCGCCTTGAGTATGGACGCGTGTAATCCTAATGCTTCAAAAGACATGGTTTCTTTCGTGAAAAAGTCAGCGCCACGCGTTTTCAACAGAAAACACGCACGCAAAAGTGCAACGCTAACCAACGAAACAAGAAAACCGACGAGGTTTCTATAAAACTCGAAGAGATTTCGGCACAGTAAGCTTTGCGCCGGAACGGTGTTTGATGACTACACCAAAGGGCGGGAGGGCTTTAACGACCTGCTAAGGGTGGTTTGCGATGCTGCTCAGTGCGACAAATTCGCACAGGCGCCATTGTACAGGGGAATCGGAATCACTGCCGAAGTATTTGGAAGCGCTGGATGAGGTCATGGCGGCACGGCATGCCGCCATGGATCGTTTTATTTACTTGTAATCGGCTTCGTTCAAGCCCATGCCATGCGAGAACCCGCAATCGACGTAGGTAATTTCGCTGGTCACGCCGCTGGACAGATCGGACAAGAGGAAGGCGGCGACATTGCCGACTTCTTCGATCGTCACGTTACGGCGCAGCGGTGCATGCGACTCGACAAATCCGAGCAGCTTGCCAAAATCCTTGATGCCGGACGCAGCCAGGGTCTTGATCGGACCGGCAGAAATACCATTGACGCGCACGCCTTTCGAGCCGAGCGATTCGGCCAGGTAGCGCACGCTGGCTTCCAGCGACGCCTTAGCCAGACCCATGGTGTTGTAGTGCGGGATGGCACGAATGGCGCCGAGGTATGTCAGTGTGAGCAACGAAGCCTTATCACTTAACAACGGCTTAGCGGCCTTTGCCATAGCCGGAAAGCTGTAGGCAGAAATATCGTGCGCAATCTTGAACGCTTCGCGCGACAATCCATCCAAGAAATCGCCTGCAATCGCTTCCCGCGGCGCAAAACCGATCGAGTGCACCAAGCCGTCGAGCTGATTCCAAGACTTACCGAGGTCGGCAAACAAGCCATTGATTTGATCGTCGCTGGAGACATCGCAATCGAAAATAAGGTCGCTGCCGAACTCATTCGCAAATTCCGTGATGCGATCCTTGAAGCGTTCACCGACATAAGTGAAAGCCAACTCGGCGCCTTCGCGTTTGCAAGCCTGGGCGATACCATAGGCGATCGAGCGGTTGGATAAGAGACCGGTAATCAGGATTTTTTTGCCGTGCAAGAAAGCCATGTGCGACTCCAGAGATAAACTGAGCGTGATTGTATTGGCAAGCGGCCATAGTATCAACTAAGGTATGGCCAAGGCGTAAGTATAAAGGTTCGCGCAAACGCAAGATGCATTTGGGTAAAATACGCCAAACTTTCGATAATTGTCCCGATCAGGGCATAAATCAGTCCGTAAATCGGCGAATGATTAAATTCTTATTTTCTATTTTTCTGATCTGCCTGACGGCGGCGGGCAATAGCGCTTTTGCCGCGCATGCCTTTACCCTGCATGGCGAGCCTAAATATCCTGCCAATTTCGCGCATTTCGATTATGTGAAGCCGGATGCGCCGAAGGGCGGTCAATTGAACCTGTCCAACCTGGGCAACTTCGACAAGCTCAATCCATTTACGCTAAAGGGCGTGACGCCGGCTTTGCTGTCGGCGCTGCTGTTTGAAACGCTTACCGTATCTTCCGAGGACGAAGCTGCAAGCGTGTATGGATCTCTCGCAAACGACATCGACGTTGCCAAGGACCGCTTATCCGTAACATTCCGACTCAATCCCGCGGCACGTTTTTCAAACGGCGATCCGGTTACGGCGAATGATGTTAAATATTCTTATGACACGCTCACCAGCAAGCGGGCACACCCTGTCTATCGCCAATACTACGCGGACGTCAGCCGTGTCGTTGTCGTCAACGCCGGCACCGTTCGGTTCGAATTCAAGCGCGTCAATCGCGAGTTGCCGCTCATCGTCGGGCAGATACCTATCTTTTCTCCTAAGTGGGGCGCGGGTAAGGCTTTTGATCAAATCGTGACCGACACACCGGTCGGCAGCGGCCCCTATATCGTTGAGCGTTACGACGTCGGCCGCTATTTGGTCTACAAGCGCAATCCGAATTGGTGGGGGCAAAATCTGCCGACTCGGCGCGGCATGTTCAACTTTGATCGCATTACGGTGCGCTATTACAAAGACGAGTTGGCCCGCATGGAAGCGTTTAAAGCCGGCGAGTTTGATTTTCTATATGAGAACTCCGCAAAAAATTGGGTTCGTTCGCACAAAGGTTCGCAATGGGATCGCGGCGAGATTATTAAAAAACTGTTTGAACACCAGAATAATTCGGGCATGCAGGGCTTCGTGTATAACACCAGGCGTCCGCAATTCCAAGATGTCCGCGTCCGCAAGGCATTGGCACTGGCCATGGATTTCGAATGGATGAACAAGCAGATATTTCAAAACAGTTATATCCGCAGCTACAGCTTTTTCACCAATTCCGAGTTGGCGGCAACCGGCAAGCCCGATACCGCTGAGCTCAAATTATTAAACCCGTTACGCAGTAAGCTTGACCCAGCCGTTTTTGAGGAGGTGCCGCAGCCGCCGGTGACGACACCGCCGCATTCGCTGCGCGACAATTTGCGCCAGGCGCGCGAACTGTTGGCTGCGGCGGGCTGGACTTATCGCGACGGTGCCCTGCGCAATGCAAAAGGCGAGCCCTTCGTATTCGACATGATCCTGCAGACCAAGACCTTCGAGCGCGTGGCGGCGCCGTTTGCGCGGAATTTGGAAAAGCTGGGAATCACCATGCGCTATCGCGCGGTCGACAATGCGCTCTATATCAAGCGCGTGGATTCGTTCGATTTCGATTCCGTCATCGACTGGTTCCTGACCGGCCAAAGCCCGGGAAATGAGCTGTATTCCTGGTTCCATTCACGTTCGCGCAACGAAGAGGGTTCGGACAACCGGGCCGGCGTGCGCGATCCGGCTGTCGATGCATTGATCGAACATATCGTGCAAGCGGAAACGCGCGAAGATCTCGTGACGGCTTGCCGCGCGCTGGATCGTATTCTGCGCGCGGGCTGGTACTTCACGCCGCATTTCCATAGCAGAACGCATCGCGTATCCTATCGCAACAAATTTGGCATTCCGGCAGCACTGCCTAAGTACTACACAGCCGAGCCTTGGGCCGTGCGCATGTGGTGGAGCAAGCAATAATGTTGTTTTACATATTTAAACGCCTGCTGCTCATAATCCCGACCTTGTTCGGTATTCTGCTGCTCACGTTTACCGTCATTCAGTTCGTGCCGGGCGGTCCGGTTGAACAGATCGTGCAAGAACTGCGTGGACGCAACACGGGCGGCGGCGGTGAAGCCAGTGGTGGCGCGGTGCGTGAATATCGGGGAAGAGAAGGCGTCGATCCTCAGCGTCTCGAAGAAATCAAAAAGCTCTACGGCTTCGATAAGCCGGCATATGAACGCTTCTGGGTCATGCTGAAGGGTTTTGCCCAATTCGATCTGGGCAAAAGCTTTTTCCATCACAAGGATGTATGGCAGCTCGTGGTATCCAAGCTCCCGGTTTCCATCAGCCTGGGGATGTGGACGTTCTTGCTCACCTATTTGATATCGATTCCTTTAGGCGTAGCGAAAGCGGTGCGCGAAGGTTCGCGTTTTGATGTGTCGACCAGTGTCGCGGTGTTGGTGGGATATTCCATTCCAGGTTTCGTGCTGGGCGTGGTGTTGCTGGTGCTATTCGCGGGCGGCAGCTTCGTGCAATGGTTCCCGCTGCGCGGCTTGACCTCCGACAATTGGGAGCAGCTCGACTGGTTTCACAAGATGACCGACTACCTGTGGCATATCGCTTTGCCGGTGACCGCGTCCGTGGTGAGCAGTTTCGCCATGATGACCTTGCTCGTCAAAAATACCTTTATCGAAGAGATTCGCAAACAGTATGTGACGACGGCACGCGCCAAGGGTTTGCCGGAGAAACAAGTGCTGTACAAGCATATTTTTCGCAACGCTTTGCTGCCTTTGATCACCGGCTTCCCCGGCGCGTTCATCGGCGCCTTCTTCGCCGGGAGCGTGTTGATCGAAACGTTGTTTTCATTGGATGGATTGGGACTTCTCTCTTACGAGTCGATCATCAAGCGCGACTATCCGGTGGTGATGGGGGCCTTGTATTTATTTACCTTAATCGGGCTTGTGGCCAAATTGCTGGCTGACCTTGCCTATGTGTGGGCTGATCCGCGCGTCAAATTCGACAATCAATGAGCACGTTAACGACAACAGTTTACGAGTCCAAACCGCTGTCGCCGCGCCAGCAGATGTGGGGCCGGTTCAAGCGCAACCGCCTGGGGTACGTCAGCTTGATCGTCTTCACGATTTTGTTCGTGCTCAGTCTCTTTGCCGAAGTGCTCTCCAACGACAAGCCGCTCTTGGTGCATTACCAGGGGCAGTATTACACGCCCTTGTGGCATGACTATCCGGAAACGACGTTCGGCGGCGATTTCCCTACGCCTGCCGATTATCTTGATCCGTTTATTCGCACGCGCTTAACCCAGGGCGACAATTGGGCAATCTATCCGGTTAATCACTATCGCTATGACACGCTGAATTATTTTGCGTCATCGCCCAATCCCGCGCCGCCTTCGAAGGATAACTGGCTGGGCACGGACGATCGCGGCCGCGACGTGTTGGCACGCGTGCTCTACGGCTTTCGCATTTCCGTTTTATTCGCGTTTGCGTTGACCTTCATCGGCGTCGTAGTCGGCGTGGTCACCGGCGCGATACAAGGTTACTTCGGCGGTAAAACTGACTTGTTCTTCCAACGCTTCATGGAAGTGTGGGGCTCCATGCCGGAACTGTATTTGCTGCTGATTTTTGCCGCAATTTTCCAGCCCAGCATTAGTCTGCTGCTGGTATTGCTGTCTTTGTTTGGCTGGCTCGGGCTATCGGATTATGTGCGCGCAGAGTTCTTGCGTAACCGTAATCTGGATTATGTGACCGCCGCTAGGGCGATTGGGCTGGGAGATCGGCAAATCATGTGGCGGCATATTCTTCCCAACAGCATGACGCCGGTGATTACCTTTTTGCCTTTTCGTATGAGCGCGGCCATTGTTGCACTCACCAGTCTCGATTTTCTCGGCCTTGGCGTGCCGCCATCGACGCCCAGCCTCGGCGAATTGCTGGCACAAGGTAAAGATAATCTCGATTCATGGTGGATAGGCTTATCGACATTCGCTGTGCTGCTGATCACGCTGGTTCTCTTGGTCTTCATCGGCGAAGCGCTGCGCGACGCCAACGACACCAGAAAGACGGGGAATATTGCCCGATGACGCTGCTCTCGATTGAAAATCTGTCGATCTCCTTCGGCGACCCGGCGCAGGCTAAGCGCGTGGTCGACGACGTCAGCTTCACCATTCAAGCCGGTGAAAAATTCGGCTTGGTGGGCGAGTCGGGCTCCGGAAAAACGGTAACCGCCTTATCGATTCTCCGGCTGTTGCATGCCAATGTCAGCGGGCACATTCAATTCGGCGGCATGGATCTCGTCAGCGCAAGCGAACGCGCGTTGCGCGGTATTCGCGGCAAGGAGATCGCGATGATTTTCCAGGAGCCGATGAGCGCCTTGAATCCGCTTTATACCATCGGCAACCAAATCGCAGAAGTGTTGACCTTGCATGAAGGCCTGAACGCTAAAGCGGCCGCTTTGCGCGCGGTGGAATTGCTGGATAAAACCGGCATCCCCGATCCGGCGCGGCGCGCATTGTCGTATCCGCATCAGCTCTCCGGCGGCCAGCGCCAACGCGCGATGATTGCGATGGCCTTGGCCTGCAAACCCAAGCTCTTGATTGCGGATGAGCCGACCACTGCGCTCGATGTGACGATCCAGGTGCAGATTCTCGAATTGCTCAATCAGTTGCAGCGCGAAGAGAACATGGCGGTGCTCATGATTTCGCATGACTTGAACATGGTGCGGCATTTCGCCGACCGCGTCGGTGTCATGGAAAACGGCAAATTGGTGGAAGCCGCGCCGACTGCGGAATTATTCGTCAATCCGCGCGAAGCGTACACCAAGAAGCTCTTGGCTAGCCATCCGCAACGCATCGTATCGGAAGTATCCGACGGTGCGCAGCCCTTGCTCGACGCCAAGCAAGTTCATTGTATTTTTCCGATTAAGCAGGGCTGGTTCCGTGAATCGGCTTTTGTGGCCGTCGACAATGCCGATGTGCAGTTGAAACCGCATGAAACGCTCGGCATCGTCGGTGAATCCGGTTCCGGAAAATCGACCTTGGGCATGGCGCTGCTGCGACTGTCGACCGCTAAAGTGCAAGGACAAATTCGTTTTGCCGACAAGACGATCAGCGGCATGACGAGCCGCGACCTGCGTCCCTTGCGTGCCAAGATGCAAGTCGTTTTCCAGGATCCGTTTGCTTCACTGTCGCCACGCAGAACCGTCGAACAAATCGTCGGCGAAGGCTTGGCTTTGCATCAACCGCATTTAAGCGAGGAGCAGTTGCGCCAAACGGTCGCCGCAGCGCTGGAAGAAGTGGGCTTGAAGCCGGCGATGATGTCGCGCTATCCGCATGAATTTTCCGGCGGTCAGCGCCAGCGCATCGCAATTGCGCGGGCCTTGGTGTTGAAGCCAGAATTGCTTCTGTTGGACGAACCTACTTCGGCGCTCGACGTCTCGGTGCAGCAGCAAGTCTTGCAGTTGCTGGCAGAGCTGCAGCGTAAATACGGTATGGCCTATATCTTCATCAGCCATGATTTGGCCGTCATTCGCGCCATGGCGCATCGGGTGATGGTGTTGAAGGATGGGAAGGTGGTGGAGAGCGGCTCGACCGAGGCGATCCTGAATAATCCCACGCAAGACTATACCAAGCGCTTGTTGGCGGCATCCCAGTATTCGACGATGACTGCGTAAGCGTTCGAAATCTTATCGCCGCTTCACGGGTTTTTTAACGGCCTTTGCCGCGGGTTTGCGCGCGACGACTTTTTTAGCCGGCGCTTTTCGGCTTGCCTGCGGGCGTTGCGGCGCGCGCCGCACTGCCATCACCTTATTCGGCACTTGCAGTTCCAGTCTTTGTCCTGCGCTCAGCTTGTCATGCTTTAAGTGGTTCCATGCCTTGATTTGATTCGTGCTGACCTTGTAACGGTTCGCAATCGATGCGAGCGTGTCGCGCTTGCCGACTTTCACATAAATGCGGCGTCTTTCAGGCACGTCGGGCATCACGACCATGGTCGCGTTGTCCGCAACTTCCGGCGCGATGTCGGTCTCGGCGTTCATGCCGTTCTTCGGCACCAGGATTGTCGAGCCTTGTTTCAACACCATCTTGGGCGGAATGTTATTGATCTCGCGGATTACTTGCGGCGTAGTGTTGAATCGCTTGGCGATGTTCTCGATTTTTTCACGCGCGTTGGTCACTTTATGAGACGTCCATGAGGAGAGCGCATGTCCCCATTTAGACATGTTTTCCTTGAACTTCTCCGCGTTGCTCTTGGGTAGAAGGATTTGCGTTTCGCTATTGCCGATAATCACGGGTTTAGTGAATTGCGGATTCAGCGCCTTGAATTCATCGACTGATAATTCAGCTAATTGCGCCGCTACCTTGATATCGATGTCGCGTGTTTTGCCGATGGTGACGAAGTAGGGCGCATTGTCGACCTTGGGTAAGGTCAGGCCATACTGCCCGGGATTCGCGATGATGTTTTTCACCGCTTGGAGTTTCGGCACATAATTTTGCGTTTCCGCCGGCATGTGACGCGACAGCGAATTGAAGTCGGCGGGCAAGCCGGCCGCGCGATTTTTATTGATGGCGCGCTGCACCGAGCCTTCGCCCCAGTTATACGCCGCCAGCGCCAATTGCCAGTCGCCGAACATGCCGTACAGTTTTTGCAGATATGTTAGCGCCGCATCGGTAGACGCCAGCACATTGCGCCGATCGTCTTTGAAAGCGCTTTGCTTCAAGTTGTAATCGCGTCCGGTCGATGGAATAAATTGCCACATGCCGGCGGCCTTGGCGCTGGACAGTGCTTGCGGGTTGAACGCGGATTCGATGAAGGGCAACAGCGCCAGCTCCGTCGGCATATTACGCTTCTCCAGCTCTTCTAAGACGTGGAAAAGGTAGCGCGAGGCGCGTGTCGTGGTACGTTGAATGTAATCGGGGCGCGCAGTGTACCAAGCCAACTGGTTTGCGACCAGCGGATTTTCTAAATCGGGAATGCCGAAACCATTGCGGATGCGTGCCCAGACATCGATTTCTTCAATGCCCAAAAGCGGATTGGTTTCGTCAGGATCGTTGTAATTGAGGGAAATATCGCCGGCGTGGGACGCTAGGGGCGAACTTGCAAGCAATACGACAAACAGACGCGCAGCGGTAGCTTTCAACAGATGCATGGGCACGATACAAAAAATGACCGACCCTGCATCAGTCGGTTGTTGCGTTAATGAAGCTTAGCGAAGCTTGGATTGAAGCTGTAAATAAGGCGCGAACGTCCGAAATTTTCGGTACGGCATTTTACCTGCGTTCCCATGCTCTAAATCAATTTTTAAGGGGAAATTTACGCAGAGCATGACGCTTATGATTTCGATATGGCAATTTAGTTTCCCAAAAGAAGAATTATTTTTTGATTAGGCGTAAAACTTGTCTAACAAATACCATTTTTGCTGGCTTGACTTGGATCAAGTGAATTTCAGACCCCCTTTGCTACATTGGCCCGTCATATTGGCGTGTCGAGGTCCCTGTGCTAAAAAACCCCTTTCGTAGCCTGCAGCTAAAAGGCAAGTCTCTTCTGCCTATCGTGCAAGGCGGTATGGGGGTGGGCATTTCCGCCCATCGCTTAGCGGGTACGGTCGCGAGCCATAATGCGGTCGGCACCATTGCCAGCGTGGACCTCCGGCGTCATCACAAGGATCTGATGGCGCAGACCGGTAAATCGCGCGACAAAGAATTGATCAATCGTGTCAATTTGATTGCGCTGGATCGTGAAATCAAAGCCGCGAAAGAACTCGCCAACGGCTTCGGGCTGATCGCCGTGAATGTAATGCGGGCGGTGTCTGAATATGCCTCCTACGTGCGCCAAGCATGCGAAAGCGAAGCCGATGCCGTGGTAGTGGGCGCGGGCTTGCCGATGGATTTGCCGGAACTGACCGCCGATTTTCCCCGTGTCGCGCTGATTCCCATTTTGTCCGATGTGCGCGGCATTGGGCTGATTCTAAAGAAGTGGATGCGCAAGAACCGCCTGCCCGACGCGATCGCGATTGAAAATCCGCGTTATGCCGCCGGACATTTGGGCGCCGCGCGTCCGGAAGACGTCGCCGATCCGCGTTTTCATATGCCTCACGTGTTGGAAGGTACGCTTGAGCTCTTCAAGGAACTGGGCATCGAAGGCGAAAAAATTCCGCTGATCGCTGCCGGCGGCATCAACAGTCATGAGAAAGTGCGCGAAATGTTGGCGTTGGGCGCAAGCGCGGTACAACTCGGCACGCCGTTCGCCGTTACCCAGGAAGGCGATGCGCATCCCAATTTCAAAAAGATACTGGCGGACGCCAAACCGGAAGACATCGTGACCTTCATGAGCGTGGCCGGTCTGCCGGCGCGCGCGGTACGCACAACATGGCTGGCGAATTATTTGGATAAGGAAGCCAAGCTTCAGGGTAAAGCCAAGCCCAAGGAGTGCTTGATGGCGTTTGACTGTCTACAGCAATGCGGCTTGCGTGACGGCATTCCAAAAGCGGGGCAATTCTGCATCGACAACCATTTGGGTTTTGCTTTGGCCGGCGACACCAAGCGCGGCCTATTTTTCAGAGGTTCCGAGAGTCTGCCGTTCGGCAATGAGATTCGGTCGGTGAAAGAGTTGCTGCAGTACCTGTTGACCGGCGAACGTCCCGAAAACTCTAGCGAAGAACAAACCGACGGGCATTTGGTGCCCGCGTAATTATTTGTAGGTGTTCTTCCATTCCCTCAGCGCCGCGAATGCGGCAATGGGCACATCCTCATATAAACGTCCCTCGCTGCGCAAGCGCTGTACGATTTCCGGTTCGCGATAACGCAAGAAAGGATTGGTCGCTTTTTCCAGGCCGATCGTTGACGGTACCGTCGGCACTTCTTGATCCCGCTTCGCTTGTTCCGTTTTGATTCGTTCTTGCAAGGCGCGATTGCCCGGTTCGACTTCGGCGGCAAAGCGCAAATTGGCCAATGTGTATTCGTGCGCGCAAAACACTTCTGTAGCATCCGGCAAGGCAGCCAGCTTGGCCAGTGACGTTGCCATTTGCTGAGGCGTGCCTTCAAACAAGCGTCCGCACCCGCCTGCAAATAAAGTATCGCCGCAAAACAGCCATTTCTGCGCTTCGCAAAAATAAGCGATATGTCCGCGCGTATGGCCGGGCACCTCGATGACAGTCAATTCCAATACGGGTTGCGAAAGCCGAACGATATTGCCTTCGTCCAAAGCTTCGGTAACGCAATCGATATTGTCGTGACGCGGACCATATACCGGAACTTTGAACTGCCGCAAAAGCGCAGGTACCCCGCCGATGTGGTCGGCATGGTGATGTGTCAGTAAAATAGCGGAAAGAGACAAGTTGTGCGATGCTAATGCCGCCAGGATAGGTGCAGCATCGCCCGGATCGACTACCGCCGCATGCCTGCCGTCATGGATCAGCCACAGGTAATTGTCCTTGAACGCGGGAACCGCTAATACCTTAAACATAGAACATCCGCACCATGCAACATCCGCCATCCGAAAAACCCATTATAGCGCTCGGCTCCTGGCTCGAGTCGCCGGCCGGCGTCTATGTCCGGCAATGGGAAGAGTCGCGGCTGGATGCATTGACGGCGGATATCTTCGGCTTCAACGCCATGCAAATCGGCTTGCCGCAAGTCGATGCGTTGCGCGCCAATCGCATGCCGCATAAGTGGCTATCCGATACCTTAATGCCTGCGCCGACTGAAAATGGGCCGCGAGCAGTCGTGGTCCATGATTTCGCCGAACTGCCGTTCGCATCGCAGAGCTTGGATTTGGTGGTGTTGCCGCATGTACTGGAATTCGCCGAAGAACCGCATCAAGTGCTGCGCGAAGTCGAGCGCGTGTTGATCCCCGAGGGCCAAGTCATCATTTGCGGATTCAATCCTGCGAGCTTGTGGGGTTTGCGCCAGGTAGCAGGGCGTTTAACCGGCGCGCACTTCTTGCCGCAAGACGGTGAATTCATCGGCATGCCGCGCATGAAGGATTGGCTCAAACTATTGAACCTGGGTGTGAATCGCGGCTATTTCGGATGTTACGCGCCGCCGTTTCGCAAAGAGAAATGGCTGACGCGTTCCGCGTTCATGGAAAAGGCCGGCGACCGCTGGTGGCCATACTTGGGCGCGGTCTACATCGTGCAAGCGATCAAGCGCGTCAAAGGCATGCGCCTGATCGGTCCGGCATGGGTTAAGCCGAGTCCCGCAGTGACGGCGGGCATGCCTGCTACCAACAAAATGCACAAAACGGAAGTCGATGGATAAAGTTGAGATTTACACCGACGGCGCTTGCAAAGGCAATCCCGGTCCGGGTGGCTGGGGCGCGTGGCTCGTGTGCGACGGTAATGAAAAAGAACTCTTCGGCGGCGAGCGCGACACCACCAACAACCGCATGGAATTAAGAGCGGTGATTGAGGCGTTGAATGCATTGAAGCGTCCATGCGAAGTGACCGTGCATACCGACAGCGAATACGTTCACAAAGGCATCAGCGAGTGGATACACGGTTGGAAAGCGCGCGGATGGAAAACCGCGGCCAAGGCGCCGGTAAAGAATGTCGACTTGTGGCAAGCGCTCGATGAAGCGCAGGCCAAACATAAGATCGAATGGCGCTGGGTCAAGGGGCACGCCGGACATGAAGGTAACGAGCGCGCCGATCAGCTGGCCAACCGCGGCGTTGAAACGATCCTGTGAATCTCGTCCACCGCAACGCCGAACGCATCGTTACCTCTTTCTTCCTACTGTTCTAAAGACAACCGCCACCCCCCGCCGAGAGCTCTAAACAGATCGGCTTGCGTGGCGGCGAGCGCGCGGTGCTCATCCGCATTAGCCGCTTGCGCCGTGAGCGCGAGACGCTCGGCATTGATTACGTCGAGCCGGCTGGCTTCGCCGCCCTTGTAGCGCAGCCGCGTCAGTTCGGCAGCGCGCAGCAGCGCCTGCGCACGCCGTTCGCCGCTATCCGCGCTGCTGCGCGTCTCAGCGACCGCCGCAATCGCATTGCGTACTTCGCGGAAGGCATTGGCCACGCTGTCGCGGTAGTCGAGCTCGGCTTGCAGCTGCTGCGCTTGCACCACTTCCTTCTGCGCCGAAAGGCGTCCCCCGTTCCAGATCGGTTGCGTGATCGATCCGACCACGTTCCACAACAGCGACGGCCCGCTCATGAGCTGCGACAGCCGCGTGCTCTCATGGCCGACCGAGCCGGTGAGGGCGATGCGCGGGAAATAAGCCGCACGCGCCGCGTCTACCTGCGCACCGGCCGCGCGCAGGCGCGCCTCGGCCGCTTGCACGTCGGGACGGCGCAGCAGCAAATCGGAAGGCAAGTCTGCGGGCAGCGCACTGCTTGCTACCACCGGCTTGCCGGCACGCGCTACCTGCTGTTCGATCATCGCCTTGGGCGAGCGCCCGAGAACGATCGCCAGCGCGCGCTCCGCTTCACCGCGGGCGCGGTCGAGCTTGGGCAGTTGCGCTTCGTTGCCGATCAGTTCGGCGTCGAGCTGGCGGATGTCCAGCTCGCCGATATCGCCGTGATTGAAGCGCAGGCGCTGCAGCTTGAGGCTCTCGCGTTGTGCTTCCACCGCCTCGCCAAATAAGCGGCGCTGCGCGTCCAGGGACTGCAGCGCGGCATACGACTGCACCACTTGCGCGATCAGCGCGGTGCGCAGCGTCTCGCGCGCGTATTCGGTGGCGAGTAGTTCTTCGCGTGCGGCGGAGGTGGCGTTCGCAGCCCGGCCCCAGAGATCCAGCTCGTAAGCGACGTCGAGCGTGATGCGATGATCGTTGGTCACCAGCGGCGTGCCCGCCGGCAGCGGCATGGTGCCGTTCTGGCTCATGCGCTGGCGGCTATTGTTGAAGCTCGCACTCACGCTCGGCAGCTGGTCGGCGCGCGCCAGCTTGAGCGCCGCGCGCGACTCGTCGATGCGCGCCATCGCGCGCGCCAGGTCTCGGTTGTGCGCGAGCGCTTCCTCGATCAGCGCATTGAGCTGCTCGTCGCCGAACTGTTTCCACCATGCAGCGGGCACCGGTTCCATCTTGGCGCCGGCAGGCAGTTCCAACGGCGCCATGCTCTTGGGCGCTTCGCCCGGCGTTGCGCAGGCGGCCAAGGCAGCCGCCGCAGCTATCGTCAATACGAAATTTTTCATGCCGTTCCTCTTTCCGGCTTGGGCAGCTCGGCCTGGATTTCGCGCGTGCTGCGGTGCTCGCGCAATCGGCGAGCGGTGATGACTTTGAAGAACATGGGTACGAAGAAGATGGCGAGGAAAGTAGCAGCGAGCATGCCGCCCATCACGCCGGTTCCGACTGAGCGCCGTGCTCCGGCGCCCGCGCCGCTGGAGATCGCCAGCGGCAGTACGCCGAGTATGAAGGCAAGCGAAGTCATGATGATGGGACGGAAGCGCAGGCGCGCGGCTTCCAATGCCGCCGCCGAGGGCGACAAGCCTTCGTGATGCTTCAACGACGCATACTCGACGATCAGGATGGCGTTCTTCGCCGCCAGGCCCAACAGCGTGACCAAGCCGATCTGGAAGTACACGTCATTCGTCATGCCGCGCAGCCACACGGCGGCGAACGCGCCGAAGGTTCCGAAGGGCAGGGCGAGCAGCACCGATAGCGGCAGGCTCCACTTCTCGTATTGCGCCGAGAGAATCAGGAATACCATCAGCGCGCCGAGCAGCAGCGCGATGCCCGAGGTGCCGGAAGAACGCTTCTCTTGATAGGAGGCGCCGCCCCAGTCGAAGCTGAAATCGGTCGGCAGCACTTCCTTGGCGATGCGCTCCACTTCGGCGATCGCCTGGCCCGAACTCACGCCGGGCGCGCCCTGGCCGAACAGCTTGACCGCCGGCAGGTTGTTGAAACGATCCAACGTTTCCGGGCCGGCCACGTACTTCACGCTTGCCAGCGCCGATACCGGCACCATCTCGCCGCTGCTCGAACGCACCCACATGCGTCCGATGTCATCGGGCTGCTTGCGAAAGCGAGCGTCGGCCGACATCAGCACTTGCCAGGTGCGGCCGTACTTGTTGAAGTCGTTGACGTAATAGCTGCCCAGCGTGGCAGATAGCGTGTCGAATACATCGTTGATCGGCACGCCGAGCGCCTTGGCGCGTTCGCGGTCGACGTCGACATATAGCTGCGGCGTAGTGGCGCGCCACAGCGTCTGTACGCCGGCCAGCTGCTTGCTCTTGGATGCCGCCGCCATGAATTGCTGCGACACTTCCTGCAGGCGCTTGGCGCCGCCTTCGCCACGGTTCTGCAGGTAGAGCTCGAAACCGCCGGCCTGGCCGAGGCCGAAAATTGGCGGCGGATTGAATGCCAGCACCAGCGCTTCCTTGATATGCCCGGTTTTCATGAACAGGTCGCCCACCAGCGCCTGCACCGGCATCGGCCGTTCCTTCCAATCTTTCTGTGTCACGAAGATGGTGGCCGCGTTGTTGCGGTAGCCGCCGCCGAGGAAGTCGAAGCCGGTGAAGGCGACCGCATCCTGGTTGTAGGGATTGGCTTTGATGATCTTCAGCACTTCGCCCACCACCTTGTCGGTGCGCTCCAGCGACGCGCCATCGGGCAGAATCACCGCCGAAATGTAGAAGCCTTGGTCTTCGTCGGGCACGAGCGAGCCGGGCGTGATGCGCCACAGTCCCACTGCCAGCAACACCATGCCCGCGAACAGCGCGAGCCCGATGCCGGCGCGCCGTACCATGAAGCCCACGCCTTCCACATAGTGGCCGGTGGCGCGGTGGAAGAAATCGTTGAACCAGCGGAAGAAGCGGCCCGGTTGCCTGTGTTCGTGCTTCAGGATCAGCACGCACAAGCTGGGCGTGAGCGTCAGCGCGACCAAGCCGGAGATCACCACCGCGATGGCGATGGTGACGGCGAACTGGCGATACAGCTCACCCGTCAAGCCGCCGAGGAAGGCGATCGGCACGAACACCGCGCACAGCACGAGCACGATGGCGATCACCGGACCCGACACTTCTTTCATCGCCTGGATCGCGGCGTCGCGCGCCGGCAAATGCTGCTCATGCATGATGCGCTCGACGTTCTCCAGCACGACGATGGCGTCGTCCACCACGATGCCGATCGCCAGCACCATGCCGAACAGCGTGAGCGTGTTGATGGAATAGCCGAGCACCAGCAAGCCGGCCAATGTGCCGATCAGCGACACCGGCACCGCCACCACCGGAATCAGCGTGGCGCGCCAGTTTTGCAGGAATAGGAAGACGACGGCGATCACCAGCACCATGGCTTCCAGCAGTGTCTTCATCACTTCCGTGATCGACACTTTCACGAAGCGCGTGGTGTCATAAGGGATGGAGTAGGTGATGCCCTTGGGGAAGCGCTGCGAGAGCTTTTCCACCGTGCCGCTCACCTCTTGCGCAACGTCGAGCGCATTGGCGCCGGGCTGCAGGAAGACGCCGACCAGCGTGGCCGGCTGGCCGTTGATGCGGCCGATGAAGTCATAATCTTTCGAACCCAGTTCGACGCGCGCCACATCCTTCAAACGTACGGCGCTGCCGCCTTGATCGGCGCGCACGATGATCTGCTCGAACTGCGCCGGGTCGGCGAGGCGCCCCTGAGCGGTGATCGTGTAGACCATTTCCTGCGCGCCGCCGGTGGGCGATTGCCCAACCTTACCGGCGGCGAATTGCGCGTTCTGCTCATTGATCGCGCGCGCCACGTCGTTCGTGGTCAGATGCAATTGCGCCAGGCGATCCGGCTGCAGCCAGATGCGCATGGCATAGTCCTTGGCGCCGAAGATCTGCACGTTGGTGGTGCCGGGCACGCGCTTCAAGGAATCAAGCACGTTCAGCGTCACGTAATTGCTGATCGCGAGATCGTCCTTGCTGTTGTCGGGCGAGTAGAAGGCGAACACCTGCAGGAAACTCGACGAACCTTTTTCCACGGTGACGCCCTGGCGGCGCACTTCCTGCGGCAGCTTGGCCTCAATTTGCTTGACGCGGTTGTTGACCAGCTGCGCGGCCTGGTCGACGTTGCTGCCGATGTCGAAAGTGACTTGGATCTGCACCACGCCGTTCGAGGTGGAGGTCGAGCCCATGTAGATCATGTGCTCGACGCCGTTGATCGCGTTTTCGATCGGTGCGGCCACCGTTTGCTCGATGACTTCGGCGCTGGCGCCGGGATAGACGGCGGTCACGGTAACGACTGGCGGTGCGATCTCGGGATATTGCGCAATCGGCAAGGCACGCGATGCAGCCAGGCCGGCGATCACGATGAAGATCGACAGCACGGCGGCGAAGATCGGCCGATCAATGAAGAAGCGGGAAAACATGGCGCTCCCCTTACTTCGCCAACGCGACTTTGGCCGCGGGAGCGGGGGCAGGCGCGGGTGTAGAAGCGGCCACCTGGATCGGCGCGCCGGGGAAGAAGATCCGCGCCATGCCGTCGACGATCACTTCATCGCCCGCTGCCAGGCCCTGCGTGACGATCCAGCCCTCGGCCGACTGCTCGCCGACTTGCACCGGCTTAGGATTGGCTTTGCCGTTCGCTGCTACATAGACGAACTTGCCTTGCGGTCCTTCCAGCACGGCACGCGCAGGCACGCGCAAGGCTTGCGGGCGGACTGCGCCGAGCAGGCGCACGCGCACGAACTGGCCCGGACGCATGACGCCATCCGGATTCGGAACTTCAGCTTCGGCCTCGATGGTGCCGGTGGTGCGCGAGACGCGCGTGTCGGAGAACAAGAGCTTGCCTTTGCGCGGATAGACGCTGCCGTCGGCAAGCTTGACTTCTACTTCGAAGGCTTCGCGCTTAGGCAATTGCAGACGGCCCGCGGCCACCTCGCTGCGCCAGCGCATCTGGTCGGTGTCGGCGATACCGAAGCGGATCTTGATCGGATCGGTTTGTGTGACGGTAGTGAGCAGCACCTGCGGCCCGGACACCAATGTGCCCTCTGAGACTTGCGAGCGGCCCGCCATGCCGGCGATCGGCGATTCGACGCGCGTGTAGCCGAAATCCAGCGCAGCTTGCGCGCGCACTGCCTTCGCGCGTTGCAGGTCGGCGCGCGTCACCGCTTCCGCGGACACCGCCTCGTCGTAGTCGCGCTGGCTGGTGGCCTGGGCTTCCCACAAGGGCTTCAAACGCGCAAGAGTACGCGCGGCTTGCGCATGGCGCGCCTCGGCGGCGGCCACCTCGGCGTCGGCGCGATGCAGTGTCGCGCGCAGCGGTTCAGGGTCGATGCTGTAGAGAGACTGTCCGTGCTTAACCGGCCCGCCTTCCGCGAAATTGCGCTTCAATAAAATGCCAGACACACGCGCACGCACTTCCACGTCGCGCGAGCCGGCCGTCTGGCCGACGTATTCATAAATTGCGGGCACGTCGGCAGCGGCGACCTTTTGCACGGCCACTTGCGCCGGCGGCATCCCCCCCGCGCCGGGCGAGGAACCATTGGCAGGGCTGCATGCAGCCAATACCGCCGCGATGGCCGGCGGCGTCAGAAGAAAAGCGAGGCGTTGTGCGTACATGGTATTCCTCTTCCTGTTATGCGGCGGCAACGGCTATGCATTCCTCTTGAATAATCTGAGGGCGAGAACCGTCGAATTTGTTAAAGACAATTGGGTTGATTAGTAATATACTGGATGAGATGTTCTTAGTCAAGAATGTCTTGAACGGGAACAAATCGGCAAGAAAAGTGTCGGAGTGATTGCACTTATCTCGACACCGAACCAAGCTGAGCTTATCCTTCGCATATGAAATGCATATGAAAAGCATGAAAAAATCGACCGCCAAGACTTGTAGCCATGCAGCCCCGCCGCGCTGCGCAGGCCGCGTCACGCCCGAAGCCGATCTGACCTGGCTGCTGCATCGCGCTGCCCACCGCATGCGGGCGGCGATGGAGGAGCAAGTCGAGAAGCACGACATTCAACTGCGCGACTACCTCGTGCTTACCGCTCTTGGCGGAGAAGCGCAAACTACGCAGCTCGCTTTGGGACAGGCAATGGGTCTCGACAAGACTACGATGACATCGCTGCTCGATCGTCTCGAACAGGAAGGGCTGGTTGTCCGCTGCTCCGTTCCGCACGACCGCCGTGCCCGCATACCGCAGGCGACCGACGCCGGCCGCGCTCTGCAGGCCAAGGTGGCCAACGCGCTTGCGCGCGTCGAATCCGAATTGCTTGCGGCGTTCAGCGCAGCGGAACAGCACTCCCTGCGCTCCATGCTCTGTCACATCATCCGCACCGGCGAAGGGTCCGACACCCACATTTCCGGCTCCTGCGTTTGAGCTGACTGTAGAGAATACGTGGCGCTGCATAACTTATGCACCCGCCGCCTGATCCAAGACCAACTCCCGCACCGGCCGCACTTCGATGCTGCCGTATTTGGCAGGCGGAATGCCGCTTGCGATGCGGATCGCATCGTTCAGATCGACGGCATCTACCAGATAGAAGCCGGCGAGCTGCTCCTTGGTTTCGGCAAACGGGCCATCGTAAAGCGATATCTGTCCGTTGCGCACCCGCACCGTGGTGGCGGTGTGGACCGGATGCAGCGGCTCGGCAGCCAGCAGCCGCTTGCTTTCCACAAGCTGCTGCGCATAGGCGGCACAGTTGGGGTCCGGGCAGGCACTCCAGTTTTCTTGATCGAGATAAACCAGGCAGAGATATTTCATTGCAACTCCTAGAGTAAGCACTTGGTAGAAATTCAATCCAATGCAAACGAAGCCGTTTTCAATGGGCCGGCGCGGCGAAACACGCAATATACGACGCCGTCGCTGGTCTTCGAACATGCAGTTACAGTCAGATAGGCGATAGGATGGGGCATGTCGGTTTCCTTTCCGTTGATAATGTGTAATTTAAGAAGCTGGGATGACTTCCTTGTTACTAGTCGAACGGCGCTGATCGATTTCGACAATGCTCCGAAAAATTTTTACGAGTTTTTTAAGCTTGCAGTTCGGCAAGCCGGCGGCGAATGAAACGCCGCTCCGGTTCCTGCTTGGCGAATTTGAGCGCCCGCTCGTAGGCGTCTCGTGCTGCGGCGGCGTTGCCGATGCGCCGGCAAAGATCTGCCTTGGCCGCGTGCGCCAAATGATAGGTGGACAGCGCTTCCTGTCCAAGCAAGCTTTCCACGAGCGCCAATCCGGCTTCCGGGCCATTGCACATCGCCACCGCTACCGCGCGATTCAGTTCAACCACCGGCGACGGTTCCAATCGCAACAGTGCGTCATACAAACCGATGATCTGCGGCCAGTCCGTATCCTCTGCGCGTGCGGCCTCGGCATGGACTGCCGCAATCGCCGCCTGCAAGGCGTAAGGGCCGAAGCGGCGCGAGCGCAGCGCACTTTGCACCAAGTCGCAGCCTTCATTAATCAGCGCCGCATCCCAGCAGCTGCGATCTTGTTCATCCAGCGGGATCAGGTCGCCGCCGGCCGTGACGCGTGCAAGGCGGCGCGACTCATGCAAGAGCATCAGCGCAAGCAGTCCGGACACTTCCGGTTCGGGCAACAGTTCCTGCACCAGGCGCGCCAGCCGAATCGCCTCGCCCGACAAATCGGCCCGCAAGACCGCATCGCCCGACGATGCGGAATAACCTTCGTTGAATACCAGATAAATTACGCGCAATACGCTAGGCAGACGGTTGGATAATTCATCGATACCGGGCACCTGGTAGGGAATGCGCGCATCGCGAATCTTGGCTTTGGCGCGTACGATGCGCTGGGCCAGGGTCGGCGCCGCAAGCAGGCAGGCACGTGCGATTTCTTCCGTCGTCAGGCCGCATACTTCGCGCAAGGTCAGCGCGATTCTCGAATCTTCCGCAAGACTGGGATGGCAACAGGTAAAAATCAGGCGCAGCCGGTCATCCTCCAGCTCGTGCGCCGCTTCGCCCGACTGCGATTCATCGGCGAGATTGTCCATGTGCTCGGCAACTTCATCCCAAGGCGTGAAGCGGCGCTGACGGCGCAGTTGATCGATCGCCTTGAAGCGCCCGGCCGATACCAGCCACGCAACGGGATTGGCCGGGACGCCTTCACCGGGCCAGCGCTCGGCTGCCGCGGCGAATGCATCATGCAAAGCTTCCTCGGCAAGATCGAAGCTGCCGAGGAGCCGAACCAGCGTCGCGAAAACACGCCGGGACTCATCGCGATAAATGGATTCCAAATTTGGGGCGGTCATGATCGCTGACGAGAGCTCGCTGAAATGGGGATGGATGTCGATCAACTGATGCGTCGCGGAGTTGAACCGATATTGTAAATCGTGTACCCAACGGCAGATTACGTTACCGAACTGCCGAAATCTGTAAAAATCTTTCAGTACCAGAAAACGCGGACTACATAATGGTATGCTTGCAGCTGAATTTTTCTGAATAAGTCCATGCGCCAAATCGTCCTCGATACCGAAACTACCGGCTTGAATCCCCGCTCCGGCGACCGCATCATCGAGATCGGTTGTGTAGAGATCGTCAACCGGCGTCTGACCGGCAATAATTTTCACCGCTACACCAATCCGGAACGCGACTCGGAAGAGGGCGCGCTCGCGGTGCACGGTTTGACCACCGAATTTCTGTCCGACAAACCCAAGTTTGCCGAGATCGCCGACGAGTTGCGCGATTACGTCAAGGGTGCGGAAATCATCATCCATAATGCGCCGTTCGACTTGGCATTTTTGGATGCCGAATTTGAGCGGCTGGGTTTGCCGGTGTTCAAAGAGCATGTCGGCCCCGTCGTCGATACTTTAGTTCAAGCAAAGGAAATGCATCCGGGTAAGCGCAACTCCTTGGATGCGTTGTGCGACCGCTACGGCGTGTCGAATGCCCACCGCACCTTGCACGGCGCTTTGCTCGATGCGGAGTTGCTGGCGGAAGTGTATTTGGCGATGACGCGCGGCCAAAACAGCCTGACGATCGATTTGGCCGAGCCTGCAGCACAAGCGGCCGGCGCTGCCGCTGAAGGCGCGGCGCTGATCGAAAGCATCATCGTCTTGGCTGCGAGTGCGGAAGAGATTGCCGAGCATGAAGCGATGCTCGACAAGTTGGACAAGGAAGCCAAAGGCACTTGCGTCTGGCGCGCCGTAGCCGCGAATTGAACGCCCCAGCCATTTATGCGATAATGCCGTCCTCTATCGGGCGGTTAGCTCAGCGGTAGAGCACTGCCTTCACACGGCAGGGGTCACTGGTTCGAACCCAGTATCGCCCACCAAATAAATCAAGGCCTTACGAGTGATCGTTTGGCCTTTTTTTTATACGTGGAATTTGGCACATAATTGGCACAACGAGGTTTTTCCTTGGAGATCCATTTATGGCGAATATTCAGAAGCGTGGAATCTATTGGCGTGCCCAGGTTAGGCGTAAGGGCTATCCTCGTACGCGAGCTGGTTAAACATGATTGGGCTTTGACGGACAAAGTGACGCTCGCGGGATTTCCAATTCATAAGTGGACGGATATACCGCGTTCACTTGATAAGAATGGTCAGCAGCGATTTGACCTATTCGCTTTTGTTTTGAAAGAGTATTCGTCGGCGGCCAATTTTTCGATCGGCAGATAGTGAATCTCGATCCGTAAAAAAGCAGGGATTTTGGAGGAGCGATGTCCGAACAGACCAAAGTGCAGCCGAGCTTTCGAGTTCACTACGAGAAGCTCGATTCGCCTGTCCGATTAATGCAGGAATTGCGAAGTGATGTCAAATTTGATGACGACGCCTTAAACAACTTCGTTTGGATGATTTGGCCAAAATTTGAATGCGAAATAGATTCGCCGATTGAAGAAGGCATTGAGGCCGCGCCAGTCGGAACTGCAGTGATGCTGATTCTTAATCAGAACCCAGACTACAGAGCCATGCTACGAACAAGATTAAAAATAGGCGCAACTGGTTATTTTGTCGGCGGCTCAATGAAAATCGCGAAATTTGAAATAACAGAATTGCTTGGGGACGAAGCAAAGGCAAAGTGATGAGAGTAGCTGTTGAAAACATATTGAAGGAGATGTTGTCTCCTCATGGCTTCAGCCTGAATGTGTCCAAGGAAGCCAGGGAATATGTTCGAGAAAGAGCAGGACTTCTGGAAATTGTCGGAACGCGCAAGAGTCGTAAAGTCTCCGGACAGACGGCGGTATATTTTTCAGTGGAGGGAGGAAATCTCGCCGAACCGCGGACTTATGAGATTTCCCACGTCGCTCCGTTCAAGAATACATGGTGGTGGTCAAAGGGTTCATCCGAAGTTGAATGGGCCGGGCTTAGGCAACAACTTAGCTCCGTAGTGCTGCCGTATCTGGTTTCGCACGAGTCCGAATTCGACGAAGCGCAGGCCCGTGAAGACGTTCATCAAGGTTTGTCTTTCCTTAACGCGAGCAACCCTTCATTTGAAAAAGTTGAGAATGCATATTGGCGTAAGCGCGGCAGCATTATTGATATGCAGTAAACCATACTTGACCTGGTAACCTCTGTCCGCTTTCATCGCGCATTGAAACTAGCCGAGCTTCCGAGATCAGCGAATTTCGTTCGGTAAGGCAATTATGTTATAAATTCCTCGTGGCGGCGTGCCGCAGCGATGTTAGCTACTAAAATGGCGAACACGTCACTACGCTCGCAAGCCTTCGACGTGATTGAACCAGCACGTTCGGCAAATAAGAAATTTGAATTACATGAATACGACTTGGTACGAAGACGCTATGCAGTCAAGAGAGGTCGCCTTAATTGCGCGTTTTGGCCCGTACTCTCCTGAAGACAAAGTCTTTAAGCCACAAAATCAAGCGCTGGAAACAGCAATTCCAGGATTTGCCTTTCTTCGCTTTCCACCTTCCGAAGGGCGGCCTTTTTGGCTTTATATTACGCACGGATTATCTCAACCATCCGAACCTGAGGAAAGCGAAAAACGTGATCAAGAACGTCTTTCAGGTTTTGGCATCGAGTTTGCGCTAGCTACTAGAGTTGAAGAAGCATGGCCATTTACGATGTTAGAGGCTCTGACCTCATATGCACTTCAAGGTATAAAGCCAGTGCTTCCATGGGATCGCGTTCCCTCAAGTGACCTAATGGAGAACGCGCCAGGAGGCCACCTGCTTGCACTTCAGGCGCCCGGCTATGACACCCAGATAATCACAGCCACAGGAAAATTTCATATTGTTCACCTTGTAGGTGTGACCTCTGCGGAGGTGACGAAAGCCAAACTGCGGCCCGGCGTAGAAGGGAGCAAAGCTCTAGAGTGCGTCCTCCATCGACTAAATGTGGGCTGTGTCACTGACAGGAAACGAGAATGCTTGACTGATTCCATGGAATTTGAGGCGGCATGGGTAGCTTGCAACGAACAGCCTGCGCTCATAAATGACGAAAAAAAGAAACCATTTTGGAAAATCTGGTGACGCTGTGACGGAGCATGAAATTGATTAGTTGTTCATGGAGGACTGGCCCAGAATTGAACGCGAAAACTCTAATTTCACTAATCCTTTGTTGGTGCATCCCCGCAGCGAACGCTTTGGCGGATGAGTTTGGCGAAGTTCAGCAATTGGCGCGAGCCTTCTTTATACGCGCAGGCACCGTAGAAGGGGACATTCAGGGCGTATATCTCAATTCACTTTCGGGCGGTTTGCCAAACAGCAAAAACGTGGAACAGGTAGCAGACGTCGCATTCCGCGTACGCGGACAAGGCACGCGCTACGTGCAGCTCTTCCAAATAGCAGGCAAATGGCAAGCGCTACGCATGCTGCCAGCTAACCAGCTGGCAGCGGCTAATCCCCAATTGATTGAGGAGTATAGACACGAGTATTGGCGCGAGACGGCACGCATGGAGCAGCGCATTGCCGCAGACTTACAGACGAGGCTGATCGCCGAGAAGAAGATCGATGATGTCAAATTCGCTCGTCCGCGCTGCTTCGTCGACTTGAAACACAACAAAGCGCTCTGCGACATCTTTTACCAGACGTGGTTGAAGCCCGAGCCGCAGTGCACCAATGCGGCTCGGCTGTTCGCACGCCATAACGGACAGTGGAGTGAAATTTCTGGCAAATATCATTCGGGGAAGCGTATCAATCCGAACAACGGCGAGGTTTTCACCATGATCTCAGAGCGGGAGAGTGCCGAATTTTGTCAAGCAAAAGGGGCACCGTGAATAAATTTTTTGTACTCCTACTGGGGTTATTCGTTTTCTGTTCGGCCGGAGCACAATCTGCCATTTCCTCGGCGAGGAGAGAGCTTTCTCCCATGATTCACTTGGAAGTAAAACGCCTATCCTCTCAAGGCGATGCATTAACAAAAAAAGGGAGCTATGCTGAAGCTATAGAGACATACTGGAAGGCATGGGACTTATTGCCTGAGCCAAAACAAGAATGGGATGCAGGTTTAT
Organism: Burkholderiales bacterium; assembly: GCA_016177875.1. Lineage (GTDB taxonomy): Bacteria > Pseudomonadota > Gammaproteobacteria > Burkholderiales > Burkholderiaceae_D > Paucimonas. Next base: position 96,075 of record JACOUL010000008.1, read on the forward strand.
GGCTTTTGGCAGCAATTGGCGACGCGAACTTCTTGAATCGAGATTATGTTGCATGTCGAGACAATCTCTCAGTAGCTATGCATTTCAGCGGTGCCATTGGTAATCCCTTTTTACACCTTCGGCTGGGACAATGCCAGTACGAACTCGGCAACATGAAGCGCGCAGCGGATGAACTCGCGAGAGCCTACCTCCTCGAAGGGAAAAAGATCTTTAAGAACGATGATCCAAAATACTTGACATTTATTAAGTCGAAGCTGAAGCCACCGCCAGGTGGATGGCCAGAAGGATGGTGATAAATCAAAACTTCGAACGCCCGCTTCCCGAACGTCCGACCGATTAAAATGGGTCGAACTCGGAAGTTCGCAATCTGACACATCCTGTCGGGTCAAGTCACAGCTTATACAATTGATATTGTCGACGTAGAGTTTCTCGGCGACTCGCGGTTTGCATTTTTTTACGCCTCTGTGTGGCACCGCTCTCTTGATCGTAGCGGTCCGATTTCCTGCCCAGATGATGTGACGCGAGCTGCGTCCCAGTCGCTGGGGATTGAAGCTGTAGATCCCGTTCCGTGTACTTCACTTTTCTATGTTGGCCCGCCAAGCGATGGCGTACTGATTCCTCAGTATGCGGCACTCGAATCTGTGGCCCTCAGTCACTTCGGGAAGATAACGAAGCCGATGGATGTGTGGGGGCAAATACGCCCTGAATTTCGATATATGTTTAAGATGCCGACATAATATCGTTGCTTTCGCCAGCAAACATGGCGGCAACCTAATAAGCTTAAACTAAGGGGGGCACATGCCACCGTCAATCTGCGTTACCAAGGATAAATTACTAGAGTATGTCGTTCTTGAAGAAGACGAGGATACCGCTGTCTTACTCAAAGCCTCAAGCTTCCTATACATTGGTGCCGCCGAAAAAGAACATATTACGTATCACTACTGGAGCTACCCCACGTCTTGCGGTGTCGCATGGGTCTCGTTTTCGACCGATCTTACTATGAGAACGGAGAGTGAAGTTCCGTCTCACATTCAGTGCGCAACTCGCTCTCGCGACGAACATCCCATAAAGCAGACTGCGCCTCGCCATAAAATTCCTGTCGACCGCACACCAATAGCGAAGCCAGTTTTGATTCCCTATATGCTGGCTCCGGTCTGTGATTATTACCCGGTTTGGAACGAGAATATTCCGTTCGAAAACGCGGCCAATGCGTTCGAGGCCAAGCCAGTAACGGCGAACGTGGGGTACGTAGAATTATCTTTCTGCGTTAAATTGTCCAGCGGACGGTTTGCACAATTGACTGCCCCAGCCCATCAGTCAAGTTCAGTATCGATTTCGCTGGAAATGTTTGAAGACGCAAGAAGTCGGGAGGACGAGAACTGCATAGGTTTTGTGCACGTTCAAGACATTAAAGAAATATTGGCGGTATTAGGGCGTGAGTACGTTGCTCCAACGGCTCGATATCCTTATGAATGGCGATAGCCAGTTGACAAAAGCCTTGAGCGCGAATCCTACCAGATTCGTATTGAGCGAAATTGCAAAGGCGGAGGAGCCGAAATGCTTTCGTGGATAGAACAAATGATTGGTTTGACTCCTAAGGCCAAGGAAAAGGCCAAGCAAATGGAGCAGAAGGCAAATGAGCTTGCATTGGTGTTGCCTTATGTCGTAAATCGCCAAGTTCTCGCTCTGATTCCCAAAAAAAAATGCTTCGACTGGACGAATCAGTGGAATGAACGTTCCAAAGTGGAGCGCCCTTTGGATGTGGGCCGTGATCAATGGTCTTATACCCGGTTTTATCTGGTTCACGGACAACTCAAATCGGAAGATCTGCCAGCACTTATAGCGAAACATCGAAAATATTTCCTGAAATCTTACGTTGATGGATATGCCCCAAAATCACTGTGGCCGTGGGCGCCGACGGAAGATGAGTTTTCAGAGTGGTACGACGCTGTGCTGATTCCAGGAAACGTTCACGATCTCGACGAGTCCTTATTAGCCAAAGAGCCGGATATTCTTAAAGCAATAACCCACCAATTTTAAATAATAAATGCAGAGGCTATCAATGGAGATTTCCAAGCTAATCAAAAAGATAGATGCACTGCCAAAGAGTATGTATCTTGAGTTTGACGGCAAAACTTACAAGAAGACTTATAAGCATACGTTTTCGCCAGGGCTAAATAAAAATGATGTTGTTCAGGAATTGCTCAGGCTTTGGGTGCCTTTAGATATTTTGGAAGAAGGATGGCAGGACCTCTACCAAATTTCAAATGGAATTAAGCTGTTCCATAGCGAAAGTGAGGATGTAGATACCGGCGAATACTTTATTCCCTCCATAGAGCTACACCCTCTAGGCAGATTGGCGGCTGAGACGGGTTATATGCAATCTGAAGTATTCCAGGAGATTGAAGATGGGGATGATCCCCCTGTTTATTCCAAAGGCGTAGCAATAGGAGAGGCGTGTGGGACAGGTAATCGTTTTATTCTGAATAGATGGGGTGAACTGTCAGGAAATATCATTTATGCGGACCATGATCCCGACATAAACGAATGGCATACAAAGGCGTTTTCGAGTTCGCTTGTCGATTTTCTCGAGCAATTATCGTCAGATCCGTTTTCCACTCTTAGTCGCATTAGTGGTGCAGATAAAGTTTGGTTTTGATGCTAATTCGAATGGGAAAAATGAAACGCCTGATTTGGCTCTGAATGAATTGAAAAAGGGTGAGGTATGGGAGCGTGGGGAACCGGCATTCTGGATAACGATACTGTTAGAGACGTAAGAGATCAGTACAGAGATCGGATAATTGCCGGTGACTCTGATGAAGGCGCAACAAACGAAATATTTCAGGAGTGGGGAAGCATTTTCAATGAGGATGCGGACGGTGACGTATTGCTTGGGCTAACCTACGCCAAACTTGAAACCGGACGGCTAGATGCCGCCACAAAGGAAAAGGCAATTTCTTTTCTGGAAGGCGGCGGCGACCTCGATCTTTGGGACGAAAAGGCTAAAAAACGTAGAGCTGCGGTTCTTCAGAAATTTCTAGCAAAACTTCAAGCGGTCGATATTAAAAGCCAAAAGCCCAAAAAGCTTCGCGCACCATTTCTCGCGGAGTGTGATTGGCAAGAAGGGGAATACTTGGCATATCGCTTGTCTTCAGGCGAATATCTGGTTCTGGTGGTTATCTTGTTGGTCAATGATGTGTCTATGGGCACATTTCCATCCGTTGGCATAATCGGTAGAACTTTCTCCTCTATAGATTCTTTAGATGACATTGACTTGCTTCCATTGGCGCCTTGCTCACTTAGTCCAAGTGGAGTCGAGCGGTTTCACATCTATGAGGAGCGACATGATCGAATACCGCATGACCGGGTCGTTCGGCTAAACAAAAAAAGAAATATTACCGCCGATATGAAGTCGGGGACGCATGGTGGGACATTTTGGGTCTCTTTGGAAAAGTACATTCACCAATACAGATTTCCCGATACCCCTGGGGTAGTGAGCCTTGGTGATCGCTTTGCTCCGGATACCTTTGGAGGCGTTATCGGTGTCTTGCGCAACACTCAGTTTTCTGTTGAAGCCAGAACTCAACATCCGCTTGCAGGCTTTCAACAAAAATCCGTTGGAATTAGTGATGGCAAAACACCGGGAGCGATATATCAAACAATGCTCGCGAATATGGCGCTTGGCCATTGGGACAAAAGTCTTAGTTTAATTAGTGAACTCAAGCAACTTCTGCCGAAGGAAAACATGCAGTTTGATTTGGCGATACGCGAGGCACAAGCTAATTTGCAAAAAGGTCTTCCTTTAGATGAAATAGTCAAGAGTTTAGAAGCCTGGCAGAAAAATGAAAATGTCATCGGTTTAGGTATGTATGAGGTGCGGCTAAGTGCTCTCTATTTCATAAATGGTGATTTTCAAAAAGGTTTGGCCCTTCATAGGGCTGCAATCGACTTAGGAAAGCATGACAGCATGAAGTGGCTTGATCTCGCTTTAGCTGAAGCTCAGTATGGGGATCTCGCAGCGACTGAAGATTCTTTAAGCCATGTAGAGATCAATCAGGTTGCAAATTTCGCGTTGCCATTTCTGAGTTGGGCAAGGGGTATTGTTGCATTTGGAAAGGGACAACACGCAGTCGCTTCAATGTACTTCCTTAATGCCATAGGTCCGATATTGGCGCGTCGAACAAATCCCACAATTTGGAGTTTATTAGCGCTAATTTCTGGTTGGAGTGCACTCACATTAAAGGCGCAAGGACTAGGCGACGAAGCTAAAGCACTTACCCAAGCTGTATGGCCGGTATTAAAAGTACAGGGTTCGAAGAAATTGTTGGCATCGTTGAGCGAGGGCCAATTGACCGGAATTATGTAGCAGCCGCACAAAGCGTTTTATATCAATAGCTTACTGAGTTTTTCCGCATAGCCAATCAGTTGGAGGAAAAATTCGCAAATTCTCAAAACTTCCTCTAACTATTTTCCGCAAGCACCGGCTTCCATCCGTTTGCAGTAGCGTGCGCGTAGCAATGCCTCAATGCATGCGCATCATGCAACGCATGATGCTTCGGCCGCGCAGGGCCGAAATAGCCATCCATCACTTTCTGTAATGCCGGCTGCCAATCGTCGCCCATCGACCATGTAGTGAACTGGATTGGCCAAGCATCCAAGTTCGCCGGCCACGGCGTCAACAATCGCTTTAGCTGGCCGAAGAAATCGGCGTCAGGGCAGTCGGTAACGATTACGGCCATTTCGGGAAGTTCGTTAATCCATGCCGTCAGCTTTTCTCGTGTGACGACCTCGGACTGGACGTATTCGCCTCGCCATAGATGCCGTACCACGTTGAAATGCACCCACTCGTTGCATTGAACCGTCCAGTGTTCTTCGGGCAGCTCCGCGTAGAATTCGCGGCCGTCTTCGTTAACCAGGGCAATCGAAATCAAATCAGGCTTGGCCTGATTGATGCCTGTGAATTCCGTGTCCAGGAACAGTAGCAATTGAATTATCCGACCGCCGGTGGTGCTTCGGTGATCTCGTACATTTGCAGAATTTCGTGGCGGGCCAAGTGGCGCAAATTCGCTTCGTTCGCCAGGATACTCTTCTCCTGGTCGACTTGCGTTTCCAAGAGATCGAGATAGCAATCGGCGTCGATCATCGCCTTGACGCGATCCGGCCAGCCAAGCATCCAGCGGTTTGCGATGGAAACTGCCATAGCGCCCATCGATTCGATTCTAGCCGCCACTTCGGTGGGGTAATTTGCTCGGTAGGTCAAATCTTCCATGTTATCGCTCGTTATTCAATTTAAAGGAATCTGACTACGTTTAAGACGCGGGCGTAAAGCCGAACTTGTTGGCTAAACTATCGTAGAGCGCATGATGTTGGCGCCCGCTCGCACAGTTCTCAATGTACCAAGTGAACTTGGCTTGATCAATTTGGTTGCGGATATCGCGCGTGGCTAACCATGCCGGCAGATCGCCAATCAAGTCGCGCAACAATGTGATATCCCTTGCCAAGTCATAGCAAAGAACTGGCGTTTCATCGGCAAACTGAAGCAGCCAGCCATTTACTTTTTGCGCCAACTCGCTTTTCGTAAATACGGAGTCGGCCTTTTGTCCGAGCTGAGGCAATACCGTGCTCTTGACGAAGGCGCTGCATCGATCAACCGAGTAATCGTTTCGCTCGCCGTAAAACTGGCGCCCGTCTTCGCTCACCAGTCCGATGGAGATGAGTTCGGAAGGCGAGTCGAAGTCGGTGAATTCGGTATCGATGAAAATGTTCATTTCAATCCAAAAACTTGATCTGTCACTTCGCGAACCTCTGCGATTGTGAGTTCGCCTTTGATATACCGATCCAGTAATGTACGAAAATCCGGCTCCGGCTCAAAGCCTTCGAGCGCGGCGCTCGCCAAGGTTTGCTCAACGAATTTTTTACGATCTTCTTCGGAAGTTTCCACACTCATATTTTCACCTATGCGCAGTGTTATAGGCGCCAATGTCAGTTTATGCCGGCTGCCGGTTATGCCGCAAGCTTGCCTGATTTGATCGGAGGATGATTGATCCGCTCAAATAGCGTTTCAAGCTTATCCGAAATCTCCTGCCTGGTCTCCTTGATTTCCGCCAGCAGGCCAGCTACTCGCTGTTCCTCCTTGACGAGTAAGGCAAGCGCTTTTTCTGCCAATTCCGGTGTTTCTGGAATCAGGGGCTTTGCCTGTTCTATCTCACCAAGCGTTGTCCCTTCCGGGAAGGTCTGGAACTGCCGGCGCAGCCATTCAATTGCCAGTTCCGGCTCAGAGGGAGCGATTTGCGCAACTTCCTGCTTGCCCGAGAATAGCCGATGACCACTGCGTACCAGCTTATGCACTTTCGCACTCGGCATAGAAATATGCAGCCCCCATTTGACACGAGCACGATCAATCGAAAGCCCTGGAATGTTCGCCGGGATATTCGCTGGCGCTTGCGCCATGCTGTCATCAATTCTCCAGCCTGCTTTGCGCAGTGGCAGAAGCATCTTTTGAATGCCACTGGCCCGTTGCGCAAGTTGCGCAATAGCCGCCATGACTGCCGGATCGTCTGGAATGGGAATCGAAATCTGCCGAAGATCGTCTGGCTGCAAGCGTCCGGCGATGGCGCTGCGGTTGACGCCATCCAGCAAGGCGCGCATCTGCTGGCTATTCAGGAACGCCAGCACATACCAAGGATCGATCTTGGCCGAATCTGTTTCCAGCATCTCGCGAATCGGTGCGCGATGATCGAGTTGGTTGCGAATCGACTTGTTATCTACGCCTGCGAGATGACACCAGCGCATCAACAAAAACACGGAATGATTGCACTTTAAGAATCCGCCATCGTCCCAAGTGCCATCGTCATAGGCAAAGCCGCCGAATTCCGCGACCATCAGCTTGGGGCGGTCGTACAATTCGGGGAAGGTCGGACGCCTGACTTGTGCCGGTACTCGCGTTCCAGACCCGTATTCCAGGTAGCGTACATTGATGATGCCGAAATAATCGACATCCTTGCTTCCAGCAAATGGCGCTGGATGCGCTGAATCCATTTGATCGGCTATCAGATCATCAATCGTAAAGGCTCCTTTATTGGTTTTTTCATTCGCGTTGAGAACCATGCCTACGGAAATGTAAAAAATGTCCTCTAATGGGATCGCCTTCACGTTATGCGCCAATGTCAGCGTCGGCAATTCCTGCCTAAATACGCTAGTCTTGTAATGCGATTGCCGCAGGTTCTGGCTGCGAGCGTGCGACAGGCTGCCCCACTTGGGCGCGGTCTCGTGCCAGAAGCGTTCCGTATGCGTGTGGCCAGTCGGCGGTCGGTTCGTGGCAACAGTAATGGTGTTTTGCACCATCGCGTCTTCAAACAGTTTCACGCCGGGGAAGAAATGCACTTCATCGACTGTGGCGCGATTGACGAATAATTCACGCAAGCCATCGCAATAGGGCACGGTCTCGATGGCATTGCTGGTGATGATTGCCATTTTTCCCGCCTTGCCATGTTCGGATTCCTGCTTGAGCAGGTTGAGACTGGCCGCAACGAACGGCACGAACAAATCCCACTTGAGAACCATTGTGCTGCGCACGGCTTCGCTCGGATATTCCCGCTTGATGCGGTCACGATAGGAAAGCATCGCGTCGCTTTCGTTCGCCTTGACATAAGGCGGATTGCCGACGACGAAATCGAATTTGTCCCTCCATTGCCCGATACCCGCCTTGATTTGATCTTCCTTCGGTAAATCTTCATCGGGGAATGGCAATGTCCCGGCCTGGCTTGCCAGCGTATCGGCGCTGAACGACAGGCTATCGGAGTTATAGATATGGAAGCGTTCGATCGTCGCTGGCTGATCGCCCTTGTGCGCAATGCTGAACAGGTCAATCACCTGAATCAGCAAGTTGGTTTCCGCCAATGAGCATGCGAAGGGGTTCAGATCGACGCCATGCAGACAATCCCTGATTTCATTCAGAACGGTTTGCACTTCCTCGGCTGGCACGTGGCTATGCCCGCGCCCACGCCAGTATTCCCGATAGGCGCTGACCAGGCGGGTTGCCGCTTCGACGAGGAAGCCGCCAGAGCCGCACGACAGGTCAATCAGCTTCTTGCCGATGATGTCCGTTCCCTTATAGCCGATACGATCTAGCATAAAGGAGACAACATCAGGCGACGTGAAGTACATCCCGCTTTCATGCTTATGCTTGGCTTCGACGTACTGGTTATAGACGGTGCCAATGATGTCTCGGTTGATGTTGCTGAGATCGAAACCGGCAAGCTTATGTAATACCCGTACTACCGCATTCCGGTCAGGAATATACCAATCCAGGACGGTGCGCTCTGCGAAGAAATGCGCGTAGATGTGTTGTGCGGAGGTATACGCCAATTCAAGCAGGAAGTCGGCGCTGCGGCCCATTGCATGCTCCAGGTAGTGCGATTCCACTTGCCTGAACCAAAGCGACACGCCGCCGTTGGTGAACATCCGGTTGACCAGCCCCTTGTCTTCCATGATGCGCACCAGGAGGATACGGATGATGACCAGGTACGCCGTCTGCGCCAGGAATTCACGCCGCAACAATTTGGCGTCGTCGGACTGAAACACGAGAGAAGCAGTCTTCTCTTTCCAAGTCTCGATATGGTGATAGACCTTGATACTCGCCTTGTGTTGCGCCTCCAGCTTGGTGAGATAACGGTAGCGCTTTTCCGTATAAGCACGAATCCGACTAATTAGAACGTAAATAGGGTCGCGGTCTGTGCCTTTCCCGGATTTGATCGCATGCAGGGCATAGAGACGCCGCTCAATCTGCTTTAACTCGCCCATCAAGACATCGCCGTGCATGATTTTGCGCAGCAAGCCTTCATCGTATTCCTTGGTCTCTTTATCGGCAGCCACCATCAATTGCATGGCGGTTTGAATGAGATTGTCTTCCTGTTCTTGGAGCGTCGTGTTCTCAGTTGGTATCTTCTTCGAAGCATCCTTGTACGCATTGAAATCCGTCTCGACTGCGGCAAGCTGTGCGTCGGCATCATCCTCGAATTCCGAAATCAGTTCCTTGATGGCTTCGGTAAGCTGATCGGCGTTGTCATGGGTGACGGGGACGATGCGCAGGCGGCAGTATGTGTTTGTCCACGTCTTACCGTTTGGCTTGTGAGGCTTGTTATTCCCAGTCTCATTTTGAAGCGTCAAATCGTCGATGAGATTGCGTAGGCTTGCAAAGCTGCCGCGCTGGAAGCGGCGCCACAGCGCAGAGAATCGCGCAATGAAGCCACATGCATCCAGGGCGTCGATCTTGGATTTTCCGCTGGCGAGTATATCGCCGCCCGTCCATGCATGAACCGCCTGCGCCAAGGGAATTTCGATTGCGGGCGTGTGCAGACCGCCTTCCATTTGGTCATAAACTAGAATCGCATGGCCGTTGACGAGCATGCCGCGTGAGGCGCCGAATTGCGTCATGTAGCCTTGCAGTTGCGGACGGTGATGACGAAGGTCTAGGGCGGCCGTATTTTTATCTTCGACGATAAAGCATGCCTGGCGCGGGTATTCATCTATCTTGATGACGAAATCGGGGCGCTGCCGACCGGCTTGGGCATTGTATTCGTATTCTTGCTTGCTGTAGCCGAGCGCTTCAATCAGTAAAGCCGTGATGCGCATGTCCACGATACTGGCTTCATCGCCCGTTCGCTGTTCGGGCGGCGTGGAGAGATAGGCGTTTAGATTTCCCTCAGTGCTAAAGCTCGGGCTGGCGAGATGGCCCAGGAAGCGGTCGAGGAACTTTTCAAATGACGCATCTGTCGAAGGCTGCTGGCTGCTGGCTCATGCTATCGCCGCTCTCATTTTTATCCATCAGTTTTCCTCTAAGCGATTCATTTTTTGCTGAGCATCTTCATGCCATCCGGGAAGGGCACGAAGCTCGGCGCGTTCTTCTTTAATGAATTTGGGTTGGATAGTAAGACTTTTGCTGCAACTTCAAATTTGATTTTGAGCCGCAGAATTTTCCGTTATCGAGAAGGCCCAATATCTTTAGATTGATTCAGTGACAGGACTTTGCCATCACCATCCCCGTTATAAGTAATTTCAACACTGGCGCCAACCGCCGGAATGCAATCCAACTTGCCTACATGATGCGCGACTAATTTTCCTCTTCCCGTATCTTGTAAGACGCGATCAGGCGTTGTCGCACTGACGATCTTCCCAATATAGGTACGGCCTGGTTGTGCCTCTGGAATGGCCTCATCCTGCATTGCCTGTTCGCTTTGCAAAGCGGGCAGTTGCTTCAATAAGTCAGGCAGCGCTTTTTGCACTGTGTCCCATACCACATCAAGATTGATATCGAAATATCCATGAGCGATACGGTTGCGCATGCCGCGCATGCTACGCCAGGGTACTTCTGCGTGTTGATTGGCAAATTCGGCATACTCTCCCATCACCTTGGTCGCGGCCTCGCCAATGATGATAAGACTCATGACCACGGCTTGTTGCGTCCGCTTGTCGGCCATGAATTCGCTTTTACTCAGGCCGGCAACGAAGCTGCACGCATCCGATGCGGCTTGCTGCATGTGGTCGATATAGTCGGGAAGGCGGTTCTCGCTCATACCGGCTTTGCTTCTGCAAGCACCTTGGCCCGAAATTTCGCTGGCAAGTCTGCCGGCGTTAAAAGATCAACGTGGACGCCAAGCAAATCTTCGAGTTCGGCTTGCAAACCACCCAAATCGAACAAGGTTGCGCCAGGAAGGGCATCTACGAGAATATCCAGATCGCTATTGTCGCCATCTGTGCCGTGCAATGCTGATCCAAAGACACGCGGATTGACGGCCCGATAGCGTGCAGTAACGGCTCGAATGGCCTCACGCTTTTTTTCCAGAATGATGGATGGTCTCATACGCTTTCCATGTCGGTTCCGGTATCAGGAGTTTTGCTGCAATTCCAAATCGGTTTTGGATCCGCCGAACTTCCCTTTCGCCGCGCCGCCACGCGGCTTGCTTGCTTCGAATTCAATTCGGCTGAGCGTTGCGCGAAAATCGAGGCCAGCCTCTGCCATATCGCCCATCAGCGCGGCGACAATCGCCAGATGAGGCGGCACCTCTCCCTGCGTGGAGTAGTTCGTGATGGAGTTGGGCGTTTGCTTGATCAGGTCGGCAAAGGCTTTGATGGTCAATCCCGCCTTGCCAAGCTGACGCCGAAATTCTTCATAGGTCATATCTTCATCATATCAGCTGGATGGAGAAAATCACATCAATAGACAAGTTATGCACATTAAAAAATGCGTTAAATACTGCAAATAATGTGCTTTTCACTTGAAACACATAATTCTATGTGTATAATGAACACATAATTTGATGTGTTTCTCCGGCGAATGTCTCATAAACAACACTTCCTGCTCTCTGCCAAAGCCCGCACGCTGTCCGTGCGGCAGGTGTTTGAGCTGACGGAAGCTCAAGCCTTTGAGACGTTCAAGGAAGTGCGTTGGGGAACGGGCAATGTCACATGCCCTTGCTGCGGATCGGTATCGAAGCACTATTTCATCCGCGTGCGCCGCCAATGGCGGTGCCGTGATTGCAACCATACGTTCTCGGTCACGTCGGGCACCATCTTCGCCTTCCATAAGCTCTCGCTGAAGGTCTACCTGGCTGCCATTGCGATCTATACCAATGCGGTCAAGGGCATCTCTGCCTTGCAACTCGGCCGCGATCTCGGCGTGCAGTACAAGACGGCATTCGTGCTGGCGCATAAAATCCGTGAGTCCTTGATGGAGCAGCGCGACGAAGCGCAATTGTCCGGCGAAGTGCAGATCGACGGCGCCTATGTGAACGGCCATATCCGGCCCAGGAACAAGAAGGCAGACCGGATCGATCGTCGTTTAGCCATCCATCAAAGAGCCAGCAAGCGTTGCGTGCTGGTCTATCGCCAAAAAGCGCTTCCGGCCGCATTACAGGCTGCCATCAACGACAATGAGGGTAAGGATGAGCCGATCGTCTCTGGAGCCAACAAGACCATTACATTCGTCGTGAAGGCCGAGAACCAGGCCGATATCGTCAGCTTGACGGATCGCGTGGTGAAACGTGGCAGTATCGTATGCGCGGATGAAAACTCGGCTTACGATCCTTTGCACGCTCGGTATGACACGCGCCGCGTGAATCATCAGATTGAATACGCCGCCGATGACGGCACCACCAACAATCTTGCGGAAAGCTACTTTGCGCGTTTCCGCCGCATGCAACTCGGCCAGATGCATAAATTCGGCAATCTCTATCTGGACAACTATGCCAACGAGGCGGCGTATCGCGAGGATACGCGCCGCTGGTCGAACGGAAAAATCTTTACCGACATCCTAACCAAGTGCATGCGCACCCGCACGCATCACGACTGGTGCGGCTACTGGCAGGGGAATAAGCGCCAGTCCGAACGGCTGGCGGCGTAGACGACCATTAAATTGCCAGGGATAGTGGCGCAGAATTCATTTCCACAGTTCTCTGCGTGTGGCGCCCAGCTGGTCTGCCAAATGCGCGACGTGAGACCAAATAGCAGATGGCGGCATACGCTCAAGCTGCGCCGTCTCCTCCACTGCCATGACAACGATCGGTATCGGCGTCTCGTCAATGAAATGAGCAATAGTGGCCTCACATCCAACAGGGATTTGCCCAGTTGCCAGCGCCTTCCGAAGCATTTCTTCAGACAGCTTATGTTTGTAGCTAACACTTGAAGTATTAGCGGCCATCCACAGGCCGGGCTTCTTCTCCCGTGCCGCGATTGATGGCCCGTCGATGGTCAATCCAAGAACATTCAGTATGCGTAATAGACGATTAAAGCTTAGATCCTCGATCGTGCCAGCCTCCAACCGCTGCACCGTTTGGCGCGACAAGTTAGCCAGGCGCGCGAGGCGCACTTGCGTCAGGCCGACCGCCTTGCGGCGAGCCTGGATATCCTTGCCGATCGTTTGAATGTACATTGCCGGTTCCCCTCAAAGGTACAATATATTGTACTTTCCGTAATGTGTTTTTGAACGATAGGCAGTCGATTGTGCCGAGTCTCAGTTCAGCTTCCACTTCAACGCTTCGCCATCTTTTTTCACTTGCTTTACCGTCTTATTCTTCTCCAACCGATACAAAATCGCGAGGACATTCTTTTGAATGCGCGCCGTAACTTCGGCGTCGGCATCAATGCCTTTGCGTTTCAGGAGTGCGTCGGTAATCTCCCGGCTGCATACCAAGCCTTTCGCGTCGCGCATCGTCTCCAGCGTCATGCGCTGCGCTTCACCCTTGATGAAATATTGATTGCGCCTGCGACGTGCGCGCGATTTAATCTGCCGAAGATCGACATCAGGCGCAAAGAGCTTTATCGTACTGTCCAGGTGCGATAATGCCGCTTGTAAATGCTTGATTTCGGTTTGGTAGGATTCGATTTGACCGGCGATTTCGCTGCGCTTGGCAACGAGGCCGGATACGACATGCGATTGCGCCATGTGCATTCCCTTTCATGTTGGTCATGAAGGAATGGTAGGCATTAGTTCACAGAAGAGCTTGTGCGGTTGCTACATAATTCCGCAATTGACCCCATTGGGTTGAGACTAACGATAAATTCAGATGGCACAAATCTGGCACAGTTGCCGTTAAATATTGCGGGATCTTGCGGTACGTATTCAGCGTTGAAGTTATTGATTAATAATGGTATTTTTAAGTACCTCGTTGATTTTAAATGCCTTAATTTTGTTTTCACACGGCAGGGGTCACTGGTTCGATCCCAGTATCGCCCACCACATTCAAAGCCCTGCGAATTTTCGCGGGGCTTTTTCATTTGAGCTTTGGAAAATGATCGCGCGCAGAAGCGCGTTTTGCCTCTCATGGTAAGGTATCGTTTCGAGACGCCTTGTGGGAGATCGCGAAATGGCCATCAAGTACTTCAAACCCGACGTCATGATCGATACGCGCTGCGAACATTGCGGCGCCGAGCACAAGGAAACCTTGGAACGCTTGTATTCGACCGAAGTATTGATTTGCGTTTCCTGCGGCGAAGAGCATACCGCCGACCGCAGCGAATTCCGGCGAACCGTCGACGAGACCGAAGCGCTGTTGGACAAGCTGCCGGATATACCGTGGTTAGAGGACGACGAGGCAGACTATAAATAAGCGCCTCTTTTGTTAGAGGCATAAATATTGCACAGCTTAAGAAGTTTCCAATTTTTCTTAATGTGTGCCATGAAAACCTATTCTTTTCTTCTCGCATCGGTAATTTTTACGGTGGCAAATACAGCGCATGCTGTGACTATTTATAAGTACGTTTTGCCGAACGGAACGGTCCTTTATTCCCAAACCGAATTGAAAAAAACCAAGCCTGTGAAGGTCTTGCGTTTGCAATCGGAAACAAGCATCGCTAAGCAGGAGCAACGCAACGCGCGTCGCGAGTTGGAGCGTTTACAGGTAAGGGCTGATCGGTTGTCGCTCCTGTCGGCCGCCAAAGAGATGGCGGATAACGCTGCTTGCTCGCCGCCTTCCTCAGTTGCGCCGCCGACGATTTCGCCCAGCGTATTGACTCCGCTTCCCGGTGAACGCACGGGCACGGTCGGCGGCGGCTCGCGACTGAATGATGCGTACTGGGACCGCATGCGTTCTACGCTCGGGCCGCGTTACGAATCGCGCGAACAGCTCGATCAAGCCTTAGCCGCTGCCGGCATCTCCCCGCAGTAAGGTCAACTCTCCGAAATCGATGTGAATACTCCACATATTTCGTATGTAATCCCTCGGCTTACAAAGAGCGGTTTCTTCCTACAATGAGCTCAAGTAGAGCGAATTTAGGAGACCATCATGTTATCCATACCGTGGGTTTACTTTCTAAAGGACGGCGAGCAGCTTCTCATCGAAACGCCGACGCGCCGCCGCGTGTTGAATGGTCCTTGCGTCGCCACGGTGGGCCCGCTTGAGAAAGCCACCAAGCGCGAAGGCATCTGCATCGGCCCGACTTTCTACGCAAGAGTGTGCGACAAAGGCAGCGGCAAGTTGCGCAATGAAATCGGCCCGAAGATGCTGTTTCTCGGCCCGAACGATGTGCTGGAGCGGATGATGCAGCTGATTCCGTTGAAGAGTAATGAATACGTAAAAATCGTCGACCGCGCCACCGGCGTGATTCGCGTCGTACGCGGGGAGTCGAGCGTCATCCTGGAACCGACCGAGTCTTTGCTGGGTGAAGTGGCGCAGGGCATTTCGGTCGATGAACATACCGCTGTCGTGGTGCGCAATATCCGCGACGGCGAGTTGAAGCTCATCACGGAACATCAGTTGTTCGTGCCGGCTGCCGATCAGGAAGTGGTGGAGATACGCAAGTGCGTTCTCCTGGACGACCATGAAGCAGTCGTCATACGCGATCGCGATGGGTGTCATTCCGTGCATACCGTTAGCGATGCGGGTCACTCGTTCTTCCTTGATCCCTATTCGTCGCTGGTGCAGTTCCGCTGGTCGACCGGCCTCCATAAAGATACGCGCAGCTTGGAATTCACCCACTTGGATCAGCGTCCGAAATTCATGCAGCATTCCGTCACGGTGCGCACGCAAGACGATGTGGAGGTGGAGCTGGGTATCACGGTGTTTTGGCAGGTCGAGAATATCGAAGCCATGCTTCATACCACGGAAGACGCGCCGGCGGATTTGTGCTGGCGTGCGCGCAGCGCCATCATGCAAGCGGCCTCGAATCGGACGCTGGAAGAGTTTCGCAGTTCTTCCAACAGCATCGTGGCGGATGCCGTGTTCAGCGACGGCAAGTTTTATGCTGAGCGCGGTCTCCGCTTGCATGCCATCGAAGTGCGTTCGGTACAGTGTCGTGGAGAGAAATCGCCGCTGGAAGATCTTTCGCCTTTGGATACGTTCCACGGCGAAGATGTGCCGCTTGAGCTCTCCAACGGCTGGCCGCAGTTGTGTTTCGCGCCGGATCAGGTTAATTTAAGCATTGAACCTCGGGCTGCATAACAACTATTCATTACACCGCCCCGGCCGCTCTGGCCGGGTTTTATTTACATGTCCAAACTTTCTGTCCGCCTTTCTCACGCAGCGGCGCGCAAGCTGCGTCAAACGCCATGGCTGCGTTGGTGCATCGCTGCGTTCCTTTGGTTGGCGGCGCTGATGGTTGTCGTCGTAGGCGGCTTAGAGCTTCGCGAAGATGTTAAGAGTACATCGTGGCCTACCACCGAAGGCGTGGTCACCGACGATGCGCGCGTTTACAGCAATCGCCGCAAGACGGTATGGGGCGTCTCGGTGCATTACCACTATCGGGTAGCAAACGAGGCTCACACTTCGGACCGTATTCGGCGCAGCAGCGCACGGCAAGATGATTACTACTTTGAAAGCAAGGCGCGCGATGTCGCGGCGGGTCTGCCTAAAGGAAAACGCGTGACGGTCTTTTATCCGCCGGATAAACCTTATCTTGGAATTCTCAATCCCGGCGTTCAAGCACTGTCCGTTTTCATGATTGTGTTTGGTTTGTTGCTGGCGCTGTGGGCATTTGTACTGAGCATCTCCAAAAAAGATAATGCAGAATAAATTGACAAAAAAATCACAGGCTTGCGGTTATTAAATCTTGGATTTACCATGACTTACGCGTCCTATCGGCGCGTTTTATAACTCAGGGAGACAACAATGAAACGTATCGCTATTGCCGGCGTAAGCGGCCTTCTGTTTTTTAGCGCATCTGCATTTGCAGGCGTCAAGCTTGTCAATAAAGACAGCGCTTCGCACGAGGTCAAAATCAAGTGTTCGTCCACTGCCATCAGCAGTATCGGCGGCAATTCCACCCGCGACCTCGGCAATGGGCCTTGCACCGTCACCGTAACGAAGACGGGCGCATCGGCCACCAGTAGCGGCGGTACGCTCACCATCAAGAACGGCGGCATTTCCTCTTAATGCAAAAAAACGTCGAACTGCTCGAACCCCGCGGGGATTGCGAGCAGTTCATCATCGACGTCGATTGCCGGCGGCGCGGCTTGCCGCCGTGCGAGCGCGAATGGGTATGTCAGCATTCCTGCGCGCCTGAAACCATTCCCGACTGTCAGGACATGAATTGCGAAGGCACGACCGTCGTTAATAGCGCCTGCATTGCGGCGGTATGCGATCAAGCGGCGCGCGGGGATTTTGCAAGCTTCGATGCGACTCAGGTGCGCTTACGCTTCAACGTGGATGCATCGGTGGTTGCCGAGCTCGAAAAGGCGGCTTCCGATGCGGACCTTTTGCCCGGCGTAGAGAAAGAAGGCGCGACATTTGTCGCCACGGGTTCTCTGCTGGCTTTTGCACGATATTGCGCGCTGCGGATCAACCAGGACTTGTCGGAATCCGCGCGCGCTGTGCTCATGGAAACCGAGCACATATTGGCAAGCCAGTTTTATCGTGCTGGGGCTGCCTTGTTTCAGCAGCGCCATGTCGATTTGCGGACCGATCGCGCCAGCCGCGGCAATGTCATTTTATTTTTAGGCAGCGGCGTGTGGCCTGTGCGTGCTCTGGTGGGCTGGGAAGTGCCCGAGCGTTATTCGCGTCGCTATCCCGCACCGGCGAATCCCGCGCCGAATCGGGGATTCGGTTTGCGTTTAGAAGGAAAGGCTTTTTGTCTCGGGCCGATCGATTCCGGATTGCATGAAGTGCCCGGCGATTTGTATGGGCCGCAGACACATTTGGAATTTCGCGTCGATCAAGCTGTGGCCGACCGCGTTATCGCCTTGTGCAATGAATACGCGACCGCGGTTCCGGAAAATGAACTGGCCGATACGGCGCTTGGATTCATGCGGGCCGTTGTGCACGAACTTGGTTTGCCTATCCCGGTAATGCCGCCTGCGCACGGCGATGAAGAGGGCGTCTGTGTTCGCCCCGCCCAATTCATCCGCCGCTTGTTGCTGGCACAGCATCTTGGCTGATGCTATTGGTGACAGCAGCATCCCTGGTCTTCGCCTGTACCCGCGCCGGCTTCGGTCGCCACTAAAAAATCGATGACGATCGCACCCGGTTCGCGCTGCACATACGAGATTTTGACGCGCGGACCGAAATATCCGTTGATCTGGGAAAGCAGCGGCAGCGGATCGTGGTCATTGCAGAAGCGCATGGTCTCGCCGGGCTCCAATGCTTCCAGCGCACCGAATATCGCCGCATGCCGAAAACGTTTCGCGATGCCGCGCGCGTCGAACGGGTAGACGCCGTTGGAGATGGTGGGAAGAGAACAATCGTGTGCCATGGTAAAACTCCTTTAGGGTCGGGATTTAAATAAGACCGGCGCTTAACCGGTCTTGTTACGAGGTCGGTAAATCCTCAATCGATCAGACTTTCGCGCCTTGCGCTTGCGGCAATTCCTTGGCATCGCGATGCAGGCCTGCCGCCAACAGGCGATAAGCAAACAAGCCAAGGAATATGACGCCCACGGCGAATACCACGTCGCCGGGAACGCGCAGCCACACCATGGTTTCCATGAAGGGCGAGTGAATCACTTCCGGCGAGCGTGCGTACCACATGCCCTTGCTGATGCTGGCGACCGCTTGGTAAATGCCTGCCGGCACCAGCGAGATGAAGACCATCATCGCCAAGCCGATGTTGAGCAGCCAGAAAGCCGGGGCAAGCAAACGATCCGGCCAGACGGCACGTGCAAACAAGCCGCGCAGGCAGAACAGCATCAAGCCGATGCCGAGCATGCCGTACACGCCGAACAGCGCTGCGTGGCCGTGCGCCGCCGTCATGTTCAAGCCCTGCATGTAGTACAGCGCGACCGGCGTATTGATCGAGAAGCCGAGCAAGCCGGCGCCGACCGTGTTCCAGAAGCCGACGGCGATGAAGCACAAGATCGGCCACTTGTAGGTTTGCACCCAGGGTGCGGCTTTGGAACGCTGGTAGTTGCGATAAGCCTCGATGCCGATCATCGTCAAGGGCACCACTTCCAGCGCGGAGAACATGGCGCCGATGGCGATGACGAAAGTCGGGGTGCCGGTGAAATACAAATGGTGCAGGGTGCCGAGTATGCCGCCGAACAGGAACACGATGGTTTCCAGCACGATCGCGCTGTTGGCGGTAGCGGTGCGGATCAAGCCCAAGCGGGTGAACAGCAAGGCGATCACCGCGGTGGCGAACACCTCGAAGAAGCCTTCCACCCACAGGTGCACCAGCCACCAGCGCCAGTATTCGACCATCGAGTAATGCGTATGCTTATCCCAGGTCAGCGAGGTGGCATAGAAACCGCCGATGCACATCGCAGCCAGGAACACCATGGCGATCAAGCCGCGGCTTTCCGACGGTTTTTTGAGTGCGGGCCACAAACCGCGGCCGAGCAGCGCTACCCAAATCAAGAGGCCGACGAACAGCAGGTATTGCCAGATGCGGCCCATGCTGGTGAATTCCAGCCCTTGGTTACCGATCCAGAAAGTATAGTCCGTGCCCATGCGCTGCAGCGTACCCAGCCAGCCGCTGACGGTCGAACCGACTACGATGAACAAGAGAGCGTAGAACAGCAGGTTGACGCCCAGCTTCTGAAATTTCGGCTCATGGCCGGAAATGGCCGGGGCGATATACAAGCCGGTCGCGAGCCATGCGGTGGCGATCCACAGTACGGCGAACTGCGTGTGCAGAGTGCGGCTGACCGTGAACGGCAGGATTTGCGCGAGCGGTATGCCGAAGAAGCTTTGGCCCTCGACGGCATAGTGCGCAGTGATGACACCCATGCCGACTTGCGCCAATATCAGGCCGACGACGACAAAGAAGTATTTCTTGGTCGCCTGCATCGACGGCGTGGGCTTCAGGTTCAACAGGGGATCGGCTTTGGGCGGCACCGGATCGTCTTCTTCCTTTTGCGAAGAATGATAGAAAATCATGCCGGCGATGGCAGCGATCATCAGGATCACGCTGGCGATCGACCAGATGCCGGTGCCGGCGGTGGGCGTGTTGCCGACCAGCGGCTCGTGCGGCCAGTTGCTGGTATAGCTGAGATTCTCTTCGCCGGGCCGGTCGGTCGTTGCGGACCAAGCCGACCAGAAAAAGAAGGCGGTTAAGGCTTGACGGTCTGCCGTGTCGGCCAGCGAACCCGCTTTCATCGCGTATTGCTCACGCAATTTATCGAGTGAACGTTCATCGCCGAACAAGTCTTCGTAATGACGCGCGACTTCCTGCACGGCGGCGGCGCGTTGCGCGCTCAAGGTGAGTTGGCCGGATTGCGCATCATAAGTGTTGCGGCGCATTTCCTCTTTCAGTTGACCGTTGAGCTGCGCCTGCTGGCCCGCATTGAGCTGGGCAAACGGCTTGCCGAAATCGCGTTGCGCATGCATCTCGCGCAGCGCCAACGCTTCACGGTGCAGCCAGTCGGCCGACCAGTCCGGCGCCAGGTAACTGCCGTGGCCCCAGACGCTGCCGAGTTGCTGGCCGCCGGCCGCCAGCCATGCTTGTTGTCCCTGTTGCACTTGTGCGGCGGAGAACAGGACCTCGCCTTTGTCGCTCATGACTTGTTTGGGAATCGGCGGAGCTTTGAGATAGATTTCGGTCCCGACCCAGCCGAGAACCGAGAACGATAAGAGACAGATGATGGCTAGCCAAGTCCATAATTTGCGTGTTGCATGCATGGCAGTTCCTTAGAGATGAATAAATGGGGTGGAGTAATCTTGCATTTAAGATGCATTGTATATGCATCTTTTAAAAGATTCAAATAAAATGTATGTTTATGCGCATGTAAAGACGCGACATCGCCAAGCGGGGAAAATAAACATATAAAATGGACATACGATGAGACTGACTTCCTACACCGACTATGCTTTGCGCACGCTGATGTATCTCGCGGTGAATCGCGATCGGCTGGTGACCATTCAAGACATCGCGGATTTGCACGGCATCGCCAAGAACCACTTGACGAAGGTGGTGCATCAATTGGGGCAGCTGGGCGTAGTAGAAACCGTGCGCGGCCGCAGCGGCGGATTGCGGCTCGGTAAAGAGCCGAGCGACATCAATATCGGCGAGGTGGTCAGGCAGACCGAAAGCGATTTCATGATGGCCGAATGTTTTGATCGGGACAACGCCAGTTGTGCGTATTCATCCGCATGCGTACTTAAAGGCGTGTTGAGTTCGGCGACCGCAGCCTACCTGGCCGTGCTCGATGGCGTTACCTTGGAAAATTTGGTCAAGAAAGGCAGCGTCCTTGGCGGTAATGCAAACGCGATCGGCAAGCCGTTGCGGTTTCAAGCGGTAGCCAGGGCAAAAAGATCAGCAAATGAGGGCAAGTAAATGAGCGTCGGAAAAATCAGGCCGCAAGACTTCCTTTCCAAGCTGCCGCTATTTAATGAAATGGGGGAAGCCGAGCTCGACCGTATTGCGGCGGGCGCAACTGAAGTACGCGCAATGCGCGGCGATACCTTGTTTCGCCGCGGCGATCCTTGCGTCGGGTTTCATACCGTGGTCTATGGCCAAATTAAACTGGCGTTCACCTCGCCGCAGGGCGACGAAAAAGTGGTGGAATTGATCGGCCCGGGACATAGCTTCGGCGAAGCGCTGATGTTCATGGAAAAGCCGTATATCGTTACCGCGCAAGCGTTGGCAGATAGTCTTTTGCTGCACGTTTCAAAAACCGTCGTGTTCGATGAGATCGAACGCGATCCCAAATTCGCCCGCAAAATGTTGGCGGGCATGAGCCGGCGCTTGCATGGCTTGATGAGCGACGTCGAAGCGTATTCGCTGCGCTCCGGCACCGAGCGCGTGATCGGCTATTTGTTGAAGGATGAAGCGCAGGGCGATGGCGCGACCGTCACGTTGCAGGCGAATAAAGCGGTGATTGCTTCGCGCTTGAATCTCACGCCGGAACATTTTTCACGCGTATTGCAGGTCTTATCGTCGCGTAACCTCATCAGCGTAAGCGGCAAGGAAATCACGATCCTGGATGTTGAAAAGCTGCGTAATTATCAGGAATAGCTTGGCAGCAGATGAGTGCGGATGAATTGGCGATAGCTGCTTGCCGCGCGCAGCAGATTCCAGCCAAGGAAACCCGACGAAATGCCAAGTGCCAAACCGGCCGGCCGCGCCAGCATCTCAGGCCAGATGACCGCCCCCGTCAACATGAGCACCGCGACAAGATGCGCGCAAAATTGGTTGAAGGCAGCCGGCTCTGAAATGACGTCTCGTACATTGGGCGCTCTTATGCGTCGATCGGTAATCTGATTTTGTAGGTGATACCACACTAAGAACGGCACGATTTTGTATAGCATCCCATTGACTATCGATAATACAAAGCCGGCGATGAATAGCACACCCAAGAGCAAGGGGTAAGCTGCAGTTTGCTGTAGATGCGGGGCGAACTGGCCGGTCATCCAAATCGCGCCGCAGATCGCCAGAAAAATCATGCCGCATACCCAAAAATACGTCGTCGCATCCGGTGGGCGCTTGCGGCTCTTTAGCAAGCGGAGGGTGACGATGGCAAATGCAAGATAGGCGACAGCCGCCGGCAGCATAAACGCATCGAGTGAATCGCCCTCGGCATTTGTGCCCCATGCAAAGGCGAGGGTCCCCGCGGCAAGAATGCCGAAAATCGACCGCGCAAGCCATTGCGTCATCGCAGCGGGATAGAGCGGTGTTACTTGGAACATGGGTAAAACTTGATAGGCGACGCCGACGATCAAAAGCCCGACCCAGCCGAGCAAGCCCCAACCGGCATGTAGATTGACGAGAGGCACCAGCGGCAATGCAACTTGCCAGGCGAAGATGGCGGCAACACTTGCGCCGAGCAGTATCGTGATCGCCAACGCCATGAGTGCCATGCGGATAGCGGATACGGTTGCGCTTAGCTCTCGTAAGCGCCGCATACCGCGCACGCACGCGGCTAAAAGAATAACGAAAGCGGTTGGAAGGATCAGGATGGCCAGCTTGAACATCCACGCTTCGGACGAGAGAAAGGCAGCACATAAAAGCAGCGTGCCGAGCGTCAGTAATACGTGTGTGGCTGAAGCCGTAAGGCGCAACTGCGGTAATGCGACGCCGGCAACGACATGCAGGATTTGTATCAAGGCCCCAATCATTGTCATCGCGAGAAAGCCGAGTGTCAATAGATGGGTAAGCGCAAGCGTGCCGGGCGACCAACGCGATACAAACAGATCCTGGCCCTGCCAAACGATCAATAAAGAGGCAAGAATTGCGAAGAAAGGTGCCGTAAGGAAGAAACGCAGCGGGATAGATAGGGCAGGCGCTTGATCCAAGGACAATACACGCTGCATTAGGTTTGGCCGTCTTTCCAGATCAAGATTTCAAAGAGATAGTCGGGACGCGCTTCGGCCTTGAATTGGTAGCCGTTGTTTTCCAGGAGGCGATACAAAGGGCGCGGCTCGCGGTCGATCAGCATGCATAACTCCTGTTGCGGCTGCAGAGCCGAAAGTGCGTTGAGCACACGCTCAAGCGGCTCGGGCGGCTCCAGCCCGCAGACGTCGATATGCACGCGCTCCCTTTCACTCATGCTACAACCCCCAAGCGACTCATCGCTTCCATGATTTCATCCTGCATATCGAACAGTACTTGCTCCGTCATCGGGTAAAGGATGTTTTCTTCCTTCATATTGTGTTGCTGGAGCATGATGTTGAGTGTATCCGCAAATCCAAGAAAAGACGCGCAGTTTTGCGTGCTTAATGCTTCGTTCAAGTCGTCCAGTATATTGCGGATTTCCCGATGCTCGCTGCGCATCACGCAAGTAGGGCCGCGTGTATTGCCGGTCTTTTTTTCGAATGCGGGGAACAGCACTTCCTCCTCCATGGAAAGATGGCGCGTGGTGGCTTCATAAAATTCCCGAAAACTCGTTTCGACCTGTTGCCATTCATTTTTCGAAGCCGCAATTTCCGCTTCCGCCAATAGTTCATCGCAATGACGGTGCTCGCCTGTTAAAAAATCGGTAAGGCCTTTGCTCATTCTGTTCTCCTAAGATGATGGCTGCATTGTTGCAGTCGCGGCGAAGCCGTTACCTTGATTCAAATTAAGTATTTTTTGGCTCGGAAACGCTTGATCTCGATCAATCAAATTCCGTTTCCGCTTTGCTACAGTGCATCGCGTAAGTTCGTTTTTAACTCCCGATCTCTTCTCATGTCAGCGGCTGTTACGCCTTTTCCCACTCGTGGCCAGGTTGCGCCTGCAACGGCGGCTATGGAATTGGTATGCCCTGCAGGCAGTCTTCCGGCATTAAAGGCGGCAGTCGACAATGGCGCGGATTGCGTCTATCTGGGTTTTAAGGATGCGACCAACGCCCGCAATTTCGCCGGCCTGAATTTCGACGAAGCGGCGATTCAAGAAGGCGTACGCTACGCACACGACCGCCGCCGCAAGGTTTTGCTGGCCTTGAATACCTATCCGCAAGCTACGCATTGGGGCATGTGGAAGGCCGCTATCGATCATGCCGGCCGTGTTGGCGTGGATGCCGTGATCTTGGCCGACCCCTCGTTGATGGAATACGCCGCGACAAATCATCCGCAGCTGCGTCTGCATTTGTCGGTGCAAGGATCGGCGACCAATTACGAATCGATCAATTTTTATCATCGGCGCTTCGGCATCGCGCGCGCCGTATTGCCGCGTGTTTTGTCCTTATCGCAGGTGGAGCATGTCGCCGAAAACACGCCGGTGGAAATTGAAGTGTTCGGCTTCGGCAGTTTATGCGTCATGGTGGAAGGCCGTTGCGCACTTTCCTCCTACGTGACAGGTGAAGCACCGAATACGGCGGGCGTGTGTTCGCCGGCCAAAGCGGTGCGCTGGCAGCACACGCCCAAGGGATTGGAGTCGCGCCTCAACGGCGTGTTGATCGACCGCTATGCCGACGGCGAAAACGCCGGCTATCCGACGATATGCAAGGGGCGCTTCGATGTCGCCGATGAAAATTACTACGCGATCGAAGAACCGACCAGCTTGAACACCCTTGAGCTACTGCCGCAGCTGATGAAAATCGGCATACGTGCCATCAAGATAGAAGGACGCCAGCGCAGCCCGGCCTATGTCGCCCAAGTCACGCAAGTATGGCGGCAGGCGATCGATCAATGCCTCGACAGCCAGCAGCGTTATTCGGTCAAGCCGTCGTGGATGAATGATTTGAACAAGGTGGCCGAAGGGCAGCAGCATACGCTCGGCGCCTATCACCGGCCGTGGAAATGAAGCTCTCACTCGGCCCACTCCTGTACTACTGGTCGCGTGACGCGGTATTTCAGTTTTATGGCGACATGGTGGATGCGCCGGTCGATATCGTGCATCTCGGCGAAGCGGTTTGCTCACGGCGCCATGAATTGCGTTTGTCCGACTGGTTGGAGATCGCGGAACACCTTGCCGCTGCCGGCAAGGAAGTCGTGTTGTCGACCCAAGTTTTGCTGGAGTCCAAGAGCGATTTGTCGACTCTGCGCCGGATGACCGACAACGGCAAGTTCGGCGTGGAAGCCAACGACATCGGCGCGGTCAATTGCATTGCCGGACAGGCACCATTCGTCGCCGGCCCGCACCTGAATATCTATAACGCGCATACGCTTGATTTTTTTGCCAAGACCGGCGCCAAGCGCTGGGTCATGCCCTTGGAAATGTCGCGCGACAGTCTTGCGCATATTCTGCGCGAAGCGAAACAAGCACCGGAAACGGAAGTGTTTTCTTATGGCCGCATGCCCTTGGCATTTTCCGCACGCTGCTTCACCGCGCGTCATCGCAACCTGCCCAAGGACGATTGCCAATTCAGCTGTCTCGATTATCCGGACGGCTTGCTGATGAAAACGCGGGAGAGCGAAAACTTCCTGGTCTTGAACGGCATTCAAACGCAATCTGCCTTGGTGTACAACTTGATCGATCAGCTCGATGCCATGCGCGAGTTGGGCGTAGGTGTCGTGCGCTTAAGTCCGCAGTCGCAATACATGCCGCGCATTGTCGAGCTTTTTAAAGGCGTGATGTCCGGCCAGCTGGCAGCGGACGCAGCGGCGCGGGAATTGCAGCCCTTGATGCCGGACGGCGCCTGCAACGGCTATTGGCACGGCAAGCCCGGTTTGGAACGATTGGTAGCGTAGGAGAAAAAATGAGTCAATCGCGTTTTCAAGTTCCCGGTCCGGTTGGACGCATGCTCTCGTTGCTGCCTCCCTATCCCGGCTCATTTTTGTTTGCGACGGCGCTTAATCTGGTGTTGAAGCGCAGCTTGCCGGCCGACGTCTTGCAGTCGCTGCACGGCAAACGCCTGCGCATCAAGGTCATCGACGCGCAACTCGCATTCGATTTTCAATGGACCAATGCCGGCTTTTCCGCCTGCGGTTCAGGAAGCGCACCCGATTTATTGATCGGCGCAAGCGCGCACGACTTTGTACTGCTCGCGCGTCGCCAGGAAGATCCCGATACGCTCTTCTTCAGCCGGCGCTTGATCATGGAAGGCGATACGGAGCTCGGACTTCTGGTTAAAAACACGCTGGACGCCATTGAATTACCGCCGTTTGAACCGGCGCAATTAGCACCTGCACGCGTCTTCGGTCGCTTGCGTGCGGGATTGCGGAGAAACTAAGGTGAAACATGGAAATTATCGAAAAATCTTTACCGCTGGTGTATTCCTGCTCAGGCTGTTCAAGCGCCGCGCAGGCGGCAAACTTCATCGCGCTTCAACTTGACCGTCGCGGCATGGCGGAGATGTCATGCATTGCCGGCGTCGGCGGCGACGTGCCGCATTTGCTGAAGATCGCAAAATCCGGCCGCCAGATCATCGCGCTCGATGGTTGCGCGCTGGCGTGCACCAAGAGCTGCTTAGCGCGCCACGATTTGAAGCCAGACCAGTATTACCAATTGCAGGATTACGGCGTCAAGAAGCGCTTCCGTGCCGATTTTGACCGTGTGCGCGCCGACGCCGTTGTCGAAACCATCGCCGCTATCCTGCCTGCCTCTAGCAAAACACCGCAGCGGCGCATGTTGTAAGGCGCTTATTTGATCGGCGCCATCAAATGCTGGTACGGCGTGCCCGGCCACATCACATATGGCACGGCGGTATCAGGATCGGCTGCTTTCGGATACATATCATAAAAGCTCGGATCGGCGCCCACGATCATTACGTGCGGCCCGGTCTTAATCCAGTGGTTGCCGGGTTCCGGCTTGGTGGCGTACGGATCGGTGTTGCTGGCATCCGTGCCGCCCGACAGCATATACATGAACCCGACTTTGCCGCTCGGTGGCGTCTTATGTTCCATCCACGCGTTTGCCCACTCTAGCGCCGCCTTATCCATGCACATCGGATCTTTGCTCGGCGTGGCCGGATTGTCCGGCATGCATGTAAAACCGTTCTTGCCTTCTCGAATCGTCCGCATTTTTCCATCAGGACCAGGAGCGATGATCGTTGCGCCTGCACCGACCTTCGGCGGCGCCGCATCCATCGCGCTCTTGATTAATTCCTTGTCGCTTGGCATGCGGCCGGTTGGTTTAGCATGTTGCATGGGCTGGTCCGCCGCAAGCGAAACTTGCGCAAGAGAAGCGATGAAGATCGACAACACAGAAGCGATCGCGGATAGTTTGGCCATTGCGTTCTCCTAAAGTGCTGGTTCAATGTTTTTAGGAGGAGGCGGCGATGGTGTCAATTTAAGCGTCGGAAAATCTGCGCGGGCGCAAAGTGGATTGCTGGTGAGTCAGCGTTCGGGGCGGCAAGAGCACGCTTGACTGGCTACTTACTTAGTGCCGAACGCTTTGTTAATTCGCAAGCTCCGATTATGCTTGCAAATCTCCACAAATTTGCGTAATGTGTCTATACGCAGATTGCGTATATTTTATCCATGAAAGCACTTTTCGTCGAACTGCCCCCATTTGAACGTTTTCGCGCGATTTATCTTGACGATGCTGCTTATCAAGACTTGCAAAAGACCTTGATAGCCAATCCAGAATCGGGCGACGTCATTGAAGGAACCGGCGGTTTGCGAAAAATGCGGTATTCCGATGCCCGGCGTGGCAAAGGCAAGCGTGGTGGCTTGCGAATCATTTATTACTGGTGGGTAGGTGGTTCCCAGTTCTGGCTCTTCACTTTATACGACAAAGATGAGATGGACGATTTAAGCGCTGACGACCGTAAAAAACTCAAGGCCATGCTGAAGCGCGAAATTGAAGTAAGGAGTAAAAAATGAAACGTAATTTGATGGCGGAGCTGACCGAAGGTTTTGATGCGCTGGCCGCCGAGCGTAAGGGAAAAATCACCCTGAAACATCAGGCCGTCAATATCAATCCTGCGCCGGTCGTGACGGCGGAAGAGCTTCTCAAGCTGCGCGAAAAACTTCATCTGTCGCGTGGCGTATTCGCGCGCTATTTACGCACGAATGAACGTACTCTGGAAAATTGGGAGCAAGGACGCGCAAAACCCAATGCGCAAGCCGCGCTTCTCATTCGTATGGTGGAACTGTACCCAGATACCGTGGAGCGGCTTGCCTTGATTTAGGTTGGCTGATGTGAATGTGCGTTGTCAATATGCGAGACGTTAAACATGGAGGCCTTTTTTACGGCGTTACTTCTCTTAGCTCTTGCGCTTCCATTTCTTTTTGTCGGGATTGGAAATTTAATCCGCGTGAGAAAAGTATCGAGGTGGTCGACCGTAAAGGGCGTAATAGACTCAGCGGATTTTCAACGACCGGAAGTGCCTTCCGATGTAGATACCACTTTCCGGCCGAAGATTTGCTTTTCCTGGACATTCAATGGACACCGGTATCAATCAACCAGGCCGGGCATACATGAAAACAGCTTTGATCACTTTAGCGAGAGCTCTGTTCGAAAATTTCTGAATCAACTTCCTATCGGCGGTGAAGTCTTGTTACTTATGGACCCAAGTGATCCATCGCGCAGTGTAGTCCGGCCGGGTATTTCAGCGCCGAGGCGTAGCCACTATTTGGCGCTGATCGCCGCAGGAGTCATTCTGTTGATTTGCGCATCAACGCTATTTGCTTTGCAGTAGCGACTACTTCTCCTTATGCACAATAATCGCCCCGCCGCAATTCACAAAGCAAGTCCGGTAATCTTCCTCGCAGCGATAAGTCGATTCAAGTCCCCAGCAGCTACGCTTGTCATGGTCCTTTTCGCATGCCTTGACTTCCTCTTTGCCGGAGGCTTTTGCCAAGCAGGCGCGGAAATGCGATTCATTGGAGCGCTCGCAGCTGGCCTTTTCTCTTTGCGCGCGCTGGATTTCATTGCCGCGGCAGGTCTCTTTAATGGCGGCGCATTGGGTGATGCACATCCGTCCTTGGTCGGTTACCGGCGGCCGGTATTCGTAACGGATGGTCTCACAGGCAGATAGTAGGAGTAGGGCGAGTAATCCAAGGAAGCGAATCATGGCGTTTAATGTGTTGGTTTATCCATCTTGGCAATTCTAACTTGCTTGTTTAATTGCACCACGTATTTCAGAAAATTTCGTGTCACTGCGATTCTTTATCGATGAGCTCGTACTGCGCGATCACCTGCGCACCGAACAGCAGCAAGGTCGCCACCACTTCCAAGCTCAGCAGCGCGACAATCGCGGTGGTGAGGGTGCCGTACACCACACTCGCTTGCGACAGATTTGAAAAATACCATAACAAAATATGGCGGGTGATTTCCCACAGGATGGCGGCCGTCACGCCGCCGATGATCGCGTGCCGAAATTGCAGCCGGCCGACCGGCATCATCCAGTAAATCAGCGTGAACATGAGGATCTCGCCGCCCAGCCCGAGCAGATAGAGTAAGACGCCGGACACGCCTGCAAGACTCCACGCATGGTTTCCTAAAACAAGATTGTGCTGGCCGAGCGCTTCCAGCAGATTGGATACCACCGTCAACACCAGCAGGCCTGCACCGAGAATGAGAATGACGCTGTACGGAATCAAAGCGGATATCAGGAAATGACGTTTTCGCTTGAGGAAGCGGTGATAAAAAATGACCGACATCGCCTGGTTTAATCCGGAGAAAGCAAGCGAGCTGAAAAAGATCATGGTGATGAGCAGCGTCCAGCCGATCGCCGTGCGGTTCTCCAGAAAAATCGCAAGCTCATTCACCACGGCTTTGGATTGGCTCGGCACCAGCCATTCGAGATAACGTCCAAGCGTGTGCAGCAATTCCGCTTGGCTGACGATATGCGACAGCGCAATAAAGCTCAGGATGAGCAAAGGAACGATCGACAGCAAGGCGTAGTAAGCGAGCGCGCCTGCGAGCAGGAGGCCATTGTTCGCGCTGAAATTTTTGACGGCATCCAGAAAAAATTTCCCCGGATGCTTCATGACATAGGCAAGGTTTGGGCTGAGCATGCAAACGCTATCATCCAACGAAAGTGCAAACTTTAACACTTTCGAGAATGATGATTGCCTTAGCTTTTTCTGAACGTAAACTTTGGAAATAATTTCGACACGCGTGCGATCGTGTCGGCGGACGGATAGCCGGCCGTGGTGGCGGCCTTGAGTTTGTCGTCCGTGCATCCTTGCGTTCGAAATAACTGCAAGGCGTAATTGTTGACGCCCATCGACGCCAAGGTCGATGCAAGCTCGACGATTTCTTCTTCATCCAACAGTGTGGGATGGATGGTGGTACGGACTTCGTAATCAATGCCGCTTTCAAGCATGGCGTCAATGCTGGCTTGCGCCAGCTTGCCGCTGTCTGGAATGCCGGTGATCTTTTCATAGCGATCGAACGGCGCCTTGATATCCAGGCCTACCCAATCCACCCAAGGCAATACCTCGGCCAAGCGCCGAGGATAAATGCCGGCGCTATGCAGGCCGATGGCGAAGCCCATCTTGCGCACGCTCCAGATCGCTTCATTGAGCGCCGGGTCGATCGCCGGCTCGCCGCCGCTGAAGACGACGCCGTCGATCAATTCGCTGCGCCGATATAGAAAATGCAGCACATCCGACCATGCAATTGCGCTTTCCTGGGTACGCGGCTGCAGATGCGGATTGTGGCAGTAGCCGCAGCGCCAGGGACAACCCTGGACGAAAAGCACTGCGGCCAGCATGCCGGGATAATCCGTTGCGCTGAACGGCGTCATCCCCCCGATTTTCAGCGTATCAGCAGTGCTGTTCGGCGGCGCATTCAGTGAAATATTGGCGCTCATGGAACTCTCCTTTTTTACCGATGTTGAACGAGGAGACGGGGCGGTGATACCCCATCACGCGCGTCCAAATTTCGCAGCGTTGGCGCTCTGCGTCGGTCAGGATAATTTGTTTGGTGGATAAGGCGTTTTGATTGCTCAGATCGGTCATGGCGGTCTCCTTTTCGGGTGGGTAAATCAAGCAAGCTCTTGGGTTTTGCGGGCGATGAGCTCTTCATCGCATTTCGGGCAGAATTCATGGCTGCCTTTGAGATAGCCATGCTTCGGACAAATCGAGAACGTCGGCGTCACCGTGATGTAAGGCAGGCGGAAGCGGCTCAGCGCGCGCTTGACCAGCGTGCGGCATGCCTGCGAATTCGACAGCGATTCGGTCATGTACAAATGCAGCACGGTGCCGCCGGTGTATTTGCGCTGCAATTCATCCTGACGCTCCAATGCTTCGAACGGGTCGTCGGTAAAGCCGACCGGCAACTGCGATGAGTTGGTGTAGTAAGGCATGTCTGGCGTACCGGCCTGGATAATGTCCGTGAAGCGCTTCTTGTCTTCCTTGGCAAAGCGGTAGGTCGTGCCTTCTGCGGGCGTGGCTTCCAGGTTGTACATATTGCCGGTCTCATCCTGGAAGGCGAGCATGCGGCTGCGCACATGGTCCAGCAAACGTACGGCAAATGCATGGCCCCACTCGGTGGTGAGGTCGTGCTCGTCGCGCGTGAAATTACGGATCATCTCGTTGATGCCGTTCACGCCCAGCGTCGAGAAGTGATTGCGCAGCGTGCCGAGATAGCGCTTGGTGTACGGGAACAAACCGTTATCCATATGACGCTGGATGACCTTGCGCTTGATTTCCAAGCTGTTCTTGCCCAGCTCCATCAACTGATCGAGGCGATTCATCAATGCTTCTTCGTCGCCGCGATGCAGATAACCCAGGCGTGCGCAATTGACGGTCACCACGCCGAGCGAACCGGTTTGTTCCGCCGAACCGAACAAGCCGTTGCCGCGCTTGAGCAGTTCGCGCAAATCCAGCTGCAAGCGGCAGCACATCGAGCGGATCATGTTGGGCTTTAATTCCGAATTCACGAAGTTCTGGAAGTAGGGCAAGCCATACTTGGCCGTCATCTCGAACAAGAGCTCAGCGTTGGGGCTGGTCCAATCGAAATCCGCCGTGATGTTGTAGGTCGGAATCGGAAAGGTGAAGACGCGTCCCTTCGCGTCGCCCGCCATCATGATCTCGATGTAAGCGCGGTTGATCATGTCCATCTCGGCCTGCAGTTCGCCGTAGCTGAACGGCATCTCGACGCCGCCGACCACCGGCACTTGTTCGCGCAAGTCTTCCGGGCAGATCCAGTCGAAGGTGAGGTTGGTGAACGGCGTTTGCGTACCCCAGCGCGACGGCACGTTGAGGTTATAAATCAGCTCCTGCATGTACTGCTTGACTTCCACGTAGTCCAAATTGTCTTTGCGGATGTAAGGCGCCATGTAGGTATCGAAGGAGCTGAAGGCTTGCGCGCCGGCCCATTCGTTTTGCAGCGTGCCCAGGAAGTTGACGATCTGGCCGATGGCGGAAGACATATGCTTGGGCGGGCTCGATTCCACCTTGCCCGGTACGCCGTTCAAACCTTCATGCAAGAGCGTGCGCAGCGACCAGCCGGCGCAGTAACCCGCCAGCATGTCGAGGTCATGAATGTGAATGTCTGCATTGCGATGCGCTTCGCCGACTTCCGGCGGATAGACGTGGTTCAGCCAATAGTTGGCGATGACTTTGCCGGAAACGTTCAGGATCAGGCCTCCCAGCGAATAACCCTGGTTGGCGTTGGCGTTGACGCGCCAGTCGAGCTGCTGCAGGTATTCATTCATCGATGATTCGACATCGACCAGGGTTTGCTTATCGCTGCGCAGCTTCTTGTGCTGTTCGCGATACACCACATAGGCGCGCAAGGTATTGCGATAGCCGGCATCGAACAGGACGGACTCGACCACGTCCTGGATTTGTTCGACAAGCGGCGCTTCCGCGCCGTTTAACTGCACGCGGCGCATGACGACTTTGAGCGTCAGCTCCTCAGCTTCTTCGAAACCGTATTCGCCGCTGGCCTGTCCGGCACGCACGACGGCTGAGAGAATTTTGCGGGAATCGAAGGGGGCAATGCTGCCGTCGCGCTTGATGATATGGGTAAGAAAGGAAATCGCTTGTGGTGTCATCTCGTCTCCGTTGAAACACTATATGTTGGTGCGAAAGCTAGGGTAGGCACTAAATATAGTGGGGTCAACGGCGTGCGAGGATTTTTTTGAAATTCTTGATCTAGGTTGGTTTTTTGAATTTGGAGGGAAAGGCGGCGTTCAAATCGGCTAGAAGTTTTTCTGTTCGTTGCTCTGGATACTTCTGTGTTGATTTTGCAATATTTTCATGTCAGGATGGTTGGAAGTTGCCGATGAAGAATTTAATGAAAAGAGGCGCCGCATTCATGAGCCGGCCGCTTTCGCGCTCGGTAACCCAAATGGATTCTTTGCCCACTGAAACTGTGACTGCAGGCGCGGCAATTTCTTTCGACGCGAAGCACTCTTCAGGCGTATGCAAGCCACGGTTCGCCTCGCTTAGTTCTTGTACTTCCGAACCGGTGAAGGCCACCCAGGCATATGGCGAGTCGGGAGCGCTGTGTTCCATGGATAGGCGAAGGGAATTACTTTGGCAAGAGTATGGAAAGTATGAGCTTAAGCTGCTTTTCGGTGGTGACTGGTCCATCAAGCGCAGCATAGCCAACCCATGCGCAATATGCCCATTGTCCTAAAGTCAGCGCTTCGTCTTTTGACCAGCCGACGCCCCGCAATAGTTTGGCGAGATAGTTGATTCTTTCCAGATCGACTCGCGCACGCACTTCTCGCACAGCGGGATTATTCAATGACCATGACCGGATCGCTCGGTCTAATTTGAAATCCGAATAGGCGGCGCCAATAATCCATGTGCGCAATTTTGTGTGCGGGTCGTTGTTATCTTTCTCCAGGCATTGAATCGCTTCTTGCGTATAGCTCTGTTCCCATTCTTCCAGCAATGCTGTCCGGTACTCTTCAAGATTTTTGAAATGCCAATAAAAACTGCCTTTGGTGACACCCAGCTGCTCGGCAATCGGCATGATCCGGAGTCCTTCCGGCCCTTCTTCGGCAAGGGCTTGCAAGCCGGCAGTTAGCCAGCGCTGTCGATTCAATTTCTCGTCCATGATGTCACCATACCGCAAGGTATTGACAAGCGCAATCGTTGATGTGATTATGTCCATACCGAATGGTATGGAAAATGGGAGAGCGCAGTGGAGTCTATTCGTATTGCAGGCATGCGGCCTGTCTGGGGATTGCCGAGCCCAAGTCCTTTTTGTCTCAAGCTGGAAACTTGGCTGCGCTTCGAAGGGATTCCATACAGCCAAGTCATCTTAAATAAGCCGCCTCAATCCAAGACCGGAAAAGTGCCTTACTTATTGCGTGCTGACGGCAGTACGCTAGCCGACAGCAACGTCATCATCGAGACGCTTGCAAAGGAGCGCGGCATCGATCTCGGCTATGGATGCACGCCTGAAGAACAGGCACGAGCCCATGCCGTTCTGCGCATGATCGAAGAGAGCCTCTATTTTGCGGCCGTATGGGAGCGGTGGATGGATGCCAAATTTTGGCCGACGACGCGGGAAGGGTACTTTGGCCATCTGCCTGCCGGACTAAGCAAGCTGATCGCGGGGATGATACGCAAAAAAGTCCGGACCGCGCTGCATGGTCAAGGCATATCCCGGCATGAGCCAGCGCGCATTGCTGCCTTCGGCGGGGCAGATGTGAAGGTACTATCTTCAGCGCTGGGAAATCGGTCATTCTTCAGCGGCGAAAGACCGGGTGTGGTCGATGCTTCCGCCTACGGCACATTGGCCAATCTTTTGGGATTTCCGGAATCTACACCTCTAAAGGCGGTCGTTGAAGCACATCCCAATTTGGTGGAATTCTGTCGCCGTATTAAGAGCGGTTACTGGCGTGAGGAGGGCTGAAACATGGCAAAAATTATTGCGTGGGCGATGTTCATATTAGGCATTGGGCATATCGTATTTGGCATTGTCAGATTTCATGGGCCGCTTGCAGATGCTGTTTCTGCAGGCTTTATCGGCCAGTTCATAGAGCCTGAGGTTAGACGTACGGCATTTTGGTTCCTATTGTGCGGACCCTTAATCATGCTGATGGGGCATTTGGCAATACGAGCGGTTGCGGCTGATGATAGGGCAATGCTTAAAATCGGCGGCGCCTACGGCTTTATTACATCCGCGATCGGCGTGGCGGCATTTCCGGTATCGCCATTGTGGGCGCCGCTGGTGCTTTCATTGCTGCTTCTTGCGGTTGGGTATCGATGGATTAAATAACTTCTGATTCGCCTATTATGAAAAGCATTTTGCTGCCGCTGCATCTTGTGTTCGCCGGCCTCTGGCTGGGGTGCGTGCTGACCGAAGCGTTGTTTGAACGTGCATTGCTTGGAACAGGCCGCGATAAGGAGCTGATCTTGGCCAAGCTTCATAAGAAGGTGGATATCTTTATTGAGATTCCGGCGTTTTTACTGGTTTTGATAACCGGCGGATTTATGTTGCACAGTGCGCCGCATAGCATGGCTCTCTTGGCAAAGATCGGCTTTGGCGGCTTGGCGTTAGTCGCTAACGTATATTGCGTATGCTTGGTATTTAAGCGCGTTCGTTATGCATCCGATGGGCATTGGAAAGCATTTGAAATTGCGGATCACCTGCAGCATAAAATCGGCGCGCTTGTCTTGATCGGCATTTTGGGCGCCTTCGGATTGGGGTTGTATCTCTATGCGCTTAGCTAGGGCAGGGAGCATGGAAGTTCGAAACGCTCGCTGTAGCCTAAAGAATTTTCGCACGCTGTAGAATTGCATTTTTTCTATCTTTTGCGATTCTTCTTTGTGAGAAAAAAATGACCGCATCTGCACTTGCACTGTTTGGTTACATTGGATGGACACTGCTTTTAGTTCTTGCGATGGAAGGCATGCGGACACTATTGGTGCTTCGCGGGAAAAAGGTGGCTTCCGATTTTAAGCCTGACGGAACGGATGTATCGCCATTTGCTCATCGATTGGCGCGGGCACATGCCAATTGTTATGAACATTTTCCGATTATCGGGGGTCTTCTGATTTTAGGGCTGGCGACAGGAAAGTCGTCGATTACCGATCCGCTCGCACTCTGGATGTTAGCGGCGCGAATTGCGCAATCATCGGTGCACCTTGTATCTATAAGCAATAGAGCGCTTCAAATTCGCTTCTTTTTCTTCGCGGTTCAGTTAGTCATAGCGGTGTGGTGGTCCTTGCGGTTTTTAGGAATATGGATGGCAACCTAACGGAACGTTAGACTGTGGAAGGCAACAGGTATACTAGCCAGTTGTATTCCCTTCGCAACGAGTATTCAATGACTTCCAGAAATGAAATTTTGATGGCGCGTGCCCAGGCTACCACGCCGGGCGGCGTCAATTCTCCCGTGCGCGCTTTCCGCTCCGTGGGTGGCACGCCGCGCTTTATCACGCATGCCGAAGGCCCGTATTTTTGGGATGCGGACGGCAAGCGCTACATCGATTACATCGGCTCATGGGGGCCGGCGATTGTCGGGCACGCGCATCCGGAAGTCGTGCGCGCGGTGCAAGAAGCCGCTGCGCGCGGCTTGTCCTTCGGTGCGCCGACCGAAGGCGAAATCGACATGGCGGAAGAGATTTGCAAGCTGGTGCCTTCTGTCGAGCAAGTGCGCTTGGTTTCTTCCGGCACCGAAGCGACCATGAGTGCATTGCGCTTGGCGCGCGGGGCCACCGGCCGCGACAAGATCATCAAATTTGAAGGCTGCTACCACGGCCACGCCGATTCGCTGCTGGTGAAGGCGGGCAGCGGCTTGCTCACCTTTGGCAATCCGACTTCCGCCGGGGTGCCGGCCGATTTCGCCAAGCATACCCTGGTGCTGGACTATAACAATACGCAGCAACTCGAAGACGCCTTCAAGCAATATGGCGATGCGATTGCCTGCGTGATTGTCGAACCTGTGGCCGGCAATATGAACCTGGTGCGCGCGACGCCGGAATTTTTGCAGGCCATGCGGCGCTTGTGTACGCAGCACGGTGCAGTGTTGATTTTCGATGAAGTCATGTCGGGCTTCCGTGTGGCGCTCGGCGGCGCCCAATCGCTCTTCGGCATTCGGCCGGATTTGACTGCTTTGGGCAAAGTGATCGGCGGCGGCTTGCCGGTTGCCGCATACGGCGGGCGCGCCGATTTGATGAAGCAAATGGCGCCGCTCGGTCCGGTGTATCAAGCCGGCACCTTGTCCGGCAACCCAGTCGCGGTGGCTGCCGGCATGAGCACCCTGAAATTGATCCAAGCACCGGGTTTCTATGAGTCGCTTGCCGCGCAAACCAAAAAATTGATGCAAGGCTTGGCCGATGCCGCAAAAGCGGCGGGCATCGTGTTTTGCGCCGATTCGGTGGGCGGCATGTTCGGCGTTTATTTTGCCCAAGCCGTTCCGGGCAGCTTTGCCGAGATGATGGCGTGCGACAAAGAGCGCTTCAATTCTTTCTTCCATGCGATGCTCAATGAAGGTGTTTATCTGGCACCATCCGCGTTTGAGGCGGGATTTGTGTCGGCAAAGCATGACGACGCCGTGATTGCGGAAACGATAAATGCTGCGCGCAAGGCATTTTCTGCTGTACCACGCTAATTCGAAGCAGCCCGGTCAATTTTGACTTGAATCAAGGAACTTGCGTATTGGGGTCCGTAGACTGCAAAGTCGTCGGGTCCTCATTTTTTTACTCGCCCGGCGCCGGAGTACACAATGGCAGCCTTGGCAAAAACCTCACTCGTTACCTCTTCCGTCGAATTCGATGCGCAACTGATTAAGAAACTCAGTCAGCTCGGTCCGCGCTATACCTCGTATCCGACGGCGGATCGGTTCACCGACGCCTTCACCGTAGAAGATTATCGGCAAGCGGTGGCGCGTGTGCGCGAACGAGGCGCGCCTAGTCCGCTTTCGCTGTATCTGCATATCCCGTTTTGCAACACCGTTTGCTATTACTGCGGCTGCAATAAGATCGTGACGAAAGATCGCAGCAAGGCGGAGATTTATCTCGGCTACTTGAAGCGGGAAATCGATATGCAGGCCGAGCTGCTTGCCGGCATGAACCATGTCGAGCAATTGCATTTCGGCGGCGGTACGCCGACTTATCTCTCGGATGAGCAGATGGACGACTTGCTCTTGTATTTGCACAGGAGCTTCAAGTTTGCGCCGGATGAAGTAGGGGAGTATTCGATCGAAGTCGATCCGCGCACCGTGACACCGGAGCGCGTGCATACTTTGCGCCGCCAAGGATTCAACCGTATCAGCCTGGGTGTGCAGGACTTCGATCCTGTCGTGCAAAAAGCGGTCAATCGCATCCAGCCGGAAGAACAAACTTTTGCGGTGATCGAGGCGGCGCGCGAGGCGGGCTTCCGTTCGATCAGCATCGACTTGATCTACGGTTTGCCGAAGCAAAACCTGGTGACGATGTCGCAGACGATCGATAAAGTGATTGCCGCCAATCCGGATCGTCTTGCCATTTACAACTACGCGCATTTGCCGCATTTGTTCAAGCCGCAGCGCCGCATCGCCGAGGAAGATTTGCCGAGCGCCGACACCAAGCTCGATATGCTTGCCTTGTGCATCAAGCGTTTGACCGAGGCGGGCTATGTCTACATCGGCATGGACCATTTCGCCAAGCCGACCGATGATTTGGCGGTCGCGCAAAGAGAAGGGCGCTTGCATCGCAACTTCCAAGGATATTCCACGCATGCCGATGCCGATTTGGTGTCGTGCGGCGTATCGGCCATTAGCGCCATGGGGAATACCTACAGCCAGAACGTCAAAACGCTGGATGAATATTATGCGCGCTTGGATGCGGGTGAATTGCCGATTTCGCGCGGCATCAAGCTGGGCATGGATGACATTTTGCGCCGGACGATAATTCAAATGCTGATGTGCCATTTCGAATTGTCGGTGGATGCCGTCGAAGACCTCTTTCCGATCAGCTTCCATTCTTACTTCGCCTCCGAGCTTGAAAAACTGCGAGCCTTTGAAGCGGACGGCCTGGTCACCGTCGATCAGGATCGTATCTTCGTGCCTTTGAAGGGACGTTTGTTGATCCGCAATATTTGCATGGTATTCGACCGC
The DNA here is from genome assembly GCA_016177875.1 of Burkholderiales bacterium. GTDB lineage: Bacteria > Pseudomonadota > Gammaproteobacteria > Burkholderiales > Burkholderiaceae_D > Paucimonas. Next base: position 135,254 of record JACOUL010000008.1, read on the forward strand.
TATTTGAGTTTGCCCAGAGTGTTGGAAGCGCAGCCCATGCGGTTTTCGAAGACGATTTGATCGGGCGTACGTACATATAAGGACGGCATCGATGATGAGCAAGGATTCCGGAAATTGGCTGTCGGCGCAACAAGCGGTGCAGCCGGACGGTACGGTGGTGGAGAATCTCCCCCTGGTCAATAAGAAGTTGCCGCCGCTGGTGCCGCAGGCGGAACCAGTGATCACCGTCACCTTACCTGCCGCCGGCATCCAAGCGTTGACGTCGGTACTGGCGCATTTGCGAGCAGAGGACTTGCGCAAGCTGGTATCAAGCGACGCGGAAGCGCGCGCCGCCTTGTCGGCAGCCGGCTTGCTGCAAGCAGCGCTGGAGGATTATTTTTCTTAGGGGGCGTTCCTAACTCCAAGCTGACCTGCTCGAGCGCCTCGAACGCGAAGTGACGGAGTCTAGCTTCATGTTAGACCAGCATTTCTCTAAGATTTCTGACTATCGATGTGAGCTGGTCTTGCGCAACATCGAAGCCACCAGTAAATGCAAAGGGTGTGTTTGGATTTTTATATCCGGCAAACGCATCTCCTATGCGGAAGCGGATGCTAACACTTGAACTTACACCAACGAATTCAAGGTAACTGTCGTATGTTCCTGACAGTTTTGGTTGAAGAGATCGATCAAGTATAAATGCATCCAATTCCTCAACGAAGAACTGAAAATTGAAGAAGTTGATATCCTTATTAACGGCTTTGAACATCCCATGACCGATATTTACTGATGCGCCAAAAGTGAACGAAGCATAGTCCGGCGTCTCATAGCCATCATATTCAATCTCAATACTGCATTTCGCTTGTGTATCGACAATTTGCATGATGCCCAAATTCTAATCAGGTTTTATAAAACCTATCCCATTAGGTATGAATAACACGCCCCAAGAAAACAGGATAAGCAGTTGATCTTCAAGATTTTATTCCATCACCTGTCCACCTAACGCTTTCCCAGCAAACCCGGCAAGCCGGACAGGTTTCATCATCATGCAGTGTATGGCCAACAATATCGCTTTGCAATCGAGCCGGCCGCCGCTTATACGCCTTTAGTACTAGTTGCCGTCGCCGCCACTTAGCCCTTCCGGCTGAAATTGCTAGCCTGATTGCTCTGCCGAGATAACCCTCCGGCGAATGGTGTTAAGCAAGGCCGGCGCGTACTCTTCTCTCATCGTGTGTCAATTGTGAGGGGTGTATCGTGGCTTCAAACCAGGGCAGGCAAATATCCGTTTTAGCCAGCAGCACTTTCGCGTTCACTATCTGCTTTGCAGTGTGGATGATGTTTGCAGTGCTCGGTATTCCGATCAAGGCCCAGCTGGGGCTGAACGAAACACAGTTTGGTCTATTGGCGGCGACGCCGGTGTTGACCGGCTCGCTGGTGCGGGTGCCGCTCGGCATTTGGACCGATCGCTTCGGCGGCAGAATCGTCCTGTTTGTCCTGATGCTGTCGACCGTGGTGCCGATCTACTTGATCAGCTACGCGACCGAATACTGGCATTTCCTGGTGCTCGGCTTATTCGTCGGTGTCGCGGGCGGTTCGTTTTCGGTGGGGACGCCTTACGTTGCGCGCTGGTTCCCGAAAAACCGCCAAGGCTTGGCGATGGGGATATTCGGTGCAGGCAATTCCGGTTCGGCCCTGACCAAGTTCGTTGCGCCTTCCATCATCGCCGCATTCGGCTGGCAATTTCTTCCCAAGGTATATGCGGTCGCGATGCTGGTCACCGCCGTGGTGTTCTGGCTTTTTTCCTTCAGCGATAAATCCCACACGGTTACTTCCAATGTGTCCTTCATGGAGCAAATGAAGGTATTGAAGGACCCGCGCGTTTGGCGCTATTGCCAGTATTACTCGGTCGTGTTCGGCGGCTATGTGGCCTTGGCGCTGTGGATGACCAAGTACTACGTATCCGAATACGGCTTCGACATGAAGCTGGCCGCGCTGCTCGCCGCTTGCTTCTCCTTACCGGGCGGCGTGCTGCGCGCGCTCGGCGGCTGGATCGCCGACAAATACGGCGCCTACAAGGTGACCTGGTGGGTGATGTGGGTGTGCTGGGTGTGCTTCTTCTTGCTGTCGTATCCGCAGACCGACATGGTGATCCGGACCGTGAAAGGCGAGATGAACGTGCACATCGGCGTTTCCCCCGTGATGTTCACCGTGCTGCTGTTTGTCGTCGGCGTCGCTACCGCCATCGGCAAGGCATCGGTCTTCAAGTTCATTTCGGATGACTTCACCCACAACATCGGCGCCGTTTCCGGCGTGGTGGGCTTAGCCGGTGGCTTGGGCGGCTTCATTTTGCCGATCATGTTCGGCGCGCTGGTGGACATCACCGGCGTGCGGTCCAGCGCATTCATGCTGCTGTACGGAACCGTGTGCGTGTCGCTGGTGTGGATGCATTACTCGTTTAGGCCGGAACGCGCGATGGCTGCGCGCGCCGCCCATGCAATGGTATAGCAAATAAAGATCTTTTCAGGAGAACCAACGTGAGTAAATATGTGCTTACCCAATGGGAACCCGAAGCGCCGTCTTTCTGGGCTTCTTCGGGCAAATCGACGGCCAATCGCAATCTGTGGATTTCGATCCCGGCGTTGTTGCTGGCATTCGCAGTGTGGATGGTGTGGAGCGTGGTGGTAGTGAACTTGCCCAGTATCGGCTTCCAGTACAGCACCAACCAATTGTTTTGGCTCGCCGCCTTGCCGGGCTTGTCCGGCGCGACGCTGCGGATTTTCTATTCGTTCATGGTGCCGATTTTCGGCGGACGCAAGTGGACGACGATCTCCACGGCATCTCTGCTGATCCCGGCGATCGGCATCGGCTTCGCGGTGCAAGACCCCAACACGAGCTACCCGACCATGCTGCTGTTGGCCTTGCTGTGCGGTTTCGGCGGCGGCAACTTCGCTTCCTCGATGGCCAACATCAGCTTCTTCTTTCCGAAAGCGCAAAAGGGTTATGCGCTCGGCATGAATGCCGGCCTGGGTAACCTGGGCGTGTCGGCGGTGCAGTTTGTGGTGCCGATCGTGATCACTTTCGCCGCCTTCGGCGCGCTCGGCGGTGCGCCGCAATCCATGACCAAGGCGGGACAGGTCCAGCAAATCTGGTTGCAAAATGCAGGCTTCATCTGGGTGCCATTTATCGCGATTACCACCTTGGCTGCTTGGTTCGGCATGAACGACATTGCCTCCGCCAAAGCATCGTTCAGTGAGCAAGCGGTTATATTCAAGCGCAAGCATAATTGGCTGATGTGCTGGCTGTATGTAGGCACCTTCGGTTCCTTCATCGGTTACTCCGCCGGTTTTCCGCTGCTGACCAAAACGCAATTCCCGGACGTCAATCCGCTGCAATACGCTTTCCTCGGTCCTTTGGTCGGTGCGCTGGCGCGCGTGGCGGGCGGTTGGATTTCCGACAAACTGGGCGGCGCGATCGTCACGTTCTGGACTTTCATCGTGATGATCATTGCTGTCTTCGGTGTCCTGAATTTCTTGCCGCATAACGGCGTCGCCGGCAACTTTACCGGCTTCTTCTGGATGTTCATGCTGTTGTTCGCCGGCACCGGCGTCGGCAATGCATCCACCTTCCGCATGATTCCGGTGATCTTCTTGACCGAACGTCAACGCGCCGCAGCCGGCAAGGGGGCGCAAGCGCAACATCAAGCAATCGCCGATGCCAACAAGGAAGGCGCTGCCGTATTGGGCTTCACCTCTGCCGTGGCTGCTTATGGCGCCTTCTTCATTCCGAAGAGCTACGGCACGTCGATCGCCATGACCGGCAGCCCGAATGCGGCGCTGTATTGCTTCATCGGTTTCTACGTGACATGCGTCGTCATCACTTGGTGGTTCTATTCGCGCAAGGGCGCGGAAATGCCTTGTTAAAAACTTTCAGTTAAAGCATCTACGCCTTAATGACTAGTCGGGCTAGTTCCAATCTCCGGGGCTGGCCCGACTTAGGACGAATATCAAGCAAAGCCGGTAGTCCGTAGACTTCTTCTCATAGACACGAACCGCCAGTACAAGAGGAAAACATGAGTCACTTTCTGGATCGATTAAAGTTTTTCAGCAAGACGAAAGAAACCTTTTCCAACGGCCACGGCGCCGTGGTGCAGGAAGATCGCACCTGGGAAAACGCTTATCGCCAGCGCTGGCAGCATGACAAGATCGTGCGTTCCACCCATGGTGTGAACTGCACCGGCTCATGCAGCTGGAAAGTCTATGTGAAGAACGGCTTGATCACATGGGAAACGCAGCAAACCGACTATCCGCGCACGCGCCCGGATTTGCCCAACCATGAACCGCGCGGCTGCCCGCGCGGCGCTTCGTATTCCTGGTACGTGTATTCCGCCCAGCGCGTGAAATACCCGATGGTGCGCGGCCGCTTGATGGAGATGTGGCGCGAAGCGCGTCTGACCATGGACCCGATCAAGGCATGGGAATATATCAGTCAAAACCCGGAGCGGGCGAAGAAATATAAATCGGTGCGCGGGCAGGGCGGCTTCGTGCGCGCCAAGTGGGATGAAGTCAACGAAATCATTGCCGCCGCCAATGCATTTACGGTCAAGAAATTCGGTCCCGACCGCGTGGTCGGCTTCTCGCCGATTCCCGCCATGTCGATGGTCAGTTACGCGGCCGGTTCGCGCTACCTTTCCCTGATCGGCGGCGTGCCGCTCTCCTTCTACGATTGGTATTGCGATTTGCCGCCGTCTTCGCCGCAAATTTGGGGCGAGCAAACCGACGTGCCGGAATCGGCCGATTGGTACAACTCGACCTACCTGATGGTGTGGGGCTCCAACATCCCGATGACCCGCACGCCCGACGCCCACTTCTACACCGAGGTGCGCTACAAGGGCACCAAGACGGTTGCCGTGTCTTCCGATTTCGGCGAGATGGCCAAGTTTGGCGACATCTGGCTGGCGCCCAAGCAAGGCACGGATGCCGCACTGGCGATGGCGATGGGGCACGTGATCCTGAAGGAATTCCATGTCAGCGGCAAGTCGCAATACTTCCGCGACTATGCGCGTCAATACACGGACTTCCCGATGCTGGTGGTCTTGAAGGAAAAAGATGAAACGCTGATTCCCGATTACTTCCTGCGTGCATCGAACCTGGCCAACAATCTGGATGAAGCCAACAACCCGGAATGGAAAACCCTGGTGATCGACGATGCCACCGGCCAGATCGTCGCGCCGGCCGGCACCATCGGTTTCCGTTGGGGCGAGTCCGGCAAATGGAATTTGGAATTGAAAGAAGGCGGCAGCGGCAAGCCCATCACGCCCCGTCTGTCGTTGATTGATTGCCGCGATGACGTGGCGACGGTCGGCTTCCCCTATTTCGGCGGCCAGGATGCGAAAGATCTATTGCATCGCCGCGTGCCGGTCAAGCGCGTGCAATTGGCCGACGGCAGCGAAGTGCTGGTGGTGACCGTCTATGATTTGTCGATCGCCAACTACGGCATCGATCGCGGCTTGGGCGGCAACAACGTCGCCAAGGATTACGACGACGACGTTCCATATACGCCGAAGTGGCAAGAGAAGCATACCGGCGTCAAAGCCGCCGACGTGATCACCGTCGCCCGCGAATTCGCCGATAACGCCGACAAGACGCGCGGAAAAAGCATGGTCATCGTCGGCGCCGCGTTGAATCACTGGTATCACATGGACATGACGTATCGCGGCATCATCAACATGTTGATGATGTGCGGTTGCGTCGGTCAATCCGGCGGCGGCTGGGCACACTACGTGGGCCAGGAAAAGCTGCGTCCGCAAACCGGCTGGACCCCGCTCGCATTCGCACTCGACTGGCACCGTCCTTCGCGCCAGATGAACGGCACCTCGTTCTTCTATGCGCATACCAGCCAATGGCGTCACGAGAAACTCCATACCTCGGAAATTCTGTGCCCGACAGCGGACAAGCATGTCGGACAGATGGCGCTGATCGACTTTAACGCCAAAGCCGAACGCATGGGTTGGCTGCCTTCGGCGCCGCAATTGGAAACCAATCCATTGGAAATCACGCGCGCCGCCCATGCGGCCGGCCAGGATCCGGTGCAATACGCCGTCGAGCAAATCAAGAATAAAAAGCTGCATTTTTCTTGTGACGATCCGGACAATCCGGCCAACTTTCCGCGCAATATGTTTGTGTGGCGCTCCAATATTCTCGGCAGTTCGGGTAAGGGGCATGAATACTTCCTCAAGTATTTGCTCGGCACCCAGAACGCGGTGATGAGCGAGGAAGAAGGCTGCGTCAAGCCCAAGCACGTCAAACTGCGTCCGGCTGCGGAAGGCAAGCTTGATCTGATGGTGGTGCTGGACTTCCGCATGTCGACCACCTGCTTGTACGGCGACGTCGTATTGCCGACCGCGACCTGGTACGAGAAGGATGACTTGAATACGTCCGACATGCATCCTTTTATTCATCCGCTGTCGGAAGCGGTGCAGCCGTTGTGGCAATCCAAATCGGATTGGGAAATTTACAAAGGCATCGCGAAGAAATTTACCGAAATCGCCGGCGATTATCTCGGCACGCAACAGGATTTGGTGTTGACGCCGCTGATGCATGACACGCCGGGCGAACTCGGCCAGCCTTTCGACCCGAAAGATTGGCGCGCAGGCGAATGCGAGCCTATCCCCGGCAAGACCATGCCGAGCATGACGGTGGTGGAGCGCAATTATCGCGACGTCTACAAGAAGTTCACCTCGGTCGGCCCCTTGCTGGAAAAAGTGGGCAACGGCGGCAAAGGCATCTCCTGGAAAACGGCGCATGAAGTCGATGTGCTGCGCGGCTTGAACCGCGTGGTGACGGAAGAAGGTGTCTCGCAAGGATTGCCGCAATTGAATACCGCTATCGACGCAGCTGAAATGATCTTGACGCTCGCCCCGGAAACCAACGGCCACGTGGCGGTCAAGGCATGGGATGCATTGTCGAAGATTACCGGCCGCGACCATACGCACCTGGCCATTCCGCGCGAGCACGATTCCATCCGCTTCCGCGACGTGCAGGCGCAGCCGCGCAAGATCATCTCGTCGCCGACTTGGTCCGGTCTGGAATCGGAAGAAGTCAGCTACAACGCCGGCTACACCAACGTGCATGAACTGATTCCTTGGAGGACCTTGACCGGTCGCCAGCAGTTCTACCAAGACCACTTGTGGATGCGTGAATTCGGCGAAGGCTTCTGTGTGTATAAGCCGGCGATCAATACCAAGACCACGGCGTCGGTGTTGAACAGCAAGCCGAACGGCAACAAGGAAATTGCGCTGAACTGGATCACGCCGCATCAGAAGTGGGGCATCCACTCCACCTACTCGGACAACCTGCGCATGCTGACCTTGTCGCGCGGCGGCCCGCACGTGTGGCTCTCGGAAATCGATGCCAAGACAGCCGGCATTGTCGACAACGACTGGATCGAGGTATTCAACGTCAACGGCACCCTGACGGCCAGAGCAGTGGTCAGCCAGCGAGTCCCGGTTGGCATGACATTGATGTACCACGCCCAGGAGAAGATCGTGAATGCGCCGGGCGCGGAAATGTCCGGCAAGCGCGGCGGTATCCATAACTCGGTCACGCGTGCGGTCACCAAGCCGACCCACATGATCGGCGGCTATGCGCAGCTTTCATACGGCTTCAATTACTACGGCACTGTCGGCTCCAACCGCGACGAGTTTGTGTTGATTCGCAAGATGAACAAGGTCGATTGGCTGGAGGGGCCGCTCGTGGAAGAGCCGGAAAGCAAGACGACGACGCCTTCATCCGGCGAACACGGCGCGGTAGCGAAACCGCATGTGTCGAGCACGGAACGCGAAGAAGCCGCAGTGACGATGAAAACATCGCCCAAGGGCGTGTAAGAGGAACAGGAGCAAACATGAAAATCAGAGCGCAAATCGGCATGGTGTTGAATCTGGATAAGTGCATCGGTTGCCACACCTGTTCTATCACGTGCAAAAACGTCTGGACCAGCCGCGACGGTGTCGAATACGCATGGTTCAACAACGTTGAAACCAAGCCCGGCATCGGTTATCCGAAAGAATGGGAAAACCAGGACAAGTGGAACGGCGGCTGGAAGCGTAATGCCGCCGGCAAGCTGGAGCCGCGCCAAGGCAGCCGCTTGAAAATCCTGGCCAACATTTTTGCGAATCCGAACCTGCCGTCCATCGACGAGTACTACGAGCCGTTCACCTACGACTACGAGCGCCTGCAGAATGCGCCGCTGTCGCAGACGCCGCCAACCGCGCGTCCGGTATCAGTCATCACCGGCAAGAAGATGGACAAGATCGAATGGGGTCCGAACTGGGAAGACGATCTGGGCGGCGAATTTGCCAAGCGCAGCAAGGACAAACTGTTCGACAACGTGCAAAAAGAAATGTACAGCACGTTTGAAAACACGTTCATGATGTACTTGCCGCGTTTGTGCGAACACTGCCTGAATCCGGCATGCGTGGCATCCTGTCCATCGGGCTCCGTCTACAAGCGCGAAGACGACGGCATCGTGTTGATCGACCAGGACAAATGCCGCGGCTGGCGCATGTGCATCTCCGGCTGTCCGTACAAGAAGATCTATTACAACTGGTCTTCCGGCAAGGCTGAGAAATGCACCTTCTGCTTCCCGCGTATCGAAGCCGGTCAGCCGACCGTATGTTCCGAAACTTGCGTAGGCCGCATCCGTTACCTCGGCGTCATGCTGTACGACGCCGACCAGATCGAGCAAGCGGCATCGGTCGCCGATGAGCAGGATTTGTACGAATCGCAGCTCGGTCTGTTCTTGAATCCCCACGATCCGAAAGTGATCGAGGAAGCACGCAAGCAAGGCATCCCGGAAGCGTGGCTGGAATCCGCCAAGCGTTCGCCGGTGTACAAGATGGCGATGGAATGGAAAGTCGCTTTTCCGCTGCATCCGGAATATCGCACGCTGCCGATGGTCTGGTACATCCCGCCGCTGTCGCCGATCCAAGCTGCAGCGGAGTCCGGCAAGATGGGCATGAACGGCATCATCCCCGACACCAAGAGCTTGCGTATCCCGGTGAAGTATCTGGCCAACTTGCTCACCGCCGGCAAGGAAGCGCCGGTCGTGGGAGCGCTGGACCGTATGCTCGCCATGCGTGCCTACATGCGCGGCAAGTCGGTGGAAGGCGTGGAAAACCTCGACGTGCTGAAGCAAGTTGGTTTGACCAAGCCGATGGTGGAAGACATGTACCACATCATGGCGATCGCCAATTACGAAGACCGCTTCGTGATTCCGAGCAGCCACAAGGAAATGGTGGAAGACAGCTTCAATGAAAAAGGTTCGTGCGGCTTCTCGTTCGGCAATGGATGTTCGGATGGTGTATCCGAGCCTTCGCTGTTCGGCAAGAAGAAGCAAGGGTCGGTGATTTTTGTCGATATGCCCAAATCCCGCAAAAAGCGGGAGGTGGAAGGAGCATAAGGTGAAGAAGCAATATCAAACGCTGTCGGTTCTACTGCAGTACCCGGAGCCGCAATTGCTTGAAGCATTGCCGGAGCTTGGCGATGCGGTGTTGGCGATGCCGGAGCTTCATCCGCTGATGGTTTATTTTGGATCGAACGACTTGATCAAGTTGCAAGAAAACTATGTGATGACGTTCGACCGCAATCCATCGCATTCGCTGCATCTGTTCGAGCATATTCACGGCGAATCGCGCGACCGCGGGCAAGCGATGGTCGACTTGATGGAAGAGTACAAGAAATACGGCATGGAAATGTGCAGCGAAGAGTTGCCCGATTACGTGCCGCTATTCCTGGAATTTCTCGCGCAAGTCGATCAGCGGGAAGCAAGCCGCATGCTGACCGACGCGGTCCATGTGCTGGCACACATAGGCCGCAAACTGGCCGCCAACGGCAGTCCGTATGCAGCAGTCTTCCAGGTGTTGGAGCGGATGAGCCCGGTGGCGGCGGAAGAATTGTCTGAACCGCCGGTGCGCGATATGGACGAAGCGCTCGAAACTTTCGGTCCGAGCGCGGACGGTGTCGAACCCTTGCTCAAGCCGACCAACAGCGGAGTGCAGCCGATTAATTTCTATCCGAAGCGCGCAGCGCAATAGGTGAGAGAGGAGAGTACAAAATGGATTACCTGAATCAATTTTTCTTCGGCATTTATCCCTATATTGCGCTGGCTATCTTTTTGCTGGGCAGCCTGATTCGCTTCGACCGTGAGCAATACACATGGAAGTCCGAATCGACGCAGCTTTTGCATGCCGGCAGCCTGCGCCTCGGGAATATTCTGTTTCACGTCGGCGTGATCGGCTTGTTTTTCGGTCATGCGGTCGGTTTGCTGACGCCGGTGTGGGTGTGGGATACGCTGGGCATCTCGCACGGCGCCAAGCAAATTTTCGCCATGGTGGCCGGCGGCGTGATGGGCACGCTTTGCCTGATCGGCATCCTGCTATTGCTGGCGCGCCGGTTTGCCAACGATCGCCTACGCGCCGTGACGACCTTCAAAGACAAGGTGGTGCTGCTGTGGATTCTGGCGACGCTGTCGCTCGGCCTTGCGTCGATCTTCGTGTCGGCCAGTCATACCGACGGCCATATGATGGTGCAGTTGATGAGCTGGGCACAGCACGTCGTAACCTTCCGCGGCGATGCGGCGTCATTCATCGCCGATGCGCCGCTGATCTTCAAGCTGCACCTGTTCATGGGCATGTCGGTATTCGTGATTTTCCCGTTCACCCGCCTGGTGCATGTGTGGAGCGGGTTTGCATCGGTAGGTTATCTGGCGCGCGCATATCAACTGGTGCGTCCGCGCTGATTCAGTACAAGGAGTAAATCATGGGCATTTCCGTCAACGGCATCGAGCTAACCGATGCGGCAATCGGCCAAGAGCTGCCGCATCACCAAAAGGCGGACAATCCATTGAAGCAGACGGTGCATGAACTGGTCTTGCGCATGGTGCTGCTGCAGGAAGCCGACCGCCTCGGTCTCACCGGCGACACGGAGGACGACCGCATCGAAGCATTGTTCGCGCATGAGCTGGATGTGCCCGAGGCCGATGAAGAAACCTGCGTGCGCTATTACCGCAACAACCCGGAGAAGTTTTCCAACGGCGAAATGATCGAGGTGCGGCACATCCTGCTGCAAGTCACGCCGAACGCACCGCTGGAATTGCTGCGCGAGACCGGCGAGGCGATGCTGGCTGAATTGAAGGAGCATCCCGAACGCTTCGCCGAAATTGCCATGCAATATTCCAATTGCCCGTCCGGCGCGGTCGGCGGCAATCTCGGCCAGCTCACGCGCGGCCAGACCGTTCCCGAATTCGAGACATTCGTTTTTCGGCTAAATGAAAATCAGCTGGCCGATCGTTTGCTGGAAACGCGCTTCGGGCTGCACATCGTGCAAGTGCTGCGCAAGATCGAGGGGAAATTGCTGCCTTTCGAGACGGTGCGCGATGACATTCGGCAGTGGCTGCGTTTTCAAAGCTGGCAGCGTGCGATGCATCAATATCTGCAGATTCTGGTGGGGCAGGCGGATGTGCAGGGGGTTACGTTGGAAGGGGTGGGTAGTCCGTTGGTGCAATAGGGAGTAGGACGACGAGAACTTAACTTTGCAATACGCCCATCCGGTGGGACGCTGTTCCGGCATACAATGTCGGCTTCTCCTTCAGCCTCACCATGAATCCCCGACCCAGGCGCGTTGCTCATCTCGACATGGATGCTTTTTATGCATCAGTCGAACTGCTGCGCTATCCGGAATTGCGCGGACAGCCGGTGGTCATCGGCGGACGCAATGACCACCAACCCGTGATGCAGGCTGACGGCACTTATGCCTACTCGCGGCTGCGCGACTACGTAGGCCGCGGCGTGATTACCACCTCAACGTATGAAGCGCGCGCACTCGGCGTTTTTTCCGCAATGGGGATGATGAAGGCGGCGAAGCTCGCGCCGGACGCCGTGCTGCTGCCCACCGATTTCGATGCCTATCGCCGCTATTCCCGCATGTTCAAAGCGGCTGTGACGGCCATCGTGCCGGAGATGGAAGATCGCGGCATCGATGAAATTTATCTCGACCTTACCGATCACGACGACGATACGCGTGCGCTTGCCTTGCGCATCAAGCAAGCGGTGCGCGATGCCACGGGTCTTTCTTGCTCGATCGGCGTAGCACCCAACAAGCTCTTGGCAAAAATTTGTTCGGATCTTGAAAAGCCGGATGGCCTAACGATCTTGGATCATGCCGATGTGGCGCATCGGATTTGGCCTTTGCCGGTTCGAAAAATCAATGGCATCGGACCCAAGGCCGCCGAGAAGCTTGCCAAGCTCGATATTCGCATCATCGAGGAGCTGGCGCACGCCGACCTCGGCCTTCTTCAAAAGCATTTTGGAAGAACTTACGCGGAGTGGCTGCATCGCGTCTCGCACGGCATCGACGATCGTCCGGTCGTTACCAGCTCGGAGCCGAAATCGATCAGCAGGGAAACTACCTTCGAACGCGATTTACATGCCAAGCATGATCGTGAAATTCTTTCCGGCATTTTTACCCGCTTGTGCACGCGCTTGGCGGAGGATCTTCAGCGCAAGGGGTATGTCGGTCGCACCATAGGCATTAAGCTACGGTATGAAGATTTCAAGACGGTGACGCGGGATTTGTCTCTGCCTGCTGCTACTGCCGATGCAACGGCGATTCGGCGCGCGGCGGGGGAATGTCTGAAGCGCGTGCCCTTGCAAAAAAGGTTGAGATTGCTTGGTGTGAGAGTGAGTACATTGTCTAAGACTGCTGCGGCGTCCGGCGCCGTGGATGTGTTTCAAGGACAACTTGCCCTTTGAATCCAAGTCGCTCTCGACGATATAGAACCGCGTCCTGACAGGTAGCGCAATGAACGATTACTTTTTTCTGTCGTTAGGCATCCTATGCGCCGTCATCGGCGGCGAACTGTTTGTGCGCGGCGCAGTGGGCCTCGGATATTGGGCTCGCATATCTCCCGGCGTGATCGGCGCCACGTTTGCCGCATTCGCCACCTCAAGCCCGGAATTATCGGTCTCGATCAATAGCGCGCTGGCCGGCAGTCCTAAGATCGCGCTCGGCGATGCACTCGGGAGCAATGTCGTGAACATTGCCTTGGTCTTGGGAGCAGCGTTGGCAGTTTCCGGAATTCAGTGTCCGCGCGACAGCGTGAAACGGGACTTTCCCTTAGCGCTTTTCATTCCCGTCATTACCGGCTTGTTATGCCTCGATGGCGAACTCTCAAGGCTCGATGGCTTGGCGATGTTGACGGTGTTTTTTCTTTGGCTGACCGCGACTGCCGTGGCGGCGCGAAAACAGCGCGGCGCTGCCGAAGAACCTCATCACGATCAACAGGGTTGGAAGATACTTCTTACTTGCATCCTTGGGCTGGGGTTCCTGATCGCTGCCGGCAATTTCATCGTTACCGGAGCAAAGGGTATCGCCGTTTCCTTCGGCATAGACGAATTCATTATCGGCGCAACCATCGTTGCGGTCGGCACGTCGGCACCGGAATTGGCGACAACGATTATCGCCAAGCTGCGCGGTCATGACGAAATCGGTTTAGGCACCATCCTCGGCAGCAATATCTTCAACGGGATCTTTATTGTGGCGATCGCGGCCTCGATTCACCCCATACGAATTGCATGGAATGAAGTTGCCATAGCGTTGGCGTTCGGCTTGACCGCTGTAGCGTTGACTTATCCGCCGAGCAACGGCTTCATCACGCGCAAACGAGGGGTTTTGCTTCTCTCGCTATATGCCGTTTATCTCGCAATGGTTTTTCAAGGCAAGGTAAGCTGATCCGTGTCAAATACTGGCGCAGTTATTAAAATCGCGCCAAAATTTAATTACCTGACTTTGTATTCACCACAGCGACGCTAGCATGATCCAGGTCCGGCCGCCGCCATGGATCGACGTGCGTCATGAGATTCAACACCCGGTGCCGCTCCATCACGCGCTGCCTCGCGACGACGGAAATGTCATGCCCTTGCTCGACCGTCAGCGATGCATCGACTTCAATGTGCGCATCGACCACGATCATGTCGCCCATCTTGCGGGTGCGCAGATCGTGCACGTTATGCACGCCCGGCGTTTCCGTGAGCGTTTGCCGAATGGCTTCCACTTCTTTGTCGTCCGCCGAACGGTCGACCAGGTCGTGCAAGGCATCCCAGCCGAATCCCCAACCCATGCGCGCGATCATGAAACCGACGATCAGCGCGGCGATCGGGTCCAATAGCGGAAAGCCTGCCAGGTTACCGGCGATGCCGAGTCCCACCACCAGCGACGATGCCGCATCCGAGCGCGCATGCCAGGCATTTGCCACCAGCATGCCGGATTTGACGCGCTTGGCAACCGACAGCATGTAGCGAAACAATCCTTCTTTAATGACGAGCGTTGCGCCTGCCACCCAAAGCGCGGCGACATGAACGGTCGGAATGGCATCGGGTGCCTGCAGTTTCTGCAGCGCCGACCACAACATGCCGATGCCGACCGCCAACAGCAGCACGCCCAACACCAGCGATGCGGCATTCTCGAAACGCTGATGGCCGTACGGGTGATCCTGGTCGGCTTCCTTATGGCTATGCCGGCTGGCGAACAGCACCACGAAGTCGCCCAAGAGATCGGAAAGCGAATGAATGCCGTCCGCGATCAAGCCTTGCGATTTGGACAGCGTGCCCACCACAATTTGCACGACCGTCAGCAAGAGGTTGATGACGATGCTCACCCAGCTCGTGCGCGATGCCGCGGCCTGGCGCTCGGCGACGCTGACTATCGTGTCTTCGGGATCGTCATTGAATTTTTCGAATTCCATGGGCGGACGTGGCGGCGATATTCAGTTATGGGCATGGACGCGCCGAGATTATCACGTCCGGTAAGGTCATGCGCAATCGGTTACGTTAAGAAATCCTTAAGGTGGCGGCGGCATCATGCAATCTAAGGAGGTGCCATGAACCTGATATCTAAACCGCTATCGCTTGCCATCGTCATCGGCGCGGCGGCAATTTTCATCAATATGCGGGCCGCGTATGCGGCTGCGCCGGCCGAACTGCTTTCCGGCTACACGAGCCGGAGCGGCACGCTTGCTTCTTCGGCACGCGGCCGGGAGTTCTTTACATCGAAACACGGGCATGAATGGAGCTGCGCTTCATGTCACGGCGCGGTGCCGACGCAGTCCGGCGAGCATGCCGCTACCGGAAAGACGATTTTGCCGCTGGCGCCCGCCGTCAATGCCGAACGTTTTACCGACGCGGCAAAGAGCGAAAAATGGTTCCGCCGCAATTGCAATGACGTCGCGGGCCGGGAGTGCACCGCCGCCGAAAAGGCCGACATCTTGGCCTGGCTGCTGATGTTTAAACCTTGATTGCCGGAGACTTGCCATGCCACTCAAATTGATTTTTTGCTTTAGCCGCTTGCTGGCCGCGCTGTTGATCGCTATCGGTATCGGCCATTCAGCCTTCGCCGACGACCATCGTGCAGCGCGCGTACCGTTTTTACCGAAATACCAACAGGAGTGCGCCGCCTGCCATCTCGCCTATCCGCCCGGCATGATGCCGTCGGCTTCCTGGCAACGAATCATGAACAACTTGCCGCGTCACTTCGGTACCGATGCTTCGCTGGATGCCGCTACGGTGAAGGAATTGTCGACCTGGCTCAATGTCAATGCCGGCACCTACAAGCGCGTTGCCGAAGCGCCGCCCGAAGACCGGATCACGCGATCGGCATGGTTCATTCGCAAGCACGATGAAGTGCCTGCCGCGACCTGGAAGCTGGCTGCAGTGAAGAGCGCTTCGAACTGTGCCGCCTGCCATACCCGAGCCAACCAAGGAGATTTCAATGAACGCTTTATCCGACTCCCGCGCTGATGCGCCGGAAAACAAAACAGAAACACGCAAGATCCTCGTGTGGGATGCGCCGGTTCGCGTTTTTCACTGGCTGATGGTGTTGAGCTTTGCCGGCGCATATCTCACTGCCGAGAGCGAGCGGTGGCGACTGGTGCATGTCACGCTCGGCTATACGATGGCCGGCTTGGTGGTCTTTCGCATTCTCTGGGGTTTGACGGGAACGCGATACGCGCGCTTTGCGAATTTCGTGCGCGGCCCCAAAGCAGTAGCGGCTTATCTCCGGACCTTGCTGCACGGGAAAGCTGAGCACCATGCCGGGCACAATCCGGCCGGCGCGTTGGCGATTGTCGCTTTGCTCGGCTTGACGATCGTGGTGGGAATGTCGGGCTGGGCGACTTTCAACGACATGGCAGGACATTGGTTGGAAGAGGTGCATGAGTCGGCAGCAAACATCATGCTGGCGGTCGTCGGCGTGCATGTCGCCGGCGTGGCGGTGTCGAGCTGGTTGCATCGTGAAAATTTGGTCCGCGCCATGTTCACCGGTAAAAAGTCCGGCGTCCCGAAGGATGGCATTCGCAGCACCTGGCGCAGTGTTGCTGCGGTAGTCTTGGTTTCCGTGCTCGGCTTCTGGGTGCTGCAGTGGCAAGGCGGGCCGTCAGGCGGCGTATTCTCCGACCGGCCCGTTGCATCGGCCAAAGCTGATCGCCATCATCACGATGAGGACTGATTGTTGCCGCTTCATGGGATAATTTCTTCATGCGTATCCTGCTTGCCGAAGACGACACCTTGCTGGGCGATGGCTTAAAAGCCGGCTTGCGCCAGCTTGGGTTTCAAGTCGATTGGGTACGCGACGGCGAGGCGGCGGAGCACGAGTTGCGCGCACAGGAGTATGCCGCCGTGGTGCTCGATCTGGGTTTGCCGCGTAAGGATGGACTGGCGGTGTTAAAGACGCTGCGCGACGCGCGCAATGCGACGCCGGTACTGGTGCTGACGGCGCGCGATACCGTGCCGGACCGCATACGAGGACTTGATTTGGGTGCCGACGACTACGTCGTCAAGCCGGTGGATTTGCATGAGCTTGGCGCGCGCTTACGCGCACTGGTTCGCCGCGCGCACGGCCACGCCCACGAAGAGTTGGCCGCGCAGGATGTGGTGCTCGATCCGGCTGCCCGTTCGGTGCGCAAGGCCGGCAAGCCGGTGACGCTTTCCACGCGGGAGTTCGATCTGCTGCAGATCCTGATGCTCAACGCCGGGCGCGTGCTTTCTCGCGAACAGCTGGAACAGCATATCTACGGCTGGGGGCAGGAGGTCGAGAGCAATGCGATCGAAGTGCACGTCCATAATCTGCGGCGCAAGCTCGGCAATGCGCTCATCCAAACCGTGCGCGGCGTGGGATACATTCTTTTGCGCGACGCGCCGCAATCATGAATAAGCATTCCGGTTCATTGCAAGGACGCCTGCTTGCCTTGGTGCTTGGCGTGGTGACGATGGTTTGGCTGGCGGTTGCCGCGGCAATTTGGCTTGACGCCCGCCATGAACTCGACGAGCTGTTGGACGCTCATCTGGCCCAGGCGGCCGCGCTATTGGTGATGCAGTCCGGCCAATTCGAGCATGACGAACACGGCATCGATGCGCCATCATTGCATCGCTATGCGCCGAAAGTGGCGTTCCAAGTTTTTCATGAAGGGCGCCTGGCATTGCGTTCCGCGAATGCGCCTGCCGAACCCATGATTCGCCGGGGCACGGATTTTCATGCGGGATTCAAGACTGTGCAGATCGAAGGCGCAGCGTGGCGCGTGTTCGCAGCGTACGGCGCGGAGCGCGATATCCAGGTGTATGTGGGTGAAAGAACGAGCTCGCGTTCTTCCATTCTGTGGGCCGTTTTGCGCAGTACATTGTGGCCGATGGCCGTCGCGTTGCCTTTGCTGGCGTTGGCCGTCTGGTGGGCGGTATTTCGCGGCGTGGCGCCGTTACGAAGGTTGGGCCGCACGCTCGCTGAACGGTTGCCGCAGGATCTGCAGCCGGTCGCAATGGACGATGCGCCATCCGAAATGAGGCCGATGATCGGCGCGCTCAACATCCTGTTCGGCCGAATCGGTACGCTGCTGGAATCCGAACGCCGCTTCACGGCCGACGCCGCGCATGAACTGCGCACGCCGATTGCCGCCATCCGCGCGCAGGCACAAGTGGCTTTGGGTGAAACCGATGATGCCGCGCGCCGCCATGCATTGCAATCCACGATAGAAGGGTGCGACCGTGCCACGCGTTTGGTGGAGCAGTTGTTGACACTCTCGCGCTTGGAAGCCGCCGAAGCGCCGCCGATGACGAGCGTCGATCTGCGCGCATTGGCGCAAGCTGTCGTGGCGGAGATTGTACCCAAGGCGATCGCAAAAAATCAGACACTGGAATTTGCCGGGAATGAGGCGTGCCGTATGGCAGGGGATGAAACGCTGTTGATGGTTCTGGTGCGGAATTTGGTCGACAATGCCGTGCGCTACAGCCCGTCGAGCGCGCGGGTGAGCGTGAATGTTCGACGGGAAAATAATCGGGTCCATTTAAGTGTTGAAGACAGCGGCCCGGGTATGGCGGAAGCTGATCGTGTAAAGTTGGGCGAAAGATTCTTCAGGGTAACAGGCAGCGGCGAGACCGGCAGCGGCCTGGGTTGGTCTATCGTGCGCCGCATCGCTTTGGTGCATAAAATGGACCTACAAGTTGAAAAATCGGCAAAGCTGGGCGGCTTGGCGGTGCATATGCAAGTGCACTCCATCTAGCCGGATTGGCAAACTCCTCCAAAAGAACTACCCGTTTTAGGCATTCATGCGAACTGCCTCCGGCGCAGCGGTTCTATACAATGAACTTGACCTTACTGCCTGGAGTTACGCATGCTCACCGACCGTTTTGGTCGATCGATCCAATATCTGCGGCTGTCCGTGACGGACCGTTGCGACTTGCGTTGCACGTATTGCATGCCGAAAGGATTCAAGGGCTTCGAGGAACCGGAACATTGGCTGACCTTCGATGAAATTGAGCGCCTGCTGGCCGCTTTTGCGCGCCTGGGTACGTCGCGTATCCGTTTGACCGGCGGCGAGCCGCTCTTGCGCCGCAATCTGCCGGAGCTTGCCGCGCGTATTTCCGCCTTGCCCGGCATCCGCGATTTGTCCTTGTCGACCAATGCCACGCGTCTGAACCGTTACGCATATGAATTGCGCGAAGCCGGTGTCGCGCGCATCAACGTCAGCCTCGATTCGCTCGACCGCGCCTGCGTGGAAAACATCACCGGCCATGACAGCCTGACCAAAATCATGGATGGCTTGATGGCAGGGAAGACGGCCGGCTTTTCGCCCATCAAGGTCAACATGGTGGTCATGCGCGGCACCAATGATCACGAAATCGATGACATGGTGGCGTTTTGTATCGAGCATGGATTTATTTTGCGTCTGATCGAAGCAATGCCGATGGGGGCCACCGGCCGCAACACCGAGTATGTCGATCTTGGTCCGGTACAGGCGCGCCTCAAGGAGAAGTTCGATTTGCATCCGCAAGCGGCCGAACTCGGCGGCGGCCCGGCGCGTTATTTGGCCACGGCGGACGGCAGCGCCAGCATCGGATTTATCACGGCGATGTCGCAGCATTTTTGCGCGACCTGTAATCGCGTGCGCCTCGCGGTCGACGGCACGCTATATTTGTGCCTTGGGCAGGAAGAGAAGTTCGAATTCCGTCCGCTGTTACGCGGCGGCGCAAGCGATATCGAGCTCGAAGACGCGATCCGTGCCGCCATCGAATTAAAGCCGCAAAAACATGAATTCCGCGAGCAGCCGCAAAAGATCGTGCGCTTTATGTCGCAGACAGGAGGATGACCATGGAAGCTATCGAAAAATTCGTTCGCGGTTTTCGGCGCTTCCAGCAGCAATATTTAAGCGAACCTGCCACCTTCGATAGCCTGCGCCAGGGACAGAATCCGGGTACGTTGGTAATCGGATGCTGTGATTCACGCGTCGATCCGGTGCTGCTTACCGGCAGCGACCCGGGCGACATGTTCGTCGTGCGCAACATCGCCAACCTGGTGCCGCCTTGTACGCCGGATGCGCCGCCCGGCGTGACCTCCGCCATTGAATTTGCAATTTGCGGCTTACAAGTTGCCCGCGTGATTGTTCTCGGCCATGCGCGCTGCGGCGGCATACGGGCGCTCATGAATCCCCGGCGTCTGGCGGAAGAAACCGATTTCGTCGGCCGCTGGATGCGTATTGCCGAACCCGTGCGGCTAAGCGTCATGCAGGAATTGCGCGACAAGACGGAAGAGCAGCAGCATAAGGCGTGCGAATTGGCGAGCATCCTGCAGTCGCTCGATAACTTGCTGACCTATCCCTGGATTAAGCGGCGGGTCGAAGAGGGGACGCTTGTTTTGCATGGATGGTATTTCGACATTGAATCGGGCGCATTGCTGGCATACTCACCCCGCCAGCAAGAATTTCTTCCCATGGTTTGCCCGCTTGAAGATGAGGCATTCGCCACGGCGGAGTAAAAATTTCGTTGCTGCCATACTCGCCATACCGACATGTCAACTTGAGCGCCGCCGGTGCTCTTATTCAGAAATCTCATGACGCTTAATTCACATTTTCCGGCTCGGCACAAACTATCGACCAAAATCGCCGGCGCGCTGGTGAGCTTCTTGCTGTTGGCCTTAATCGTCATCGGCGTGACGCTTTTATTGTCTTGGCAGCTGGAAGGCAGTTCGGCGGCGATTAATGAGACGGGTAGCTTGCGCATGCATAGCTATCGTTTGACGCTCTTGGTTACCCGCGCAGTCGATAAGCCGGGGCAGCCTAGTTTACGGGCGGCGGCTGAGCAAGAAATGCAGGCGATCGACTCGACTTTTAATTTGTTGGCGCACAGCGATCCGCAGCGGCCGCTTGCATTGCCGCCCACCGACAGCATTCGCACGACATTTGCCAGCTTATCGAAGCGTTGGCGGTACGGAATGCGCCCGCTCGCAGTGGCGTCGCTCGGTGCCGGTACGGAAAGCGCCGCCGCATGGCAGAAGTATCAGGCTGAAGTGGAACGCTTTGTTTTCGATATCGACCGCTTGGTGCATGCAATCGAACGCGACAGCGAATGGCGTACCTTTTGGCTGCGTTCGTCGCAACTGGCGTTGGTGGCAATGGCGCTTACCGGCACCGTTGCGCTCATCTATTTGATGTTCATGCTGATCGTTGAGCCCGTCACGCGCTTGAGTGAGGGGATGAAGAGTATGGCAGATCAAGATTTGAGCGTGCGTCTGCCGGTGGAAAGCAAGGATGAATTCGGGCAATTGACGATAGGCTTTAATCAAATGGCCGACCGCTTGCAAGCGCTTTACGACAGTTTGGAAGACCGGGTGCGCAAAAAAACCGCCGCGCTGGCCGATCAAAATTGCGAGCTTGCGCTCTTGTACGACAGCGCCTCCTTTTTGCAACTGCCGCAATCGCTGGAATCGATGTGTGACGGATTTCTTCAGCGCATCCGCACTTATTTCGGTGCCGACGGCAGCTCGGTGCGCGTGCTGGACCCGCGCAACAGCAATTTGCATATGGTGGTCCATCACGGCATTTCACAGGAACTCGTCGAAACGGAACGTTGCTTGAAAGTGGGCGATTGTCTGTGCGGCGATGCCGTTGCCAAAAAAATTACGGTGATTCATGATTTGCGCAAAATGGATGAAGCCCATCATTTGCAGTGTCACCGTGAAGGTTTTGCCACCGTTTCCGTGTTTCATATACACGTGCACAACCAGCATTTGGGCTTTTTTAATTTGCACTTCCGGACGGCCAAGACATTTAGCGAGCATGAACAAGCCTTGCTCGAAACGCTGGGTCAGTTGCTCGGCATCGCCATTGAAAATCTGCGTTTGGCGACGCGTGAACGCGAGATGGCGATTTCGGAAGAGCGCAATCTGGTCGCCCAGGGTTTGCACGACAGCATTGCCCAAGGTCTGACTTTCCTGAATATTCAAGTGCAAATGCTGGAAGATTCTTTGCGTTACGGGCGCGTGGACGAAGCGACCGCCATCGTTCCGGTGTTGCGCGCCGGCGTGCAGGAGAGTTATGAGGATGTCCGCGAATTATTGCTGAACTTCCGCAGCCGCTTATCCGAGGACGATTTAATCGGCGCGATAAAAGGCACGCTCGACAAGTTCAAACGTCAAACCGGCATCGAGGCGGAGTTGATCGCCAAAGGCAATGGCGCGCCCTTCCCGCGCGAGCAACAATTGCAGGTTTTGTTCATTGTGCAGGAAGCGCTGTCGAATATCCGCAAGCATGCGTTGGCAAGCAAGGTAGAAGTGAAGCTGGACGATAGCCAAGATTTCACGCTGTCGATTTCCGACAATGGTGTCGGCTTTGATCCTGCGGGGCTGGCGCAGCGCGGCGATAATCATGTTGGTTTGAATATTATGCAAGAGCGTGCGCATCGCATCCATGCGATACTTGACGTTAATTCGGCGCCGGGCAAGGGCACGACGGTGTTGCTGCGCCTGCTGAGGGAACATCGGCGCGCCGCATAATAAATGGAACATGAACTTCTTATATGGACGCATCCAGACCGATTAGCGTACTTTTAATTGACGACCACACCCTATTTCGTAGCGGTATCAAGTCCTTATTGCAACGCTATGAAGATTTCACCGTGGTCGGCGAAGCTTCCGACGGTGTCGAAGGTATTAAACGTGCCCGTCAATTGCAGCCGGATGTGGTGCTGCTCGATTTAAATATGCCTGGTATTTCAGGTCTGGAGACACTGCAGCTTTTACTGCAGGATTGTCCCGATGCCGCCGTGATCATGCTGACTGTTTCTGAAGAAGCGGAAGATTTGACCACTGCCCTGCAGTCAGGCGCGCGCGGTTATTTGATTAAGAATATCGATGCCGATTATCTGGTGCGCGCCATCCGCCGTGCCGCTGCCGGCGATTCGGTTCTGGCCGAAGCGATGGCCGGCAAATTGGTTGCCCATTTGCAGGGCGGCGGTTCGCAAAAGACCGCCGTTCCTTCGGACTTGGATAAGTTGACCCCGCGCGAACGCGAAATCTTGGCATGCCTTGCGCGCGGCGAAAGCAACAAGATCATCGCGCGAACTCTGGATGTTGCGGAAAGCACCGTAAAAATCCATGTCCAAAATATCTTAAAGAAATTACATCTCACCAGTCGGGTCCAAGCCGCCGTTTTTGCGGTGGAACATGGCATGGCCGGCACACAAGTTAGCAACGACCGTTAAAATTTTGACAATCGTTCGGGGCCGGCAGTCCGTTTGCCTGTGCTCTTTGCTGTATTTGTGCAGCGCTCCTGTCCGAATAGCGGTTGTCGCGCTACACTAACCAAAAAATAAAAAGCACATAACGCGAACCAGCATGGGGGAGAGCCTGCATAGTGCTGAAAAAAATCCAAGTAAAACAATTGAAGGTGGGAATGTTCCTGCATGAATTGTGTGGCGCCGGCTGGCTGCACAATCCGTTCTGGCGTTCTGCTTTTTTAATTCAAACCCCCAAAGAAATTCAGCAGATTCTTGATTGCGGCGTCCAAGAACTTTGGATCGACACATCAAAAGGCGTGGACGTCGATAGCCCGGCGGCGCCACCGCCGCAAGCCGCCGCGCCTGCGCCGGCACCAACGCCTCAACCCGCCAAGCCCGAACGCGTGAGCGTCGAAGCTGAAATGGCGCGCGCCGCCAAAATTTGCGCTGCCGCTAAGCGCGAAGTCACCTTGATGTTCAACGAAGCGCGGCTAGGGCGCGCGCTGAATGTCAGCAATGCCATGCCTTTGGTGGAAGAAATTTCGCAGTCGGTTTTGCGCAATCCCGATGCTCTAATTGGACTGGCGCGGTTAAAGACCAAGGACGATTACACCTATATGCATTCCGTTGCGGTGTGCGCCTTGATGGTGGCGTTGGCGCGCCAGCTCGGGCTCGAAGAGTTGCAGGTGCGCGAAGCGGGTTTTGCCGGTCTTTTGCACGACATCGGCAAGATGATGATCCCCAATGAAATTCTCAATAAACCCGGTGCGCTGTCGCGCGAGGAATTTCTCGTTATCCAGACCCATCCGGTTGAAGGCCACAAGCTTTTGCTGGAAGGGCAGGGCGCGACGGATGCGGCGCTGGACGTGGTTTTGCATCATCATGAAAAAGTGGACGGCACCGGCTATCCGGATAAACTGGCCGGTGACAAGATTACGCTTCTCGCCAGAATGGGCGCAGTATGCGACGTGTACGACGCATTGACGTCGAATCGCGTCTACAAAAACGGCTGGTGCCCGGCCGAAGCGATACGCAGGATGGCGGAATGGGCGGGGCACTTCGATGACAAGGTGTTCCAGGCGTTCGTCAAGAGCACCGGCATTTATCCGGTCGGCACCTTGGTCATGCTTGAGTCGGGGCGCTTAGGCGTGGTGATCGAACAATCCGAAAAATCGCTTTTGACGCCGCGCGTCAAAGTGTTTTTCTCGACCAAATCCAAGACCTACATCACGCCGGAAATTATCAATATGGCCGGCCCCGGTAAAGTCGACAAGATCGTTGGCCGCGAAGACGCCGCCAAGTGGGGGTTAAAAAACGTTAACGAATTTTGGACCGGCGGCCGTTGATCGTTAAATTTTTCCCGTCGCCCGGAAAAAATTGATTCATATCATGTGAGTTTGGCGTTCCATTTTTTACCATGGGAGCATCCAAATCTCTCTTAAGCTTCCCATGGCTCTGCTCACGATCGACGAGCCGCTTGTGCCCCCCGCCAAGCCCTCGCTTGCCAATCATCCCCTGTTCCGCCTGGGTTTTCGGCCCTTTTACTTGCTGGCGGCTGCGTTTGCCGCTGTCGCCGTTCCTTTATGGCTGCTTCGTTTATTCGGCTTCGTGCCCAGCCTTAGTCATATCAATCTGGCTTGGCATGTGCACGAGATGGTGTTCGGTTTTGCGATCGCCGTCATCATCGGCTTTTTATATACCGCTGTCCGCAATTGGACCGGCTTGCAGACGCCGCACGGCAAACATTTGGCTGCGCTGGCCGGTTTATGGCTGGCCGGCCGCTTCGCCATGCTGGTTTTGCCCGCTGCGTGGGCTGCGCCCATCGACTTGGCGTTTTTACCGGCGGCAGCTTGGCCGATTTACCGCGTGCTGAAAAAATCGGGCAATCGACGTAATATGTTTTTGGTCGTCTTGCTTGGCTTGTTGATTTTTGCCAACGCGGTATTCCATGCCGCCAACACAGGCTTGTTCACCGCTTCTTCTTTGGCGCCGCTGCAGGCGGCAATCTTGATTATCGTGATGATCGAGACCGTGATCGCCGGCCGCGTCATTCCGGGATTTACCGCGAACGCGGTGCCGAGTATCAAGCCTTTAACCGACAAGCGGCGCGACCAGATCACGTTTGTGGTCACCGCAGTCACCGCGCTCGCCTGGATTGCCGGCGCGCCACCCATCTTGATGGCTTCCCTGGCCTTGGCTGCCGCCGTGTCGCAGGTGCTCCGCTTGGCAGGCTGGAAAAGTTATCGCACCTTGGCTCAGCCTTTGTTATGGATACTTCATGTGTCGTATGGCTGGATCCCCATGGGATTCGCCATGCTGGGATTGGCTGCGTTGGGCATCGTCTCCAGCAGTGCCGCATTTCATGTGCTGACAATCGGTTCGATGGCCGGCCTGATCATCGGCATGATTACCCGTACGGCATTGGGCCATACCGGCCGCCGGTTGACCGCAGGACGGTGCGAATTGCTCATGTATTTACTGGTGCAAGTTGGCGTGCTTGCGCGCCTGCTGGCTGCGTTGAACGTGGCGAGCCTGCAGCAAGCCGGGCTGATCGTCGCGGCTGCTGCCTGGTCGAGCGCTTTTCTTTTATACCTGATCGTCTACGCGCCGTATCTGATGGCAGCGCGCGTCGACGGCCGCCAAGGTTAGCGCGGCTTTCTCTTCTCCTCCGGCCGTTCGTGCGCGGGCGGCGGCATTTCCTGCGTTGGAAGCTCGGCCGCTTCGAGCGGCGACATTGCCGGTCCATGCAAGACTTCGCCGGTTGCAGAAAAGCGCGAGGCATGGCAAGGGCAATCCCAGGATTTTTCTGCGGCGTTCCACGCCACCACACAGCCGAGGTGCGTGCAGGCGGCGGATAACGAATGCAACTCTCCGGCTTCATCGCGATATACCGCCAGCTTTTTTATGCCGTCGCGCAGGATCGCGCCGTGACCCGCACGAATCTCATGCGTCGAATCCACTTCGCCGGGCGTCAGCCAATCGCGATACTGCGAAATGGTATTGGCTTGTTCCTTCAAAAATTCGCTCATGCCATGAATGGCTTTGCGCGCCGGATCGTAGATCGCTTCCCAAGGGTTGTCGCGGCCCATGATCAAATCGGAAATTAAGATGGCGCCGGCCGTGCAATGCGTCATGCCGTTGCCAGAGTCGCCGGTGATGATGTAGACGTTGTCGTTGTCGAGCGGATTGCGGCCCAGATATGCCACGCCGTCGGCGGGCTCCATTATTTCGCCGGACCAGGCATATTCGACGTTCTCCGCCATCGGATAGCGTTCGCGTACCCAGTTCTCGACAATCGCATAATGCTGTTCGGGATGCACCTCTTGGCCGACTTTATGGTCGGCGCCGCCGACGATCAATACGTCATGATCGGCAAATAAATCGGTCGGCGCCAGTCGCACGTAATAATACGGATCGCCGGTATCCCATAACTGTACTCTCGGCACCGAGCCTTTCGGCACGCGCATGCCGACCACATAAGTCCGGTAGCCGGACTGCTTGGTATGCATCACGACGCGGTCGTTGAAGGGTGTATTGGTGGCGACCACTACCGCATCGGCGCGAATACGGCCTCCGTTCGTGACGACGACTTGCTTTTGATTGTTGTCTTCAATTTTCAGCGCGCGGGTTTCGCCGTAAATTTGGCCTCCGTTCGTGGCAAACGCACGCGCCAAGCCTGCGAGATACTGTAGCGGATGAAATTGCGCGCAATGGTGAAAGCATAGGCAGGGGCCGGTATCGAAACTCTGGTTCGGCGCGCGCGCCAACATGTCGACATCCAAGCCGGCGCGGCGTGCCGCCGCCAATTCATGCGTTAAATCGAGATGCTGTTCTTCGATCAAAGAGAAGAGATAGCCGTCGACGCGTTCGAAACTGCAAGCAATGCCTTCATCTTGAACAATCGATTCCACCAAGTCGGTCGCAGCGCGATAGCTGTCGGCAATTTGTTTTGCTTTGGCACTGCCGAAAGCCTGCTCGATTTTGAAATAGCGATTATCGGGCGGAAAGAAATGCGCGGTCGTGCGTCCGGTTTCGCCGGCGCCGATCTCCATCGCATCGATGAGGACGACTTTCTTACCTTGCTTGCCCAGTAAGTAAGCGGTGGTTAAGCCGGCAATGCCTGCGCCGATAATGCACACTTCAGCATCGATATTGCTTCGTAAAGGTTCACAGCGGGGCACTTCCGTTGTGGTCATCCAAATGGATGTCGAGCCTTGATGGGAGTTGTGCATAATGGCTATCCTTTCTATTCTATTCAGTTGGGGACAGAGTAACGCTTCGCTTAACGCTGTCCCTCAATGCCTAAAACGTTAGGCTTTAAACATTCATGCAAGTTCATCATCGCGGCGTCGTGTTTTGAATGAAGGAATTTTGTCCATGTAGAAAAAATGTGCAAAAATCAGTCACCGTTTATCTCAGGTGAATGACAATGCGGTTTTTGCTGGTCGAAGATGACTCGATGGTGGGCGAAAGTCTGCGCAAGGCGTTGCGCCAGGATGGCTTTACCATTGACTGGGTACAGGACGGTCGGGCGGCGGAAGTCGCCTTGAGCAGTGAAACGTATGATTTGCTTCTGCTGGATCTCGGGCTGCCGAGCAAGTCGGGACTGGAAGTATTGCGATCTGTACGGCAAACGGGCAATCGCATTCCAGTATTGATTTTGACGGCGCGGGATGCGGTATCCGATCGAATCACCGGCCTGGATGCGGGTGCCGACGATTATCTAATCAAGCCATTCGATTTCGATGAGCTGGAAGCACGTATCCGGGCGCTGCTGCGCCGCCAGGCCGGACGCGTCGATTCGGTGATTCGCCTGGGTGAGCTCACGCTCAACACCACCAGCCGCGAGGTGCATTTCAAGGGGCAGGCGGTAACCTTGTCCGGACGCGAATACGCGCTCTTGGAAGCATTCCTGGACCGGCCTGGCGCGGTGTTGTCCTTGGCGCAGCTGGAAGAAAAAATTTACGGCTGGGATGATGAAATCGGCAGTAATGCCGTCGAAGTCTATATCCATGGCTTGCGCAAAAAACTCGGTTCGGACTTCATCAAGAATGTGCGCGGCGTCGGCTACATGGTGCCCAAACCGCAATGAACTCTATCCGTAATACCTTGCTGGTCTGGCTCCTGCTCGGCGTGACGACCGCAATCTTGCTGGCGGCGACGCTGGTCTACTTCCAGGCGCGCAACGAAGCCAATACTTTGTCCGATACGCAGATGAAGCAATTGGTGGCTTCCTTGCCGCAGTCGCCGGGGCCGATTCCCACGACGCGCAACAATGACACGAATATGCCGGACGATTTCGTGGTCCAGGTGTGGGATGACAATAACGGTTTTCGGCTGTATGTCTCACATGAAGTGACGGATCTTCCTCAGTTAAAAACGCTGGGATTTCATGACGTTGGATTCGCCGGCGTCGACTGGCGGATTTATAACGCTCATCTCGGCGAAACCATTGTTCAGGTGGCGCAGCTGGCGAAAGTGCGTCACGAGGTTGCAGCGAAAGTCGCCTTACGGACCGTGGCGCCCTTACTATTGCTGCTGCCATTTATCGCAATATTGATTTTGGTCGCTGTAGGCCGCAGTCTGTCGGCGGTCAAGCGCGTGGCCGCCCACGTAGAATCGCGCGATGCCAGCTCCTTGCCGGCGATTCCGGATGCCGAGTTGCCGCGAGAGATTAAGCCGCTTACGCACGCCTTTAACGACTTGCTGGCCCGTTTGCGCGCCGCGATTGCCGCACAGCGTGCCTTCATTGCCGATGCCGCGCATGAACTTAAGACGCCGCTGACCGCATTGCGATTGCAAATCCAGCTCGCCGAACGCGCGCGTACGCCGGACGAAAGAGGCGCGGCATTTGCCGACGTCAAAGGCGGGCTTGAGCGCGCCACGCATCTCGTGCAGCAATTGCTGACTCTTGCCCGGCAAGATCCGAGCGCGTCGGAGCAGGTGCAAGCCAAGCTCGAGTTGGCCTCGCTTGCGCGCGGCGTCGTTGCCGATTTTGTGCCGCTTGCCAATGCCAAGAATATCGATCTCGGGATTCGCGCCGACAAGGATGCGCATATTCTCGGGAACGCCGATTCCCTGCGTATTCTGCTCAATAACTTGGTCGACAATGCAATTCGCTATACGCCGGAAGGCGGCACTGTCGACGTCTCTATTCAATCAGACGGTTTTCGGGTTTCGCTCGCTGTGGACGATACCGGCCCTGGCATTCCGGAAAAAGATTTAGCGCGGGTGCAAGACCGTTTTTACCGCGTTCCCGGCAACAAAGCCGAAGGCAGCGGATTAGGTCTTGCGATCGTCAAGCAGATTGCTGTGGCGCACCAATCGGAGCTAGGCCTCATCAATACTTCTCATGGGCTGCAGGCGAATATGACCTTTGCTGAAATTTAAGAAAAATCAAATTCTTTTCAAGCAAGCCGCGGAGCGGCTAAGTTTTAAAAATATTTTTAAAATTTTAAGTCTGGTTTAAATTTCCGCACATAAGATTCGATTGCCTAATTGCGTCCGAGCGATGAAAAGTTTTTTTGCCTCGGAGTAATTACAGGGAGCCGAATAATACTCGTCGATTCGTCGATGCAAATCACGCCAAGGCGTCAAGTAGATTCGGAAAGAATTGCCGGAGGGAAAATTCGGCCTTAAAAAACCATTTTTTGGAGATAGCATGAGCATCAAGGTAAAAGTCCTGACCGCAGCTGTGTGCGGCGCATTGGCAGTTGGTTTTTCCGCGCCTGCGTCTGCGCAGATCTCGGGCGATGTCATTAAGATTGGCTTGATCACGGACATGTCCGGCGTGTACGCTGACGTTGACGGCCCTGGCGGCGTAGAAGCCGTGAAGATGGCCATTGCCGACATGGGC
>JACOUL010000011.1 GCA_016177875.1 Burkholderiales bacterium
TGAAATTCTGTGGAAGCAGGCCAAATATTTCTGGCGCCGCTTCTGTGCATTGGCCGGTCACGAATTGCAGCAGGAAGTCGACGCCTTGATGCAGGGTTTTGGTACAGATTACACAATTGCTTTTCAATGATTACTTAGCAGCCGGTTGCCGCAATCGGAGCACTTGATGCGCGGCTTCTCGCAAAAACCTGCGCGCCATTCATTGGCGCAGGCGGGCGCATAACCCGACTTCCCGGCCTTGCTCTCCCAGCGGACTGGATACACATCGGTACGGCCACGGAATAGGCGGCGAAAGAGCGCGATCTTTTCATCTGTGTTCAGCCGAGACGGTTCCAGTTCAATCGATATCGGTGGAACCGGCGCCGGCTTCGGCATCCGCCAGTCGATGCCGTGTGCGTCCAGCAGAGCGACAAGGCGCGTATTCTCGGCCCGCAGCTTGTCGCATTCAGTGCAACCCGATGCGGAAACCCGGACGCGATTGATCGCTATTTCTGCCATAGCCCAGCCTCGACCAGCCGGCGAACCAGCGCTCCGCGCTTGCCATGGCATACCATGAAGCGGCGCAAGGCTTGATCGAATGCTTTTCGACTCGACACCAGAGCATAAGCGTCGGCGAGATCGACAATGACGCGTTTTGCTTCATCATAACCAGATGCCGTGCCACGTTCCGCATGCTGGTCGATCACTTTCCAGTGGCGATCAAAATCGGTAGCCAGCGTCCGGAGATAGGCTTCGCGTTGATTGCGGCGTTCGGTTTCCTGCCGAGCGCGTTCTTTCGCTTCGCATTCCAGGCGATGCTTTTCCGCTTCCTTGGCAAGCGCGCGCAGTTCGGCCACTTTGCGTGGTTTTGCGGGCGATGATTCGCGCGATCCGCTTTCCTTTAACCAGGTGAGATATTCCGACTTCACCCGGCGCTCGGCCTGTTGCGAGGCGCCTTGCAACAGCATGTTGAAGACAGTTTCTATCTCACTTCTGCGCAGTTCCGTTACCCAGACCTCGACACTGTCATCAGTGTGCCAGTAGTCTTCGACATCCTGGCTCCCTGCAGCGGCAGCGCTCACCAGATCAGGATCGATTTCCAGAAATTCCACCAAGGCTTGCTGCGCAGCCGAAAGCTGCGACATCCCCGGCGGCACTTCCGGTTCAACGGCATTGTCACTGACTTCACCGGCGCTGACGCCGGCCAGCCAGCCAAGATAGAGCGCGCGCAGGTCGCCGCGCAGCAATTCGTCGCGCAGCGGCATGAGGCGTCCCATCCAGCCTTGGCCGGTTTCCATCGTAAAGCGGTCGTCATCCCGGCCTTCATCCAGTGACCAGTCGATGATCCAGTGCGTAGCCGATTCATCGATCGTCAGTGAATATTTGGTCGCAAACCGCTTCAATTTGGCCTTGTCGAATGTCTCATGTGGTAGCCGCAGGGCTAGCCGGCAACTGCACCAATTGGCCGTGTAGACGAAGGCATCGAAATAGCGCCGCATCCAGTCCGCCGGATCGGCCTTCAAATCGCCCCAGTTGTATTCGTTAATGAAGCTCGTCGCCGTGATCGTTGCCCGCGAAGAGCGGGAGCGTAGTTCAGCCATTTCGTTGCGGGTCAGCGGCCGATCGATGGCAACGAATTCGTAGTATTGGTATTCGCTCATGCGTTTTTATTTCTGTTTGACTGCCCGAAAAGCAGAATCATCCCCTAAATGAATGTAAATATGGCCGAGCAGTTCTCCTCGTTCAATCTCGGCAAAGCCGCGTCCGCTCACTTCCTTCATTTCGTCGATGCCATTCCAGATGAAGTCGGCGCGCTTGCCATGGACGCGATAATCGGTTTGGCCTTGTACCAAGCCGAACTGGAAATCACCCAAATTGTTCTTCTCGAAAGCAATATAGGCGGGAACTTCCATGTCCACATAGTCCTGGTCCCATACGTCCATCCAGACGATTCGCCATGTGCCACGGAATGGGTTGTATACAATCGGCCGCTCCTTTGCGCACACGCGCTTGAATCTGTCTGCTCGTAGGCACTGCTTGGCAGTTTACAGTCCACATGGCATTGTAGGGATTGCGGATGGTCAGTTGACACTCGATGACTTGGCCGTTCTACATGTCTTCGGAGTACACCATCTTGCACTCTGCATCAAGGCTGCCGCCACGATCAACGCATCGTACAGGGACATGCCATAGCGCTCCGCCACCGCCAAGGCACGATCATGCGTTTCATCCGTCATGGCTTGAACCGGGCACACGGAGCGGAAGCGAACATGAAAAACCTGCTGGGCATTTGCACCGTGATTGCGCGCTACGTCGCCAAGCGGCGCCAGCTGGCGCAGGCGAGAGCCGAATTCGTTGGCGCTTAGCTGCGCGCGCCGCCGAACGTTTTTCTAAGAGAAAGCGCAGTCGGACTCAAGCCACGACCACATGTGTATGACCGACTGCACGCCTGCCGGCCTTCTTCACTACGATTTCCACATCACGGCCTAAACGATTGAGACATTCGATCATTTTGGCTTGGCTGATGCCGCGAAACTTCCCGCGCAACATCTCAGAGAGCTTGGGTTGCGGCATGCCCAATAATTCGGCAGCCATTTGCTGAGTCAGGTGCCGGTTCTTGATAATTTGCGCGATCTCACTCGCCAGTTCAGCCTTCACCAACATTTCATCGGCATTTGCGTAGCCCAGATCAGCATAGGGGTTGTCGCTGCCTTGTTCGATGGTGATGTCGTCGATGTTCCTCTTGGTACCCATGTCATTTATCCTTTTCCAATGCGGCCACGGCTTTCAACCGCGCTTCGATCAAATCCATGTCGGGCTTGGGCGTAGCGATGCCGCTCGTCGATTTCTTCTGGAAGCAGTGCACTACATAGACCGCCGACGCATACCTGACTGTGTAGACGGCACGGTACGTGTCGCCCTGATGGTCTTCCACTACTTCCAGCACGCCAGCGCCGCCGAACCCCTTGAGCGGTTTGGCCTGGCTATGCTTGCCGCCGGTCTGCGCCAAGTGCAGCGCATAGCCGAAGGTGTCTTGCACATCTTCCGGCATGGCGCTTAAGTCCTTTTTCGAGGAACCCACCCAGCGCAAAGGTCTGATTGTCGTTGGCATCGCCTGATTATACCCAAATGTATATAAAAATCCAGGCCGGCGGACTGCTTAGCGCAGGCAAAAGAGCTGGAACGCAGGTTGGGATGAGCGCAGCCTATGCACTGCCGAGTTCCTGCGGAAATGCAGCTTTCATCGCTTTTTCCTGGTAAGGATGCACGCCAGGTTCCGGCTTGCTCAGGAAGTTCCTCTGAATCTCAGGGATTTGCACCGACTTGAGTTGGACAGGTCCCGGCACACCGCCATTTCTCGGTTTGGCATAGATGGCTTTGACGATGCGCCAGTCGCCATTGGTATGGATCCACAAGTCCTCAATAGTCCGGACGCGCGCATCGAACCAGAACCGTATCCACTCGGCGCGCAAAACCTTGTCCTTGCCCCTGATCGGCGGGAAGTCTTTCAGCGCAAGGAAAATATAGGGCACAACCCATTCTTCCAAATGCCGGTATAGCCATAACCCGGATTGATCGGCATGACGAATCAACGCAATGAATTCCTCAATGTCGGCAAAAGGCGCGAAATCGCGTTGCCGCATCAAAGTCCAATGATGCTTCCAGTGCGAGAAAAACGATGCACGTAAGCGCTGCGCTGCTTCCTCATCTGGATCGACCGGCCGCAGAATGCGATAAGGCTTTGCTGCGGATTGCTTCAATGGACAATACGCAGTGGAATTGCGCTGATGCGCAAAGACCCCATCCACTTTTGGATTGGCTTCACCCCGTGTATTCATCGGCTCCAGGCACGCCGGGCAGCGCGCTAAAAGACGAATGCTTCTTTTCCCTAACGGATTCAGGCGGGGGCCAAACTCACCAATGTAATCCACGACAGTGATCGACCGGTATGCCGTAGGATGCAAGGCTTCGCGCATTGGATGACCCCTCACGAAAAATTGGAAGAGTCATTGTGTCAGATTTTTGCCTTCCCGCAAGGCGATGTGAGGCATCTCAAAAATCTTTGCACCTTACGGATGCACCGGGGTTTTCGCTGGCGTGTTTGGTTGAATTCCCAAATAGCGGTGCTACAGTGGGATGCAAGCAACCGAACAATGAAAGGAATGCATATCGAGGTAGCGTAACGTGCAAGACGCCACGCCGACGTCGCCCATCGATAGGGATGAAAAATAAAAGGACTTGATCCTATTCGAACCAAGTCCTTTCATATTACGCTTGCAGAAAATTTGGAGGCGGGGGTCGGGATCGAACCGGCGTAAACGGCTTTGCAGGCCGCTGCATAACCACTTTGCTACCCCGCCATGGGTGCGTATTGTAACCGCGAATTCGGAATCGTGCCGCGCTATGCATTGCACAATGCACCGAATGAAAAAGGGAAGCATGAAAGCTTCCCTTTTGAACTCTGGAGCGGGAGAAGAGTCTCGAACTCTCGACCTCAACCTTGGCAAGGTTGCGCTCTACCAACTGAGCTACTCCCGCGTTACGACAGACCGCTATTATAGTGGATTGAATTTTTCTCTGTCAAGCGTATGTCATTCGCTGCGTTCCTTAATAAGCGGCCATGCTTTTCGCAGGTAATAAAACATCGACCACACCGTCAGCACAGCGGCAATTTCCAGCAAGCGCGTACCCCAAAAATCCGTGTCGATAAGATTGAACAGCCGGCCGTTGTACAACAGCATGGGTATGGCGATCATCTGTGCCGTGGTTTTGATCTTGCCGATCGAACTGACCGCAACGGATTTCGATGCGCCAATCTGCGCCATCCATTCGCGTAACGCGGAAATCGCAATTTCACGGCCGATGATGATGAAAGCAATGACGGCATTCACGCCGCGGAACTCCACCAGCACCAGCAAGGCCCCTGCCACCATGAGCTTATCCGCTACAGGATCGAGAAACGCGCCGAACGCGGATGTTTGATTCCAGCGGCGTGCAAGGAAACCATCGAACCAATCGGTAATCGCTGCCACAACGAAGACCACGGTCGCGGCCAATCCTTTTTCGAAAGGCGACAGCCACGTATCGGGCAAGTAATACACGCCCACCACCAGGGGGATGAGGGCGACACGTAGCCAGGTCAGCAAAATGGGCGTATTGAAAGGCATAAGCGCGATTGTAATTGCAATTTTCCTTATTCGTCGCGTCCTAATGTAATTGCCGGTAAATGTCTTCCGCAAGTTGTCGCGAGATACCCTCAACCGATGCAAGTTCTTCAACGCTGGCGTCCATCACACCGCGCAAACCGCCGAAGCGCGCCAGAAGCTTCTGCCTACGCTTGGCGCCGATACCTTCGATCTCTTCCAGGCGTGAAGTTTGCCGCGCCTTGGCACGCTTCGCACGCATGCCGGTAATCGCAAATCGATGCGCTTCGTCACGGATTTGCGCAATCAGCATCAAGGCGGCAGATTCTTTGCCCAGCTCCTGCGGCACACGGCCGTCGGCGAAAATTAAGGTCTCCAGTCCGACCTTACGCCCTTCGCCTTTGGCCACGCCGACGATCAAGCTTATGTCCAAGCCCAGCTCGTTGAATACTTGACGCGCGATTTCAACCTGCCCCTTGCCGCCGTCGATCAGAACGACATCGGGCATCACACCCTCTCCATTCGCCACTTTTTCGTAGCGGCGCGACAGCACTTGACGCATGGCCGCGTAATCGTCGCCAGGCGTAATGCCTTCGATGTTGTAGCGGCGATATTCGCCGTTCTGCATGGCGTGATGATGGAATACCACGCATGAAGCCTGCGTCGCCTCGCCCTGGGTGTGACTGATGTCGAAGCACTCCACGCGCAGCGTATCGATATCCTCGATTTCCAGCCCCAGCGCATCCACCAAGGCACGTGTACGGGCTTGTTGCGAACCCTGCTCGGAAAGCAGGCGCGCCAACGCAATTTCAGCACCCTTGTGCGCCATCTCCAGCCAATGTCGGCGTTGTCCTTGCGGCTGAAAAACCAAATTGATGCGATGACCGCACTGCTCCATCAAAGCCAGCATCAACTCGGGCGAGTCAAACTCCACACTCACGATCAGCGTGCCGGGAATGAAGGCGTCGATATAGTGTTGCGCGAGAAAAGCTTTGAGCACTTCTGCTTCAATGGCCTCTTCTGCGGTAGCCAAGGCTCCTTCGACATGCGTCGGAAAATAGGCCCGATCGCCCAGATGGCGTCCGCCGCGCACCATCGCCAGATTCACGCAGGCGCGTCCGCCCTGCACGACTACCGCAATGATGTCAATATCCGCATCGCCCACCGTTTCCATGCTTTGCTGATGCAAGACTCGCGAGAGTGCGGTGATTTGATTACGTACAATCGCAGCCTGCTCGAATTTCAATTCTTCCGCATAGGCTTGCATCTTGGTTTGCAAGGCTTCAAGCACTTCCGTCTGCCGTCCACGCAGGAACTGGGCGGCATGCTCGACATCGGCCGCATATTCTTCCTTGCCGATCGCATTAACGCAGGGCGCACTGCATCGCTGAATCTGATGCAATAGACAGGGCCTTGTGCGGTTGGCAAACACGCTGTCTTCACAGGTGCGAATCAAAAACACTTTCTGCAGAATCTGCATCGACTCCTTGACCGCCCACGCGCTCGGAAAAGGCCCAAAGTATTGATTCTTCTTATCGACTGCGCCGCGGTAATACCCCATGCGCGGAAATTCGTGGTTGCTGATCTTCAGGTACGGATAAGACTTGTCATCGCGGAACAGGATGTTGTAGCGCGGCTGCAGCGTCTTGATGAGATTATTTTCGAGAAGCAGTGCTTCGGCTTCGCTGCGCGTGACAGTCGTCTCCAAACGCACGATGCGCTCGACCATCATGGCGGTACGCGGACTCGCTAGATTTTTCTGGAAATAGCTGGAGACGCGCTTTTTCAAGTCGCGCGCTTTGCCGACGTACAACAGATTATCGTCGCCATCGAAATAACGGTAAACGCCGGGCAGATGCGGCAGCTTGGCGACCGTATCGAGCAGCGTCGCGCGCGAATCAGGAGTCAGCGGTTCAGAGTCAGACATAAGTCTTCTTTATCTGCCCGGCCGGCAATTCATGTCGCCGTAAGCGATTGCACCAGTTTTTTTGCGGAGCGATAGCGCCCGTCGTTTTGCAATTCATCCCATGACATTGCCGACGATTGCGGCACCAGCGCAGCAATGCGGGCTGCGGACTGCGCGCCGCTTCCGCTTGCGTGCCATTCCAGGCCGGCTAACAACTGATCAGCTTTATCGGGAGAGTTGCAGATCAATACCATGTCGCATCCGGCATTCAATGCGGCATTGGCGCCGTTGACCACGCTGCCGGCGACACTTGCGCCTTCCATGCTCAAATCATCGCTGAAAATCACGCCCTGGAATCCGAAATCCTTGCGCAGCATCGTCAACCATTTTTTCGAGAATCCGGCCGGATGTTTATCCACTTTCGGATAAATCACATGCGCCGGCATGACCGCAGCCAAGCTGAGCCCAAGCCAACCATAAGGCGCGGCATCCTGTTCCAGGATTTCCTTCAACGGGCGCTCGTCAATCGGAATCGCCACATGCGAATCGGCTTGAACGAAACCATGTCCCGGAAAATGCTTGCCGCAATTGGCCATGCCTGCAAGCAGCAAGCCTTGATTCAAATTCTTAGCGAGCATCGCCACCACGCGCGGATCGCGATGAAAGGCGCGATCGCCGATCACTTGCGATTCGCCGTAGTCCAAGTCGAGCACCGGGGTGAACGACAGATCTACACCGCACGCACGCAATTCCGCAGCCAAAATAAAGCCCAGAGCAGTCGCGGCATTGGTCGCGGCAAACACGTCGCGGTCCCACAGCTCGCCCAAGACGCGCATTGCCGGCAGGCGCGTAAAACCATCGGTCTTGAATCGCTGCACACGGCCGCCTTCATGATCGACCGCGATCAAGACGCCGGGCCGTGCGCGATGAATTGCCGCGGTCAGCTCGGTCAGTTGCCGACGATCTTGATAGTTGCGCGCGAATAGAATTACGCCGCCCGTCAACGGGTTCCGGATGCGGCGAACATCGTCGTCGGTCAATGTCGTACCCACAACGTCAAGCATGACCGGCCCAAGTTGCTTACTCTGCGTATTTATCATTTCTTCTCCACAATCACGAAGGCAACCGCGTAATCGGCTTCATCGGTAATCGATACCTGCGCGGATAAGCCGTTTTGATTCATAAATTCGAGCAAGGCTCCGCCAGCGACTGCAATTGGCTTGCCGCTGGGCGCATTCAATACTTGCATGGCTCGCCATGTCATCGGCATGTGAATCCCTAAGCCGATTGCTTTGGAAAACGCCTCCTTGGCTGCAAAGCGAGTTGCCAAGAAACGAATGCCGCGTGCTTCCACTTTTGCTTTGCGCCGCCGAAATTTCTCTAGTTCTTCCGTGCCCAGAATTTTTTCAGCGAAGCGGTCACCATGGCGCGCTAATGCCGCTTCAATGCGCGAGATTTGAATAATGTCGGTGCCGATGCCGAAAATCATGTCGACGTGCCCAAGCGTGACTGCACCATGATAGCTTTCATGTCCGACACGGCTTTTTGCCAGCCGACAAACACGGCTTGCGCCACGATCGCATGGCCGATATTTAACTCGGCGATATCCGGCAGTGCGGCAATCGCTTGCACATTGGTGTAGTGCAAACCATGTCCGGCATTCACCTTCAGTCCACGTTTGACGCCTTCCATGACGCCGGCCTTGATGCGTTCCAATTCCTTGGCCTGAGCAACTTCGTCATGTGCATCGGCATAACGTCCCGTATGCAACTCGACGACCGGCGCGCCCGCTTCAGCGGCTGCTTGTATTTGGTCGCCGTCGGCATCAATGAAAAGGCTCACGCGGATACCCTCGTTCTGCAATTGCATCACAGCGGCCTTCACCTCGGCAAAATATTTCACGACATCCAAACCGCCTTCAGTCGTGATTTCGGCGCGCCTCTCGGGCACAAGGCAAGCATCTTGCGGCTTGATGCTGCAGCAGAAATCGAGCATCTCTTTTGTCACGGCCGATTCCAGATTCATGCGCGTGCGCAATTGCGGCCGAATAGCCCGCACATCGGCGTCACGAATATGGCGACGATCTTCGCGCAAATGCAATGTGATCGCATCAGCACCCGCTTCTTCCGCCAGTAGGGCCGCTTGGACCGGATCAGGATAGCTTGTGCCGCGCGCATTGCGCAGCGTGGCGACGTGGTCGATGTTTACGCCGAGGTCGATAATCGATCCGGCCGGTTGCAGAAAGCTCATATTCTTATAATTGCATCAAGTCGATTAAGATCTGCCGCGTATTCAATTGCGAGCCGCCTAGGTAATGCCCGAGCAAATGGCGCATCAGGAACTTGCTCTGCGTCTGCGTAGCGGCATCGGAATAATTTTCTTGTTCCATGTCGAGCAAAGTCTTGCCCGACACTTGCGGCCACTGATCCGCGGCTCTGCCGGGGCGCGGCCCGCGCTCCGGATCAACGACATAAATTTGATCCGGCTGCACTGCATCCCCGGTACTGGTGCAGCGAGTGAAATCACCGGCGAATCCGGTTTCCTTCAGCAAAGCGCGTTCGAACTTACGCAGTACAATCGGCGCCGGCTCGCCGTGCGCAAGCTGATTGAGCGTGGCGACATAGTGGTCGAACAAGGCAGTGTGCGCATCGTCGCGTGCGAGAAATTTCACCAGTAATTCATTCAAGTAAAAGCCGCACAGCAGCGCGGATTTTTCCAGGGGCAGCAAGCCGCCTATCCATTCCGCGGATGTTAAGGTGCGTATTTCCGACTTGCCGCTCCAGCCGATCGACAAAGGCTGAAAAGTTTGCAGCACGCCGCGCAACTTGGAATGCGGACGCTTGGCGCCCTTGGCCAGCAATGCAATTCGTCCGTGGCTGCGCGTAAAGACGTCGACGATGAGGCTGGTTTCCTTGTAGGGATAACTGTGCAAGACGAAGCCGGGTTGCTGCATTACCCGGTGTTCCTTTTCAGGATATCGTGCTCGAGATTCCCCGTTATTCATACCCATAAGCCCGCAAGCCGGCTTCGTTGTCTGCCCAACCCGATTTCACTTTAACCCAGACCTCAAGGTAAACAGGGCCGCCGAATAATTTCTCCATGTCGAGACGCGATTGCATGGAAATTTCCTTCAGCTTGGCACCCTTTTGCCCGATGACCATCGCCTTGTGGCTGTCGCGGTCCACCAAAATGGCGGCGAAGATGCGGCGAAGATTGCCTTCCTGTTCAAATTTTTCGATGACCACCGTACTCGTATACGGCAGCTCATCGCCGGCTAGACGAAAGATTTTTTCACGAACGATTTCAGCCGCAAGGAATTTCTCGCTGCGGTCGGTGATATCGTCTTCTTCGAAAACCGGCGGATTTTCCGGCAGCTGCTTGCGAATTTCTTCCTGCAAGGCGTCCAGCTGAAAACTTTGTTTCGCTGACACCGGCACCACGGCGACAAAATCGTGCTGGGCGGCAGTGCTTTGCGCAAACGGCATCAACGCGGCTTTGTCCTTGACGCGATCCGCCTTGTTGATCACCAAGATGCACGGTACATTTTTGGGAATCAGGTCCAATACTTGCCGGTCCGCGGCGCTATAACTGCCGGCTTCGACGACAAATAGAATCACGTCGGCGGAAGTCAAGGTATTCGCGACGGTTTTGTTCAGCGTCTTATTCAAGGCATTCGCATGCCGCGTCTGAAAACCTGGCGTGTCGACGTAAATAAATTGGGCAT
This sequence comes from Burkholderiales bacterium, assembly GCA_016177875.1. Lineage (GTDB taxonomy): Bacteria > Pseudomonadota > Gammaproteobacteria > Burkholderiales > Burkholderiaceae_D > Paucimonas. The sequence goes on from JACOUL010000011.1 coordinate 10,754, forward strand.
TAGCGATAGTTTGAATACCGGTAATACGATGCCGCGTGGTTTGTGCTTTTCGTGAGGTGATGCTGACCTTGGCGCCGATCAGCATATTCATCAGGGTCGACTTACCGACATTAGGGCGCCCGACGATGGCGACATAGCCGCATCGAAAATCAGCGGGTGCAGCGATCTGGGTCATGCGGTCTTGGAATGCGTTGGGGATTTTTCCGCTTCGGCAGCAGCGCCGGCTTCTGATTTACTTGCTGTCTTTTGCTCTGACGCTTGCAAAGCCTTAGGCTCGGCCTTTGTCTCGCTTTTAGAATCGGCTCTATCCGCAGCCTTAACGGTTTCTTTGGAATCGCGAGAGGTCTTGCTCTCCATCTTGCCCTCTGAACGCGAACTCGACTTAAGCGGTGCTTGTGCCGGCGGCGCATCATCCTGCACAGTCGCTATGCCCGCTAACTTAAGTTGCGAACCGCGCGGCTTAGTCTTGCGGGTAGTCGTCGGGCTTTTAGCAAAGGCGGCTTGCACCGCTTCTAAAGCCAGTTTAGCAGCGGCCTGCTCACCTGCACGGCGGCTACCGCCAGTACCAAATACTTGAATTTCCAATTTAGGAACCAGGCATTCGATTTCGAATTCTTGATTGTGCGCGGCGCCATGCGTGGCCACCACATTGTATTGCGGCAGTGCGATCTTCTTGCCTTGCAAATATTCCTGGAGCAAGGTCTTAGCATCCTTGCCCAAGGTCTTGGGATCCACCGTATCGAGAATGGGAATATATAAGGAACGAATGACGCTTCTCGCTGCATCAAAGCCGCCATCCAGAAAAATGGCTCCGAACAGCGCCTCCAAGGTATCCGCCAAGATCGAGGGGCGCCTGAATCCGCCGGATTTCAACTCGCCCTCACCAAGACGCAGAAATTGGGAAAGCTCCAGCCGCTGCGCAATTTCATAGAGCGATTGCTGCTTGACGAGGTTGGCGCGCAAACGAGACAAATCGCCTTCATCGATTTTGTTGTACCGCTCAAACAGCAATGACGCTACCACGCAATTGAGAATCGAATCGCCGAGAAATTCCAGCCTCTCGTTATGCAGACTGCTATGGCTGCGATGCGTCAAGGCCTGCTGCAACAATGCAGGATCCTTGAACGTATGGCCTAGCCGGTCTTGCAATAACGTGAAATCCATTTTCCTACGCTTTCTTATTCGCCGGACTTACCAGTTCCACCATTCCGAGCGGTCGAACCACGATACTCAATCAATAAGCTTGCCGGGCCTACCAGCGGAATCTTCTTATCATAGGCAAAACTGATTTCCACCTCGTTGCCGCTTTTTGTAATCTCCAGGTCTTTGCCGGAAATCGACTCAATGTAACTGGCGCTCTTCTGCCTCTCGAAACTCAATCGAATTTCTGCTGGCGTTGTTCCTGCAGCTTTCGCAGTTTCGATCGCCCGTTTGATCGAGCTGTACTCAGAAACAGTCGGCACAATTTTTAAGCCCAATATTGCAATACACCCCAAGATGGCCAGGATGAAAATCAAGCCAAATAGGCTGATACCGCGCTGTCTTTCAATATGTCTCATATCGTTCTCCCCTTATTGAAAACTCCCGATACGTTTTGGATTGCTGAAATTCATCCAAATAAAAAATGCCTTGCCCACGATATTTTTGTCCGGAACAAAACCCCAGAAACGGCTATCTTGGCTGTTATCCCGATTATCGCCCATCATGAAGTAGTGTCCTTCCGGGACGGTACAGGTAAAACCCTCCACATTGTAGGTGCACCGATCGCGATAAGGAAAATCGGATGGATTTGAAACATAGGCCGGTGCCCAATCGTTGTTGAGAATCCGATGTTCAACACCATCCAACTTTTCCGTGAATTGCTGCGAATACGTTAAACACCCTCTCCGCCGCTCTTTCTCCGCATCGCATACCTCGTCCAGATAATCAGGCATCGACACATAAGAAAGTTCTTTACCATTTACCGTTAAACGCTTGTTTTTATATGTTATTTTATCACCAGGAACGCCAATCACGCGCTTAATATAATCGAGCGACGGATCGAGCGGATACTTAAAAACCATAATATCGCCCGGCTTTGGATGATTCATTTCAACAATCTTTTTGTTGATCACGGGCAATCTAATGCCATAGGTAAATTTGTTAACTAAAATTAAATCCCCATTCAGCAAGGTGGGGGTCATCGAATCGGACGGAATTTTGAACGGCTCAAATAAAAACGAGCGCAGAAAAAATACCAGTGCGATAACCGGGAAAAAGCTGCCCGAATACTCAATCCACGTAGGCTGACGCAGAAGCGACGCCTCCAAGGAGGCGCGTGCCCCTTCTTCCACCTTGACGCCATCCGTGACCAGCCGGGCATGGCGCGCATCAAATTCGGCCAAAGCGATATCGGCCTTCTTACGGCGCTGCTTCGCAAAATAGAAAACCTCTATACCCCATATAACCCCGGTAACGACGGTAAGGATAAATAAGATTAAGGAGAAATTGCCCAGGATCGCTTGCAAATTCATTTATCTTCCACTTGTAAGATTGCGAGGAATGCTTCTTGCGGAATTTCGACCGAACCTACCTGTTTCATCCGCTTCTTACCGGCTTTTTGTTTTTCCAAAAGCTTTCTCTTGCGGGAAATATCGCCGCCGTAACACTTAGCCAAAACGTTTTTACGCAACGCCTTGACGTTTTCACGTGCGATGATATTCGAGCCGATCGCTGCCTGGATCGCGACGTCAAACATTTGACGCGGAATCAGCTCGCGCATCTTGGCAGCGACCTCACGTCCGCGATACTGGCTGTTGGCACGATGAACGATGATGGCCAGCGCATCGACCTTCTCGCTGTTGATCAGCATGTCGACCTTGACCACTTCGGCCGGGCGATATTCTTTGAACTCGTATTCCATCGAGGCATAACCGCGCGAAGTCGACTTCAGCTTGTCGAAGAAGTCGAGCACGATTTCGCCCATCGGCATTTCATAAGTCAGCTTGACCTGTTTGCCGTGGTAGTTCATGTCTATCTGGATGCCGCGCTTTTGGGTGCATAACGTGATCACCGAGCCGACATATTCCTGCGGCATGTAAAGATGAACAGTAACGATCGGCTCGCGGATTTCCTCGATCTTGGACGGATCCGGCATCTTGGAAGGGTTGTCCACCATGATGACGGTGCCGTCGCGCATTACCACTTCATAAATCACGGTAGGCGCGGTCGTGATCAAGTCTTGATCGAATTCGCGCTCCAGACGCTCCTGCACGATTTCCATGTGCAAAAGGCCCAGGAATCCGCAGCGAAACCCGAAACCCAGCGCCTGCGAGACTTCCGGCTCGTACTGAAGCGCAGCGTCGTTCAGCTTCAATTTTTCCAGAGACTCGCGCAGCGCATCGTACTGGTTGGCTTCCACAGGAAACAAACCTGCAAACACCTGCGGCTGCACTTCCTTGAAGCCGGGCAGCGGCACAGCAGCTGGCTTAGATGCCAGCGTCACGGTATCGCCCACTTTAGCGGCCTTCAATTCCTTGATACCGGCAATAATGAAGCCTACTTGCCCGGCAGTGAGCGACTCGCGTGAAATCGATTTCGGCGTGAATACACCCACGCTTTCCACCAGATGCTGCGACTCGGTCGCCATCAGCAGAATTTTGTCCTTGGGCCGCAAGGCGCCGTTCACGATGCGCACCAGCATGACGACGCCGACATAATTGTCGAACCAGGAATCGATGATCAGCGCTTGCAGCGGCGCATCGGGATCACCTTCAGGCGATGGTACCTTGGCAATCAATGCTTCCAGCACATCTTGGACGCCTTCTCCGGTTTTGGCAGAACAGCGCACTGCATCGCTCGCCTCGATGCCGATGACATCCTCGATTTCGCCGATCGCCGAATCAGGATCGGCCGAAGGCAAATCGATCTTATTCAAGACTGGGACCACTTCCACACCGAGTTCGATCGCCGTATAGCAATTGGCTACGGTCTGCGCCTCCACGCCCTGGGACGCGTCCACCACCAGGAGGGCCCCCTCGCAGGCCGACAATGAGCGGCTGACTTCATAACTGAAATCCACATGCCCGGGCGTATCGATCAGATTCAGGTTATAGATCTGCCCGTCACGCGCCTTATAGCTAAGCGCAGCGGTTTGCGCTTTAATGGTAATACCGCGTTCACGCTCCAGATCCATGGAATCCAGCACTTGGGCTTCCATTTCACGGTCGGACAATCCGCCGCACAGCTGAATGATGCGATCGGCCAGGGTGGATTTACCGTGATCGATGTGAGCAATAATGGAGAAATTGCGAATATTTTTCATGCAAGAAAAAAGCGCTCAATACAGGAGACATTCCCCCGGGCGAGCGCCTTTGATCAAAAACAGCTTTTCAATACTCGTATTTTACCGGATTTCAAGAGTGGAAGCCTGCAAATACGCCCGCACGGCTTGTTCATCCAAGAAATAATGGCAAAGCTCCGCCTCTTCGCCATTCTTTAAAGCTGTCAATACCGGAACAAGCTCATCATAACGCTCAACCAAACCCAGGTCGCCATCCACATCAATTACGCGCACAGAAAATGCATATTCCACCTGTAACGGCGCGAGTGCTGCCAACAAATCGTCGCATAGATGGCAATAGCTTCGAGAATAGAGAGTGAGCTCGATCACATCACAAAATTTGTTGAGGACGAGTGCCGCTTTCGCTTAACTCTGTCCCGCAATTAATGAGAACAAAAAGGCTGCATGCCTTGGGCACATGCAGCCTTCGAGGGGAATTACATTATCTTACTGGCCGTTTGGCTTAATCGGCACGAATTGAGAGGAATCGCCGCGCCGCACCAACACGACCGCCATCCGCTTGTGCTCCAGTCGGGCAACCAGCGAATTGAACTGCTTGGCATCCTTCACATCGGTGTTATTCAAGCGCAGAATCACGTCCCCCGGCCGCAAACCGGCACGTGCCGCCGCACCTTCGGCGGCTTCGACCACGACGCCGGACTCCACCTTCAGCTCTTTACGCTGACTTTCGGACAAATCACTGACGGTGATGCCGAGCGCATTGGCAGGCGCCTCCGGCTTAGCCTTAGACTCGCCTTTCTTAGCAACTTTATCGGCATCCATTTCTGCGATGGTCAAAGTCAATTCACGCATCGTGCCCTTGCGCCACACGCTAATCGTTGCGCGCGAACCAGGTCTGGTATTACCTACCAAGCGCGGCAAGTCACTGGAGCGATTGATATCCACCCCGTTGTACTTGAGGATAATGTCACCCGCTTCGACACCGCCTTTTTCAGCAGGAGCGCCAGGTTCCACCCGTTGTACCAATGCGCCCTGCGCTTTAGACAATCCGAGCGACTCGGCCACGTCCTTAGTCACTTCGCCGATTTGTACACCGATGCGTCCGCGCGTCACCTTGCCGGAATTTTTCAGCTGGTCCGCCACGCGCATCGCTTCATCGATGGGAACGGCAAATGAAATGCCCATGTAGCCGCCGGAACGGCTGTAGATTTGCGAGTTAATGCCGACCACTTCGCCGCGCATGTTGATCAAGGGGCCGCCTGAATTACCCGGATTGACCGCCACGTCGGTTTGAATTAACTGCAGGTAATCGCCGGTATCGCGCGACTTTGCCGATACGATGCCGGCAGTGACGGTGTTGTCGAGTCCGAACGGCGAACCAATCGCGATTACCCATTCACCTGCGCGAAGCTTGGTGGAATCGCCGATCGGCAGTCGTGGCAAATTACCGCCTTCGATCTTCACCAAGGCGACATCCGTGCGCTTGTCGGCACCGATCACCTTGGCCTTGAATTCGCGCTTGTCGGTCAGCGTGACATAGACATCATCGGCTCCGTCGATCACGTGGGAGTTGGTCAAAATATAGCCGTCAGCCGAAATAATGAAACCTGAACCGACGCCGCGCGGCACTTCCTCTTCCTGCTGCTGCGGCATTCTGCGGCCGCGCGGGGTAGGCTGCTGCTGACGCGGAATGGGAACGCCGAAGAAACGCCGGAAAAATTCCTGCATTTCATCTTCGTCAGGCCCGATGCCGTTTTGGCCGGGTTTGATTTTTTCGGTCGTCCGTATATTGACCACGGCAGGTCCCGCCTTCTCTACCATATCGGTGAAGTCAGGCAAGCCTGCCTGCGATGGGGCGGCGACCGCGACAGGGCTTACGCCCAATAAAGCCGGCGCAAAAAAAGCGCCGGCAGCGCTTAAGAGTAATGTTGAGAGAGTTTTTTTGAATAAGAATCGATTTTTCATAGCATCCACAATCCTCATTTACTTTTCAATTCTATTGAGTTTGCAACTTGCTTGATAGCTGCCGATGGTACCTCACCTACGATGGTAAGCCAAAACTCACCCTGGCGCTTACCAACAATATTCATCGCTCCCTGTTGCGCCGCCCCTTCAGCCCGGCTAGACGAACTGGTTTCGATGAAAACGGAAATCGCCGCCAAACCATCTGAAAAAACGATTTGCGCGACCTCTCGTTGACCGAGTGTCCCACTCCCGGCGGACACCGGTGTTCCCTGCGCCGGCGCATCCGACACCAAGCGCTTAATCTCTCGAATTTTCTTAAATCCCGGCGGCACCGACTTGACGGCCCAGCCCGATGAATCCACGTGTCGCATCAAGGCATTTTCGACGCGCCAGCCATGGGTATTTGCAAAAGCTGTTCGCACGCGACTACGATGGATACCGCCGATTTGAATCTGCGTAAATGAAATTTGCTCGACAACTTCACCGCGCTCGTTCAGCGTTTGCGCACGCAGCAGTAATCCGCTGCCTTTGTCCGCCCACAGCCGATAACCGTAGCGCAGATTATCCTTCGGCTCCAGCACGATGATTTGGCTGTCGTGTCCCGCCACGCGCCCGCTACCGGCCGGCTTAACGTAATAATAGTCGGTCAGTACTGCAGGACTTGCATTTAACAGCGCCGGAAAAACATCGCGCGTCACCCGTTTTTCAACAAGCAGCGTCTTCATCTCCGGTACATAACAAATGATCTCGTCATTGTTGCGAATGTACTCGCGCGGCTTCCCATCCAGCACTTCGAGCTTCTCGATTTCATTTTTCCCGTGGAGAATATGCGTAATGCGCGAAGTACGCACTTGACTCGCTTGCTGATAAACGAAGGTCCCGGAATAACTCAGCTTCTGAGCCGCCGTTTGTATCTTCTTCAGCCACTGCTGTGCTTCTCGCTTGTCCGCCGCGGAATCGGCACTCTCTGCGCGTCCGGCGACAGCAAAGAAACCAGAGACGACAATGACGGAGGTAACGACAGCTTTAAGCACAACCGGGTTCCGCCGCATGCTCATTTACCGGAGTCGGTTGCAAACGTCGCGGAACGAGCGTACTGCGCCGTACTAAATACGGACGGCGAAAAACGCTGATGCGCCAACAAATACTCATCAATGCGCGGATCACGCAACACCACGCCATTTTGGGTTTCCTCGGCATGAACCGCCGCTACGGCACCGCTCGCTGCCGGCTGCGTTCCGACCAATACAGTGCGCACTTCGCCCGCATTCGGCTTATCCTTATACGCTACCATCAACTGCGGACCGCCTATGAAAGCAGCCGTTGCCGCAATTGCTGCCGCTACCGCACCTGGTACCGTAAAACGCTTGAACCGGCGCGACAAAGACGATTCATTTGCCAACGATTGCTGCTGTTGCGCCTCTACTGCCCTGACAATGACAGGGGCGACGATTGCCGGCTCAGCTTCGAGCCGCGCCGATAAGCGGTCTACAAAATCCTCGCTCATCGCGAAAGCCATATCATCCGAACGCAGTGAATCACCGATGCGATGAAAGTCTTCCCACGCGGCGCGCCCTTGCGGCGTACGTAAAACGGCCAGGACTTGATCGACCTGGACGTCGGATAACTCACCGTCGACCAAGGCCGAAATCTGTTCTTGTATCTGTTTGTTCGTGCTCATACCGAGTCCTGCTGCCTGCAATTCCTAAAAATTATTTTTTCTTACCACCGCTTGTCAATCGCCGTGCCCAACAAAGGCCTCAATTTCTCGGCAATCGCTTCTCGTGCCCTGAAAATACGGCTGCGCACAGTCCCTATTGGACATCCCATCGCTTCCGCAATTTCGTCATAACTCAAACCTTCAATCTCGCGTAAAGTGATCGCCATACGCAGTTCATCCGGCAACGCGCCCATTGCCACGTTTACTGTCTCGGCGATCTGCTTGGTGGCCAGCATCGACTCAGGCGTATTGATATCTCTTAGTTGGTCCCCATCGTCAAAAGTTTCTGCCTCCTCGGCGTCAGCCTCGGTCGACGTCGGCGCACGCCTACCTTGTGTTACCAAATAATTCTTCGCCGTGTTGATACCGATTCGGTACAGCCAAGTATAAAACGCGGAATCGCCGCGAAACTGCGGCAATGCCCGATACGCCTTAATAAACGCCTCCTGCACCACATCCTCGGCCTCCGCCTGGTCGCGCACAAGCCGCGACACCAGCCGCATCAATTTTCGTTGGTACTTGATGACCAACAGCTCGAACGCCTTCTTGTCGCCACGCTGAACACGCTCAACAAGAAGCTGATCAATATCGCGTTCTGTTGTCAACGCTAAATCCCTTGCATTTCCGCAACACACGCGACTAACAAATTGACTCTCGGAAATGGAAAAAGTTCAATTCACCAGTGCTGTGTCACAAAATTTCACGTTCGTTTTCATTGTGGGCAGCGATCCACCGGCATGCAACCGATAGGGCACGAAACTTCTCAGCACCCATGCAGTCCGGCAACACCACCACACTCCTGACGCTTTTATCCACCGCTCGTAGCCGTAACACCAGCAGAAATGACCAAAGGGTCGAATCCGGCATCAGCTTGACTACATCGCTCTCTTTTTTTGCTATCGCAAGGCAATTTTGACGAGCGGCAGTATCGATAGCTTTATCTTCTTCTACCTTTATTTGGCCGTTCTCGGAAATATCAATATGCAGTGATTTTCCTGGCCGAAGTAAGGACATTGCAGCTTGATACGTGCCTGCGAATACGACGCCCGCAACCACAGAGCTTAACCACACCGGAATGTCTGGATATTCAAAGACTGCGAAACAAGCTATGGCCAAAACGCCAAAACTCAAGACTGCCGACAAAATCTTTAAAGACTTTGAGGGCTTTACGACTGCGGAAACCGCGATCGACATGGAGGAGAAAGAGGAGAAAGTCATTCGCCCCAGCGCTGGGAGCGAATGACAAGGAAAATCAGACTTTGCCGAAAACCAGCGAACCGTTGGTTCCGCCGAAGCCAAACGAGTTTTTCACGGCAACCTTAATCGGCATATTGCGTGCCGTATTGGCGCAGTAATCTAAATCGCAATTGGGATCTTGGTTGAAAATATTGATGGTTGGAGGAGAAATTTGGTGATGCACCGCAAGTACGGTGAAAACCGATTCCAGACCGCCTGCACCGCCAAGCAAGTGGCCGGTCATCGACTTAGTGGAATTGACCACCACTTTTTTAGCGTGGTCGCCCAAGGTTCGCTTAATGGCGACAGTCTCAGCCACATCACCCAACGGAGTCGATGTGCCATGTGCATTGACATAATCTACCTGATCTGGATTGATGCCGGCATTACGCATCGCCGCTATCATGCAGCGACGTGCGCCGTCGCCGTCTTCCAAGGGTGCGGTCATGTGATGAGCGTCGGCACTCATACCAAAGCCCAGCAATTCGCCATAAATTTTAGCGCCGCGTGCTTTCGCATGCTCATATTCTTCCAACACCATCACACCGGCACCTTCGCCAAGGACGAAGCCGTCACGATCCTTATCCCAAGGACGAGAAGCGGTCGCCGGATCGTCATTACGTCCGGATAACGCACGCGCTGCGGCAAAACCGCCCAGTCCCAGCGGCGAAATTGTCGACTCGGCACCGCCGGCAATCATGACATCTGCATCGCCGTATTCGATCAGACGGCCGGCTTCGCCGATACAATGCAGGCCGGTGGTACATGCAGTGACGATCGCCAGGTTCGGCCCCTTAAGACCGTACTTGATCGACAGGTGCCCGGAAATCATGTTGATGATGGATGCCGGCACGAAAAAGGGCGAAATGCGACGTGGCCCGCGATTGGTGAGCTCGGCATGGGTTTCTTCGATCATCGGCAAACCGCCGATACCGGAGCCGACGATCACGCCAACGCGTTCGGCATTGGCTTCCGTCACCTCAAGACCGCAATCCTTGAATGCCTGCATGCCGGCCGCCATGCCGAAATGGATAAAAGCATCCATCGTGCGCGCTTCTTTGCTCGACAAATAATCTTCGACATTGAAGCCTTTCACCTCACCTGCGAAGTGCGTGGAAAAAGGCGTGGCATCGAACTTTGTGATGGTCGCAATGCCCGATTTGCCTTCAAGAAGCGCGCCCCATGAGTCGGCAACGGTATTGCCGATAGGGGATACGCATCCCAGGCCGGTAACGACGACGCGACGGCGTTGACGGGAGCTGCTCAAGCGGTTCTCCTGAATCTTGAATCTCTAGCGTATTGAGGACAGAGTAATGCTGTCCTCACTAAATACTTTTAAGCCTTGACGTTTGCTTTAGCGTAGTCGATGGCTTGCTGAACGGTGGTGATCTTTTCGGCTTGCTCGTCCGGGATCTCCATTTCGAACTCATCTTCGAGGGCCATCACCAATTCCACCGTGTCGAGAGAATCGGCGCCCAAGTCATCCACGAAAGAAGATTCGTTCTTGATGTCGGCTTCGGCGACGCCCAGTTGCTCGGCGACGATTTTCTTAACGCGTTGTTCGATATCGGACATGTTTTAACTCCAGAGAGTAGTTACGGAAAGTGCGCGCATTTTATCAGGTTTGCGCATCGAAATTTAACTTTTAGCCGCTTTCTGATATTGCCCGAACGCCGCTAAAAGGCACTGCAAAAAACTGTTAATTTTATCAGCTCATGTACATGCCGCCGTTGACATGCAAAGTCACGCCGGTGATATACCCTGCCTGCGGCGAAGCAAGAAACGCTACTGCCGCGGCCACATCCTCCGGCGTGCCGAAGCGACCGAGCGGAATTTGCTGCTGCAACGCAGTAACCTGATCTTCACTCAAAGCACGGGTCATGTCGGTATCGATAAAACCCGGCGCAATGCAATTCACGGTGATATTGCGGCTGCCGATTTCGCGCGCAAGCGCCCTACTCATGCCCGCTACGCCTGCCTTGGCGGCAGCATAATTCATCTGACCGGGATTCCCGGCTGCACCCACCACCGACGTAATGTTAATGATGCGACCGAACTTGGCCTTCATCATGCTGCGCAATACCCCGCGAGAAAGCCGTCCGACAGCAGACAGATTGGTGGCGATCACCTCATCCCACTCTTCGTCTTTCATGCGCATGGCTAATTGATCCTTGGTGATACCGGCATTGTTCACCAAAATAGACAAGCCACCGAATTCTTTCTGCACTTCCTCAATCACGCTGCTGCAGCGTGCCGGATCGGTCACGTTCAGCACGACGCCCTTGCCCGTCTCCGGCCCGATTTCGGCCAGATAAGAGGAAATAGCAGCCGCCCCGGATTCCGAGGTCGCGCTACCGATAACTTTGGCACCCTGCCGTGCCAATTCCTGCGCGATCGCTTTGCCGATGCCGCGAGAAGCGCCCGTTACCAATGCAACTTGATTGCTTAAGTTAAGGTTCGTCACTTCACGAGCTCCAATACTTTTTCAAGAGACGCTTGATCAATCATGGCCTCACCGATCAAATCCGAATGAATACGTTTGGTCAAACCGGCGAGCACCTTACCGGGACCGCATTCAACGACGTGCGTAATACCTTGCTCGGCCATTTTCTGCACGGTCTCCACCCAACGCACCGGACTGGCAGCCTGACGGACGAGCGCATCCTTGATCGCTGCAGGATCGCTAACCGTTGCAACATCGACGTTATTAATCAATGGAATTTGCGGCGCGGCGAAATTGAGGTTCGCCATGTAATCACGCAGACGATCCGACGCAGGTTTCAAAAGAGAAGAATGGAAAGGCGCAGATACGGGCAGCGGCAACGCGCGCTTGGCGCCCTTGGCTTTCGCCGCTTGGCAAGCACGCTCCACAGCATCCTTATGGCCGGCGATGACCACTTGCGCTGGCGCATTGAAGTTGACTGGCTCGACGACCTGCCCTTGCGCCGCTTCAGCGCATGCCGCGCGTACTTCATCGTCGGATAATCCGAGGATAGCGGCCATGCCGCCCTGACCGACCGGCACAGCTTCCTGCATGGCTTGCGCACGAAAACGCACCAGCGGCACGGCATCTTTGAAAGCGATCACCCCAGCCGCAACCAAGGCGGAATACTCGCCAAGACTATGGCCGGCAACGAGCGCTGGTACAGGGCCACCCGCTGCGATCCATGCACGATAAGTCGCCACTGCGGCAGTCAACATGACCGGCTGCGTATTGGTGGTGAGGTCGAGTTCCTCCTTCGGCCCTTCCGCAATCAGCTTACCGAGGTCGAATTTCAGCGCTTCGGACGCTTCAGCAATGGTTTGTTCGACTGCTTGGTTGCCGGCAAAGCCGTTCAACATACCGACGGCTTGCGAACCTTGGCCGGGAAATACAAATGCGAATTTCGTCATTCTTATTTATCGAAAAAAATAAAAAGTGATGATTACATCCGTGCGAGGACTGCGCCCCAAGTAAAGCCGCCGCCAACGCCTTCCATCATGACATTCTGTCCCGGCTTGATGCGGCCATCACGCACCGCCTGATCTAGCGCCAAGGGAATCGATGCAGCAGAAGTGTTACCGTGCTGATCCACGGTCACCACCATTTTTTCAGATGGCAATCCCAACTTTTTCGCAGTGCTTTGCATAATGCGAATATTAGCTTGATGCGGAATCAGCCAATCGATTTGCGAGGCGCTCATATCGGCGCCGCGTAAAGCTTCGTTCGCGACTTTTTCCAAGACGGAAACCGCTAGCTTGAACACCGCTTGTCCATCCATGTAAAGAAAAGCGCTGCCTTCGAGCACGCCGGCATTGATTTTACCCTGCACACAAAGAATGTCCGCATAACGGCCGTCTGCGTGCAGCTTAGTGGATAGGACACCGGGCTCTTTTGAAGCACTCAATACAACCGCGCCGGCACCATCGCCGAACAGGACACAGGTCGTCCGGTCGTCGAAATTCAAAATACGCGAAAATACTTCGGCGCCGATCACTAGCACGTTTTTGTGAGTGCCTGCCTTGATGAAATTGTCGGCGATAGAAACCGCATAGACAAAGCCGCTGCACACCGCCTGCACATCAACGGCGGCACATTCATTGGTAATCCCGAGCTTGCGTTGCACGACACATGCGGTACTCGGAAAGCCACCGAAAAAATCAGGAGTAGACGTCGCGACGATAATCAAATCGACGTCGGAAGGATTCAGCTTCGCCATTTGCAGAGCGTTACGCGCCGCTTCGGTCGCCAAATCGCTAGAGTGCACATCGGGTGCCGCGTAATGGCGCGCTGAAATACCGCTGCGCGAAACAATCCATTCGTCGGAAGTCTCAATCCCCTTTTCCGCCAATTGCGCAACCAAATCCTGATTCGTCACGCGATTCGGCGGCAGGCTGCTGCCGGTGCCGATAATTTTGCTGTAGAGAGTCATGCGTTAGTATCGAATTATGCTGAAACCACGGTTGAATTGTCAGGCGCAGGAATTGCGTCCGATTGCGGCATAAGTTCGGCAATCGAAGTCGAAATTCGCGACAACACATTGTTCTTCGCAGCGTCGTACGCGCGTCGAATTGCCCACTCATAGGCATACGCATCGGCGCCACCATGGCTCTTAAACACCAAGCCGCGCAAACCCAACAAACTGGCGCCATTATAGCGTGACGGATTCATGCGCTTGGAAACTGCTTTCAATGCGCCGCGTGCGAACAATCCTGCGAGCATGGTCAATACATTGCGCTTAAACTCTGCGGTGACAACCACCTTGAAAAATCCCGCCATTCCTTCCGCGGCTTTCAATACGACGTTACCGACAAAACCATCACATACGACGATATCGGTCGTGCCTTTGAAAATGTCATTGCCTTCAACGTTACCGTAGAAATTAAGCACACCCTTCTCATGGTCGGCTCGCAAGAGCGCTGCGGTTTGCTTAACGACCTCGTTGCCTTTGATATCTTCCTCACCGACGTTCAGCAGTCCCACAGTGGGCTTTGGCTTTCCTTCGGTTGCAGCGACTAAAGCCGATCCCATCAATGCGAATTGGTGCAGATGGTGTGACTCACAATCGACATTGGCGCCAAGGTCGAGCATGTAAGTAGGCTTATCTTGGCGATTAGGTATCAGCGTGCAGATTGCGGGCCGATCTACGCCGGGCAACGTCTTCAGCACATAGCGAGAAATCGCCATCAAGGCGCCGGTATTGCCGGCCGAAACGCAAGCCTGCGCTTGGCCTTCCTTAACGAGGTTGATCGCCACGCGCATTGAGGAGTCTTTTTTACGGCGCAATGCGACTTCGAGCGGATCGTCCATGGTGACGATTTCGGGTGCATGAAAAACCGAAATGCGCGGATGATTTTCTGCCTTGTGTTTTTTCAGCTCGGCGCGTATCGCATCTTCCATGCCGACCAAAATCAGCTCGGCGTCCGGCTCGCGATTAGCGAAGGAGAGCGCAGCGGGCACGGTCACGGCCACGCCATGGTCGCCGCCCATGCAATCGATGGAAATCTTGATTGTCATTGTATTGATTGAGTGCCCGAAGCTGACCGCTTCAAGGGCCAGAATTGGCGCGACTCAAAATGACACGAGGTGCTATTGAGCATTTGAAAAAACGGCGCCGGGAAATACCTGCCGCGCCGCTTTTTATCGGAAGCAACAATGAAATTATTCGTCGTTCTTGGTCTTCAATACTTTGCGACCACGATAATAGCCATTCGGGCTGATGTGGTGACGCAGATGGGCTTCACCGGTGGTCGGCTCAATTGCCACGTTCGGTGCCGTCAGATGATCGTGAGAACGATGCATGCCGCGCTTGGACGGGGATTTTTTGTTTTGCTGAACAGCCATGATTACTCCTAAACCTGAAAGTTCTAAAATTTTAACACATTCACTATGGAAATCGTCACGGTTTGCACTATAACGAGCCCCTATCGTTTCCATTTTTTCAAAGCATCGAACGGCGACGGCGCCTTATCTTTGGTCATCGGCACATCCGTGAGCGCCTGATCAGGACATTCATCGTGCCGCGGAGACAAAGGTATTGCCAATAAAGCTTCGTCTTCCAGCAGTTCTAAAGCGTTCAACTGCTTCGGCGCCACGATGACATCAACCTCGTCCTCCCCCAGCATTTCCTCTATCTGATCCGCACGAGCCTCATCATTTGCAATGAGCAGCTCCGAAGTCGATTCGAGCTCAAATACGTAGGGCACCAAGCAACGTTGACAGCGCAAATGCACTCGGCCTGACACTGACAAACCTAGCCGAGGATGACCAAGGGCATCTGTCTTGCCAACCAATGACCAGCTAATCGCGCCATTCGTGGACGCAAGATCCTTAGCCAGTCTTTCCAATTCGACGATAGGGACTTCTCCCCCGCGCGTCTGCTCAAGCCGGCAAAATTCAAACGGATCAATTACCAGGGAATTCATAAAATCCGCCTAGCCCGGAAAACCTGCGATAATAACAGGCTTTTCCCTTATTCGTCAAAGTGTTAGCGCGGTTTTGTAATCAGAATATAGAAAATGACTACTCATCGGCCCGACTCTCTTCCGTCATTGATTTTGGGGTCCAGCTCACCTTACCGAAAAGAGTTGCTGAGCCGTCTACGTCTTCCCTTTGAAGTCGCAAAGCCCGAAATTGATGAGTCTCCCAAGGTTGGAGAAGCCCCAAAAGCGACTGCGCTGCGCTTAGCCCAGGAAAAAGCAGCCATCATTGCTCGAAAGAAACCAAATTCCTTGGTGATCGGTTCAGATCAAGTCGCCACGTTGGATGATCACCAAATCGGCAAACCCGGCTCGCACGAAAATGCCTTGCGCCAGCTGCAAATGATGCGGGGACGCCAAGTAATTTTTCATACCGCCTTGTGCCTATGGGATGGCCGCGAAAAGGATCTGAACAAAGCCGTGCAACTGGATTGCATCCCCACATTTGTTACCTTCCGCAATTTGTCCGATGCTGAATTGGATGCTTATCTACGCCTTGAGCAGCCCTATGATTGCGCAGGGAGCGCCAAGAACGAAGGTTTAGGTATTGCACTCATCGAGAAAATTGAGAGCAGCGACCCTACAGCATTAACCGGCCTGCCTCTCATCACATTAAGCACCATGCTGCGCAAAGCCGGTGTCCCCTTCTTTACTTGATGACATGATTGGCACGCTTTATCTCATTCCCAATACGCTCGGCACGCCAAACGAGACGGAAACAGATCCACTCGGCGGCGTCATCCCCAGCGATGTGCAAACACTGACCGCACGACTCGATTATTTCATCGCAGAAAATGCGAAGACGACGCGCGCATTCCTGAAGCAAGTAGCAGTCAAACATCCGCTGGCGACGCCACTGCAAGAAATCCGCATCGCGGAATTGAACGTCAACACTGAAACGGCCGCGCTCCCCGCCTTGTTGGCGCCGCTCTTGGCAGGTCAGGATGGCGGATTGATTTCGGAAGCCGGCGTACCAGCCGTGGCGGATCCCGGCGCGAATCTTGTGCGCCTCGCTCATGCCAATGGCATTCGGGTCAAACCCTTGATAGGTCCCTCTTCTCTCTTGCTTGCCGTGATGGCCAGCGGCTTGAATGGGCAAAGTTTTGCATTCAATGGTTATTTGCCGACGGATGCCGCGCAACGCGCTAAACGCATCAAGGTATTGGAAGAACGGTCGCGTAAAGAAAATCAGACGCAATTGTTCATTGAAACGCCGTATCGAAATACTGCGATGCTGGAGGCGCTTGTTGCAAACTGCCATCCTGCGACCCTGATTTGTGCCGCAACGAATCTTACGTTAGCAAGCGAATCGGTTAAAACCCAAAGCACGGCGCAATGGAAAAAAGAAATGGCATCAGGAAAAACGCCGGATCTGCATAAACAGCCGACGGTTTTCCTATTGCTGGCGCAATAGCGCTCAGCGCAAACGCGGCTTGAAACTATTCGAAATCGATTGAGCCGCCCCTGCGCCGGCAGCGGAGCCGAATCGCTTCAACAATTTTTCCGACAAGCCTTCATGCTGCGTGTAGTCGACGATTTCTTCGACTTTCAATTCATCGCGGGCGACGCTGTCTACGGTGCCGAAGCCGTCCGCCAAGCCTAACTCAACAGCCTTGCTGCCGCTCCAAAATAGGCCTGAAAACATTTCCGGCGTTTCCTTCAAGCGCTTACCACGGCCTTTGCGCACGACATCAATAAACTGCTGGTGAACTTCATTGAGCATCGTTTGCGCAAAGGAGCGTTGCTGGTCGTTTTGCGGACTAAATGGATCTAAGAAGCCCTTATTTTCGCCCGCAGTCATTAAGCGGCGCTCAATCCCCAGCTTGTCCATCAAGCCGGTAAAGCCGAAGCCGTCCATCAGCACACCGATCGATCCGACAATGCTGGCCTTGTTAACGAAAATTTTGTTGGCGGCTGCTGCGATGTAATAACCGCCCGACGCGCAAACCTCTTCTACCACCACATACACAGGTTTTTGCGGATACGCTTTTCGAAGACGCATGATTTCATCGTTGATCATGCCCGCTTGCACCGGACTACCGCCCGGACTATTGATACGCAAGATAATGCCGACAGAGCCGGTATCGGAAAACGCCTGATTCAAGGCGGGGATGACATTTTCCGCGGCGCCGGTACCACTTCCATGCTCGATCGTCCCGTCAATTTCAATGAGGGCTGTATGCGTACCTAGCGTCTCAATTTCACTGGCATCCGGACCGAAAGCCATCCACAAAACGAAACCAAACAAAGTAATAAAAGCCAGTTTGAAGAATATGCCCCAGCGTCTGCGCGCACGTTGCTCGCGCAAGGTCTCGAACGCCAATTTTTCCAGAATGTCGCGCTCCCAATGCTCTTTCTTCGTCGCTGTATGCGCTTGGGGCGGCGCTGCGGTTGTCGGCTGCGCGGGTTCTGCGGCAGGCGCCGGTTGCGGCGATTCTGGAACTGGCGGCGGTGCGGATTCGAATTCATTACTCATTGGTCCATCCCCTTATACAACTTCTCAACTTCCACAACTTATGCTCTTGCCGGCGTGATGTAATCGTCAGGCTGCCAATATATTTGTCCTTGCTGCTCGATGATCGTAATCGGGCGCAAACGGCCGCCGCGGCAAGGTCCGCCGGCGCAACGGCCGCTTTCGGGCAAATAGATCGCACCATGCGTGGAACACATCAAGTACAAGCCGCTCATATCGAAAAAATCTCCCTCATTCCAATCGAGTTCGATCGGTACATGGGCACAACGATTCAAGTAGCCGCGCACCACGCCGTCATAACGAACGACAAACCCGGTCGTATCTTCACCACCCGCGGTAACGCGAAAGCGCTTGCCTTTGCCGCCTTCCAGCAACTCATCCGAAGCGCAAATGGTAATGATCGTGTCGCTCATTACGCGCGCTCATTCAACCATGCATGCAATGACGAAACCGAGGGCGCGGAAAACACCGGGTTCAAAGCATTCAATTCGTGTACCGGGTGCGCGCCGTAATGCACAGCGACGCCGGCAGCACCGGCATTGATTGCCATTTGCAAGTCATGCGTGGTGTCGCCGATCATCACTGTACGCGCCATGTCCTGCCCCAATTCGCGAGTCAGCTCTTGCAACATCGCCGGATGTGGCTTGGAAAAAGTTTCATCCGCGCAGCGTGTCGCATCAAAAAAAGAAAACAAGTCGGCGACGTTCATGGCGCGATTCAATCCGACGCGCGATTTGCCGGTCGCGACTGCAAGCAAATATCCTTGCTGCGACAAATCGCTCAACATTTCGCGCACGCCGTCGAACAAGTCGAGTTCATGATCTTTGGTGAGATAGTGAAAGCGATATCGCTCAACCATCTTGGCATAGTACTTTTCATCGAGGTCCGGCACGGCCTTTTGCATGGCTTGCGGCAAGCTCAATCCAATGACGTGCGATGCGGCTTCGCGATTCGGGACCGGCAGCCCCAGGTCCTTGGCAGCCGCTTGAATGCATTTGACAATCGTGCTGGTGCTATCCATCAAGGTGCCATCCCAGTCGAACACGATGAGGTCGAATTGTTTCCTTGCCATGTGAGACTAATTACCTATTCTTCAGCCGTTGCGAGGCTCTTTAAAAAATCTGCGCATTCCTTAGGAAGCGGCGCCGTTAATTGAACGGTTTCGTTCGTATGGGGATGCATAAAGCTGATTTGGTGCGCATGCAAGAACATACGTTTAAATGCAATTCGTTTGCCCTCTGCTTTTTGCATAGCACGGTTCAATGCAAAATCGCCATACTTCTCATCACCGACGATAGGAAATCCGCTCGATGCCGAGTGCACACGAATTTGGTGCGTCCGGCCGGTTTTCAACTCCGCCTCCAGCAATGTAAAGCCGGCATATTTTCGCAGCAAATTGAAGACCGTGTGTGAAGGCAAACCATCCGCTTGAACGCGCACGCGGCGTTCGCCATCGGGTAGGTTGTACTTGAACAATGGCAGCTTGACATGCTGTCTTCGATTTTGCCAATCACCGGTAACTAAAAGCAAATACCGTTTATCAAGCTGTCCTTCACGAATTTGCTCGTGTAAATGCGTCAATGCAGAGCGCTTCTTGGCAAGCAGCAATACTCCGGAAGTATCCCGATCCAGACGATGCACCAGCTCAAGAAATTTCGCTTGCGGGCGAGCCGCCCTTAATTGCTCGATCACGCCATAGCTCACACCGGAACCGCCGTGCACAGCAATCCCCGCCGGCTTATCAATTGCCAAGATATAGTCGTCTTCCAGCAAAATGGCGAATTCAGCACCCGGCACGACAAGCTTGGTCTTTTCGGCCATGCGGATGGGAGGAATGCGGATGACATCGCCATCTTCCAGCCGATAGGTTTGATCTATTCGCCCTTTGTTGACTCGCACTTCGCCGGATCTTAGCACCCGATAAATATGGCTTTTGGGCACCCCTTTGCAAACGCGAAGCAAAAAGTTGTCGATGCGCTGCCCGGCTTCCTCCGCGGAAATCGTCACAAGTTGAACCTTGGGAGAAATCGGCTGCGAATCCGAAACCGGGGGATTTTCACCTTTTTTCCCGGAAACTCTCGCTAAGTCCTTCATTTTGAATATATAATTAAACGCCGTCGTTATTAATTCGCGGCAGGTGTGAGAATAAAAAAGACCATTCTACACAGGGGCATGTCCGCCGGCTCCGCTAGTTTGCAAATTCGGCGGCGAATTGTGTATGCATCGTTGATGCGCGAACCAGGGTTGCACCGCAGTTGTAATCGGGCGCCGCGCAAAAATGCTGGACTTGATTGTCTGGATTACTAAAGAATAATGTTGACGAGTTTGCTTAATCACGGTGAACTCGTTGATTGATAGTGTTGATAGTTTTGCGGTTTTGCCGAGACCACATGATGGTCGGCGATTATGCAGCTTATAAGAGCGCTTCGCACGGCACCGCTCAACGCTATTTGCGCCCAGTTGCGGCAAAAGCAAGTGTATTTGCCAGCCGCACGCTTAGGCAATTCTTCCCCAGACGCTCCGTCCTCGCGTACATCCTATGTACTGCTGTCGCTTCATTGCGGCAATTAATGACCTTTGGGTCTGGAGCATAAAAAATGAAACGGATGTTATTCAATGCTACGCAGCAGGAAGAATTGCGCGTGGCCATTGTCGACGGACAAAAACTGATCGACATTGATATCGAAACCACCGGACGCGAACAACGCAAGTCCAATATCTACAAGGGCGTCATCACCCGCATCGAACCTTCTCTCGAAGCTTGCTTTGTCAACTACGGGGAAGAACGCCATGGCTTTTTGCCATTTAAGGAAGTGGCGCGCAGCTATTTCCGTGAAGGCGTGGACGTCCGCAATGCATCCATTAAGGAAGCATTGCGTGAAGGCCAGGAAATCATGGTTCAAGTTGAGAAAGAAGAACGCGGCAACAAAGGGGCCGCCCTTACTTCTTTCATTTCCTTGGCGGGCCGCTATTTGGTGTTGATGCCCAACAATCCTCGCGGCGGCGGCGTATCGCGCCGGGTTGAGGGTGAAGATCGCCAAGAGTTGCGCGAAACCATGGATAAACTCGACCTGCCGACCGGCATGTCGGTAATCGCGCGTACCGCTGGCATCGGCCGAAATGTAGACGAGTTGCAATGGGACTTGAATTACCTGATGCAACTATGGAACGCCATTGACGGGGCCGGCAAATCGGCGCCCGGCGCCTTCCTGATCTATCAGGAATCTTCCTTGGTAATTCGTGCCATTCGCGATTATTTCCAGCCTGACATCGGCGAAATCTTAATCGATACCGATGAAATTTACGACCAAGCGCATCAGTTTATGACGCATGTGATGCCGGACATGGTTCATCGCGTCAAACGCTACCGCGATGACGTACCGTTGTTCTCGCGTTTCCAGATCGAGCACCAGATCGAAACGGCATACTCGCGCACGGTGCCGCTACCCTCGGGCGGAGCCATCGTGATCGACCATACCGAAGCACTGGTGTCGGTGGACGTCAACTCGGCACGCGCCACGCGCGGCGGCGATATCGAAACAACAGCGCTGAATACCAACTTGGAAGCAGCAGATGAAGTCGCGCGCCAATTGCGTCTGCGCGACCTAGGTGGCTTGATTGTCATCGACTTCATCGACATGGAGAATTCCAAGAACCAGCGTGAAGTCGAAAACCGTTTAAAGGATGCGCTACATTACGATCGTGCCCGTGTTCAGATGGGCAAGATTTCGCGCTTTGGCTTGATGGAGCTCTCGCGCCAGCGTTTGCGCCCCTCGCTCTCGGAAGGCAGCCACGTCACTTGCCCTCGCTGTAACGGCACCGGCCACATCCGCGACACTGAATCGTCGGCGCTGCAAGTCTTGCGCATCATTCAAGAAGAAGCAATGAAAGAAAACTCGGCCGCGATTCATGTTCAAGTGCCGGTCGACGTTGCTGCATTCCTGCTGAACGAAAAGCGCGGTGAGATTCTGAAGATCGAAACGCGTCATCGCGTAACAGTCATCCTGATTCCGAACAAGCATATCGAGACGCCGCATTACAAGCTCGAACGTATCAAGCATGACGATCCGCGTCTGGATGGCATGCAGGCCAGCTATGCCATGGCAGAGCAAGTCGATACCGACATTGGCTATAGCAAACGCCAGAAGGAAGAAATCAAACCGCGTCAGGAAGCGGTGGTTAAAGGCATCACACCGGATCAACCTGCCCCCATTGTCGAACGCAAAACAGAAGCAGAAGCATCTGCCGCAACGCCGGCAGTGCTGGCACCTGAACCCGGTTTCTTCAGCAAAATCCTTGGTCTTTTCTTCAAGAAACCGGCCGAACAAATTGCGGTGCCTGTTGCTCCCGAAGCCAAGCCGCAACAATCCCGTGAACGGGGTGAGCGTGGGGAACGCGGTGGTCGCCGCCGCAGTCGTGGCGGGCGCGACCGTAACGGCCGTGAGCGCAATGAAGAACGCGAAAGCGCTCGTGCCGAGCAGAAGCAAGAGACGCAACCCAAGCAAGCCTTGACAGAAGGCACTGCTGCACCTGCCCCGCGTCAGCCACGTCAGCAACGCGATGGCCAAGAGAACAAACGCGAACGCCAAGAACGCCAGCAACGCAATCGCGAAGAGCGCAAAGAAGTGCAAGCCGAAGCTAAAGCTGAGGAAACGGTATTGTCGCAAACCGTAGCACCGCTGAATGCAATTCAGCCGTCAGCCGAAGTTTCGACAACGGATGAATCGCAGCTTGCCGCTGTCACGACAGAAAGCGGGGAACAAGTTGACGAGCAGCGCCGTCGCCGCCGTCGCCGCGGCGGACGAAATCGCAATCGTCGTGAACGCGAAAACATGGGAGCCGCCGGCGCCGAGAATGAAAACGAGTCGGAGGAAATAGAAGTCGAATCGAAAACCGAAACCGAAATTTCCGAGGCGCCGGTTGCACTTGAACCAACGCCTATGGCCGCCACAATGCAAGCGGCTCCGGCAATGGCGGTTGAGCCCGTATCGAACATCGTGCCGCTTGCAACTCCTGTAGCTGCCGTAGCAGTTGAGCCCGCAGCTTCCGCTGCTCCGGCCGTCCCGATTGCTGCACCGATCGCAGTTCCGGTGCCGCCGTCACCGCCTATCGTGTTGAATCAGTCCGCCATCGTTCATCCTGCACCTATGCCGATCGATGAATTACGCGCCGTCTTGAGCAGCGCTGGATTGACCTTGGCAATGACTGATCCGGATAAGCTGAGGGCTGCGCAAGAAGCCGCATCGCGCATCGTTACGGCGCCCCGCGTGCCGCGTATGCGCAAGCCGCTTCCGCCAGTTTCGGCCGAACCATTGATTCAAGTCGAAACACGGCGATAATAGCCAGCGCAAGAGGAGCTTCAGGCTCCTCTTTTTTTGCCTCTTCAAAACAAGAGAGACACCTTCCGTGAGCGACTCTTCGCTACAACGTCCGGCGCCGGTTTCTTTAGCTGAAGCGTTTCGCTATTGGCTTAAGCTCGGCTTCGTCAGCTTCGGTGGCCCCGCAGGACAAATTGCGCTGATGCATACCGAACTGGTAGAGCGGCGTCGCTGGATTTCGGAAAAGCGCTTCCTGCATGCGTTGAACTATTGCATGCTCTTACCCGGACCGGAAGCAACGCAGCTCGCGGTTTATATCGGCTGGCTGATGCACCGCACCTTGGGCGGCATCATCGCCGGAACCTTATTCGTGTTGCCATCGCTCGCCATTCTGATTGCCTTGTCTTGGGTATATCTAAAATTTGGCCAGGTCGGAATCGTTGCCGGTATCTTGTACGGTATTAAGCCTGCGGTCGTCGCGATCGTACTAGCCGCCGCCTGGCGCATCGGTTCACGCTCATTACGAAACGCTTGGCTGATCGCCATTGCAATTGCGGCATTTACCGCAATTGCTGTAGGCGGCGTCCCCTTTCCAGCCATCGTCTTGGCGGCAGCATTCCTCGGCTTCATCGGCGGCAGAGTACTCCCTGAGAAATTCAAAATCGGCGGCGGCCATGCCTCACGCACAGCCAATTACGGGCCGGCCATTATCGACGACGACACGCCCACTCCTCAACATGCACGATTTTCTTTGGGCAAGCTCATTGCAGCCGTCGTCATCGGCCTTGGCTTAGGTTTGGCCGTATGGGAATTGCTAGCTCTCGCGTTCGGCAAAACGACACCCCTCACACAAATGGGATGGTTTTTTACAAAGGCGGCATTGCTCACTTTCGGCGGTGCTTACGCTGTATTGCCTTATGTTTATCAGGGCAGCGTCGAGACCTATCATTGGGTAAGCGCACCGCAAATGATCGACGGCTTAGCGCTCGGCGAAACAACGCCGGGTCCCTTGATCATGATTGTTGCATTCGTTGGATTCGTGGGCGCTTGGACGAAAGAAATTTTTGGTGCAGATAGTTTATTTATTGCGGGGGTTGCAGGCGCCAGTGTCGCAACCTTCTTCACCTTTCTACCTTCATTTATATTTATCCTCACTGGCGGCCCCTTGGTTGAATCTACGCGCGACAACATCAAATTGACGGCGCCGCTGACGGCTATTTCGGCAGCAGTCGTCGGTGTCATTGTCAGCCTTGCCGTATTTTTCGGCGAGCATGTCTTCAAACTCACCAAACCAGTGCAACAGTGGGACTGGATCGCGATCGTCATCACCTTAGCTGCTTGCATTGCTCTCTTCCGCTTTAAGCTGGGCACCATCAAACTAATCGCCATCTGTGCAATTGCGGGACTCGTGGTATCTTATTTGCGTTAGAAAAAAGTCGTTTTCATGAGCGCAAAATTCATCCCTGTTGTCGATGTCCGTCACTTGCACACATCGCAGGTAAAGGCGCCCATTGGCGCGCCGTCGGGAAGCTTGCTTGACTCCTTGAATCGTCCTCTACGCGATTTGCGCATCTCCGTAACGGACCGCTGTAATTTCCGCTGTGTCTATTGCATGCCAAAACAGGTGTTCGACAAGAACTACGCATTCCTGCCGCATCAATCCCTGCTGACGTTTGAAGAAATCACTCGCATCGCAAAAACATTTATTGCCCATGGTGTAGAAAAAATCCGCCTGACCGGTGGCGAACCGCTGCTGCGCAAAAATATTGAAACCTTGATCGAAATGCTTGCGAATCTCAAGACAACTAGCGGGCGTGATCTTGATCTCACCTTAACCACCAATGGTTCGCTGCTGGCAAAGAAAGCACAATCGCTCAAAGACGCCGGATTAAAGCGAATTACCGTTTCGCTCGACTCGCTTGATGACGCGATTTTCAAACGCATGAACGATGTTGACTTTGCCGTTGCCGACGTATTAGAAGGCATAGAGACCGCTCATCGCGTTGGACTAAGTCCGATCAAAGTAAATATGGTGGTCAAAGGCGGCATGAACGATAGCGAAATCGTTCCCATGGCGCGCCGCTTCCACGGTACGCCGTTTATTTTGCGCTTCATCGAATACATGGATGTCGGGGCCAGCAACGGATGGAAAATGGATGAGGTCATTCCTTCCTCCGAAGTCATACGCCGTATTCACGCCGACATACCATTGGTCGAAATTGCCCCCAACTACGCCGGCGAAACGGCAAGCCGCTGGCGCTATGCCGATGGCGCAGGTGAAATCGGCGTGATCTCAAGCGTCACTCAAGCATTTTGCCGTGATTGCACGCGTGCGCGGCTATCGACGGAAGGGAAACTTTATACTTGCCTGTTTTCCGGTAGCGGCCACGATCTGCGGACCTTGGTCCGTGGCGGCAGAAGCGATGAAGAAATCAGCTCCACAGTCGCCCAAATTTGGCGCGCACGTAGCGATCGCTATTCGGAACTCCGTACCGTTCAGACGCTCGAGCTGAAGCAGCGGACGAAAGTCGAAATGTCCTACATCGGAGGCTAATCTTGGCCGTCACGGGATTAATCTTAGCCGGTGGACGCGCGACGCGTATGGGTGGCTCGGATAAGGGATTACAACTCTTTCGCGGAATGCCGCTCGTTCAACATGTGATGGGCCGCCTAAATCCACAAGTCGACGCAATGATCATCAATGCCAATCGACATCTTGAGCAATATGCCACATTGGGTGTCCCTGTCATCACCGATGAGATTGCCGATTTCGCGGGACCATTGGCAGGATTGCAGGCAGGTTTGCGCCATTGCCAAACACCATTGATGCTAACGGCGTCCTGCGATTCTCCCTTCTTGCCGGAAGATTTGGGAAAGCGCCTTCTGGACGCACTGCAACGAGAAAATGCCGACATCGCGGCCGCCACTACAGGTACGCAGGAAGCAATGCAACTGCATCCGGTATTTTGCTTGTTGAAAACCGAACTTCTACCTAAGCTAACTACTTACCTGGAATCGGGTGGGCGGAAAATGCGAGAGTGGCAAAATTTACAAAAATTGATCTACGTGCGGTTCCCGGACGAACGTGCCTTCTACAATCTCAATACTCTCGACGAATTACGATCCCTAGAATGAGCACTCAAAATTCCCCCTCGCTGTTCAGCGACACGGCTAGCGTCCATCCCACGGATTTGACGGTCGAAACCGCGCAAAGAATCATGCGCGAATTGGTCAGCCCTTTCCAAGAAACGGAAACTGCCACCCTGCATTCCGCACTCGACCGCGTCTTGGCAGAAGATATCGTTTCCACCATCAATGTGCCGGCTTACGACAATGCGGCGATGGATGGATATGCCTTCCACGGCGCCGATCTCGTGCGAGGCAAAGACCTCAAACTAAAAATCGTCGGGTCCGCTTTCGCAGGGCATAGCTTCGACGGCGCAGTTCAGCGCGGCGAATGCATCTCCATCATGACCGGCGCCATGATGCCACGCGAGTGCGATACGGTGGTGCCGCATGAATTGGTACAAAAAGTTCCGGACTACGAAATAACAATTCCCGCCGGCGCAATCGAGCCACGCGACAACCGGCGTTTCAAAGGCGAAGATTTGGCTATCGGCCAAGTGGCTCTTACGAAAGGAAAATTCCTGCGTCCTGCCGATCTCGGCTTGTTGGCATCGCTAGGCGTCGCCAACGTGCCGGTGTTGCGCAAACTACGCGTGGCATTCTTTTCCACCGGCGACGAATTGCGCTCAGTCGGCGAACCGCTCGACCCAGGCTGCATCTACGACAGCAACCGCTATACCGTGTTCGGTATGCTCGCGCGCCTTGGGTGCGACCTTATCGACATGGGCGTCGTCAAAGACGATCCTGCGGCGCTGGAGCATGCCTTGCGCAATGCGTGTGAGCAAGCAGACGCCATCATTACTTCCGGTGGTGTATCAGTCGGCGCCGCTGACTATACAGGCAAGATCCTGCAGCAATTGGGCGAAGTTGCCTTTTGGAAGATTGCCATGCGTCCGGGCAAACCATTGGCCTTCGGCCGCATTTCTTCACATGAAGAAAGTGCCTTACTATTTGGACTGCCCGGAAATCCGGTTGCCGCCATGGTGAGCTTTTATTTCTTTGTGCGCCCGGCCTTGCTCAAGATGATGGGCAGCGACGCTGATGGCTTGCCTCTTATGCGCGCGACTTCGCAATCGACTATGCGCAAGAAACCAGGCCGTACAGAATTTCAACGCGGCATTCTTTCCAACGATGCTCGCGGCAACCCACAGGTGCGGATTACCGGTGCCCAAGGCTCAGGCATACTGCATTCGATGTCTCAAGCCAATTGCATCGTCGTGCTGCCCCACGATGGGGGCAACATCAACGTCGGTGACCAAGTGGACGTGGTTTTGTTTGACGGCTTGATCTAAGAACCTGATCAATATCTTCCAGTCAAAGGTATTTAGCAGTTTTACCGGGAAGAGAAATGAACAGGAAGCACTATCCGAGCGACATCGACCGAGAGCAGTTCGAGCAGATTCGGGGCATGCTGGAAGGCGCCCGTCA
>JACOUL010000010.1 GCA_016177875.1 Burkholderiales bacterium
CAAATATTTCTGGCGCCGCTTCTGTGCATTGGCCGGTCACGAATTGCAGCAGGAAGTCGACGCCTTGATGCAGGGTTTTGGTACAGATTACACAATTGCTTTTCAATGATTACTTAGTATCGTTACGTTTGCCCCGGATACCGCATTTGGCCGTGACGGCGTCAAGGCATTTAAAGGTGCGGTGAAAAAAGCCAAGCTGGTGCATGAAGAATATGTACCGCCGACCACCACCGACTTCACCGCCAGTGCGCAACGCATTATCGAGAAATTGAAAGACAAGCCGGGCCGCAAGATCATGTGGCTGACTTGGGCCGGTGGCGGCGATCCGTTCGGCAAATTCGCCGACATGAATTTAAAGGAGCGCTATGGCATCGAGATTTCAACCGGCGGCAACATCTTGCCGCAGATGGCGCAATTCAAAAAACTACCTGGCATGGAAGGCGCACTGTACTACTACTACGGCATTCCGAAGAACCCGGTCAACAACTGGCTGAACGCCGAGCACTACAAGAAGTTCAAGTCCCCGCCTGACTTCTTCACCGCAGGCGGCATGGCAGCGGGTATTGCCGTGGTGGAAGCGCTCAAGAAAACCGGAGGCGACACCAATACCGACAAGCTGATCGCTGCGATGGAAGGCAGAACGACTCGAATTTCACATGGGCCGTGCCGGAGCTGGTCCGCGAGATCAAAGCTGAAGAAATGGATATCCCCATCCGCAATAAGCGCTAAGCAGGCGGTAACAAGGAAGGCGGCTCCTCGCTTTTTCAACCCCCGCATGTCGGGAGTATTTTTTGTTTATCGCTTAATCCTGAATTCGTGATGGAGGACCATCCTGGTGGCCTTGATCAGGCTATTCAATCCGAATATCAGTTGCGTCAGCTTATCAATCGGCATGGTCCATATTTGCGATTTAGGGGCTTCGGTTTGAATGATCGTAGTGAGAATGGGCGAGATCCATTCGGCTTCGGGCGGCACATCAATGAGCACTACTCCCTCAGGCATCGTATGCAGATAAATTTCGCCGCCTGCCTCCAGTATGAAGCAGATGCCATATCCCTTTGCCCTGGGGTCTTTGACCAAATTGCGAAGATCTCTGTTGTAGCTGTCTATCCAGGCGTCAATTTCAAATGTGGACTCCCATTTGATCCATGGCCTTTCCTGAAACGGTTCATCGCTTTGATAGTCTATTTCATCCATAAGCTTAAGAGCGCACAAGTAAAAAAGCGCCACTTTAAGTGACGCTTTTAAACACGGAGTATAAGAGATTTTCGAAGCGCGCCCGTCAGTTGCCGAAGTTATAGCGCTGAATCGATATCTGCCGACCGTCGGGTAGCGTAAGGACGGCGGTGGTCGTACTGTTGAAGTTGATCGTCACCGCGCCGACATTGGCGTTGACCACCGATGCAGATTTGTAAGCGCCGCTCATGCTTTGTCCATTGCCGTATTGCTGCCATGTACCTTGATAGGTATTCGGATTCGTCATGGCCGTCGGACCGGATGCATACCAAATCGGATTGCCCAAGTCGTCATACATGTAGGCTGCAAGGAACATCGTGTTGTTTTGGATTTCGATGGAATAACCACGTCCTCCTTCAGCCGGATTCCACCACCAGCCAGCCTGCGGCGTACCGGCGGGCACGGACGCATTTGCGCCGTTGGCGACAATGTTGTAACGCTCGATGGCAATGCTGCCGCCGGGCCAGCTCAGTGTGCCGTGGCTAGAATCGGTAAAGGTGACGCTGATCGTGCCATTGTTAGCTGTGCTGGAGGGCGCATGGAAAGTGCCCGTCAATGTTTGGCCGCCGATGTAAGTGGTCAATGGCGCGGAAAAAGTAGAGCCGCTAACGACTGCCGGACCCGCGCCGAACCAAGTCGCGCGGCCGTCGTTTTCATATAAATAACCGGCCATGAAAATCTTGTCGCCTTGTTTTTCAATGGTGAAGCCGCGGCCGCCTTCGGCGGGGTTCCACCACCAGCCGGTTTGTGGCGTCACACCGGCGCTTACGATTGCCGCCGTGGTCAGCGAAACGTCATCGACGACGAACAAGCTGACGTTCGATGCATTGGTCGCGGCGGAAAACATCAAGCGGACATTTTGTCCTTGATAGGCGGAGAGATCGTATTGTTGGTTCACCCAGCCGCTGTTCTTTTGCAGATTGCTCACTTGTCCCAAGGTGGCGAGCTTGTTTCCGCTGTCTATGCTGTAGAGATCGACGGTCATGAAGTCGCTGGCAGTCGATTCGGTTTCATCGGAGCGAACGTAGTACCAGAATTGCAGCGAGGATTGCGCGTTAGCAGGCAGGGCAAAGTCTTGCGCGATCATATCGGCCGCATTGTCGTAGCCGCCTAAATAAGCAAATTTGTTGCCGCTGTGTGCCCAATCGCTGAATTCGGTAATGATGTTGCCCGCACTGGTCATCCAACCGGTTGCGCCGTCTTCAAATCCTCCGTTGGTAACCAGTTCGCCGGCTTTGGGTTTTGCATAGACAGTGCTTTTGACGACGTTAGCGGGCAGGGGCTTAAAATCTTTACGATAGAGAAGTTCGGACTTCGCCGACGATGAAACCGTCGTTTGTTTTGCGGGCGAATCGCTCGGCGTATTTCCGCCGCAAGCGACCAGCAATAGGCTCAGTGCACAGGCGGCAAGTACGGATTTGCAGGTCATTCTAAACCTCACGTATAGACTAAATTCCGGGTGGCGCGAATTACATGGGGAGCGCAAGAAATTATTTTTATGGCAACAAAATGCCAATAAGTAGCTTTTTTATTAATTTCTTGAATTTTAACGATGAAGGGGCGGGGAAAGTAAGAAGGGATCCCTTACAAGAGGGTAAACAAAAGTCAAATTATTCGATGGTGGCGATGACAGGCGTATGGTCGGATGGTTGCTCCCACTTACGCGGCACTTTATCGATGACGCAGCCGCGGCAACGCGGGGCGAGTGCGGCCGACAACAATATATGGTCGATACGTAAGCCCATATTGCGGCGAAATGCCATTTGGCGGTAATCCCACCAGCTGAATAATTTTTCATCTTGCTCGAATAGCCGAAAAGCATCCTTGAATTCGAGGCCCAGGAGTTTTGTGAATGCAGCGCGTTCGTCATCCGACACCAGCACGCTGCCTTGCCACGCAACGGGATCGTGCACATCGCGGTCTTCCGGCGCAATGTTGTAGTCGCCCAGCACGACCAGGTTTTCATGCGTGCGCAACTCTTCGGTAAGCCATACATGGAGCGCTTCCAGCCATTGAAGCTTGTACCGATATTTATCGGAGTCGACCGCTTGGCCGTTAGGCACATAAGCGCAGATGACGCGTATGCCTTGAATCGTGGCGGCGATTAGGCGTTGCTGTGCGTCGGGAAAGTGCGGATTGTTTTTAATGACATCCGCCATCGGATGATGCGACAGGATTGCGACGCCGTTATAAGTCTTCTGTCCGCTGAACACCACTTGATAGCCCGCCGCTTCGATTTCCGCGATCGGAAATTTATCGTCGGTGAGTTTGGTCTCTTGCAGTCCCAGCACATCGACAGGATTTACCGCAAGCCATTGCAGCACTTGCGGTAAACGGACCTTCAGAGAATTGACGTTCCAGGTCGCTATTTTCATGCGGTTTTCTTACCGTTGCCCGATTGCGTCCGTTCCCGCGCTTGTTCGCGGTGAATGAGGAAGGTGGTGAGTAAAGGTACCGGCCGGCCGGTTGCGCCCTTAGTGGAGCCGCTCTTCCACGCTGTTCCCGCAATATCGATATGTGCCCACGTATAGTTACGCGTGAAGCGCTCCAAAAAGCATGCCGCCGTAATGCTGCCGCCGGGCGGCCCGCCGATATTCGCCATGTCGGCGAAATTCGATTTCAATTGTTCTTGATAATTCTCTTCGATCGGCATGCGCCAGGCCGTGTCGCCCGCAGCCTTGCCGGCGACAAGCAATTCTTGCGCGAGTTTGTCATGGTCTTCGTCGTGGCGCGTAAACAAGCCGGAATTGTGATGGCCGAGGGCAGTCACGCAAGCGCCGGTCAGCGTGGCGATATCCACGACGACCGCCGGTTTGAAGCGTTCTGAATATGTCAGGGCATCGCACAGGATGAGCCGGCCTTCGGCATCGGTGTTCAGGATTTCAATCGTTTGACCGGACATGGAGGTGACGATATCGCCCGGACGCGTGGCGCTGCCGGAAGGCATATTTTCCGTAGAAGGAATGACGCCGATAACATTGAGCTTCAACTTCAATTCCGCGATGGCGCGCAGAGTGCCGAGCACTGAGGCGGCGCCGCACATGTCGTATTTCATTTCATCCATGTTGCCGCTCGGTTTAATCGATATGCCACCCGAATCGAAGGTGATGCCTTTTCCGACCAATACCACCGGGGCATCCTTGGCTTTGCTGCCCAAATATTTCAGCACGATGAACTTAGGCGGTTCCAGGGTGCCGTGAGTGACGGAAAGGAAGCTTCCCATTTTGAGCGCTTGGATTTGCTTGCGGTCGAGCACTTCCACCGCCATATCGAATTCCTTCGCCAGCTTTTTCGCGGTATCCGCAAGATAAGTCGGCGTACATATATTGGGAGGCGTATTGCCCAAATCTTTCGTGAGTTCCATACCATTGGCAATGGCTACGCCTTGCGCCAAGGCAGTTTTGGCAGCGGAGGCATTGGCGGCCGGTACGGCGAAAGCTATTTTGCGAGGACCTTGCGGCGCCGGTTCTTTTTTGCTTTTAAGCGATTCGAAACGATAGGCACCTTCGCGTAAACCTAACGTACTGCTGCGAATTGCCCAGCTCGCATCCCGGTCTTTTATTTCTTCAAACGGTAGAGCGAATACCGCGTCCGCCGCGCCTAAGGAAGTGAGTGCCTTAGCCGCGGCTTGCATGGCGCTTGCAAGATTTTTTTCGGTAGGGGGCTGTTCTTTACCCAGCCCCACTAAAAGCAGCCGTTCCGCAGCCAAGCCGTTGACTTTACGCATCAATAATGTAGAGCCCGCTTTGCCCGATATATCGCCCGACTTAAGCGCGGCTGCGATTTCCCCTTTGCCGTCGAGGCCTTTTGCGGCAGGCGACAATTTTCCCTCTTCGAAAACGCCGACCACCAAACAGCCGGTTTTCAGGGCGGCAAGGGGGTTTTTTGCGTCGAAAGTTTTTATGCTAAAGTCCATGCATTCCTCCGTAGTCGATACCTCATTATAAGACCACTCAGCAATGATTTTTCAGCGCGCTCTTCGACGCGAGTTAGTCAGTACCGCAGGCGCAGTTTTTACCACCCTGTTTACGATTACCATCACCGTGATGTTGATCAAGATCCTCGGCCAAGCGGCCGGCGGCAAGGTTGCTTCGCGCGACGTGATTGCTTTGCTTGGATTCGCCGGTTTGACGTATATGCCGGTCATTCTGATTCTGACGGGCTTTATTTCCGTGCTGTTGGTGGTGACGCGCAGTTATCAGGATTCCGAAATGGTGGTGTGGTTCGCGTCCGGCTTGAGTTTGTCGCGCTGGATTGCCCCGGTTTTCTGGTTTGCCGTGCCCATCGTCGTCTTGACCGCTTCGTTGAGCTTCGTGGTGACGCCTTGGGCAAATCAGCGAAGCGCGGAATTTCGGGAACGCTTCGAAAAACGGGAAGACATCGCCAAGGTTTCGCCCGGTAAGTTTCAGGAATCGGCATCTGCCGAACGCGTCTTCTTTGTAGAAGGCGTCACCGGCGATGCAATGCGGGTCAAGAATATCTTCGTCAATACGCAACACAATGGCCGCAATAGCATTGTGGTGGCGCGTGAAGGCACGATTGAATTCGACAAGCGGGGCGACAAATTTCTCGTGATGCGGCAAGGCCGCCGCTACGACGCAATGACGGCGCAGCCGGACTTCCAGATCATGGAATTTGAACGCTACGGCGTATTGGTATCGCGCCAGTCGGAAGCTTTGGTCGGCGATAAGTCGGCGCGTTCGCTGCCGACCCATGCATTGCTGGTCGACCCGACGCCGTTTTCCAAAGGCGAATTGGTGTGGCGCATCGCGTTGCCGATGATGGCGCTGCTATTAATGCTGCTTGCCGTACCGCTCGGCTTCGTCAATCCGCGCGGCGGCCGCTCGGCCAATCTCTTGATTGCATTGCTGCTGTTCGTTTTGTACAGCAACATGGCAAGCGTGATGCAAGCCGCAGTTGTGCAAGAGCGCATATCGTGGATAGGGGGCTGGTGGCCGATTCATTTAGCGGCCGTGGTCGTGATCGCGATGCTGTTTTCCTGGCGCATCTACCGAAATAGCGAATACCATCCGCTGGTCCTATGGGCCGGATTCAAACGTCGTTCACTGATGGGGGAAGTAACGACATGAGAACTCTGCAGCGTTATGTTTCCGCCGAAGTGACCGGCGCCGTCATTTTCGTGCTGATTGCTTTCCTGGCTCTGTTTGCTTTTTTCGATTTGATGGGCGAACTGCCCGCGGTGGGGCGAGGCGGTTATCGCCTGGAACATGCCTTTGTGTACGTGTTGATGGGCTTGCCCGGCTATACTTATGAACTGATTCCGATCGCCGTTTTGATCGGCACCATTTATGCGCTTGCGCAATTAGCCTCGCGCTCCGAATTCACCGTCATGCGTATTTCCGGCATGTCGACGTGGCGTGCAGGAATCATGCTCGCCAAGATCGGCGTGATCTTTACTTTGGCCACCTTTTTATTCGGCGAGTTTATTTCTCCGGCGGCAAGCGAAGCGGCAGAAAAATGGAAAATGCGCGTGCAGGGCAGCTCCATATCTCAGCAATTCCGTTCTGGCTTATGGACCAAGGATGTGATTCGCGCGAATGGCATCAGCGGCGAAGCGATCGGTTCGCGCTTCGTCAATGTCAAGGAAGTCCAGCCCGACGGCGAATTGCAGAACGTGCGTGTCTACGAATTTGATCGCGATTTTCGACTAAGGGCGCTCATCACTGCAGAGAGCGCGAATTACACCGGCCACTTTACCTGGCGGCTCCACAATGTCGTCGAGACGCATTTGGCTGGAGTGGCAGTCAGCGAGGCGGCTTCCGGCGGCGTTTCCACGCAAAAAAAAGATAGCCGTGAAATGGTTTCTGAAATCACGCCGGATATTCTGTCGGTCTTGTTTGCCGACCCCGATCGTATGTCTGCCCAAGACCTGGCGGCCTATACCAGACATTTGGAAGAAAACAATCAAAATACCGGCCGCTACGAAATCGCTTTCTGGAAAAAAATCGTTTACCCCTTCGCAGTGTTCGTCATGCTGGCGCTGGCGCTTCCATTCGCTTATCTACACTTCCGTTCAGGTGGCGTCAGTCTGAAAATTTTCATCGGCATCATGATCGGCGTCAGTTTCCAGCTCTTGAATAGTCTATTTTCACATCTGGGCTTGTTGAATACTTGGCCGGCGCTGGCAACGGCGCTGCTGCCGAGTATGCTGTTCATGATGCTGGCCGTCGGGGCATTATGGTGGGTGCAAAGGAATTAGCCGGATGAAACGAGCCCTTATTTTGTTCGCTCACGGTGCGCGCGATCCGCGCTGGGCGGAGCCGTTTCAACGCTTGCAGCAGATCCTTCAAAAACAACTTGGCGATGTTCGCGTCGATCTTGCGTTTCTCGAATTGATGATGCCGCGTTTGCCGGATCTAGTACAGGACTTGGAAGCACAAGGGATCGTTCAAGCGACTGTGGTGCCGGTCTTTTTCGGGCAGGGCGGACACGTATTGCGTGACTTGCCGTTGCTGGCGGACGAGCTTAAACACAAACACCCGCGCATGACGATCAAGGTCGCGGGCGCGGTCGGTGAAAATGACGATGTCTTACATGCCATCGCCAAGTACTGCTTGGATTCTTTGGCGTAGTTTATTTGTATACCGGCGTCAGCAGAAATGCGCGTCCCTTGCCATTGATGGTGCCGGTGCCGGCGATTTGTCCACGGTCATTAATCGCAGTGGCTGAATAAAGATGCCAACCGCTTGCCGCCACGGCCGGTAAGGTGTTCAGATCGGTCACTTGGTTGCCGTCGTACAGGACGGCGAAGTCAATCGATGTCCCGATTCGCTTGCCGACGATTTGGCCTCGATTATTGATCGCAAAGGCAAAGCCGGTCCCAAGATCCTTCATTTGGCCGGCACTATAGAGAAAGACATGGCCGGTAGTTTCACTGCCCCATTGTGCGATTTGCCCGGTGATTTGCCCCGCATTATTGATCGCTGTCGGATGGGCGAAATCATAGCTCTCGCTGTAGTAGCCTAAGTTGCTCATCTTGCCTTGGCTGTAAAGAAAGGCAGCTTGTTTAGATGAGCCGCGCAGTGAGCCGTATCCCACTACCTCTCCCTTATCGTTCAGTGCTGTGGAAAGAGTGGGCTGGTTTTCCTCCAAACTTCCTAAGTTCTTTAACAGGCCATTGCTATATAGCCCCGCGGTCGTGGTTTGTTGGTCAGGAAAGTCGGCCGACACGGCGATTTGCCCCGTATTGTTCATTGCCATTGTGGGAAATGGATTGAAGTTTTCGGTGCCGCTCAAATCATTGATTTGGCCGTTGCTGTAGATGAAGTACTTCACGTTCGTGCTGGTTACGCCGCCCGGCGTAAATGTCGGCGTGTAACTTCTCGCTAAGACTTGGCTATCGTTAATGCCGTATCCCTCTACTTGCGTGTATTGTCCTTCGCGCGTGATAGGCACGATGGTGCCGTTATCGGCAACGTAGGTTTCTGCGGCAAGTGCATTGCCAAGATTGACGACAAGCGCTCTTCCATTTTGAGAAAGATAGACGGCGCCGTTACCACTCTTCGGGCCTAGATCGGTGATCGTCCAGGATACCGGTGCCGTTCCACTATTTACGGTTGTTGTGGTAATGCTGGCCGTCGTGGTTGTGCCGCCGAAGAGAGACGTCGTGGTGGTCGTGGCACTGGTTGTTGAACCATTGCTTGGATTGGCGGAAGACGTAGGTGCGGGAGTGTTGTCTGTACCTTCGCCGCCGGTGCCGCATGCAACTAAAAATCCCGCCAAAGCTACGCCAAGCAATGCATTTTTCATGATCCGCGCCTATCAATATGTTGAGTTCACTATCTCAAAATGGTCACTTGGCGGGAAGGATGCTTAGTTGAGCCACTTCAAACGCGCACGGATTTGTGTGAGAACGAGACAACAGTTGTGTGACTTGCCTCGCTTATCGAGGTTGACTCGCCTGCTAGATATGGCAGCGTTTATCTGTCTTACCAATACGCAATGAGGCTGCTATGATAAATGTATGCCGTTCTTACGTTCTCATGAAGGGCGCGCCAAAAATAAATTGGAGGAGAGGATGGATTTAGAAGAAGCGATCGCAAAAGACGGGGAAGTGAGGCAAAAGCTTCTCGCTGCAATCGATGGAAAATATCAGCTGGATGTCAAAGCTGCGGCAAAAGTCGACGCCTGTGTATTAGGGAATTGGCTGCATGGAGAAGGCGAACGCAAATTTCCGTTTGTGAAGAGTTTTCAACCGTGCGTGGAAGCACACGATGCTTTTCACGCGGAAGTGGAAAAGATTGTCCGCCAAATCAATCTCGGTGAATACGATCAAGCCAAAGCGATGCTGGCAAACGGCACGCCTTGTACCAAGGCTTTTATCGCAATGGTCGGTGCGGTTCGGCAGTTGAAGAAAGACGCTAAGCTGTAAGCTATTGCATTATTTGCCGCGAGGCGCCATGGCTTCGCCGATCATGACTAAAACCGGGCCGTCGCAGCCGGTCAGGCCTTGTTCGAGGTCACGCAATTGCAAGTACAAAACGCGTTGGTTGGGTCTGCTGCAGTTTTCCACGACGACCACCGGTAGCGTGGAAGGGTGACCGCGGCTCAGCAAGTTCTTTGCAGTCTTAATCGCCTCTTTGCCGCCCATGTATTGCACGAGCGTATCGCAGTCGGGAAGCGTAGTTTGCTCCGGCAGATCCGGCGCAGTGCTGGAAGTGAAGAAGGCGACGCTGCGGGCGACGCCGCGCTTGGTCAAAGGTTGTTTGGTCGAGGCGGCAGCGGCCAGAGCAGCAGTAATGCCGGGAACAATTTCCACTTCGATGCCTTCAGCTTCCAGCGCGCGCAACTCTTCGTCGGCGCGGCCGAACATCATCGGATCGCCGCCTTTCAAGCGCACCACCAATTTATATTTGGCAGCGCAATCCACCAAGTGTTGATTAATGACTGCTTGATCTGTGGAGCGTTGGCCGGAGCGCTTGCCGACGGCAATCTTGACGGCCTGGGGGCAGAGTTGAAGCATCTCATCGGTCACCAAGGCGTCGTGCAGCACGACCTCAGCCTGGCCCAAAATGCGCGCACCGCGTACCGTAATGAGATCTGCGGCGCCGGGGCCGGCGCCGATCAGATATACCTTGCCGTATTGTTGCGACATCAGCTTAGAGACGAATCATCCCCGCAGCGACGGTTTGATGCGTAACTTCATCGATCAGGATGAAAGCGCCGGTCGTGCGGATGTCGGCATAAGCATCGGCTGCCAAGGGCTGCGCAACGTTGATCGACACCGTCGCGATATCGTTTAGCTTCAAGGTATCGGTGGTACGGCGTTCCTGCGTATTGATATCCAGCAGTGTATCAATGTTCGCCACGCGAGCCGGTACTTGCTTGGTGGTGTGTTTCATCCAATACTTGCGACGCATGTCGAGCGGCTCTTCCGATAGCCAGCAGATATCGGCATTTACCGTCTTCAGCAATGTTGCGGGCGCATCGGCGGCAACCAGCATGTCGCCGCGCGAAATGTCGAGGTATTCTTCCAGCAGTATCGTGACCGATTGGCCGACGTGAGCCGATTCCAGCGAACCATCTAAGGTCACAATATCTTTGACGGTCGCAGAAAGACCACTCGGCTGCACCAGCAACTTGTCGCCCTTCTGGACCTTGCCGGCTTCGATACGGCCCATGTAACCGCGGAAGTCGTCAGCCAAATGGCCGCCATGGCGCGCGACCAACTGCACCGGAAAGCGGAAAGCTTGCTCGTGCGATTCGTCGTAAACCGAGAGAGACTCCAGCAATTCAATCAGCGTAGGACCTTGGTACCACGGCATCTTGTCGCTGGCTTCCACCACATTGTCTCCAACCAGGGCCGACAAAGGAATCGGGTGGATGTCGGTCAAGCCGAGTTGCTCCGCAAACTTACGGTACTCGGCGACGATGCGGTCGTAAACCGTACGGTCGTAGTTCACCAAATCCATCTTATTAACGGCAACGACCACATGCTCGATACGCAGCAAGTGCGCAATCGTGGAGTGGCGCTTGGTTTGCGTGAGCAATTCCACCGAACCGTCGTCGTTCAACTTGACCTTGGAAACGTCGATCAAAATAATCACGGCGTCTGCAGTTGATGCGCCGGTGACCATGTTGCGCGTGTATTGCTCATGGCCGGGCGCGTCGGCGATGATGAATTTTCGCTTCGGCGTGGCGAAGTAACGATACGCAATGTCGATCGTGATACCTTGTTCGCGTTCGGCTTCCAGGCCGTCGGTCAACAGGGACAAGTCGATGGTGTCGCCCACGGTGCGCTTGTGCTTGGCGCGCGAAATGGCGTCGAGCTGGTCGGCGAAAATGCCTTTGCTATCGAACAGCAAACGCCCGATCAGGGTGCTCTTGCCATCGTCTACCGATCCGGCAGTGATGAAGCGCAGCAGGCCGCGCTCGCCCTGTTGTTGTCCGGCTTGCTGGGTATCTTTTTGTGCAACGACCGCGTTCATTTAGAAATATCCTTCTTTCTTGCGTTTTTCCATCGAGGCTTCGGATGTCTGGTCATCCATGCGGGTGGCGCCGCGTTCGGTGATTTGCGTAACGGCGGTTTCGGCGATGATGGCATCGACTGTGGCAGCGTCGGAAGCCACCGGGCAGGTGCAGGAAATATCGCCGACGGTGCGGAAACGCACCACGCGCTTTTCAACCGTCTCGCCTTCACGCGGCGGCGTTAAGTCGGTGAGCGGCACCAGTAAACCATTGCGCGGAATGACTTCGCGCTCATGCGCAAAATAAATCGGCGGCAGTTCCAGCTTTTCACGCGCGATGTATTGCCAGACGTCGAGCTCGGTCCAGTTCGAAATCGGGAACACGCGCATGTTTTCGCCCGGATGCACGCGGGTGTTATACAAGTCCCACAGTTCCGGACGCTGGGCTTTCGGATTCCATTGGCCGAATTCATCGCGGAAGGAAAAGATGCGCTCTTTTGCGCGGGCTTTTTCTTCATCGCGACGGGCGCCGCCGATGCAGGCGTCGAATTTATGTTCGGCGATGGTTTCCAGCAGCGTCACGGCTTGTGCGGCATTGCGCGAATCGGTTTGCGGATTGCGCAGGCGCACCGTGCCGCGCTTGATCGAATCTTCCACGTGGCCGACGATCAGACGTTCATCCAACTCAGCCACGCGCTTGTCGCGGAAGGCAATCACTTCCGGGAAGTTGTGGCCGGTATCGATATGCACCAGCGGGAAGGGAAATTTGCCGGGACGGAAAGCCTTCTCGGCAATGCGCAGCAATACCACGGAATCCTTGCCGCCCGAAAAGAGCAGGGCAGGATTAGTACATTCAGCCGCCACTTCGCGCATGATGTGTATGGCTTCCGATTCCAGCCAATCCAGATGGCGGTTGCTGGCTGCATCCAAAAATAATTTATCGACTGCGGTATTCATCGTTTTAGTTTGAAGGTGTAACAGATTTAATGCGTACCAGCTTGCCGTCGACCACATGCAAGCCGCACTCTTTGGATTCCGGGTTTTCCCACCACCAGCGGCCGGCACGAATGTCTTCGCCGGGCTGGACCGCGCGCGTGCAAGGTTCGCAGCCGATCGAAGGATAGCCTTTGTCGTGCAGCGGGTTGTACGGCACCTTATTGACGCGGATGTAATTCCATACGTCCAGCTCTTCCCAATCTGCCAGCGGATTGAACTTGGTCATGCCATGCGCGCTATCTTCTTCCTGCACGTTGAGTTCGGCGCGCGTGGTGGACTGCGCGCGGCGCTGGCCGGTGATCCAAGCTTTATTGCCCGTTAAGGCGCGGTTTAGAGGGTCGACTTTACGGATGCGGCAGCATTCCTTGCGCATCTCGACGCTATCGTAAAAAGCGTTCAAGCCATGTGCTTTCACATACGCGTCCACCGCTGCCGGGTCGGGCTTGTACAGCTTGACCTCATAGTCGTAGGTTTCTTTAATGCGGTCGAGCATGCCGAGCGTTTCCTTGTGCAGGCGGCCGGTTTCCAATGAGAAGATTTGGATCGGCAGCTTGGCGCGCAGGATCATGTCGGTCAACACCATGTCTTCGGCGGCCAGACTGGAAGCCAGCACCGCCGGCGAAAAATCGCTGGCGATGCGTTTCAACGTCGCTTCGGTAACGGCAACCAAGGTGTTGTAATCGCTCATGCCGACACTCCGGTGCGCTGCACACGGCGGAATAGGGGAACGGCAATGTCCACCGAATTCTGGTACGGCTCGGAAAAATCGGTCAGGCTCTTCAATGCATCATGCGCGTCGCGATCTTCGCGTACCGCATAGGCATTGAAGCCGACGCGCTGCATGTAAAACATCTGGTCGCGCAGCACGTCGCCGATCGCGCGCAATTCGCCCGTGTATTTCAGGCGCACACGCAAGTTGTAGGCGGTGGAATAACCACGGCCGTCTGCGAATTTCGGGAAGTTGACGGCGATCAGCGGCAAGCGCGCGACATCGTTTTTCAAGACTTCCGGCCGCTCATGGCTATCGATCCATACGCCCACATCGCTACGGGCCTGCAGTGCGGCATGCTGTGCTTGCCATACGGCGAGCGGCACGATGACTTTGCCGGCCGGGACAAGGATGCTTTCCGCGGCTTCGCCTTCATTCAGCTTCAACAGGTTCCAGTCATCGTTTGCGACGACTTGGCGGTCTTTAATCACGTTACGCATAAGCGTCTTCCCCTACCTGGTGTTCAGTCTTGATCGGCGTGGCGTACACGTGATCCTTGAACGGCGCGATGCCGAGGCGGCGCACGGTGTCGATGAATTTTTCATCTTCGGTGCGGTCGCGTACATACACCTGCAAAATTCGATCGATCACTTCCGGCATTTGATGCGCCGAGAAGGAAGGGCCGATGATCTTGCCGACGGCAATCTCATTGCCTTGGGCGCCGCCCAGCGACACTTGATACCACTCGCTGCCGTCCTTGTCGACGCCGAGAACGCCGATGTTGCCGACGTGATGGTGGCCGCACGCGTTGATGCAGCCGGAGATGTTCAACTCGATTTCGCCGATATCGTGCTGGAAATCGAGGTCATCGAATCGCTCCGCGATGGCTTCGGCGATCGGGATCGATTTCGCATTGGCGAGCGAGCAGAAATCGCCGCCGGGGCAGCAAATGATGTCGGTCAACAGGCCGATATTCGGCGTCGCCAGTCCATGCGCCTTGGCTTCTTTCCACAATGCGGCCAAATCGCATTGGCGCACATCTGCCAACACCAAATTCTGTTCATGTGTGACGCGCAATTCGCCGAAGCTGTAGCGGTCGGCCAAGTCGGCGACAAAATCAATTTGCTCGGCGGTGGCGTCGCCCGGCGGCACGCCGGTTTTTTTCAAGGACAGCACGACTACCGCATAGCCCGGCACCTTGTGTCCTTTTACATTGCGCATGACCCAGTTGGCGAAGGCTTTATTGGTCGCCTTTTCTTGCTCGAAGCCGGCATCGGTCGCGGGCAAGGTTTGATATGCCGGCGGCGTAAAGTAAGCGGCGACACGGTCCAGCTCTTCTTGCGTCAGCGTGGCTTCGCTATCTTTGAGGTAAGCCCATTCTTCTTCCACCTGGCGCGTGAATTCTTCGGCGCCCAATGCCTTCAACAGGATCTTGATACGCGCTTTGTAAATATTATCGCGGCGGCCGTACTGGTTATAGACGCGCAGGATCGCTTCGATATAGGAGAGGACGTGCTGCCACGGCAGGAATTCGCGGATATAGGTACCGATAATAGGCGTGCGGCCCAGGCCGCCGCCGACCAGCACGCGGAAACCGATCTCGCCTTTGTCGTTCTTGACGACGTCTAGGCCGATGTCGTGCATGCCGACCGCGGCGCGATCTTGTTTGGCTGCATTGACGGCGATCTTGAATTTACGCGGCAAGTAAGCGAATTCCGGATGGAAGGTGCTCCACTGGCGCAAAATTTCGCAGTAAGGACGCGGATCGAGCAATTCATCGGGAGCGACGCCGGCATATTCGTCCGAGGTGATGTTGCGCACGCAATTGCCGGAAGTTTGTACGCCATGCATCTCCACCGATGCCAGGTCGGCCAGGATGTCCGGCGTGTCTTCCAGCTTGATCCAGTTGTACTGGATATTCTGGCGCGTGGTGAAGTG
This sequence comes from Burkholderiales bacterium, assembly GCA_016177875.1. Lineage (GTDB taxonomy): Bacteria > Pseudomonadota > Gammaproteobacteria > Burkholderiales > Burkholderiaceae_D > Paucimonas. The sequence continues at coordinate 15,307 of JACOUL010000010.1, forward strand.
GCCGTAGCCGCGGTCATACTTGCGCGCGATGTGCGCCAGCATGCGCATCTTTTTCGACGACAGCAAGCCGTAAGGAATGGCGATGCGGTGCATGTAGGCATGGCGCTGCATGTACAAGCCGTTTTGCAGGCGCAAGGGACGGAACTCATCTTCCGTCAATTCGTCGGCAAGGCGGCGGCGAACCTGGTCGCGGTATTGCGCAACGCGTTCTCGGATGATTTGGTGATCGTATTGGTCGTAGCGATACATCTTTCGTCCTAATTAAACGGCTTAATAAACAAGTTTTACGGCAACTGCGGTCAGCGTGGTCGCCAACAGACCGCGCAAAATCTTTTCCGGTACGGCACGCGCCGCCAGCGATCCGATGGTGATGCCCGGCAGCGAGCCGATCAGCAGCATCGCGAGCAAAGCCCAATTGATCGAACCGAGCCACCAATGACCGAATGCGGCGATCGCGGTCAAGGGGACGGCGTAGGCGATATCGGTGCCGGCGATCTCGGCCGGCGTTAAGCGCGGGTAGAGCAAGACCAACAGGGTTGCGCCGATGGCACCGGCGCCGATCGAAGAAATCGTGACGAGCGTGCCGAGCAGCGCACCAGCCAGAATTGTAGCAATGGTCAGGTTCCGGCCGTGTAACTGCTTTTCCGGATGGTGGATTACCCAGGCTTGCATGCGGCTTCTGAACAACAAGGCAATGACGGTCAGCAAAACGGACGCGGCAATCGAATAGCGAATGATTTGGCCGATTTGCTTGTCCAGCGTACCAAAATACTTCAGGGCGAGCGTTGCCAGAACGGCCGCAGGCAGGGCACCAAAACATAGATACTTAACAACTTGCCAATGAATTGTGCCGCGATACCGGTGCCCCAAGGTGCCTGCAGTCTTGGTAATCGAGGCAAAAGCGAGATCCGTCCCGACCGCAACACTGGGAGGAACACCAAAAAGCAAGGTAAGCAACGGCGTCATCAGCGAGCCGCCGCCGACACCGGTCAGCCCGACCAGCATGCCGACTGCAAAGCCGGACACTATATAAGAAATATCCATAAACCCCCGCGCGAAGTAGCATGAATCGTAATAAACTAAAGCGTTATTCCAAACTACAAAGTATTCATTTGCTTATATGCTTATTCGATATATAGAAATGAATTAAGGGACGGAAGCCATGAATCTTCATCAATTGCGCTTCGTGCGGGAAGCGGTTCGGCAGAATTTTAATCTGACTGAGGCGGCCAAGGCACTGTATACAAGTCAGCCAGGGGTTTCCAAAGCCATCATCGAATTCGAAGAAGAATTAGGGGTGGAAATATTTTCCCGCCACGGCAAGCGCATACGCGGATTGACTGAGCCGGGCCGAGCAGTGCTGAAGGCAGTCGAAATCATCATGCAGGAAATCGACGGTTTAAAGCAGATCGGCAAGGAATTCGCGGCGCAAGACACCGGGAGCCTGACGATTGCGACTACCCATACGCAAGCCCGCTACTCACTGCCGAAAGTGGTACAGGCATTTACCCAGAAATTCCCGAAGGTGCGGCTTTCATTGCTGCAAGGCAATCCACGCCAAATTGCAGACATGGTATTGAAGGACCAGGCGGATTTGGTCATTGCCACGGAGGCGATAGCAAATTTAGATGGATTAATTACCCTGCCTTGTTATCAGTGGGAACATGTGGTGGTCGTGCCGGTCGACCATCCGCTGTTGAAGTCGCCCGAACTCACTTTGGAAGAAATCGCCGCCCATCCCTTGATCACGTATGACACCGCATTTGCCGGCCGCAACAAGATCGATCACGCGTTTGCCGTACGTTCGCTGAAGCCGGACGTATTGCTGGAAGCCATCGACGCCGACGTCATCAAGACTTATGTCGAATTAGGCATGGGTATCGGTATCATTGCCGGGATGGCGTTCGATCCGGAGCGGGACCGGAATTTGCGTGCCATTCCGGCCGGCCATTTATTCGGCACCAATGTTTCGCGGGTTGCCGTCAAGCAGGGCGCCTATTTGCGGGGTTATGTCTATACTTTTATTGAATTGTTGGCGCCGGCCCTCAATCGGAAAATGATCGAGCAAGTCATGAGCGGCGCTAAGGAAACCTACGAACTATGAAGCTCGCAACCCTCAAGGACGGCACGCGCGACGGCCAGCTCGCCGTGGTGGCGCGCGACTTGAAGACGGCTGTGGTTGCCGACGGTATCGCGCCGACCTTGCAGCGCGCGCTCGACGACTGGAATTTCATCTCGCCGCAATTGGCCAAGCTTTATGAAGATTTGAATGAAGGGAAGGCCAAGCGTACTTTCGATTTCGATCCGGCACGCTGCATGGCGCCTTTGCCGCGCGCCTTTCAATGGGCCGACGGCTCGGCGTACGTCAATCACGTGGAGTTGGTGCGCAAGGCGCGCAATGCCGAGATGCCGGAATCATTTTGGCATGATCCTTTGATATATCAAGGCGGCTCAGATGATTTCATCGGGCCAACCGATGAAATTTTGCTGGCGTCGGAAGAGTGGGGTATCGATTTTGAAGCGGAGGTCGCCATCATTACCAACGATGTGGCTATGGGTTGCAAGCTTGGACAGGCTGCCGCACATATCAAACTGCTCATGTTGGTCAACGACGTTTCATTGCGTAATCTGATTCCGGCGGAGCTGGCGAAGGGAATCGGCTTTTACCAATCCAAGCCGGCGTCGAGTTTTTCGCCGGTGGCCGTGACGCCGGATGAGTTGGGCGACGCCTGGCAGGACGGCAAGCTCCATCTGCCGCTGCGGGTGCAGTGGAATGGCGTGCAGGTTGGTAAGGCAAATGCCGGCGTCGACATGGTGTTCGGCTTTCACGACTTGGTCGCCCATGCGGCAAAGACGCGCAATGTTCGCGCCGGCTCGATTATCGGCTCCGGTACCGTGTCCAATAAGGACCCCAACAAAGGCTATAGCTGCATCGCTGAAAAGCGCGCGCTGGAAATGATCGCGGACGGGGAAGCCAAGACGCCGTACATGAAATTCGGCGATACGGTGCGGATCGAAATGCAGGATGCGAACGGCAAGTCGATTTTTGGCGCAATCAATCAGCAAGTGTCACAATATAAGTAAATCCTTCGCAGGAGGTCGTCATGACCACGCTCGCTACGACGCCCATCGGCTGGACTGCCGCAGTGCCGATCAACGGCTTGCATCATTTCGCATACCGCTGCCGCGACGCGGAAGAAACGCGCCGCTTTTACGAAGACATCCTCGGTCTCCCCTTATTTCATTACATCCGATCCGACGTCGTGCCGTCGACCGGCGAGTACTGTCCATATGTGCATATCTTCTTCCGCATGACCGACGGCTCATGCCTGGCTTTCTTCGATCTCGGTGATAACCTTGTGTCCGAGCCATCGGTCAATACGCCGCGCTGGGTTAACCATATCGCGTTGCGCGTGGATACCGTTGAGCAGCTCGAGGCGATGAAGGCAAGACTGCAAGCAGAAGGGATCGACGTGCTCGGCGTGACCGACCATCGCGTATTCAAGTCGATATATTTCTTCGACCCGAACGGCATCCGGTTGGAGCTGTGCGCGCAAGTGGCGCCGCCATCGCAAATGCTAGCCGAGCAAAAGGGCGTGCGCGACAAGCTGGATGCCTGGACCAAGGAAAAGGCGGAACGCTTGGCGAAGAAGGCATGAAGATCGTTTCGTGTACGTATGAACGGCACGCGGCCGCCATTCTCGACATTCTGAACGAAGCCATCGTCAATTCAACGGCGATCTACGACTATCATCCGCGCCCGTTCGACAGCATGGCAGGCTGGTTCGGCGCGAAGGAAAAAGGGCAGTTTCCCGTCATCGGCGTGGAAGACGAATCCGGCCGCTTGCTCGGGTTTGCAAGCTACGGCACCTTTCGCGCCTGGCCCGCCTATAAATATTCGGTTGAGCATTCAGTATATGTTCGCGGCGATTGCCGCGCTAAAGGCTTGGGCGCGCAGCTGATGCGGGAATTGATCAACGCCGCACGCAAGCAAGACATTCATTGCATGATCGGCGGTATCGATATGAATAACGCCGCCAGCATCGCATTGCATGAAAAGCTGGGCTTCGTCCACGCAGGCACGATCAAGCAAGCAGGCTTCAAGTTTGGGAGTTGGCTGGATCTAGGGTTTTATCAGCTGCTGCTCGATACGCCGGCGCACCCGGTCGATGGGTAGTTAAGCGAGGCAAAGGAAGAGAGCATGGGGCTGCCGGGAAGCAAAATAATCGAATGTCCTAAAGATCAATGGACGACATTGATTTCCAATTTCGGGACCGGCATATCGGCGGTCTGGACCATTCGTTTGAAGGCCAAGGGCGGCGAAAAAATAGAAGGCATTTTCATCGAAAAAAGGTATTGGTGGGTATTTCCGCAAGCGCCGACAACAGGTGAGCTGCGCGAGCAAATGCGCTTCGAGCGCTATTGGATCAATGCCATTTACTCACTGAAGATTTGTCCGAAGACCGATGTCATTGTCGAAATCGGTTAAGGTCTGAAATTCATTTACCTTAGAGTGGCGAATCAAATGCTGCGTACTGGGTCAGATTGATTGAATCGGACCCAGAAAACCGGATTATCCATTTCTCTGCTTTTTCAAGTGATCTGAGACTTGTTGCGCGAATTCAGGCAGTAAATCGTCGTAGGGCTCGCTCGTCCAGCGTAATGCTTCGCGAAAGAGGGCGGCGGCTTTGGCGTCCGGCAGAACACGTCGTCCATTGTAGTCGGCGAGATAGAGCGAACCATTCGCTAAGTTGTCGGCTGTTAAGGGGAGTGCATCCGGCGCGAGGCCGTTGGCAAGTTCTGAACCGACGTCTTGGCAGAGTTGCAGTCCGCCGCCTGCGGCATCGCATGCCCAGTTCGGCAATGCGCGGACCAGCAGAAAATTCGATTCATAGGTCTGGCGCAAACTGTCGATCAGCATCCACGCATCGTCATTGTCGGCAGCGTTCAAGTCGTTTGAACGCAATGCAACTGCCAGTGACGACAGGTTTCCGTGCTTATACACATAAATCGCATCGACATCGAGTACTGCACGAGGTGCGGCCGTGCCAATCACTTTGATTTCTCCGTTGGTGCGATCGATGACGATGGCGAAGTTGAAATTCACCACATGGCGTTTGTTTGTGTAGTATTCGTGCGCGCCGCTGAACTCTGCGCGGTAAGACGTCGCCGCGGTGTGTTCCGCCGTCTTGCGCAGTTTGGCACGCAAGTGCGCGTAGGTACGCACGATTTGCGCACGCAGCAGAAATTCGGCAAGCGCGCCCATGTTGGGAAAGGCGTCAGGCTTGCGTATGGTGCCGACTACGGCGCTTTCGCCCGGGTTGAGACGCGTGGCGTCAGGCCGGTAAAGATTGCCGAATACGGTTGCATTGACCCGCACTTTGCGATGCGCACGGTCGATCGCCAGCAATGGCATGCCGCGATACGTATCCTTCTTCAACAATGCGGGCACTTCCATTCCATCCAGCTTATCGGCGGCGGCAATATGAAAACCCGCCTGTTCTTCCTCGGCACTCCCCGTATATTCAAGCCAGGGACTGGCGCTATGTTCGATAACCAGGGTGGGTGCGGCGGACATTTTTGACCCTCCTAATGAATACGGTGCAATACAAACCAGCAAGCACACGAACGCTAAAAGAACGCTCGTCGGTTTCGCGCGCATGGGCCGGTCGGATCGAAAAGGGGAAGACGCAGTTAGGCGCATGAGCGCTCAGGCGGCAAGTCGCTGCGCCATTGTTTTGCAACCGTCCAGCAGGAAGGAAAGATCGAGCACCAATACCAATTCACCTTCGGCCGAACGCGCGGTGCCGGTAATGCCGTCGACCGGCATGGCGGTCAGCGGTTTGATCACCATCTCTGCCGTGCCTTCTACTTTGTCGACCGCGAGAATATAAGGCTGATGCGAAGCGACCACGATGCCGATGCGCTCGCCTTCCGGCTCGTCATATCCCAGGATGGTGGCGAGAGAGCGTACCGGCAGCGGCCGTCCTTGGTCTCGCCACACCGGCGCACCGCCGACCGCTTCGAAAGTTTCCGGCAATTGCACCACGCGCTGCACCACGCTCATCGGCATGGCAAGTGCCGCGCCGGAAGTACGCACCAGCATGGTGGGCACGATCGACAATTCAATCGGCAGACGGATCGAGAAGCAGGTGCCGATGCCGACGGTGGATTCGATCGTGATTTGACCGCGATGTTTTTCGACGGCGGTCTTCACCACGTCCATGCCGACGCCGCGACCGGAGACGCTCGATGCGACATCCTTGGTCGAAAACCCCGGCAGGAAAATCAATTGCAGCGCTTCTTCTTGCGTTTGCGCAGCCGATTCATTGATCAAGCCTTTAGCGATCGCTTTGCTGCGAATGATGTTCGGGTCCATGCCCTTGCCGTCGTCGGAGATCTGGATCATGACGCTATTGGCTTCTTGCCAGGCCTTGAGCGCGATAGTCGACTTGGCCGGTTTGCCAGCTGTGGCGCGATCGGTCGCGGATTCGATGCCGTGGTCAAGCGAGTTGCGCAGCATGTGGACCAGCGGATCGTACAAACTATCGACCACCACGCGATCGACTTCGGTTTCCGCGCCTTCGATTGTCAGTTCGACTTCCTTGCCGAGATCGCGTGCCAATTCGCGCACCAAGCGCGGGAATTTCTGGAACAGTCGTCCGACCGGCTGCATGCGCGTCGATAATGTCGCGCGCTGCAGTTCGCTGGAGTAGCGCGAAGCACGTGTGAGGGTCTCCGCCAGAGTGGCCATAAGGTTCGCAGCGGGGCCTTCGAATTTGAATTGCAGCAGTTTTTCCAGCAAGACGCTCGCCTGGTTGGCCGCCTGCACTGATTCGCCGGCAACCTCAAGTAAGGCGTCTAGCTTGGCCGAATCGATACGGATGCTTTCTTCTTTGGCCGGCGTGGTCAGCGGACGTGCTTCCTGTGCGGCAGCGGGCTTGTTTGCTGCATCGGGCGCCGGCGCGGCGGCAGTCGCTTCGTTCGCCGGTGGCGTCTTGACTGTCTCGGGCACCATGTGCGCGGGGATGACCGCATAGTACAGCGCGGTCCAGTCGGGGCCATCATCGCTGTGCGTGCTGGCGACAGCGGCAGGCGCGGTCACCGCTGCAGCTTGTGCCGCCGGAGCCGCTGCGGGTTTGGCTTGCTCCTTGCCTTCGATGGCTTGGTTCAGCAAATCCTTGAGCGAGTCGGGCAAATTCGGCAGCGAGGCCGGGTCGGCGCCGTTCGACAGCGAGGCCAATTGGTCGGCCACGAATCCGCTGGCTTGCAAGCCGGCTTCGATGGCAAGCGGCGTCACCGGGGACTTGCCGGTACGTAGTGCGTCAAACAGATTTTCGGTGAGGTGGCAGGCGGAAACCATCGCCTGCAAATTCATGAAGCCGGCGCCGCCCTTGATGGTGTGGAAGGAACGGAAGAGCGCATTAAGCGTGTCCGTGTCATCAGGCTGGCGTTCCAGTCTGAGCAGGTGCTCTTCCACGTTCGTCGCGAGGTCCATGGCCTCGACGACGAACTCCTTCAGCATGTCTTCCATTAGAACCCGAGGCTATCCAGCAAATTATCCACGTCGCCCTGTCCCATGGCATTGGCCGAGGGGCCTTGCATCAATGTTTCCGGGGTTTCCTTTACCGTCTTGACCAAATCCGGCGGCGCATTATCCAACAGCAGTTGCGCCAGTTCGTTTTCGACTTTCTGCGTAATGCCGACGATTTTCTTGATCAGCTGACCGGTGATGTCCTGGAAATCCTGCGCCATCATGATGTCGAGCAGGCGTGCCTTTTCGGTGTCGGTAGCGGCGGCCACCTTAAGCGCAAACGCCTTGGAGTCGGTAGCAAGCAGTTTGAATTCATCCAGGCTGAGCTTGCCTTCGAATACCAGCGACCAGCGCTCATCCATTTGCTTGGCGCTTTTGCCCAGGGCTTCCTGTTCCGGCATGCCTTGATCGACGGTATTCAACACTTTGTTGGCCGCTTGCTCGGTGAGGGCTGCGATATGCTCCAGCCGTCCTTGCGCATCGGTGATTTGCGAGGCAGCGTCGGATAGCGCCCGGTCGTAGCCGAGTTCGCGCAATGAATCATGCAGTAAGCGCACGATGCCGCCTAAGCGTTCGAACATGGGCTTGCCTTGATGATCGACGCTGTCGTAGGCAATTTCCGAGGAGGGTTTTTCTGCTTCCGCACTCGCGGCCGGCGCGGCAGGTTCTGCGGCAGGCGCCGTTGCCGGAGCGACGGCTGGCGCCGCAGCGGACGCCGATGCTGGGGCGGGGGCGGCGTCCGGGGTTGCTACTGTCTGCGTACGTTTCGCGGAAATTTCATCAAACAGCGCGTCAAGATCGTCGCTCATAGCCAGTACATCTCCATTCATACAATTTTTATTGCAGCCGCCCCGCCGAGCTAGAGGCGGAATGGCGGTTGATAGATGGCAATAATACCTAAGAAACACCCACTAACGTATAGCAGACACCAGCTTTTTGCTGATTTCAAAGAGCGGTCGTCCAGATGTTGCAAATTCGTCGCAAATCGTGAAGTGATTGGCATGCGGGACCTTGACGTCGCCCAGATGTTGGTCTTTCCAGGCATGGCCGATCAAGGCGGTTTGGCGCCGGAATTCGGCCGACTCTAAACCGCCGGCCGCCGTGACAAAGGGCGTAGGGTGCGATTGCGGCATCCAGGCGGGGGATAAATGCGGGACGTCTTCAGGCTGAAGCTTTAAGTCGACGTTAACGAAATCCGCATAAGGAATCGGTTCCAAGTCGTACAGGCCCGACATGAGAATGCCGGCCTTGATGAGGTTTTGCGGCAGATCCGCGCCGTACACCGGCCAATCGGCGGCCATCATCATTGCCGCCAAATGCCCACCGGCCGAATGGCCGGCAATGACGATGCGGTCACCGTTGTAGCCGAATCGCTTGGCGTTGCGGTACAGCCAGGTAAGTGCATGCAGTTGCTGTCGTACGATATCGTAGAGGGAGGCTTGCGGTGCAAGCGTGTAATTGGTGAGCGCGACGTTCACCCCTTCGGAGACGAAGGCCGGCGCGACGAAGGAATAATCCGATTTGTCCAGTCCGCGCCACCAGCCGCCATGAATGAAAACCAGCAACGGGGCGTTAGGCGTTTTGCTTGGAAAAAAATCCAAGCGCTCGTCGGCCGAATGACCGTAGGATAAATCCAGTAGACATCGGTTGCTGCGGCGCGCATGCCGAGAGTCTTCCGCCCAACGCACCAGAATTTCCGGATGTTCCGGCACCATGGCGCGGGCGTTGTACTCATGTTCGTAGTCGATAGGGGGGCGTTTGCTGGGAAAGTTCATGATCGGCAAAAATCGTGCTTTTTTGGCAAAAGCATAGTTTAACTCAGCGCCGGACCGGCCGAGGCAATTTGCCTGTCAATTAGTCAACAGGTAAACTAGCGGTGTTTCGGTGCCCGCGTGCCCTCTCCGGCACGCAGTTAAACGGGAAACACGAAGCGTTGTCATAACGCTCACGTGTGCTGCCCCCGCAACGGTAAGCAAGCGTACGATTTTCGTATCAGCCGCCTCAAAACCACTGAGCAAAATGCTTGGGAAGGTGAAGCGGTTCGTCTTGTCAGCCCGGATACCGGCCGAACATGCGAAGTCTCCTCAAGGAGGCTTTATTCGATCTTGGCCTGCGGGGAAGCAGGCTGGGGATTCCATTTCTAAGGTTTGATTCATGTTGACCCCTTCACAGCGCGACTTGAGCATCGCTTGCCGCAGGCTTGTCCTTGCCGCCGCATTATCCGCCGCTTTTTCTTCCATCTCTTTTGCCCAGGCAAACGAACAAAGTTTACCGCCGCTGGTGGTAAGTACGTCGCGTTTCACCGGCGACCCGGCATTTTCGCCGATCGGCGCGACGGTCATTACAGCCGATGACATCCGCCAAGCCGGCGCCGGCAATGCCAATGAAGCGATTCGCCGCATCGGCGGCGTCTACGCTCGATTCAATTTGAACGGCACGCAAGATTATTCGCTGGATTTGCGAGGCTTCGGATCCTTTGCGGACCAAAATACTGTCGTGATGATCGACGGCATTCGTCTTTCGCAAAACGAGCAGATCCCGGCGCTTCTGTCGTCGATTCCGATCGAATCGATCGAACGCATCGAAATTTTGCGCGGCGGCGGCAGTGTGCTGTATGGCGAAGGTGCAACCGGCGGCATCATTCACATTATCACCAAGAGAGCAGAAGCCAATGTCTTGCGCGGCACTTTGGTCGGCGAAGTCGGCTCTTACAATACGCGCGAGCTGCGCGCGTCGGTTGCCAAAGGATGGGAGGGATTTTCCTTTGATGCGGACGCGAGTGCGCAGCGCACCGATAATTACCGCGACAACAACGCGGTGCGGCAGGACGACATCAATGCAGCCGCGCAATGGTTCAGCACGGAAGGCCGGTTCGGCCTACGCGTGAATAGCGGCCGGCAAACATCGCGTCTGCCGGGTTCTCTCACCTGGGCGCAATTCCAGTCGAATCCGCGTCAGGCGACGACGCCGAATGATTTCGGTTCTCTCGATAGCGATCGCGTAACGGCATTCGCGGAACGCCGCATGGATGCCTTCGACTTCGCAGCCGAACTTTCACATCAGGAGAAAGTTTCACGCTCTTTTTATGCGGCATTCGGCGGCTACAATGCTAACGTGAACAGCCGCGTGACGCAGTTCTCGCCGCGTCTGCGCCATTTGTCCACCGGCGCCGATTGGAAAAATGAATTCGTGGCAGGCCTCGATTTCGCGCGCTGGCAGCGCAACACGGTGGCCAGCTTCGGCGGTTTTCCATCCTCGAATGCAACCGCCTCTCAGAAGTCGCGCGCGCTGTATCTGCGTGACGAAATCCGCGTCGGCAAAGCGCGCGTATCGCTGGGCGGGCGCCATGAGATATTCGACAAGGCATTTGCTGATCCTTTGGGTTTCGGCACAACTAGATACGATCAATCGCATGACCTGAACGCCTGGGAATTACAGGGCAATTACGCTGCGATGCCGGGCATGGATGTGTACGCCAAATTCGGTCAAAGCTACCGTGTCGCCAACGTCGATGACAATAGCGCTACGCCTGTGCCCAATTTGCCCTTGCAGCCGCAGATTTCACACGATACGGAACTTGGCGTCAGCTACGGTAATGCGCAGAGAAAAATCACCTTTCGCGTATTTCGTCATGAGCTGCGCAATGAAATTTTCTTCGATCCGACCAAGTTCGCTAACGTGAACCTGGACCCCACCAGACGCGAAGGCTTCGAGGTGGAAGGCTGGCTGCGCCTGATGTCTACTCTCTCGTTCTCTGCCCACCTTCAGCATATCTCCGCCAAATTCACGGAAGGATCAAACGCCGGCCGCGAGATGGTGCTGGTGCCGCGCAATACGGCAACGCTTCGTCTGCAATGGGAGCCGGCGAAGCAGCATAGTGTTAACCTCGGGTTGCAGTGGGTAGACTCTCAGCGCTACGGTGGCGATTTCACCAATTCCTGCGCGGTGCGCATACCGGCATTCACCACCTTGGATGCGCGCTACGCGTACCAAGCCGGTCCATGGGAATTTGCGATTGCGGGAACCAACCTGACCGGTAAGGATTACTTTACCAACGCCTTCGGTGCATGCCAGAGTGCGATTTATCCGGATCCGGGTCGCCAGCTAAAGCTGTCGGCGCGGTTCAATTTCTAGAGCCTGTTATGACTTTGCCTTGGGGTCACGTTCGAACGAAAAGGGATGCAGCGCCAGGCGCGGCGCGCCGCACAGGGTGGCCCCCTGTGCAAGCGGCGCAACACCGCGATGCGCCCTTTTCGTTCGAACCCTCCGGGCAGCCCCGGCAACAGGCCGTCTGCGTTGTTGCGGCTCCTTGCCGTAGCACCGCTACGACGCGTCGCCGCGCCTACCATCCGGCCTGTTGCCGGGGCTGCGTGGCCCCAAGGCAAGTTCATAACAGGCTCTAATGTGCGGCGCGCGTTCATCATCTTTGTTTCGCTATCGCTATTGGGTATTGTGACCGTGGCGATAGCGCTGCTGTGCGGCAGCAGCGGATGCTTTACGTCTGCCGCGCAAGCGGACATCTTTTGGCAGTTGCGTTTGCCGCGCGCTTTGGCGGCATTCGCGGTAGGCGGTTTGCTTGCCTTGGCCGGCGCCTTGATGCAGCTCTTGCTGCGCAATCCTTTGGCGGACCCTTACGTGCTCGGCGTATCGGGTGGCGCGGCCGCCGGAGCGCTCGGCATGATGTGGCTGACGCCTGCCGGTATGGCGGTGGCCGGTGTGCAATTGACCATGCATGTCGGTGCATTGGCAGGGGCATTGTTCGCGGTGGGCTTGCTGTTCGGCTTGGCGCGCGGTGCCTTGCTGCGTTTGTCGCCGATGGCGTTCGGCGCTGCACCGGGCGTACGCTTAATCCTTACCGGAGTGATGATCGCTTCCGGCTTTGGTGCGCTGATTACCTTGATACTGAGTACGGCGCCTGATGCGCAGTTGCGCGGCATGGTGTTTTGGCTGATGGGGGATTTGGAGAACAGCCAGTGGTATGGCTTGGCTTGGGCCGTGTTGGGTCTCGTATCGGTTTGGGCGGTCGCTAATGCCGCGCGTTTGAATGTGTTGGCGCACGGCGACGCCACGGCGCAATTGCTGGGCGTGCGCGTGGTGCCTCTGCGTACGGCGGCGATACTGATCGCATCGCTTGCAACCGCGGCGGCGGTGTCGGTCGCCGGCACCATCGGCTTTGTCGGCCTGGTCGTTCCGCATGCATTGCGCCTCGCTGTCGGCAATGATCAGCGGCTGCTGTTGCCGGCTTCCGCTCTGGCCGGCGGGATTGCATTATGCTTGGCTGATTTGCTGGCGCGCACAGTGATTGCGCCGATCCAGCTGCCGGTGGGCGTGATTACGGCGCTGATCGGCGTTCCGGTGTTTTTAGTTTTGCTGGCGCGAGGACGAGCATGAGCATTTTACGAACCGACCAATTGACGATCGCACCCGGTGGACAACCCTTGATTCAGAATCTGAACTGGACGGTTGAACCAGGTGAGCTCTGGTGCATCCTGGGGCAAAACGGTGTTGGTAAAACGAGTCTCTTGTATGCCTTGGCAGGATTGATTCCGCCGGCTGCCGGGCGTATATGGCTCGACGGTGTATCGCTTGAAGAGATAGGCACGGAAACTTTGGCATTCAAGCGCGGTTTCATGCCGCAGCAGCAAGTCGATACGTTTTCCAGCACCGTGATGGCGGCGGTATTGATCGGCCGTACTCCATATCGCATCGGCGGCAGTTGGGACACCGAGGAAGATAAGGCTGCTGCACAGCGCGCGCTCGAAGTCGTGGGGATGTCGCACAAGGCGCATATGGATGTCTTGACCTTGTCTGCCGGCGAACGGCAAAGGGTGGCGTTGGCAACGCTATTGACGCAGGCGCCCGCGCTTATGCTGCTGGATGAGCCTGCCGCACATCAGGACGTTTCGCAGCAACTGGCAGTCATGCGGCTCGTGCGCGAGCTGACCGACAAGCACGCGGTGATATCGAGCTGCCACGACATTGATCTGGCGGCGCGTTTTGCGACGCATGTGCTGGTATTGGCGGAAAAGCATTATTGGATGGGCCGCGCCGACCAAGTGTTGACTGTCGACGTTTTGCAGCAAGCGTTCGACTGCCGTTTCGACTTGCAGGAACATCAAGGCATCCGCAGCTTCATTCCTTATTGAGTTTATCCGCGAGCTAGTTGGAACCCGCATGGCGCCGTGATATTCTTGTCAAAACATTCAGTGCCTGACTATTCGCTTCGCTATGCCAGTTTTCGTTGTCGCCAATCCCAAGGGCGGGGTAGGAAAAAGTACCTTCGCCACCAATCTTGCCGGTTATTTCGCCAGCCGCGGCCATAAGGTCGTGCTGGGCGACGTCGACGTGCAGCAATCTTCGCGGTCCTGGCTGGCCATTCGTCCGCCGCATCTGCCGGCGATTTCGCCTTGGGAGATCGGCCCCGACAATATCGCCAAGCCGCCGCGCGGCACGACGCATATCGTGCTCGACACGCCCGCCGGATTCGAGGGACCTCGCTTTAACGAGGCGGTGAGGATAGCCGACAAGGTCATCGTCCCGCTGCAACCGTCGATGTTCGATATTTTGGCGACACAAGCATTCCTGCAACAGCTGTCATCTATTCGAGGCAAGGTGCAGGTCGGCGTGCTGGGCATGCGTGTCGATCGCCGTACCAAATCTGCTGAACAACTGGAGCATTACGTGCGTCACTTGGGACTGCCGGTGTTGGGTTTTATACGCAACACGCAGAACTATGTTCAACTCGCTTCACAAGGCGCTACTGTTTGGGATGCGGCGCCGTCGCGCGTCGAAAAAGATTTGGAAGAGTGGGAAGAAATTCTGAAGTGGGTAGAAGCTTCTTAACCTGCTTTGAAATTCTCAAACGCTTCTTTTAGCGCATTGATTCGCGCATCCTCGGTGGTTTCGGCCGGCAAAACCAGCAGCAGATTTTTGTTGCGGACGAATTGAATCAGGCCTCGTTCGGCTGCGCCTTCGGCATACTTCGCGCATGCGGCTTCCGATACGCACAGCACCAAAGAAACGATCGGCTGCGACATCGATAGCGGCAGAAAATAAAACGCGCTTACCTTGGCGACTTCCGGTGTGACGAGTTTCGGCTGCAAAGCGCCCGCCGAAGCACTTTGGTCGATTTCCGCCTTGATGCCGCGCTTTTCCAAATAGCGCGTCAAGCGTCCAAAAACGTCAGTGTTCTGACTACGTGCCAGCGCTTCTTCGCGATTGTTTTCCACGCAGGTGCCGAGCACCGGATCGTAGGTCGCGTCGTTTTGTTCCTTGCACCAATTTTCCCATTCCTTCGACGTCCTCACTTGAGACAACCCAGAGTCCGGCTTCGCTACGGACTGGGCCGTCTTGTATCCGGCTGCCAGCATGATGGCAAAGGCGATCAAATTGGGGATAACGACGATACGCAGCGCGTCGTGTTGATGCTGCCATAATCGATATGCCCACACATAGGCCGGCACGAAGAGAATAAAGGTGGCGCGTGCGCCTGCCGGGCTGTCTTTCCAAATGCGCGCGACCATCCATCCCCATAGCGGGAGAACGACGCCAAACAGCAGTAGAAAAAATAAGATGGTCATGGTCGTTTTTTGCGCGCGGCGTCCAAATACTCGCACAACAACTCGGTGCCGTCCAGAATGCGCGGACCGGGGCGCGAAGTCAGGTCGGGATGAATCGTGAAAACATTGCCGCGCGCGGCAGCCGTCAGGCCGGGAAAGCGTCGCCAGCCGGCATCGGACGCATTGCCGATCTTGTCGGTAATGATGACTTCGGGGTTCGCCTGCAATACGGATTCGACGCCGATCGCCGGCGCCAATTGGGGCAGCGAAGCAAAGATATTCACGCCGCCGCATAGGTGCAGCGCTTTTGAAATCATATGTCGGCCGTTGATCGTCATTACCGGCTCGCGCCAGATTTGGTAGAACACGCGAGCGACGGGGCGCCTGCTATAGCTTTGCTCAATTTGCTTGAGACGATGGCGAAACGCGGTGGCAGCTTGCTTGCCTGCCGCATCGGTGCCGGTCAATTGCGCCAAGCGTTCAATGTTGGAAGCGATTGCTTCAAAGTCGCGTGGTTCGCTTTCGAATACCGGAATGCGAAGACTGCGTAGCCTGGCAATTAACGCGGCTGAATTCCCGCTGCTCCAAGCGATGATCAAATCCGGCTTGAGTGCGACGATGCGTTCCGTATCCGGCGCGGCAGGGCCGCCGATCGAAGGCAGTTTCTTTGCTTGCTCCGGATAATCGCTGTAGTCGCTGACCGCAACCAGTTGGGTGCCCGCGCCGGCGGCGAAAATCAGCTCGGTTGCGTGCGGGGTCAGCGTGACGATGCGGCGCGCGGGAGAGGACAGAGTAATTGTGCGTCCGCTATCGTCTTGGACGCTGATTGCCGCACGGCTGTCTAAGGACGCGAATGCCAGCACGAGCAAAAGGCGATTGACCAATGCACGCGCGGACATGGCCGAATTAAATTTCGAGATTGTCGATCAAACGGGTGATGCCGAGTTTTGCTGCTGCCAGCACAACCAAGGGCTCCGCATGCGCGCAATCGCCGGCGCACGGCGGCATCAAGTCGGAACGGCGGCGGATCGATACATAGTCCGGCTTCCAGCCGCGACCGGCGAGTTTGGCCATCGCCTTTTTCTCCAGCTCGAAGGTGTCGAGATGCCCGGAACGCACTTCATCGGCGACTTCATTGAGGATGCGGTAAAGCATGGGCGCTTCGACGCGTTCTTCCGCCGACAAGTAGCTGTTGCGCGAAGAGAGCGCCAAGCCGTCGTGCGCGCGATAGGTTTCCGCTGCAATGATTTCGGTCGGCAGCGCAAATTGGCGCGACATATTTCGAATGATCATCAGCTGCTGATAATCCTTTTTGCCGAACACGGCGACGCGCGGCTGCACGCAGGAGAAAAGCTTCAGAACGACAGTGGTAACGCCGCCGAAAAATCCGGGACGAAACTCGCCTTCAAGCGTATTGCCCAAATCATCCGGCGGACGCACGCGGAATTCCTGAGGCTCCGGATACAACTCTTTTTCAGTCGGCGCGAACAAGACATACACGCCTTCCTTTTCCAATTTCTCAACATCGGCCTGAAAAGTGCGCGGGTATTTATCGAAATCCTCGTTCGGGCCGAATTGCAGGCGATTGACGAAGATCGACGCCACCACCGGATCGCCATGCCTGCGCGCCAGGCGCATCAAGGACAAATGGCCTTCATGCAGATTGCCCATGGTGGGCACGAAAGCTGTGCGCAATTGACCGCGCAATTGATCGCGCAAATCCTCGACGGAAGAAATAATTTTCATAAGTGGCTGAATCAGTTCGGCGAATATGCCAGGCGAACATAGATAGGAGCGAATGCCTCACCCTGGGTAATTTCGATCAGCGTTTCTTTCGCCAATTCAAGCAAGGCGATAAAGTTGACGACGACAACCGGCACGCCGCGCGAGGGATCGAACAGTTCGGCGAATTCGACGAATTTGGCGGACTGCAGGCGGCGCAAAATCGCCGACATGTGTTCGCGCACCGATAATTCTTCACGCGAAATCTTGTGGTGCTGCGTCAGCTTGGCGCGCTTCAATACATCGGCCCAAGCGGACTGCAAATCGACCACGTTGACTTCCGGCCAACGCGTGATGATGCTCTGCTCGATGAAGATTTGCGTGCGCACGAAATCGCGGCCCACTTGCGGCAAGGTATCAAGCTGGAATGCGGCTAACTTGATTTGTTCGTATTCGAGCAGGCGGCGCACCAGTTCCGCGCGCGGGTCGGCAACTTCCTCACCCGTTTCGGACTTCTTCACCGGCAAGAGCATGCGCGACTTAATTTCGATCAGCATGGCAGCCATCAAGAGATATTCCGCCGCCAGCTCAAGATTGTGTTTGCGAATCTGCTCAACATAATCCAGATACTGGCGTGTCACTTGTGCCATCGGGATGTCGAGGATGTTGAAGTTTTGCTTGCGGATCAAATACAGCAATAGGTCGAGCGGGCCTTCGAAGGCTTCGAGGAAGACTTCAAGCGCATCCGGCGGAATGTACAGATCGGTCGGCAGCTGGAACAGCGGCTCGCCGTACAGCTTGGCGCGGGCGACGCCGTCGACGACATCGGGCGTCGAATCCTGCTCGCCGGCGACCGCCAAGTCGAGCGCGTCGCCGGACGGCTCGACGTGCTGAGTGGTGTTCACGATCAACCTTTGTTTTGGTACACGTAGGCTTGTTGCTTGACGCGCGATTGTTCGGCGCGTTCACGGGCATCGAGGTCGAGCGGAGCCTTGTCCCACAAGCGGGCGCGCCCTTCGCGCTGCTGCTCTTCCAGCTTAGGATTTTTCTGCTTCAGCTCTTGCAGAAATTGGGTAATTTCGGATTCGTAGCGGCTGTGCTGTTTCAGGAAATTCATGGAATTTAGGCAAGTGATTGAAACCAATCGGTATTTTACCTTGTCTGGAGGCTCATTCGGATGGGAAATGCCGCCCAGCGCTCAATTAGCCGGCAATACAGTTTGCGCGATCGATCGCTTCAGGCAGCGTTTCGACGCAATTTTCCAATCCGACCCGATCCAGGAAACCGGCTCGCAACATTAAGCTTTTCGGCTGGCGGCCCAATCCGCAAAGGATGAGTTTGGCGCCATTGGTTTCCAGCGATTTGCGTATCGATTCCAGGCCATCCAACCCTGTGGTGTCGAGCGAGATCAATTGATGCATTTCCAAGATCATGGCTTTTTTCGGCATGGCCTTGGCTTCAATCAATCCTTCCAGCTTGCCTACCGCGCCGAAAAACAGCGATCCGAAGACGGAATAGGCGGCGACGCCTTCCGGCAGCGCATGCGCATTTGCAGTTTTGATCGGCTCGATCTGCGTCAGCGACGAAATACGGTAAATGAAGAAAATGCAGGCCATGGACAAGCCGACTTCTACTGCCGTGGTCAGATCGACGATCACGGTCAACAGGAAGGTGCCCATGACCAGAATGCGGTAATTGTTGGAGAAGTGCCTGAGCTTGGCGAATTCATGCCACTCGCCCATGTTGTAGGCGACGTAAATCAGGATGGCAGCCAGGGCCGCGAGCGGTATATCCTTGGCGAGGGGCGCGGCGATCAACACGATCAACAGCAGCGTCAATGCGTGGACGATGCCGGACACAGGCGTTGTCGCGCCGGAGCGGATATTGGTGGTCGTGCGCGCGATGGTCCCGGTTACCGGCAGCGCGCCGAAAAACGGGACGACAAAATTGGCGATGCCTTGCGCCATCAATTCCTGATTGGGGTCATGGCGCTCTTGCGTTAAATTGTCGGCCACACGCGCGCACAACAGAGATTCCACCGCTCCCAATAACGCGATGGTGAGCGTCGGCGCAAATAATTGTTTGGCGGTTTCCCAGCTGAAGGCAGGCAGGCGGAATTCCGGCAAGCCTTGCGGGATGCCGCCGAATCGTGTGCCGATCGTTTCCAGCGGCAGATGCAGAACGCTGACCGCCAGGGTGCCGAGCGTCAGCACCAGGATCGGTCCGGGAATCGCCCGGCTGAAACGGAACAATGGATGAGCCCCTTGCAGCTTATAGGCCTTGGGCCATATCGCAAGTAAGAACAGGCAGGTCGCTGCTGTGGCAAATGCATACAAATTTGCCGTATTCGCGTGCTTGATCAGCATGTAAATCTGCGAAAAAAAATCGGCAGGCATTTTTTCGATACTCAACCCGAAAAAATCCTTTAGCTGGGACAAGGCAATCAGCACGGCGATGCCGTTGGTGAAGCCGATCACGATCGGCAGCGGAATCAAACGAATGGCCGAGCCCAGCCGCAGCATTCCGAACGAGATCAGCATCAGACCGGCGCAGATGGTGCAAATGAAGAGATTGGCTAAGCCGTATTTGGCGATAATGCCGTAAATAACGACGATGAAGGCGCCGGCCGGTCCGCCCACCTGTACCGGCGATCCGCCCAGGGTGGAAATCAGGAAGCCGCCGATAATGGCGGAAAAAATACCTGCTTCCGGTTTGGCGCCGGACGCGATGGCAAATGCCATTGCCAGCGGCAGGGCAACGACTCCGACCGTCAGCCCGGCCATTGCATCCTTGAAGAACTTGTGTCGATCGTAGCCCTTTAAGGCGTCGAATAAGCGCGGACGGAACGTAAAATTCAAAGCTATGTCCTACGGAAACGTGGAGAGGCCGATTTCCTACAATGAACAGGAAGCACCTTGTACGCGATTATTGTGCCCCCGATCGACCGGGAATCACAAGTGGCAATTAGAAAAATCTAAAGCAAGCGGCGCATGACAGTGGGCACCAGTTCTTGCGGATTGGCATGGGAATACTCGAGTTCCGGCGCGACTTCGAAGTCATAGGCGGCATACAAGTCGACTAGGCGCGATTGGTCGGCACGTACCGCCAGGCGTAATTCGGCAACGTTAGCCGCTTGCGCGTGATGAATGACCGCTTCCAGCAAATGTTGAGAAAGGTTATTGCCGCGATATTGCGGCAATAAGCCCATGCGCAGCATTTCCCACACATTGGTTTCACCGTCGAGCGGCAACCAGCGCACGGAACCGATGGATTCGCTGCCTAGTATCAGAATAAATCCCCCGCCTTCTTGCAAGTGCTGGCGTACCTGTTCAGGCGATTCACGATGTCCGCTCGACGTCGCCGCCACTTTGCCGGCCCAAGCCGCGCGCGTCAAATTCGCAATCAACTGCGCGTCGCTGAGCGTGGCTTCCCGAACGATCAGATCCATAAATATGGCGATTAGCGTATCCGCATGCCCGGTTCGGCGCCGGGCCATGGATTCAAGATATAAATGCCGGGATTGGTTTTTTCATCGGCGGCCGAAGCGGCCAGCACCATGCCTTCGGAAATACCGAACTTCATCTTGCGCGGCGCCAGGTTAGCCACCAGGACGGTCAGTTTGCCGATCAAGTCTTCCGGCTTGTAGGCCGACTTGATGCCGGAGAAAACATTGCGCATGCGGCCTTCGCCGACGTTCAAGGTCAAGCGCAGGAGTTTGTCCGAGCCTTCGACGTGTTCACAATTGACGATCTGGGCGATGCGCAGATCGATCTTGGCGAAATCGTCGATCTTGATTTCCGGCGCGAGCGGTTCAGCGGCGGCATTCGTCGCTGCGTTCGCTGCAGGCGCCGCTTGCGCAGCCGGCGCTTCGGGCACCTCGAATAAAGCATCCAGCATCTTGGCATCGACGCGCGTCATCAAATGTTCGAAGGTGCCGATGGCGCTTGGATTCGTTTGCAAGTCGGCCCAAGTGAGATCGCGCTCCATCTTGAACAGGCTGGCCACTTTGCGCGCCAGCGAGGGCAGAATCGGCGCCAGGAAAATCGTCAAGCTATAGAAGGAACGCAGCAGGTTGCTGCAGACATCTTGCAATTCTTGGTTATTGGCCGGGTCCTTGGCCAGTTCCCACGGCTTCTTGGTGTCGACGTACTGATTCACTTCGTCGGCCAGCGACATGATCTGGCGGATCGCCTTGCCGAATTCGCGCGCTTCATAAGCTTCGCGAATCACCGCTTCTTGTTCGGCGAAGCGCAGTTTCCAGCTCATCGCAGCTTCGCCTGAAACCGCATCGCTCAATTGACCGCCGAAGCGCTTGGTGATGAAGCCGGCGGCGCGGCTGGCGATGTTGACGTATTTGCCGATCAGGTCGGAGTTGATCTTGGCGATGAAATCCTCGGCATTGAAGTCGATGTCTTCCACCTTCGCATTCAGCTTGAAGGCGATGTAATAGCGCAGCCACTCCGGGTTCATGCCGATTTCCAGATAGCGCAGCGGCGAAATGCCGGTGCCGCGCGACTTGCTCATCTTTTCGCCGTTGACGGTCAGGTGGCCGTGCACGTTAATTTTCAGCTTGTCGATGATCGGATGCTCGGAGAACTTCAGCATGGTCGGCCAGAACAGCAGATGGAAGGAGACAATGTCCTTGCCGATGAAATGAATCTGCTCGGTTGCCGGATTGTTCAGCAGCGCGTCGTAATCGATGCCTTTCTTGCCGCAGTAATTCTTCAAGCTCGCCAGATACCCGACAGGCGCATCCAGCCAAACATAGAAGTACTTGCCCGGCGCATCCGGAATCGGAATGCCGAAGTAGGGCGCGTCGCGCGAGATATCCCAATCGGCCAGGTCCTTGCCTTCATTCCCGAGCCACTCGCTGACCTTGTTGACCATTTCCGGCTGCAGGCGGCTCGGCGAATTCAGCCATTCCTGCAAAAATTCGATGCAGCGCTGATCGGACAGCTTGAAGAAATACTGTTCCGACGGTTTGAGCACCGGAGTTGCGCCGGTTAATGCAGAGTAGGGGTTCTTCAGTTCGGTCGGTTCGTAGGCGGCACCGCATACCTCGCAATTGTCGCCGTACTGGTCTTTCGCGCCGCATTTCGGACATTCGCCCTTGATGTTGCGATCGGCCAGGAACATGCCTTTGACCGGATCGAAGAAGCGCTCGACTACGCGGGTGACGATCAGCCCGGTGTCGCGCAAGCGCTTGTAGATTGCTTGCGAAAGTTCAGTGTTTTCCGGCGAGTCGGTGGAATGCCAGTTGTCGAAGGAAATATGAAAACCGTCAAGGTATTGCTTGCGGCCGGCGGCAATATTGGCGACGAATTCCTGCGGTGTGATGCCGGCCTTCTCGGCGGCGATCATGATAGGCGTGCCGTGCGCATCGTCGGCGCCGACGAAATGCACCTCGTTTCCCACCATGCGTTGAAACCGCACCCAGATGTCGGCCTGGATGTATTCCATGATATGGCCGATGTGGAACGCCCCATTGGCATAGGGCAGGGCGGTGGTGACGAAAAGTTTGCGTGGCTGGGCGTTGCTCATGGGGCGATGCGCTTATGGGATAAAACAGTGATTTTAGCAGTGCAATAGGCAAATTCATAACCGGCCCCGCTGTAAGCCCCAATTGGTTTAGACTGTTGCCTTCAGCACTAGGAGAAACAATGAGCGTTACCGTCGATGCCGTCAAAGCGGCACTTTCCCGGGTGATTGACCCGAATACCGGCAAAGATTTTATTTCCGGCAAGTCAGCTAAAAATATCCAGGTAAACGGAGACAGTGTCAGCTTTGACATAGAGCTCGGCTATCCTGCCAAAAGCCAGATCGACTCGATTCGCGACGCCGTGATCGCGGCGGTCAAGGGCGTTCCCGGCGTCGGTAATGTGAGCGCTAGTGTGCGATCCAACATTATTTCGCACGCCGTTCAACGCGGCGTGAAGCTGTTGTCGAACGTTAAAAACATCATCGTCGTCGCTTCCGGCAAGGGCGGTGTCGGCAAGTCAACCACCGCTGTGAATTTGGCTCTCGCGTTGGCGGCGGAAGGCGCGCAAGTCGGTTTGCTCGACGCCGATATTTATGGCCCGTCGCAGCCGATGATGATGGGCATTTCAGGACGGCCGGAGAGCCAAGACGGCAAAACCATCGAGCCGATGGAGAACTATGGCGTGCAAGTCTCCTCGATCGGATTCCTGATCGACATCGATCAGCCCATGGTGTGGCGCGGCCCGATGGTGGTGCAGGCGCTGATGCAGCTGTTGGAGCAAACCAATTGGCGCGCACTCGACTATCTGATCATCGACATGCCGCCGGGGACCGGCGACATTCAATTAACGCTGTCGCAAAAGGTGCCGGTGACCGGTGCGGTAATCGTCACTACGCCGCAAGACATCGCTTTGCTGGATGCGCGCAAGGGTTTGAAGATGTTCGAGAAAGTGGATATTCCGATTCTCGGTATCGTGGAAAACATGAGCGTGCATATTTGTTCGAACTGCGGTCATGCCGAACCGATTTTCGGCACCGGCGGCGGCGAGAAAATGTGCAAGGAATACGGCGTCGATTTCCTCGGCGCTTTGCCGCTTACGATGGCGATTCGCGAACAAGCCGATTCCGGCAAGCCTACCGTGGTGGCGGATCCTGACGGGCAGGTTGCCGACATTTACAAAAAAATCGCCCGCAAAGTCGCCATCAAGGTTGCCGATAAGGCGAAAGACATGTCGAGCAAATTCCCGACCATCGTCATCAAGAACGATTGACGGGTTAAGCGGTAAAATACCGGCATTCTTGAATACAACGGCCTTTGCGGGCCGTTTTTCTTTCTTTACCATGACTGTTCGCACTCGTTTCGCACCCAGCCCCACCGGTTATCTGCACCTCGGCGGCGCACGCACCGCGCTCTACGCGTGGGCGTATGCACGCCGCTTCGGCGGCACTTTCATTTTGCGTATCGAAGATACCGATCTCGAACGCTCGACGCCGGAAGCGGTGCAAGCCATTTTGGACGGCATGCAATGGCTGGGATTGCAGCATGACGAAGGTCCTTTCTATCAAATGAAGCGGATGGACCGCTACCGCGAAGTGATCGAGCAGATGCTGCAGGCCGGTACGGCCTATTATTGTTACTCGTCGCCGGAAGAAGTCGAAGTGATGCGCGAGCGCTTGCGCGCCGCCGGCGAAAAGCCGCGCTACGACGGCACTTGGCGGCCGGAGCCGGGCAAGACCTTGCCGCCGATTCCGGAAGGCCGCAAGCCGGTCGTGCGCTTCAAGAATCCGCTCGACGGCGATGTGACTTGGAACGACGTCGTCAAAGGACCCATCACTATCTCCAACCGCGAACTGGATGACCTGATCATCGCGCGCTCCGACGGCACGCCCACCTATAATTTCTGCGTGGCGGTCGACGACTCCGACATGCGCATCACCCATGTGCTGCGCGGCGACGATCACGTCAACAATACGCCGCGGCAAATCAATATCTTGAAAGCCTTGGACATGCCGTTGCCGGAGTACGGCCACCTGCCCATGATTCTTGGCTCCGACGGGCAAAAACTCTCCAAGCGCAGGGATGCGGTCAGCGTGATGAAGTATGCGGAAGCGGGCTATTTGCCAGAAGCGATGATCAACTATCTTGCGCGTCTAGGCTGGAGCCACGGCGATGAGGAGATTTTCTCGGCGGAGCAGTTGTGTCTATGGTTCGATCTGGATCATCTCACCAAGTCGCCTGCCCAATTCAATCCGGAAAAATTAGCGTGGTTGAATAATCATTACATTAAGCAAGCCGACAATGCGCGCCTGGAAAAATTTGTACGGCCCCTGATGGAAAGTGCTGGCGCGCAGTTTGCCGCAGCGCCGGACTTGCAAGCAGTAATCGCTTTGATGAAAGATCGTGTGAATACGATCAATGAGCTGGCAGACGCAGCGATGTTGTTTTATCGCCAGCCGCAGCCAGATCCTGCCTTGTTGACGCAGCATCTCACCGATGCGGTCAAACCTGCGATTTTTCAATACTTGGAGAGTTGTAAATCGGTCGCATGGAGCAAAGAAGCGCTGTCGGCGATGTTGAAAGAAGTATTGGCCGCGCACAAGCTCAAGATGCCGCAGCTGGCGATGCCATTGCGCTTAATGCTTACCGGTCAATTGCAGACGCCATCGATCGATGCGGTGGTCGAATTGTTCGGCCGCGAAACGGTTTTGGCGCGGCTGGCGAAGTTCCTGTAAGAATAGGATGCAAAGGCGATTTACACCGCTGCAAAACCTTTGCTATAATTCCGCTTCTGCACACAGGGGGTATAGCTCAGCTGGGAGAGCGCTTGCATGGCATGCAAGAGGTCAGCGGTTCGATCCCGCTTACCTCCACCAGCGAATGTGCAGAAATACAGGCTTCCGACCCCATCGTCTAGAGGCCTAGGACATCACCCTTTCACGGTGAGTACCGGGGTTCGAATCCCCGTGGGGTCGCCAGGATTCACTGGCAGTCAACGGCTTAGAGCTTAATCGCTCTAAGCCGTTTTTCTTTTCTGTTCACATAGAGCGCGCACTGCCCGTGTGGGGATGCGAAGGGATCGGCCTACCAGCCGATCCGCGGCTCGCGGATCGTGGGCGAATCCTCTGGGGGCGCCACGATAACACCATTCTTGTGGGCACCCAATTCCTATAATTGCTTATGCAAGACATTCAATTATAGGAATAACAAAAAAGCGTGCTACAATGTATGCATACATATGCATATGTGCATATATACACGTGGCAATTTGAGTTTATGCATTTCTTGTCGAATGTGCTGCTAGAGGTAATAGCAAATGACTGATACACCGAGATGATCAAGGAGATCAAAATGGAAAAAATTGGTAAGACTCTTTTAAAAGCATCGTCACTACATAAAACTTACGAGCAAGGCGGTCAGAAATTGCGCGTCTTGGATGGATTAGCATTGAGCGCTTACGCTGGCGAAACCATCGCAATTCTTGGCGTCTCCGGTACCGGTAAATCTACACTGCTAAACGTATTAAGCGGGATCGATAACATTGATACTGGCACTATTACCGTCGACGGAAAGGAAGTCACCAAATTAAATCAAAAAGAAACTACCCAATATCGCCGTGAAAAGATCGGCTTCATCTTTCAGTTCTATAACCTGATACCTACCCTGACGGCGCTCGAAAATGTCATGTCCGGCTGGGAGGCTGCCGGTCTACCGGAAAAGACTGCTGAAATGGAGGCAAAGCAAATGCTGGAGCGTCTCGGTATGGCGGCAAAGGCTGAGAAATTTCCTGAACAGCTTTCCGGCGGTGAGCAGCAGCGTGTTGCAATTGCTCGCGCGCTCGTGAAGAAGCCGGCTTTAATTCTTGCCGATGAGCCGACCGGCAACCTCGATCCAGACACCGCGGAAAAAGTCATCGAGGTCCTCCTCTCCCAATCCAAAAAAACGGGCGCGGCTCTGATTCTGGTCACGCACAATCCAGCAATTGGCGCATTGACCGATCGCGCGCTGACGATGGCACATGGCAAGCTCACTGATAGAAGCGATTCGACTGCCGTTGGAAAGGTTAGGGTCGCGTAATGAGCCAGGCAAAGTTGAATCGCGCGCTATTCCGCAGCGCGTTTGAAATGAAATGGCGCCTGCTAGCAGCGGGATTGATATTGGGCTTTGCATTGGCACAATACGCAGGCATGTATTCTGCAATCGAGAGCCTATTCGGCTTTAGGGATGCGGTATATGGCGAGCTGAAGGTCGCTGATCTGGAAATAAAAATTATCCCTGAAGACAATGTAAATATTCCGTCTTTGGACAATATTCCAGGTGTAACGAACGTCGAGAAGCGCTTGCTTTTGCCGGGGAATATCGACCTCAAAGCAGGCACGAAGCTCTATGCAGGCATGATTGCGGTAGACCTACCCAATCAGATTAGCCAACTTCGCATTCAGGAAGGAAATGGCCTAGATGCGTCCCAGCCCAATGAAGTCGTTATCGAGCGAACTCTCGCTGCTCACCATGGTTACAAGGTGGGCGATAACTTTAGGCTAAATATCGGCAAGGATCACTACGATCTCAAGGTGCGCGGCATCGCGTTGTCGCCCGAGTTTATGATCGATAGCGCGAATCCCAACTTTTTCTTGCCAAGCAAAGGATCGTTGGGTGTTGTGTTCGTTCCATATAGCCTGATTGAGCCAAAGCTGGGCTATAAGCTCGTCAACAGCCTGGTCTTTAAGACGGCTCCTGGCGAGAACGTCGATTCGGTGGAAAAAGCCGTGCTCGACAGATTGGGCAAAAAAGTCACTGTCGATGAGAGCACGCCATTGAAACGCCAATTTGGGCACTTGTATCTCAATCTTGATTTGGGTGCCTTCAAGATTTTTGTTCCGGCGATCGTTCTTATCTTCGTCATATCCGCCTTGGTCGTAACACTCTTCTTGATGTATCAATGGATTACCGAAAAGCGGAGTGAAATAGGCGTATTTATGTCGCTTGGCTACACGAAGTCTCAAATCGTTAGAGCATTTTCCACGCCAGTGATCTTGATTGGCGTCATCGCGCTTATTTCTGGAACTCTGATAAGCGTGTTGCTTTTGTATGGTTTCGGTATGGATTATGCGAAAGCGCTAGGCTTGCCCAAGCCAGTACTCGCGCTTCAACCAGCACGTCTTATCCAAGCTTATATTGGATTGGTGCTGATCTTGATCGTTTCAGCAGCGATACCTCTGCGCAAGATCACGAATTTGACGCCTCGCCAAGCCATCAAGGGCGTCGACGATGAGAAAAAAGCCGATACAAAGTTCGTTAATCCAAGCCTGGGAGCGATCATTTCGAAGTCGATCTCGCTTCGCTATGCCATCCGTAACTTGCAGCGTGGCCGAGGGGTGGCCGCAATGACCATCATTGCGATTGCACTTTCTCTCGGCACGTCGCTGTCATACTTCATTTCGTTGACCTCGTTTAAAGAGGCGATCGTCTCGAAATTTGCAAAAGATAGGTGGGACTTGGCGGTGGATTTTCTGGCACCTGTCTGGACTGACGAATTGAAGGATCTCAAGGCAGTGAATGGCATCACCCGCGTTGATCCTTATTTGCGCGGACCGGCAAAAATACGAAATGCAGATAAGGCTGAACCTTCGTTTGTACTTGGAATTGATCCGGCAAGCTCCTCTCATACGCTTCGTATGATCGACGGCCGCGCGATCACAAAGAACGACCGCAACGCCATCGTCCTGGAAAAGCGGACCGCTGACACCCTTGGACACAAGGTGGGCGATGATATATCGATCGAGGTTCGCGAAAAGGTATGGAAAGCAAAGCTTGTGGGCGTCTTCTCAGGCGTGCTTCCTGGGGAATCCTACACCACCCTTGAGCAGGCTCAGGAATGGTTTGATATGAAGGGGCAATTGACGGGGGCGTTTCTCAATGCGAACGGAAATCTAAGTAGTCCTGACCAGCTGTACAAGATCGAGCGAGTCGGACGCGTGACTGACAAAGCTCACTTGATTCATGAGTTCGTCGAGCACTTGAAGGAAATCGCCGGCATTGTATTCTTGTCGTTCTTCTTTAGCTTGATGGTCGCAGTGCTGTTCCTGCTATCGACGACTTCTTTCGGTGTTCTGCGCCGTCAAGGCGAATATTCGATGCTGCGCACTATTGGCTTCTCCAATGGCGCCGTCTCGCGTATCGTTCTTTTCGAGGTTGCATGTGTTGGAATTATCGGTGTTGCTATTGCAGCGTTTTCAGGAATCGGCATCTCCGATTTCTTGAACGGCGTCTTAAGCAAGGCTTGGTTCCAAATCGACACTGCTGTCCAAAGAAAGGACATCCTGATCGTTCTCATTCCTGGATTGGTATTCCTGCCGCTGACCGCTTGGCCAGCTATTAAGGGGATTTTGAAGGCAGGACTGGTTCCCTCTTTGAGAAAGCGAGCCTTCGGATGAAAAAATCTTCTTTAGGCCTACCGCGTTCCGTTAGTAACGCGTTGTCGGTTTCATTCATTAGCCTCACTGCTTTGTTAGGCGTAACGATGGCGACTTCGGTTCGTGCAGCCGATGGAACCGAAGTCATTAAGGAATCCGACAAACGCACGAAAAGCGCGACTGAAAAAACCATCTATCGGATGGACCTGCTTGATGCCTTCGGCAAGGTGCAGCAGTCGCGCGAAATCGAGCTTTACTTTAAAAAGGGCAGCGATATCGAGTCGACCTTATTCAAATTTACGGCTCCGCCAGTAGTGCAAGGGACGGGGTTGTTAATTGAAGATGCCGGTAAGTCCGTCAATGACATCTGGATGTATGTGCCAGCGACACGAAGGATTCGCCGTATTTCGGGAACCGAAAAAACCAACTGGTTCATGGGCACCGAATTTACGCATGAGGACTTCGAAGATTACAAGATCGCTTCATATTCTTTTAATCTTGCAAAGGAAGACTCTTGCGGTGAAAAGCAAACCTGCTATGTCATTGAAGCCACGCCTTCAAGTCCGCAGGAGCGCGAAGCGAGCGGGTATTTAAAAAAAATCTATTGGGTAGAAAAGACTTCCTTATATCCGATCCGTATTGATTACGTTGCCAAATCAGGCGATGTAAGCAAACGATTGGAAGTAAGAAAACTGGCAAAGCAGGGAAAGTATTGGCGTCCGGCCGCATATGAGATGCACAATCTTGGAAACGGTCGCGTCACCCGCCTTACTGCGTTGTCTCGAGAAGTCGATTCATCAATGGATGATTTCTACGTCTCGCAAAGGTATCTGCGAACGGAATGATGGGTAGGACGGCAGCTTTACTGTTGGCATTGCTGGTCGCGCAGCTTAATCACCTCGCAAGAGCCGAGGAATCACTTAAGCTGCGCGCCACCTTCCTACTTGGCACTCCGATCGCGGATGGCACAACGGAGACTAATCGCATGACCATTGAGCCGAATTTTCGTGTCGTTAATGATAAGCTTGTTCTGAAGGGCACTCTTCGCGTTCGGCATGTTAAAACAGTCGACGAAACTTCAAACGACATATCAGTTCGCGAGCTGCTATTAACTTATCGCGGCTCTTCTCTCATCGCCAATATCGGTGCCCAACAAATCAACTGGGGCCGCATGGACATCGTTCGAATTACCGATGTCATTAATCCGGTCGATACTAAAGATCTATATTACGAGGAAACGCCGGAGGCTAAAAAAGCTATGTGGATGGCTAACCTGGAATGGCAATTTGGGGAAGGCGCATTGCAGCTGATTGCTTCACCCGAGGCGTCGGCAGATGTCCTGCCTAAGTCAGTCGCAGGAATGCCGCTGTCGATTAACAAGCCGACAAACAGCCTGCGTAATGGGACATATGCTGCGAGATATGGTTTTAATGCGGCATCTTGGAATGTCGATTTGATTGCCATTCGTGGATGGAACGCATCGCCAACGATACGCTTGCAAACTGCAGGCGCCTCACCTTATCTTGTCGGGGAGGTCGATCGGATGACCAAGTTGGGTTTTTCGGCGGATAGACCTGTTGGACCATTTGTTGTGCGCCTGGAGGGCGCCTATAGTCCTAAGCATGCCTATGGCGGCATTTGGATCGGCGATGTGCAGCGACCTTCTCGCTCAACTGCAGGAGTGGGACTGGACCTGCAGACAAAGGATTGGTTTTTCGCCGGCCAGGTCATTGTCGACCGGTTCTCTGACCAGGACATGCGCGGCTTACTTCCACAAGAAAACACTTTTGTAAGTTTTCTAGCACAACGGAAATGGATGCAAGACAGGCTCGGACTTCGTATCTTTACAATTGGAGAAACGAAAAACCATTCATACTGGCTATCACTGCAGTCGACTTACGAAATCAACGCAAATCAAGAAGTGCGGATTCAAGCGGATCGATTCGCAGGAAACAGCACCTCGACTTTCGGTCAGATAGCTGATCGAAGCCGGATTGCCGCTTCATATCGATTGAAATACTGAGCAAAAAAGGCGTTAGTTGCAGCCGCTATCTTTGTCTGGAGGCGGACAACAGTTCTTAAGCTGAGATAGTAATCGCTCTAGCTTGCTGATGACACCCTGTCCGTCGAGTTCATATTCCGTATAGCGTTGAACCTTATAGCTTTTTACGAAGCCGGCAAGCTTAAGTGTTGTGAGATGGCGCGATACAACGGAGCGATCTTGAACTAATTGATCGCTAATTTCCTGAATGTTCAATCGACCCTGAGTCAGTAGGATCATCACGATCTTTTGACGCACAGGCTCCGCGAGCGCCTTAAAAAAGTCAGTATCAAAGCCAACTTGAGTACGCGAACGGGTTTTCTTCGGTGGGGTCTTGGGTTCTCGCGTTGTACTCATCGTATCTGTAATGAGGGTGGGGGGCATATTTTGTTCTTATTTAAGCGAAGCTTTAATAGTATGCATAAATTTCCATAATGCAATAGGTTTGTTGTGGCATTACTGAAATTTTTCGCAAGCCAGAATTGGATTATTAATTTGTTACCAGATCCAGAGGAGATTCACGGAAATTTGACAGTGGAAAGTGATGCTATGTTTCCTGAAAATTCCTTACTAGTAAAGCGGCTATTTGGAGAGGGGAGAATTAGCTAAAAAGACGTGGGCACGGAGTGCGGTTGAAGTTCGGGCTTAAATTTTTCGTAAATAGCGTCTTGCCTTGGTTGGAATGGAGAAAAAACTAAGAGCTTCTAACATAATGAAGCCGATTTGGCTGGCAGGCGGGTCGGTTTCATTGTGATAGAAGCTCTAAGCTTTCCTAGGCTCGTCAATGCATCGGCTAGACATGATCAGCTTGGGCATCTGCGGCCGCAGCTATTAAACGCTCATCGGACGTTGCGAATTCATTATCCCAACGGCGAAGTAGCTGCTTTGATACTTTGAACCATACCGGCGGCACGATCGCCATAATGATGGCCACCATGTATCCGTGGGGGAGTATTGGTGAACTCAATTGCGGTTTGAGCTGCCAGAACATTCGGGAGCCATTGGTGTGATGATCAGAATGACGGCTCAAACCATAGAGAATCCGGGTATCAACTGCTTTATGGCTGTTCCAAGAATGTCTGGGCTCTACTCGCGTACCCTCGACTCGTACCAAACCATAATGTTGTACGTAATTTGTAGCATCCAAAAGAAAGCGGCTGGTTAGCATTGCTAAGGAGATGAGCAACAGGCTTTCGATGCCTCCTGCTGCATAGGAGAAGAGAAGTACGCACACAGTGATTAGGCTATTTTGCAGGATCTTATTGCGCCACGTGAACCAGAAATAGCCTCGTTTTTGTAGCGCTGCGGCCTCGATTTTCCACGCGCTGCATACCTCGGCAAAGACGCTTCTCAAAATAAAACGGTAAAGCGATTCCCCCCGTTTTGCGGTCGCGCCGTCTTTCGCGGTACATACATAGGCGTGATGAACACAAGTATGTTCAATCATGAAAGTGGCGGTAAGAGTAAGTCCGGCCAGAGCGTTCGAGACGAATTGGGCTAGCTTGTCTCTTTTACGATGGCCTAATTCATGAGAGACAGTAATTCCAGCAATACCGCCCACCATTCCAACGGAAATCGAGCCCCCGATAAGATCGAATAATGTGGTTCCCGCACGCGCATTGATGAGATTTACTCCAAAATAAGAAAGCATATTTTGAAGCTGGAACAAGTCTGCTCCTTTGCTCGAATACCACCACAACAACACGAAGAGAATGGCGAGTAGGGGCAATGTGGTAATCAACATTGCGTAAGCATATGCAGACTTGCCTTCTTCTATGACGAGGTCGTCATCACCGAAGACTTCACCTAATACCGCGTAGAAAATAATGCCGAACGTGCCGGCCCAAAGCCAATGGCCTCCAAAGAAAAATGTGGCGATGACTGCCGCAATAAACAAATTTGCATACGAAAATCGAAAATTCTTATCTAAGTCCATTTTTTGCAAAAGACACCTGGTATCGCGGCATTGTCACGCTATTTTATTTTGACCGATGCGTAGCGCAGGATGAGGCGCTGCGCAATCGCTATTCCGGAATTCGTACAGGCAAGTACGTAAAGCCATGAACAAAATTCGAGAAAGTTCGTTTAGGCTCACCGGCTAATTCAATTGCTGGGAATCTCTCCAAAATCTCTTCCCACAAGATTCGCAACTGCATTTCCGCAAGTCGATTGCCAAGGCAGCGGTGAATGCCAAAGCCGAAAGACAAATGTTGTCTTGGGCGCTTTCTATCGATAATAAAGCTATTGGGCGACTCAATAGCTTCTGCATCTCGATTTCCGGAGAGATACCACATAATGACTTTGTCGCCCTTCTTGATCGCTTTGCCGCCGAGAACAGTGTCGACAAGGGCGGTCCGGCGCATATGTGCCAACGGCGTCTGCCAGCGAATAATTTCCGGGACCATGCTTTCGATGAATGCCGGATTTGCGCGCAGCTTGGAAAACTCTGCCGGCTGGGTCAATAGGGCATGCAGACCGCCGCTCATCGAGTTCCTTGTCGTATCGTTTCCGCCTACGATGAGCAAGATGACGTTACCGAGAAACTCCTTTTGCCCCATATCGCGCGTCGCCGGAGAGTGCGCAAGCATCGATATCAAATCATTTCTCGGCGGGATGTTCACCCGTCTATTCCAAAGGTGTGCAAAATAGGCCAAGCACTTACCTATCTCAAGACGATATTCCTCCTCAGAGCCGATGATGCCGTCTTTACCGGGAATAGACGTCGCAACATTTGACCACCAGGGAAGCAAATGGCGATCCTCAAATGGGAAGTCGAACAAGGTCGCAAGCATTCGCGTTGTTAATTCAACGGATACGTGTTTCACCCAGTCAAACGTCTCGTTTCGGGGCAACCTGTCCAATACTTTGCAGGTGCGTGCACGAATCGTGGCTTCAAATGCAGCTAAATTACCAGGCGCGACAATGGGGCTGATCGTTTTTCTCTGTTGATCGTGTTTGGGTTGATCCATTGCGATAAACATAGGTAGCCGCTGATCATCGGGGCGGTCAATGATGGTAATGCCGCCATTCTCCACTGCGGAAGAAAATACATCGTGATTGGTATCGACCTGTACAATATCCTGGTACTTCGTGACAGACCAATAACTGCCGAACATCCCGTCCTTGCAATAGTGAACGGGATCCTCTCGGCGCAATCGCTCAAAATAGGCCCCGATCGTGTCGTTCTCAAATAGTTTCGGATCGCTTACATCAATTTGGTCGAGCGGGATCGAATAAGCGTCAGCAGCATTTCCATATCGCGTTTGTGCTGTATTCACGGCATGTGTCATGGCGTATGTTCCTTCTATTGGTATTTCAAGAATTGTTAATGCTGACTCTCGGGTAAGCGAACGACTATCCCGTCCATGGCATCGGTGACTTTAATCTGGCATGCGAGGCGCGAATTGTCTTGCACCGCTGCGGTAAAGCCAAGCATGTCCTTTTCCTTGTCATTCAATTCACCTAGCTTGGGAAACCACGATGGTTCTACGAACACATGGCAAGTCGCGCAGCCACAAACTCCTCCGCAGTCGCCATCAATTCCAGAGATGGCGTTATCCACGGCTGCATGCATAAGGGACAAGCCGATTGGCACGTCGACTGTTATTTGTTCCCCTTTGTGATCAATAAAGATTACCTTCGGCATAATTTGTCCTAATCAGATGGCAATGAATCGAATATTTTTAATGGAGGTTGGGATGCAGTGCGCGCTTATGAAGATTTACGTAACCGCTTCTTCAACGACGTACGGCACTTCCACGTGAACGGGTATCGCCGGACGAATCGATTGGCAGACAGTGCAGTAGTTTTCAAACACGCCGATGCATTTCTTAATATTGGGAGAATCTTTCGGCAGCACAGGGCGAATGACGACATCGATTCGTTTGATGCGAGGATTGCCTTCCTCATTAGGAACGACGACCGCAATTGCGTCTGTAGTTAATGAGGTGACATATATGCCAACATGTCTTAGGGTCTCGACCAGGCTGGCGGACAGACAATGGCCTACCGACATTGCTAGCATTGATGGAGTGGATGGGCCGGCATTGGCGCCAACTGGGTCCGGTTCGTCAGTAATAACCGGCGTGCCATGTTTTGCATCGCCCTCATACGCCTGGGATTTAAATTTGAACCCTTCGATAAATTGAATGCTGGCGCCGAAGTGACGCTCAGGCTGGCCTTTCATATGCATAGCAGTTCCTTTGAAAAGTAGTTGTTGCAGTTAAGTTCTCGCTTGCCCTGGCAGCAAAATCCCGCGTTCTAAAAATCTGGCCATCCACGTCGACAGATAGCAAACGATAAAAAACAGACTACCCACCACCAGATAAACTTGCAGCATGTTTCCAGGATTGCGCTCCGCTGTAATTAGGCCAGCTTGCATCAGCTCTACAAGCCCAAGGATATAAAGTGCGGACGTGTCTTTAAACATCGATGTGAAATAACTGGCGTAGGTCGGCAGCATTTTTCTGTGGGCCTGTGACAAGACGATGCGCAGGAGCGTGGTGGTACGGGACAACCCTAGACAGCAGGCAGCGTCAATTTCTCCTTGCGATACTGAGCTGATTCCTGACCGTATGTATTCAGCTTGATATGCAGCGGCATACGCACTCAGAGCTAAAAATCCGCTCAGAATCGGAGAGGGAGTGTTGCCCAGTAAAATTGGAATCGAAAAATAAAACCAAAAAAGAACAATCACTAAAGGAATAGATCTGATCAGCTCAATATATGCAGTGCATACATAGCGCAACGGTAGATTTTTGCTGAGCCGCCCAAGTGCAAGGCAATGGCCCAGAATAAAGCTAGTAATAAAAGCGCCTAGAGCGATGGCCACATTAAGTGCAAGACCTCCGAGAATCCCCTTCGGGAAGCCTCCAAGCAGCAGCCAGTGCAAGTTAATTGCGTTTTCAGGTTGCATCCAATACTCCATCACTTTCTGCCGCTTCTTGCTTGTGGATATCGCGGCGCTTTAGAAGACGCGCTAGCGAAAAAGCGATCAAGAATGATCCAATTGAATAGATCACGGTAGAGACAGCGGTGACTTCCAATCCTTTGAATGTGATCGACTCAATCTGCTGGGTAGCCCAAGTCAATTCCGGAAGAGCGATGGCCACGCATAAGGAAGTATTCTTAAAGTTGTGGATCATTCGATTGGTGATTGCAGGAAGCATGACACGCAAGGTCTGGGGGCAAAGCACCAACAAACATTCCTGAACTATGGACAAGCCGCAGCTCGCAGCCGCATCTCGTTGACCCTTCGAGACATTTAACATCCCATTGCGAAGTACATCTGACAGGTTCGCACCATTATCGACTGACAGACCTAAAACGCCGGCAACAAACGCATAATTCGGCCACTCATTCAGTTTGGCGCCTAAGAATGAAGGCATGAGTTCCGGTAGGGCGAAGTAGAAGAACATGATCCAGAACAGCGCTGGAATATTGCGAATCGCGGTAGTTATTGCGTTCGCCGGCGCACTTATACCCTTTGCTGGCCATAGTCTAGCCATGGCCAGCAAGGCTCCCAAAAGGAACGAAAGCAGCCCTGAGAAGACGGTCAGTTCGATTGTTCGAATTACCCCGTCAACGATCAAATCAAGAAATTGAGGCCGTGTGACGATTGACCAATCGAATTCGTACCGCGTCATGATGTTCTACGTTCACAAGGGCATGGGAATGGCCGCGGGCATTCGTGCGCCAAAGGCGCGTAACCCTGCCAAAGGAACATCCGCATTAGCTTCGTTCACTGGGTCGCAGCAAGATAGATCCGCATTGAGATCAACAAGATGGCCAAATCTGAGCGAAAACATTCGATCGGCAACGCGATAAGCGAATTCCTTATCGTGTGTGACGATGAGCGTAGTGATTTTCTGGTCTTTTAAGCGTTGGATTAGCTCCGCAACTTGGGTGGTGCGGTCAGGATCCAGAGCGGACGTGGGCTCATCCAATAGCATGACAGAGGGCTTCATGGCCAGGCAGCGTGCCAGCGCAACCCGTTGGCGTTCGCCACCTGATAGTTGCGCAGGATAGCATTCAGCTCTGTCTTCCATTCCTAATTCGCAAAGCAAGCCAGACGCACATTGCTTTGCTTCTTGTTTGGTCATGCCCAGCACATGGCGTAGCGCAATGCAGATATTTTCCGTAGCATTTAAATGTTCAAACAAGTTGTAATGTTGGAAGAGCATTCCAACCGATCCCTTAAGGGATCGCGCAGCTTGCTTGCCACCAGTAAGTGCCGAGCCATTGATGGAAATCGTCCCACTATCGATGCTCTCAAGGCCGTTAATGGCGCGAAGCAGCGTAGTCTTTCCTGTTCCGCTTGGCCCGCATAGGACTACGGTCTCACCTTGGTTTACTTTTAAACAAATACCGGAAAATATTTCTCTTCCAGCCAAGCGCTTCTTAACCGACTTTAATTCGATCATTGCATTTCCCTACAGAGAGTAATTTCCTACGTCGATGTAAGCCGCCCTATTAGTCCGGCCAGACCATCATCATGTCGCCAAAAGCATCGGACGGAAGCCGCGGACGTGCGTTCAACGGAAGAGGGAAGTGACCTTTCGAACCAAACCAAGCCTGATAAAGCTTCTCGTAGGTTCCGTCTTTGATAATGGATTGCAGCGCCATGCTCACTGCAAAGCGCCACTTGCTGTCGTTTTGAGCTACTGCAATGGAATACAAGCCAGGGCTATAGCCGCCACCGACTGCTTCAAATCCGACGCCTTCTTTGCCGGCCACGGCAGCGATGATGGGACTATCTTGCGTGAACGCGTCAATTTTCCCCTGTTTAAGTGCCAGGAAACATTCCGCGTTCTTCTGGAATGAGATTAACTGTGGTGCAGTCTTGGAATACTTGGCCAGTTCAAGTGGCGCGGCGGTAAATGCGTTTGATCCTTGATTGACGCCAATGCGCTTTCCGCCAAGCTGATCGAGAGATTTGAACCGTCCTTTTTTTGCGTAAAAAACTTTTGCAGTCCAGAGATACGGTGGATCGACAAAGTCAACTTGTTCTTCGCGGCTAACTGTGCGGCTGATGTTAGACAGCACCATATCGACTTGCCCATTGGCCAAGAACGCGATGCGCGTCTTGTTGTTTACAGCGACGCGATCAACTTTTACGCCAAGTCGTTTGGCGATTTCATCACCCAGTTCAACATCAAAGCCAGTCCACTTGCCCGAGTCATCGATATAGTTCATTGGCGGGGTGTCGTTGCCTGTGCCGATGCGAATCGCGCCGGCAGCTTTGACTTTATCCAGAATGGATTCGGCATTCGCAGCAGAAGTGCCAAAAATGCATGCAATTGATGCAACAATTAATGCGAGTCGTTTCATGTCTGTAATCAAAGTTTTTGAAATGGTTTAGAGGGTTTTTACTTCAGATGCTAGAGCGGAGGGCTCATCGACTTCATTGAACGACAAGTCTTTTGCGAGCTGATCACCGAAATTTTTCATATATTTTTCGATGATTGCCGATGAGCGTACAAAGCGGCTTTGGCAAATGCGAACGGTATCGATCGTCGCGTCATGAAAGTCCATGCCGTGATTGCGAAGCCGCTCAATCCATGTCGTCTCAAACTGCCAATGGTGAGACGCGATTTCCAAATTGATTTGCGCAAAAGTTAGATAGGCACGCTGCCGTGTCGGAATACTTTTCAACGGCACGTCGTCCATCTTGGAATAATAAAAAACCTGACGAGGACGAGTAACTTCGAACCACATATCCCA
Organism: Burkholderiales bacterium; assembly: GCA_016177875.1. Taxonomy (GTDB): domain Bacteria; phylum Pseudomonadota; class Gammaproteobacteria; order Burkholderiales; family Burkholderiaceae_D; genus Paucimonas. The sequence goes on from JACOUL010000010.1 coordinate 53,774, forward strand.
AAGCGTTCGCATTGAGGGTGACGTGGTTTCTGCCGATACGATGTTCATGAATGCGCCATCAGGAAGCCATTCGTACGCAGCCGAAAATGCGTTGCAGAACGCATCTTGATGGATCAGATTTAAGGGAAGCTTCGGTGCGACGGTGTGGAATTCTGCATGATATCGATCGCAAATCAGGCGTTCCAATCCCATCCACTGCTGATACAGCCCGTACCGCTTGCCGCTATAGCGGCCTGTGTCCCTGGTGCCGATCAATATCGAAGGTCGAAGAACCAGAAAAGGCAGATCGCTGGTGGCGACTAATCTTTCAGCTTCGCGCTTGGTACGCGTGTACTCGGTTGGGTCGGACGCAGGCTCGTCAAGCAGGGATTCTGGTGTAACTTTATTCTGGTAACCTGAGCTATAGGCAGTGGAAATGTAAAGAAATCTCTTAATGGTAAGCTTCTTTGCCAGTGTCAGAAGATCTTTAGTGTACCGAACATTGACCGCCTCAAGTTTGGCGACGTCGTAATAGTCAAGACAGCCTGCACAATGAATTACTTCGTCAACATTCGCTAACGAAGGAACCATATCTGCCAAAGTAGAGGTGTCTTGAGGCAGGGATACTCGGATAATGCGGGACCTTAGCCCATCGTTCCAGGGAAGCCCTTGGGCCGCACATTCTTCAATAATTGGCTCAAGCAACGACACGTCATCGTGCGAGCTCCTGACAAGGCAACTGATCTTTGCGGATGTCGAACGCAATAAAGTCGCGACGATCAAGCTACCGAGGTAGCCATTGGCGCCGGTGACTAAAACGTGATCCGCAGAAAATGGCTGCAAGCGTAACGCGTTTTCCATATGTCGCGGTCCCGCCTATTGCGCAGGCAAAGCTGCTTCGGACAGCTTTTTCTGGATCATTTCTGTGCTCGGAACGCCGCCATAGAATGCGATGCGACCGCCAATAAAGAGCATCGGGAATGCTGCCAATCCATGGGACTGGAACAGGGAAGCCAAGTTATCTTTAAACTGCTTCTGGGCTTCGTCTGCATTTGCGCCAAGTTCGCGTAATTGCTTTCTTGTTTCGGTGATAGTGGATTCCGTTACGTTGGAATTTACTCCGGTTTCTTCCATCGCTCGTTTGAGATTGGTCTTAAGCGCTTCATCCTTTGTAGATGCTAACGAGTCGCAACAAGCTGCAGACAATATCGCTATGCCATCTTTATTGAGCAATGCATTCAGATTTGCCAGGCCTTGGCCGTCATTTGAACTTGCGGATTTCTTCAATCCGAACAATGCGCTTACTTGCAACATAAATTTTCCTTTAGAAGAATTTGGAAGCGAATTCCATCACGACACCGATCACGGTCGCAGAAACAATGATGGTCAGTACATGGGTCAGCATGAGTGGAAGCCTGAACAATTTGGTCAGCATGATCATTTCCGGAATGCCTGTGCCTGTAGATGCGACCATAAATGCAGCTACTGCACCGACGCCGAGACCTTTACCAAGAAGTGCGATAGCGATGGGGACTACCATGGCAGCATTCAGATAAAAGGGAACGCCGATTAGCGCCATCGCAAAAATGAGCAAGGGACCGGGAACGCTCTTCTGCAGATTCAGCAAGGCATCTTGCGGTGTGTAGCCATAGATGAGTGAGCCAACCAAGATGCCGACGATTAAGTAAGGCGAAGCGGACTTTAATTCGTGCCACGCACCGCGCGCAGCGAAGCGCATCTTTGTACCAAAACTTACGCTACTGCTGCTGCCCCCCAAGTCGACTGCCCCATCGATGCTCGGACCGCCGGCAGTCGCTCGAACAAACCGAACCATGCCGATTTTGTCCAGTAAGATGCCGAATGCCACTGATAAACTTGAGGCGAGCACGAGGAACAGAGTCGCTTGTGCCATGGACTTTTCGCGCATTAAAACGATGAGAACGCCTTCGTTAATGACGGGCGAAGCAACGAGGAAGGTAAAGCAAACTCCAAATCGTACTTTCGAGCGCAACATGCCTGAAAGGACGGGGACAGTAGAGCATGAACAAAATGGCGTGACGGCGCCAGCGACGGCTGCGGCAACCGCTCCCATTTCAAGGGAGGTTTTGCGAAGCGCGTCACCGAGTTTTTGCCCTATGCTCTGTTGAAGCATTCCAACCAAGAAGGCAACCAGAAAGAAAAGCACTGCAAGCGCGGTTCCTTCCTTCAGGATGAAATCGGTTATTGAGTGAAAATCATTCATAGTCAATCTCTCTTGGTTGGTCTTTCGTCAGTTAGCAGCAGGGAGCAACTTTAGTGCTGCGCATTGGCGCGTCGGAGAGACCGCAGGTGGAAACATCTCCGGTGCCGCAGGAAGAAGGTGCGGCGTCTGAGCGCAGACTGATATCGCCTTTTGGCTGAACACCGTAGCTCGACATGCCGGCAATCAAAGGCATGGTCACCTTGTCGTCAAAGCCAACTTTCTCGAGCGTCTCCATATAGGTATCAAGCGCTTCGACTCGCAAGGCTTCAATATCGGTTCTGATGCTGTCCAGACCGATGCCGCCGCAATCTACCTGGAGTTCGCCGCAGAGCGCATGGCAGCTGGTGCTGATCATGCTAAAGAGTTCTGGCATGACTTTATGGTGTGCCCAGATCAGACTGTCATGAACGCCATCGGAATCTTCGGCAATCATGGCCTTAATGCGATTGATGCCGATCTCCAAATGTTCGAGCTCGTCTTCCAGAATTAGGCCGGCAACTTGGGTGGTCTCAGGATCCGTATCACGGCACAGTACGCGATACAAAACGATCGCCATGGTTTCGGTCATCAAATCCTGGATGATCAGACAGGAAGCTAGATCCTTTTTGCGAACAGCTTGCGAGAAGATGTTGCGGATGTTGCGCCACTGCGGCTCGACGATTTCTGTTTTGACTGGATAGTTCAAACGCTTACCAAGGCTTGCAAGCATCTTGATATGTTTGGACTCTTCTGTGGCTTGTTTAACGGTTTCGATTTTCGCGTCTGTATTCGGCATGATCGGTACCATTTCCGAATAATTTTCGACAGCCATAATCTCGCCGGAGATGGTGTTCGAAACGATGTAAGCCATCAAATCGAAGTAGCGCTTGTCTTTGCTGTGTTTAAGTGATTCGAAGGACTCAGCCGAAGCGCCAAATCCTGCGGGGCAAGTTTCGGTAGAAGGTTGTTCAATTGCAGTTGTTGTCATGTCGTTCGTCCTTTGCTTTGGAGTGATGGATAAACAATGGGGCGGTCTGTTTCAATTGTTCAATATAAATGCAAACATGCGCATAAATGCACTTAAATTTTATATGTATACGTGCACAGATACGCATGTATGCACAAATATTATCAGGGTATTTAACTTTTTGTAAACGTATTTTGGGAATTAATTACGAGGAGCCTCTAAACCTCAGAAGAGGCCAGAAACGAGGAGTCACTATTGCAAATTATGTAATTTATGACAATCCCATAAATATGGGATTGACAGTCTACCTAAAGGAACTCCTCAGTGTCGTAAGGAGAATGCAAATTAAGCGACTGATAAAACACAATCTGGCAATCTGTTGAGAAATATCAAAAGCTGCCGAAGCTGAACATTGGCAATGTCGGGATCCGATATCGGGTCGGGCGAAGTGTTTTCGAATGATGTTGCTGAAATCAGCACCGATCGTCTCTGCATCGTCCGCTTATTTCTTTTTCGCAGAAGCAGCACCGCTCCCCACTTTGCTTTTCGTGCTGTAGCTGACGCCGTGCTTGTCAAGATATTCCCGCATCAGTTGGCGCACCACTTGAGAGGGAGTCAGATCTTGTGCTGCGCATAGTTCCTCGAACGCTTTCTTTTTCACGGGATCGACCAAGACGGTCAAGCGGGCGGTTTTGGCTTCCATAGTTTTTTATAGAGGGAAAGAAAATGAAAAAATTATAATTTAATTGTAATCGGATGCGCTAAGCGTGTCATATCGACAGGATCTAGGATCGGATGCCGAGCAGGTCGAGAATGCCGCACACGAAGGTGAGCGGATGCGGCGGGCAGCCGGGCACGTAAAGCGTGGGCACAAATCGTTCAAGAAAGGCGCGTTCCAGCGCGCTTGATCCTTCAAACGGTCCGCCGGAGATAGCGCAGGCGCCCACTGCGATGACTAGTTTGGGCTCGGGCATGGCATCCCAACACGACTGCAATGCAGCCGCCATGTTACGCGTGATGGGGCCTGTCAGCACCAAGCCGTCCGCGTGTCGCGGCGACGCCACGATGTCGATGCCGTAGCGGCCGATATCGAAGTTCACATTGGTGAGCGCATTCACTTCCAGTTCGCAGCCGTTGCATCCGCCGGCGGAGACCGAGCGCAGCTTCAGCGAGCGGCCGAAACGTTTGCGCAATGCCTCGGATACCTTAATCGGGTCGAGATCGGGACGCGGCTCGCTCACCGTCAGTGCGCCACGCGCTGTGGCTGCCAGTCTGAAATCGTTGGAGAACGAGAACTTGGCGCTCGGGCAGGCCGGCTCGCAATCTCCGCACAGCACGCAGCGGCCCAAGTCAATGGCGACCGGGTCCAGCGTGATCGCATGAGTAGGGCAGACGGACACGCAGGCGTTGCAAGCTGAATCGCAAGCTTGCGCGGCGATTATGGGTTTGCCCCGAAATCCGATAGGATGGGCCTGGCGCGGATCGGAAATGTACTGCGTGCCTTGCGAAACTCTGACCGTGATCGATTTGCGCATCCTTGTGTCCTGATAGATTATGAAACGCGGTCCCGCTTAGAGATCGTTCCCGCAATAAGAAAGATCGAAGCTCTTATTGCAGATCGGGAAATCGGAGATCTCGTTGTCGCGTAGCGCGAGCGCGAGGCCGAACCAATTCGGCAGCGACGGATCCTGCACCTTGTAGTGAAGCAGGCGCCCGTCCGGACCGGTTTCGATTGCCTGCAGCACCGGCCCGCGAAAACCTTCGCGGATCGAAACACAGAGTTTATCAGCCTGTAATTTCCCTGGAGCGGCACAACGCGCGACATTCAAGTCGCGATCGGTGGCTTGCAAAACTTGCGTGAGCCAACGCACCGACTCGTCGATCTCTCGCATGCGCAGATGCAGGCGTGCCCAGCAGTCGCCCGATTCTTCCGTCAACACGGCTATCGGATAGGTGCCATAGGCATGGCCGGGAAAGCTGGCGCGCGTGTCGACGGCTACGCCGCTGCTTCGCGCCGCAAGGCCGGTCAGTCCGAGCTCACGCGCTGCCAAGTTGGTGACCGTGCCGACACCCTTGAAGCGGGATTGCACGCTGCGCGCGGTAAGCATCAGGTCGTTGACTTCTGCAAAGTCCTTGGCGAAAGCGGCCAAGGTGGCGAGCAAGTCGCGGCGCAGTTCATCGGTCAGGCCGAAGCGCACGCCGCCCGGCCTTAACCAGCCGCGTCCGAAACGGCTGCCGCAGCAACGCATGGAGGCGTTGATGATCGCGGTGCGCAGCCGTCCGTAAGTGGCGCCGCCTTGTAAGAACGCGATGTCGGTCGCCAGGCCGGTTAATGCAACCAGGTGCATGGCCACGCGCTCGAGTTCGAGCGCAACGCCGCGCACCAGCTCGGCTTCCAGCGCAACGGGCGACTCGGCCAGCGCTTCCATCGCGGCACAATAGGCCCAGGCGTAAGCGACGCTGCTGTCGCCGGCAATCGATTCGACCAGCGGACAGAGCGCCAGCGGCGGGCGCTGCAGCAATAGCGCCTCGATGCCGCGGTGCTGGTAGCCGAGTTGAATTTCCAGATGGTGCACTTGTTCGCCCAGGCACATGAAGCGGAAGTGACCCGGCTCGATCACGCTGGCATGGATCGGCCCGACGCCGACTTCATGCACCTCTTGTCCGCGCACCGTGAAGAAGGGATGTTCGTTCATGCGCTGCTGGCGTTCGCCCTCGTAGCGTACCGGCTTAAGCCAGGGATGATCGGCGGGCACGATGCCGGTTTGCTCCCACAATTCGCGTTCGAAAATTTGCGCCGCGGGGTGACGTAGCGTAAGCGAAGGATAGCGCTCGCTGCGGCCAGCCGATGCGCGCAAGAAGGAGAGCCGGCCCGAGTTGTCTTGTAGAACGGTGGTCACGACTATCCGCTCGTCGGCATCGGGGCGACCTATCAGCGTAAGCAAACGATCGCCAGCATCGAGCTGGGCCAGGCATTGTTGTGCCCAAACGTCCAGGCCGTTCTGCGCGATATCTCGTACGCTGGCAATCAGCAGCGGCTCGGCGGCTTCCATCACTGTCCCCCTATGGATTGCGCCACCAGCAAGAGCAACCGGCCGATGGGTGCCGGCGTGAACACACCAAGCAATATCAGCACGCTGACGAAGCCGAGCTTGGGCAGCGCGCTCACCCAGGTCTCGTGAATCGCCGGGCCTTGCCGTTCCGATGTTCCCCACAGCATCGGAAAAATCGAGCGGCCGGTAGCCACGAAAATAATCGTCAGCATGGTGCACATCAGCGTGAACGCGATCAGGTTGCCGGACTGGACGATGCCTGACAGGATCAGCATCTCGGCGATGAAGCCGCCGAACGGCGGGAAGCCCAGCAGAGCGAAGGTGCCTACCGCGAACAGTACCCCGGAAAACGGCAGCACGTGAATCACGCCGCTCAAGGCCGCCGTCGCATTGGTGCCGTATACCGCGCGCAAGCGGCCTGCGGTGAGGAACAGCAGCGCCTTGACGAACGCATTGCTGACGACATACAGCACCACGCCATAGGCCGCCGCCTTGCCGACTGATAGCCCGATGGCGATGACGCCCGACGAACTGACGCAGGCATAGGCGATCAAGCGCTTGTAGTTGCGAGCCGCCATGACTTGGACTGCGGCCACTGTCAACGACAGGCAGCCCATGATCAGCAGTTCCTGCGATACGAACCCGGTGTCGTGCGCGCGGAATATTTGAAGGATGCGAAACACCGCTACCACGCTGATGTTGAATTGCACCGCCGCCAGCAAGGCGCTGGTGCTGGTCGGCGCAGCTTCGTAAGTGGCAGGCAGCCAACCATACAGCGGCGCCAGCCCCAGCTTGCTGCCCAGTCCAAACAGCATCAATGCCAGCCCAAGGCGCTGCCAGCTGTCGCCGCCCGCCGGCAAAGTGGTAGCCAGCTGGTCGAGAGCGAAGCTGAGTTCGAGCCCGTGCAGCTGCGCGCTGCGCGTGAGACACATGAAGCCGAGAAAGGTGAACGCCAGCGACATGCTCGAATACAGCAAGTAGTGCCAGGCGACATGCCGCGGCGCGAGCGAATCGCCCTGCGCAACCAGCGGCGCGGCGCACAGCGTGGTCAGCTCAATGAAGGCCCACAGCATGAGCAGGTTGTTCGACATCACGCCCAGGTTCATGGCCAGCATGAACATCACCGAGAGTATCGCCCTCGGCTTCAGGTTTTGCGCCAGCGTGCGCGAGGTGCTGATGCGCGACGACATGTAGACGCTGATGCCCAGGAATACGGCGTTGATGACCAGCAGGAACAGCAGCGAGGTGGCATCCAGCACGAAGTAGCGTTGCGCAAAGTACAGCGGCAGCGCGGTCAGCGGCGTGCGGATAAAAACTGCGATGCAAATGAATAGATTGATGAGCGCCAGCGCAACGAGTGCGGGGCCGACCCAATCCTGGCGTTCGTCCGGATTCGCGGCTGGCCCAGGGGCGATGACTGCTGCGTCAACGTGGCTCATTGCATTTCCTCCTGAACTGGCGCAGCGCTTGCCGGCGCCGCGGCGGCCGGCGTGCCGATCAGCCAGCTGCCTACGCCGACGCTCACCAGATAGACCGCCGTGAGCGCGCCGTGCACCGGCAGCGGCCAGGGTTCCGGCAGCAGCGACTCGAACACGAGAATACCGTTCTCCATGAACAGCAATGCCGTCAGCTGCGCCGGCGGCGAATCGTTGGTCGACAGCAGCAGCAACGCGATGGCGACCATGGCGCCGACGATGCCGAGCGCGAGCGCGCCGACATCCGTCATCGCTGTACCGCCGAACTGGAATGCCAAGGTAATCAATGCAATGCCGATCGCCCAAGTGAACAAGTTGGAAGGCATCAAATCGAAATTCGGATCGGCGCGCCGGCGGATCGCCCGGTGTAAGCACAGCGGCGCGATGACGGCGCGCACGGCGATGACTTCGATCAGCATCACCAGTGCGTGAGCCGACCATCCGTCATGGCGAATGATGCCATTCCAGCCGAGTGCGACAGCTTGCAGGCACAGCCAGAACGGCGCCGAGCGAATCTTCCCGAAAAAGATTGGAATCACCGCGCTAAGCAAGAAGAGGATGAGCGGTAGTTTCATCAGTTTCCCCAAGTTCCGCCGGCAGCAACCAGGCACAGCGCAGCCGCGACCAATGCGACCATCAGGTATTGCGGCACCAGGCGCATTCTCAAACGGGCCGTCAGCGATTCGACGCAACCGACTGCCAGCGCCACTGCACTCATGATCAGTAGCGCGGCGGCCGCGGCCAGCAGCGGTGCCGCCGATGGATCGAACGGATTCAGCAGCGCCGCGATCAGGCCGGCATACATCGTCATCTTCAGCGCCGCAGCATACTGCATGGCTGCCAGTTCGGGGCCGCTGTGGTCGAGGATCATGACTTCGTGGATCATGGTCAGTTCGAGATGCGTCAAGGGATCGTCCACCGGCACGCGCGAGGCTTCCGCCTGCAGCAGGATGAATAGCGCAACGACGGCGGGCACTGCCAGCCATCGGAACAAATCGGACTGGTGCAGATGGCCGATCAAGCCGGCGAAACTGGTGTGGCCGGTGGCGATACCGGCGGCGCCGATCAGCAGGAACAGCGCCGGCTCGGCGAACGCGGCGAACGACGCTTCGCGGGCGGCGCCCATGCCTTCGAACGAGCTGCCGACATCCATGGCCGACAACATTAGGAAGATGCGCGCCAGCCCCAGCGTGTAAGCGAAGACGATGAAGTCAACATCGAACTGCTGCGGCGCAAAGGCTCCCAGAATGGGCGCGATGGTTATCGCCAGCAGCGACGCTGCCAGCACCACATAGGCGCCGGCCCGGAACAAGGGCGTGGCGACAGTGCTGTAAACCGGGCGCTTACGCAGCAGCCGTAATAGATCCCAAGCTGATTGCAGCAGCGGCGGGCCTTTGCGCCCGGCCCACCATGCTTTGGTACGATTGACCATGCCGACCATCATGATCGGCATGGTCAACGCAATGGCGATGTGCAGAACGCTAAGAGTCTTCATTTCAGCGGCTCTCCCACCAGAACCACGAGCGCCGCGATGATGACCATCGCGATCAGGCCGGCGGCGAAAGCGATGCGCGGATCGTCTTCGCGAAGTTTTTTCGACAGCTCGCTCGCCGACGCGTCGCCGCGCCTGATGACGGAAAACAGCCGCCGCTCGACTGCGTCTACGCAGTAGGTAAGCACATAAGCATCCGATGGAAAGTAGTCCGCCGGCGCTTTTTGCCGGCGCACCAACACCATTACGCTACGGAAGTGGGCGCTGAAATCCGACGAAAAACCGGCGCCCGTATACTGCATGCGCGGGTTGGGCGCATCGTAACCGCAGCCCCAGGTGACGTGGTTCGCCGCCGGCTGCCGTACGAGCTTGGCGCGCAGCCACCACATCATGGCGATCGCGGTTACGAGTCCCGCCGAGATCAATCCAATTTTCGACAGCGTGGCGCTGAGCGGTGCAAGCACGGTGGTGTCCGATACGGACAGCGACGACAGCGCGATCACGGTTGGACCTTGCACCAGCATGAAGCCCAGTGCCGGCAGTACGCCGAGCATGATGACGCCGATTGCATGCAGCCCGATCGGCACTAGCATCCAGCGGCTCACTTCGGAGGGGCGTGCCGCGTCGGAATCGCGCGGCGCGCCGAGAAAAACAACGCCGAACGCACGCGTGATGCTTAATGCCGATACCGCGCCGACAAAAGCCAGTACCGCCGCCACCACGCACAGCGCGGCCTTGGCGCCGAGGGGAATGGCGGCATTGCTGAACAGTCCCGAATAAATCGTGAACTCGCTGGTGAAACCGTTCAATGGCGGCAATGCCGAGATAGCGATTCCGCCGATGATGAAGCTTAGCGCGGTCCACGGCATCAGGCGTGCTAGCCCGCCGAGTTTTTCCATGTTGACCGTATGCGTTGCCTGGTAGACCGCGCCGGCGGCATAGAACAACTGGCACTTGAAGAACGCATGGTTAAGTACGTGCAGTAAACCGCCCGCAAAGCCGATTGCAGCCAGCGCGGAATTATTCCAGGACAGGCCCAGGCAGCCGACGCCGAAGCCGATTCCGGCGATGCCCACGTTCTCTGTCGACGAATAACCGAGCAGGCGCTTGAGGTCGCGCTGGCCGACCGTGTAAAGGGCACCGATCAGCGCCGAGCAGGCCGAAAAGGCGATCAGGGACCAGCCCATCCATTCATCGGGCCGCCCCATCAGCCAGATGAAACGCACCAGCGCATACAAGCCCGCCTTGTGAATGACCCCGGACATCAGCGCCGATACATGGGCCGGTGCCGCCGCATGGGCACGCGGCAACCACGAATGGAAAGGGAAGAACGCCGACTTTAGTCCGAAGCTTGTCACCAGCAGCAGGAACACCAGGTTGCGTTCCGGGCCAGGATTTCTCCGCAGCCAGTCGCCGAAGCTGTCCAGTCCCCATGATCCCGAGTGCGTGTACAGAATCATGAACGCCGCGACCAGGAAGATCAGCCCGATGTGGGTCGATACCAGGTAGTTGAATCCCGCGAATCGCACCTTCTGGTTGGTGTAATCCCAGATCACCAGCAGCCAGGCCGCCAGCGCGGCGATTTCCCAGCCGAGCAGGAAAACCAACGCATGGTCGCCGGTGTAGACGAGTATGAAGGAGAGCGAGGTGAAATTGAGCAGCGCGTAATGCAATCCCAGATGGCGCCCGGTGTTGAAATAAGGTCGCAGGTAGCCGACCGCATAGACGCTGCCCAACAGGGTCATCGGCAACGACCAGGCCAGAAAAAAAGCGCCGAGCGCGTCCAGGCTGATGTGCAGTTTATCGACCGGATAAGCCCAAGCCAGTTCTGCGGCCAGCGGCTGCCCGCCAAGCAGAACGGGTACGGCGGTAGTCCAGACCAGGCCGGTCGCGGCCACTTGCGATAGAACGCCGATGCCCGCCCGCGTAGCATTGCGCAGCGGCAGCAAGCACGCAGCAGCGCCTGCCAGCAAGATGACTACGGCGGCGAAGAGTGCGTTCATATCAGTCGGCCTGTATCGGCGTCGCCGATACGTCATTGGCGATCATCGCGTCGAAGTCGTCGCGGCGTTTACCGCAGGCGGTCTGCAGCCGTTCAACCAGACCGCAAAAAGAGAATTCATGATGCAAGGCCAGCTGCTCGGCGCGCTTTGGCAGCGCCGAATTGAGGCTGCGCCCCTCTGCGCATTTCACCGAAAAAACGATACGGTTCATGCTGCCGCTGGCATTGCACCACCACAGTTTCTCGTCGAAGGCGGCATAAAGCCGCGTCATCACGGAAACAAGATCCGCCGCGTCTCCCCAAAGATTCGATACCAGGACGCCGCCGTCATCCAGTACGTTGCGGCAAAGCCGATAGAAATCTATGGTGCTGAGCGAGGGCGCCAGCCCATCGGCGGTGAACCCGTCATGCAAGATGATGTCCGGCTTTTCCTTGGCGACGGCCAGATAGTCGATTGCATCGGCATGAATGATTTGAAAGCGGTCGTCGTTATCGGGAATGCAGAACTTGCCGCGCAGCGCAATGACGTCGCGGTCAAGTTCGATAACGGTGACGCGGGTTGCCGGCAGCTTGCGATAGCAATATTTGGCAAGGGAACCTCCCCCTAAGCCGATCATCAGGATATGTCGCGGCTTGGGTTGAAACAGTAAAAACGCCATCATCGCCCGCGTGTAGCTGAGTAGAAGCTGGTCCGGCGCGGAAATGCGCATCGCGCTTTGAATATATCTTTCATCAAAGTGCAAAGTCCGCATATCTCCATGGTCGAATGCAAACGGTTTGCCTTGACTCTGATGCAGTACATCGCCAAAGCGATCGGGAAGCGCGATGTCGTCGTCACGACGCGATTTTTTCATATCGGAAGCCGACGGGTAATAACAGGACAAACGTTTGCCATCAATGAATCAACTTACTGAGTGCGCCGAAAAACGACAGGCCATAAAGCACATAGAAGCTTAATTATACACATTAAAAATGCGACTTATATTCTAATAACATGATAATAAAATGCGTATATTTTTTGCATGAGGCGCGGCCAAGCTTCAACGAAAACGAGCGAGAAAGTTTGGCGGCAAGCTAAAGACCAGGCCTGAGGGGGAGGGGGATGTGCGGCCGATATTAACCGTTTGGTTTTGTAAGTCGTGAAGACTTTACGGTAAATCGGCTACGGCGCCACAAAATGCGTAATGCCTTTGCTGTTTGGCAGCAGGCCGTCGAAGTAGAGAGCCCGCATGCGGATGCTGGCACATCCGCATGCGAACAAGTCACTACGCGAGCGTCACTTCTCTACAAACGCACGCTCAATCACATAGTGTCCGGGGTGGCTCATATTCCCTTCCGTGTATCCCCGGTTTTCCAACATCTGCTGGCATTGCTTCAGCATCTGCGGACTGCCGCACAGCATGAAACGGTCATCTTCAACGGTCGGTTGCGGCAGACCCAAGGATTCGAACAATTTACCGCTCTCGATGAGGTCGGTAATGCGTCCTTGATTCTTGTAGGGTTCGCGCGTAATGGTCGGGAAATAAATCAGCTTTTCCTTGATCGTATCGCCCAGCCATTCATTCATCGGCAATTCTTGACAAATTTTTTCCTGGTAGGCGAGCTCGCTCACATGGCGGCAACCATGTACCAGGATCACTTTCTCGAAACGCTCGTAGACATCCGGGTCTTGAATGATGCTCATGAAAGGCGCGAGACCCGTTCCGGTGGAAAGCAAATATAGCCGCCGTCCCGGATGCAGGTTCTGCGCGAGCAAAGTACCCGATGATTTTTTCCCGATCAAGACGGAAGTGCCAGGCTGGATATCTTTCAAGCGCGAAGTCAAGGGGCCGTCGGGCACCTTGATGCTCAAAAATTCCAGGGTCTCTTCGTAATGCGGACTGACCATGCTGTAGGCCCGCAGCAAAGGTTTGCCCTCGATCGACAAACCGATCATGGTGAACTGACCGCTCTGGTAACGAAATCCCTTGTCACGCGTCGTCGTGAAAGAAAACAAGCGGTCGGTCCAATGATGGATAGCCAAAACTTCCGCTTCGTACAAATTGCTCATCTATTACCCTCTACCGATTAAAAAAATCCCGTTTAAAACTGATCTCTGCAAGCATAAAAAGGCTTCGTACTATACTGATAAATCTCGTCCAATCAACCATGACATTTGTCACGCCTATGTCATGACATATCGCACTTACACCGGCGTTACAAATCCGGCAATCTTCTTATCCGATTCGCAGCGCATTTTTCGGCGCTGGCAAGACATTTTCTTCGGCTATGCAGGCAAACAGTATGAATGGTACACAACTCAAGCAGACCTCTCCACTATCCATCAGCCCTTGGCGCATCCTCGGCATCACCAGCCTGGCGATTTTTTGGGTTTTTCTCGATATGATGCAGGCGCTGCGGGCCTGACCGCATTTCTCTTTTATCTCCTCAAAAACAAAACGCCCCACTTGTGTGAGGCGTTTTGTCATCAGCCAATTATCAGACTTTTTACACAGCCTGGTAAGCGGCCTCTTTTTCTATCATCGTTGACTTCACAGATCCACAATCACGCGCACGCGGCGATTGACTTCATCTTCCGGACGATTCGGATCGGCAAGCTCGCTTGAGCCCTTGCCTGTTGCCTTGATCTTCGCGTTCGGAATGCCGTGGCGCGTAATCAAATAATTGCGAGAGGACTGCGCGCGTTTGAGTGATAGCGCTTGATTATAGGTAGCGCTGCCTTTAGCGTCGGCATGGCCTTCAAGCGTCACTGCGCGGGCGGTCGCCAGCTTATCGGACTTGAGTGCTGCCGCAAGCTGGTCCAACACGTCTTTGCCGTCGCTGCTCAGTTGGTCTGAGTTGAATTGAAATTTGATTTCCAAGTCAAGAGCGCGACTTTGTGGGCGGTGTGGTGCTGCTGCCTGCGCGTGAGCCTGTGGTTGAGCTTGCGGCCTGGGCAACGGGGCCGGCGCGGCAACTTGTTGCACAGCTTCTTGCTGGACGGAAGAGGGGGCGGACGAATCGGCGGCAGGCTCGCGATTTAAAGAAAGTCCCCTGGTTCTTACAGGTCTTGTCGGCGAATCGGCGGTGTCAGGCGTTAAGGCATTGAGAATCTGGTCGCTGCTCGGTTTGCCGCGCAAAGATTTGACTTCCTGAGCCCCGACATTGCCGGCTAGGGAGACTGCGATTGCCGCCGTAAACACAGCTAAGTTTCTACGAACCCGAACAACATTGGCGTGCATAAAAACGTCCTTATATATGAAGAAAAGTTAATTTAAATCAGGAATATTTTAGGGAACGTGAATAGTTCACAGACTTCGTTCCAGCATCTTGTGTAATGTACCTAACAAGCTTATTATCGGCAAGTTATCTTGGATGCTGCCGTGCAAGAATCCTGCAGTTGTAGTTGCCGATTGGCAGCACAGGCTTTACTGAAGGAAAGGTAGGACCGGGAGATAATGGTGCGCTTGCAGCGTATCCAAAATCCAATTTTTTTGCAGTAACTTTTTTACCCTAGGGAGAAACCATGAAGTTGTCGCACAAACTGATTGCCATCGCTATCGCTACCACTCTGTCTGGCGCTGTATATGCTCAATCTCAGTCTAAGGTCAGTGCTGATGATCTGAAGCAAAATCAATCCGGCATGTTGAATTCCCAGCAAATGGATCTGGGCAATGCAAAAGCGGGTGGCAAGTCCAACGTGAGCGCGAAGAATATTACCCAGAATCAATCTGGTATGTTGAACAAACAAAGCGCTTCCATCGGTAACGCTTCTGGCAAAAACAGCGAATCCAAAGTGACGGTCGGTGACGTTAAGCAAAACCAATCCGGTATGCTGAACAATCAGAAATTGGCAATCGGCGACGCATCCAACGGCGGCAAGTCCAAAGTGAACGTCAAGAAGGTCTCGCAGAAGCAATCCGGTATGCTGAACAATCAGCAAGCTGCTATCGGTAACGCAGCCAACGGCGGCAAGTCCAACGTCAATCTGAAGAACGTGGACCAAAACCAATCCGGTATGCTGAACAACCAAAAAGCTAACGTAGGCAACGCACAGTAATTCGTCGTTGGTCCGATATACGGGGCCGTTGGCCCCGTATTTTTCTGTTTTTTTGTATTGCTTGGGTCGCCATGAGAAAAGCCCTTTCTTATCTTGCCGGCTTTGCAGCCGTTTTCTCCTTCGCCGCGGCATTTGCCGCTCCTCCCACTGTCGATCCTGAAGGGCAGAATCTGGACGTAGATCTTTCCGCGAAAATCGCCAAAGAAAAGTCCAAGGCCAAGAAGGTTGCGGCGCAGAGCAATAGCGATGATTCAGGCAGCAGTAGCAGTAGTAGTTCCGGCTGCGGAACGGTGAACATCAACAGCAGCGACTCTAAAAAAAGCAACAGCGGTATCAAAGACATCATGGGTAAACAGACGACAACGATCGTCACCGGACCCGTCATCAACATGGCCAGCTGTAAGTAAGGCGGCGCTCCAGATTTGGAATGACAGAAGAGATCAAGCATGAAACGTAAAGCAGCAACCCTGGCGTGCGGCCTAACACTTGCGCTCACCGCTTGCGTGACAACCGAAGAGTCGGTTCGCAAAGAAGCCAAAGAAGTGACCACGACGCTGCGCGCCGGTCCCGAACAGGCGCCGCTCAAGACGATTACCAACTTTTCTTCCGGTCTGCGCTGCATGGACAATATGTTCCTCATGTACGGCGTGCGCGACTTGGTCGTGATCAGCGAAGATTTGAGCGATAACACCAAAAAGGTCTCTGCCGGCACGCGCGACATGTTGTTCTCCGCCGTTTCGGAAATGACCAAGCGTAGTAAAGCAGTGCGCCTGATTGCTTACGGTTCCGACAGCAGCAACTTGGTTAGCTTCATGAAAGAAGCTGAAAAGAAAAACTTATTCCAGTTGACGCCGAAATACGGTATTCGCGGTTCCATTACGCAACTGGATGAAAACGTCGCCAAGAAAACCGAAGGCGGCGGCATATCCATCGGCGAATTCGGCATCGGCCGCGCAGCGACGGCGGCAACGACTATCCTCGGATTAGATCTAACGATGATGAGCACCGAAGACTTGTCGATTTTGCCGGGCGTTTCCTCGACCAACTCCGTTGCGATTTTTAAATCCGGTAGCGGCGTAGAAGGCGAGGCCGGCTACAGTAAGTTCGGCATCAACTATCAAGCCAACTTGTCTCGCTCGGAAGGCACGGCACAGGCATTGCGTAACTTGGTTGAATTGTCTGTCATCGAATTGTTCGGCAAGTTAACCAAGACGCCGTATTGGGTCTGCTTGGGTGCGAACAGTCAATCGGAAACGGTCAAGAATGAAATCGCCGACTGGTATTCCGGTATGTACAGCGACGGCGAGATCGTCTCGTATTGGCAGCAGCAGATGCGCATTCGCGGCGTGTATTCGGGCGAAGTGAACGGTCAAAACGATGATGCCTTGATCGAAGCCATTACCGCCTACCGCGAAGCGATGGGTTTGTCGAAGAGCGCGGTAGTCGACCTGAACTTCTTCACTGCCTATCTGGATGCGAATCACTATGACGTCGCACCGAAGGCGCGGGAAAAACTCGCCGCGAATCGTTCGGCGAAAACAACTGCGCTAGCCGCGAACGATACGACGCCGGTCAAGTTAACGGTCGGATCCCACAAAGGCGGCAATCAATTCACCCGAGGCGAAAAGCTGACGGTCAAAGTGTCGACCAATCGCGACGCGTATGTCTACTGCTTCATGCAGGACGAGACCAAGAAGATCGCACGTTTCTTCCCGAATCGCTTTTCCAAGGATGCCTTGGTGAGCGCCAAGAAAGGCTTGCAGATTCCTAAAGGGCAGGAGTTCAGCATCAATGCCAACAGCAAAGGCGTGAACGAACAAATCATGTGCTTTGGCACAGGCAAAGATGTGTATGCCGACGTGTTGCCGGTAATCGGTGGCGGCGATATCGATGTGCCGACCCAAGTGCAGTCGTTTGCGGAAATCAAATCGGCATTTGAAAAGGCGGCGGGTCCGGCCTTGGGTGTCGGCAGCTTTACTTTGAACGTTCGGTAGGAATAGCATGCGAAGTATTTTGTCTATTATGTTTGCAGTGGCCGGCGCGGTCGCGCTGCCGGCGATTGCAGGTACGGAACTGAATGCCAATGCCGCGGCGGCTAGTACGGCTACCGGCGCTAAAGGCGTCGCCTTAGTGCCGCCGCCGAGCAATATGGGAGCGGTAGCGCCCTCCGAGCAAGCATCTACGGTGCGCGGGACAAAGCGGGTCGGCCAGACTTTACGCTGCTGGCAGCATGGCAGGCTTCTCTATGAAGGCACCGGGTTTCGAGCGGATGCGGAAAAGCGGCCCAATGCTGTGACGATGCAGCGCACGGATGGCGAATCCGTTGTGGTATATGACCAGAAGGATTCCATCTGCATCCTGTCGAACAAATAAAGTGCGGAGCGGTATGAACATCGCGAAAAAATTTGCAGCCTACACTTGCATGATGGTGGTCGGCTTTGCGTGTATGAGTAAAGCCGCATTTGCCGAGGTGGTGACCCACCAGATGAAAGGTGTATCGCGTGTTCATTTTAAGCTTCCGGGCGAATTGGATGTGCGTTACGGCACTGAAGAAAAGCTCACCATCGAGGCGCCGGCAAATGTCATCCCCAAGCTCGATGTCGCCGTTAAAGGCGACATGCTGGTGCTCGGCTCCAAGGGAAGCTTCAAGGCTGAAAAAGAGCTGAAATTCAAATTGACGATCAAGTCGCTGCGTTCCTTAAAGAGCGACGGCAGCGGCGCGGTCGAGATCGCGAATTTTGCCGGCAACGATATGGACATTGATGCGTCCGGAAGCGGCGGAATGGCGCTGAAAAATCTCAAACCCGGAAGGCTCGTCGTAGTGATCAAGGGTTCAAGCGACGTATCGGTTTCCGGAAGCGCAAAATCCATCGTCGCGCGGATCGAGGGCAGCGGTTCCATCGATGCAGCCGGCTTCCGTACGCAACACGCGGAAGCAACACTGAATGGTTCTGGCGATATCAAGGTTCATGCGGATGAAACACTCAAGGCGGCGATTAACGGCGCCGGGAATATCGCTTACAAGGGCAAAGCAAAAGTGACGCAATCCATTAGCGGCGCAGGCAGCGTCGATCGAATTTAATAGGGAGAGAGTGATGAAAACCATTCGTAAAAGCACGCTTGCTGTCGCGATCGCCGCGTTGTGGATGGCATCGAGCGTGCACGCGCAGTCGCAATCGCAAGTCAAAGCGCAAGACATCAGCCAAGGCCAGGCCGGCATGCTCAACTCGCAGTCCATGGATTTGGGTAATGCGAAAAACAATGGCAAAGCCAATGTGGAAGTCGGCAATGTGAAGCAAGGCCAAGCCGGCATGCTGCAGCGGCAGAATATGGCGATCGGTAATGCATCAGGCAACGGCAAGAGCAACGTCAAGGCGGGCACCGTCATACAAGGCCAGGCCGGTATGTTGAACAATCAGGATATGCAGATTGGTAACGCATCCGGCAATGGTAAGTCCAATGTGCAGGTCGGCGCCGTCGTACAAGGTCAAGCCGGCATGCTGCAAAATCAGCAAATGAAAGTCGGTAATGCCAGCGGCAATGGTAAGTCGAATGTCAAGGCTGGCGCCGTGGTGCAAGGTCAAGCGGGTATGCTTAACAACCAGAAGCTTGAACTGGGCAATGCTTCGGGCAATGGCAAGAGCAATGTCAAGGTTGGCGCAGTCGCGCAAGGCCAGGCCGGCATGCTCAACAACCAGCAAGCCAAGATCGGCAACGCATCCGGCAATGGCAAATCGAATGTCGTGGTCGGCGCCGTGGTGCAAGGCCAAGCCGGTTTGCTGAACAATCAGCAAGTCAACGTCGGCAATGCCTCTTCCGGCAGCTCGAATGTCGTGACCGGCGCCATCGTTCAAGGCCAGGGTGGCATGTTGCAGTCTCAGAAGGTTAACATCGGCAATAACTAAGCTCTCCGCGGACGGACAGTTTGCGATAATAGAAATTCGCAGACTGTCCATTTCAAATGTTCCTCCCTAACCAGCCGCAAACTTCCCTCGCAATATTTTGTAAGGTCGTCGATAACTATGGCGACATCGGCATTTGCTGGCGTTTGGCAAGACAACTGCAACTGGAACATCGCATTGCCGTCACGCTGTGGGTCGACGATTTACGCAGCTTTCAGCGTATCTGCCCAGGCCTTGCGGTTGACGCCGAGGCGCAAGAGTTTGCTGGTGTGACGGTGCGTCATTGGCGCGATCAAGAAGGCGAATTTTCGACGAGCGAAGTCGCCGACATCGTTATCGAATTTTTTGGATGTGACATTCCCCCGCGCTATGTCGCCGCTATGGCTGAGCGTAGTCCGCATCCAGTGTGGATCAACCTGGAAGGCTTGAGCGCGGAAGAATGGGTCGAAGGCTGCCATACTCTGCCTTCGCCGCATCCTCGCATGCCCTTGACGAAGTATTTTTTCTATCCCGGGTTCACCGGAAAAACCGGCGGCTTGTTGCATGAATCTTCCCTGGAAGAAGAGCGGCGGCAGTTTCAATCCAATCCAGATGCCATGCAGGATTTTCTAGCGTGTCTGGGCGTAATGCCGAGCGAGGCAGCATCGTTCAAGATATCTTTGTTTTGCTATCCGCATGCGCCTGTTTCGGCCTTATTCAAGGCTTGGCAAAATACCGATACTGCCGTGACTTGCCTGGTGCCCGAAGGCGTCGGAGGCGAGGCGGTAAAAGCGTTTCTCGGTACGGAAGCGAAAGTTGGCATCATGCGTACCCGCGGCGCACTAACTGTGCGCGTCTTGCCCTTTGTTTCGCAACCGGACTACGACAAGTTGTTATGGGCGTGCGATCTCAACTTTGTGCGCGGCGAGGATTCCTTTGTTCGCGCGCAATGGGCGGACAAACCTTTCATCTGGCACATCTATCCGCAAGATGAAAATTTGCATCATAAGAAATTGCGTGCATTTTTGACACGCTATGCGGATGGTCTCGAACGTTTGCATGCTTTTTCCTTGTGCTGGAATGGAGTGGCTCTCGAAGGCAACGATGGGATGCCGAATTGGCCAAGCCTATGGACGCAGTTGCAAGGCGACATTCCAAAAATCGCATTGAAAGCCGTCGAGTGGCGCCATCAAGTGCTGAAAAACGGTGATTTGGCCTCTAATTTGGTGGCTTTTGCCGATAAGCGTAGGTCAATACCTGAGCAAAACAAGGTATAATACGCGGTTAATCTTTACGTTGGTAAACGTGAGCTTACGGCGCTGTTGGCCACGGGGCGACAGACATTTTATGCAACCCATCTTTAACGCAGACTTTTTATGAAATTCGCAAAAGAAATTCGTGTCGGCAACATCATTATGGTCGACGGCAAGCCTTTTATCGTATTGCGCTCCGACGTCAACGGTTCGAGCCGTACGGGCTTCACATATAAATGGAAGATGAAAAATCTTCTGACGAATTCGCCTTTGGAAAACGTATTCCGCGGCGACGACAAATTCGACGTGGTGGTTCTCGATAAGAAGCCGGTGACATATTCTTATTTTGCCGACCCGCTGTTTGTATTCATGGATGAAGAATACAACCAGTATGAAATCGAGGAAGAAAACCTGGGCGATGCATTGCA
The DNA here is from genome assembly GCA_016177875.1 of Burkholderiales bacterium. Taxonomy (GTDB): domain Bacteria; phylum Pseudomonadota; class Gammaproteobacteria; order Burkholderiales; family Burkholderiaceae_D; genus Paucimonas. Next base: position 74,564 of record JACOUL010000010.1, read on the forward strand.
TTACCTGAAAGAAGGCATGGAGTGCGAAGCCGTTTTTTATGACGGTAAAGCGATTTCCGTTGAGTTGCCGATCACCATCGCGCGTAAGATCATTTACTCTGAGCCGGCAGTCAAGGGCAATACATCGGGCAACGTGTTAAAAGAAGCCAAGATTGAAAATGCCATCGAAGCGAATTGCCACATCGTTCAAGTGCCTTTGTTCGTCAGCCAAGACGATGTGATCGAAATCGATACGCGTACTAACGAGTATAAGCGCATCGTTCGCGACTAAGTTTCGCTGAATCGCTGAAATAAAAAAACGCTGCTTCATCGGCAGCGTTTTTTTTCGTCTTAACTTTAGCGTGCGCGGCGAATTTCCTCAATACGTTCGGTCGTTGGCGGATGACTGGACAAATAGGGTGGGGGTTCGCCTCCTTTTTCGCCGAGCTTTTCGAAGGCATGCGCCAAATGCTCGACGCTGATGCCATTAGTCTTGAGCATCGCAATGGCGTAACGGTCTGCTTCACGTTCGGCGTCGCGCGAGTATTTCAAGTCGAGTACAAGGGCCGGCAAGCTCACCAAGATGCTGGATACGTCGCCGAACATCGCGGCGGCGGCGGCACCGACTGCCGAGCCCTGGATAATCCGGCGCATCATATGGCGCTCATGCAAATGTCCCAATTCATGTGCCAGGATGCCCATCACAGCTTCGTCGGTTTTCGCGAGCTCGATAATTTCGTCGGTCAAAATAATTTGTCCGGACGGAAGTGCAAACGCGTTGGGGCCGACCTTGCTTTTGCGGAAAATAATCTCGTATTGAGGCACGCCTTCTGCCGGCGGATTGAGGCGTTTGAAGTGCGCGACCAATTCCGCTTGCCGTGCTCCTGGCAAGGCCGATTTTTCCATCAAGCGGCCATCCAGAAACTGCAGGGTCTCGGCGCCGAGTTTGCGTTGCACACTTTCCGGGATGGCCTTGGCGATTGCTTCAGACGCGGCGGGCAAGCCATAGATGTAGGTGGCTATCACGATTAGAATCATGGCAAGACACGCTGCCAACGTATAGCGCCAGCTTTGCTGCATCCAGACTACCGCCGAATCCTGAAAGCCGGTCGTTGCCAACAGTTCGTTGAACCCTTGGTTGTCCAGAATTTCTGCGTATGCGCCGTCAGGAAACGTCACGCGGCGCGGCGCATTTTTCATGCGTTCGGATACCCGTAATTCCGTGAGGGCACATTGTCTTTCCGCGTCGCCCGTCAGCGTAAGCATGCCGTCGTTTACCGACAGCGTGACAGCGTGCCGGCGCGAGGTTTTACCGTCGTAATAATTGGCGGGAATCGGCATCATCAAAGCGATAGATCGAAATCCAAAATATCGGCCATGCCTTCGCCTGCGGCGGACACACTGGCGAGATTGTCGGCGACGAAGCTGTCGATATCCTCCGTCGACACCATGCTCATGGACTCGAGACGATAGCGCATGGCGCGAACCTTGGCAAAAGGTGTAAACAAGCCGAAGGTGAAGATGATGCCGAGTAGGTTGGTGACCATGATAAACGTCATGCGTTTCCATTCCATGTCGCACTGGAACTGATGAGTGCCGAGTTTAGTGCCGTTCCAGACCACTCGTTGAATCATGGTAAGAAAGGTTGGAAACAGCATGAACATCCACAGATAAAAAACAATCACGCCGGCTGTAATTCCAATGGCGACGCCCTCTTTGGAGCCGATGCCAAAACCTGCCACAAGGCCGACGAGTATTGCGGCCGTGAGTCCGCCCAAAGCGAGTAAGAACATGATGCCGTACGCCACATAAAACTTTCCGGCACCCGCATGAAAAGAAAAATAGGTACTACCGTACCGGCTTTCCTCATGTTGAAATTGTTTGATTTGCTGGTGCACGAGGGGCACCAAAAAATATAGGGTGAAGGGCGCGGCAAGCGGCAACAAGAGAAAGACGGTATACGCGCGCCCTAAACTACCGCGAAAGCCGAAGCGGATGCCGCGATAGCCGGAATTGAATAGCTTGAACTGCAGGCTCTTCCAGGCCAGCCATGGGCCTACGCCAACAATGACCAGCAATAACACGAGCGCCGCAGGTACGCTGAAATGCAGCAGGGCGTTATACGCCCCCAGCATGCCAACCGCAATGATGCGGCCTTTTAAGATGGAGACCGGATTGCCGTGATATTCGAAGCTGGAGCCGGCCAGATGGGTGTTGTCGTAGAAGTAGCGCATTCTGCGTACCTTGGCCCAGGCGGAATAAATGCCGAGTGTGAGAATTGTCAGTAAAAGGTTGACGATCCAAATGCGAAAATATTCGCTGCCGCTGCCCGTGAAAGTCAACCGTTCGGTACGAGGGGCCGGTTGTTCGGGGGCGAAGTTTTGTTCGTTTGAAAAACTTGGAAATGCGGATTCCGCAGCTGCCGCACTAGTCATGAATTCTCCCTAATGTTTGTTTTTTAATTAACGAATGAGCGATGATTTTACGCTGCAGGATTAGCGAAGCGGCTTAAGCATCGAAAAATTTTTTAAAAAAATGGAACAGAACGGAACTTTATCAAGTTGCCATAGACCAATGCTGGTGTCCTTGATGAATTTGGGACACAAATGCGCCCCGGCGCGAGATTTTTTCCAACTTTGTCACGACATTGTCCGTAACGAAATGAAGAGCGACGCTTTTCATGGCGGCGTGCCTTGTCTTTTTTTACGGGAGATACCATGCTTCGATCTGAAACGCTTTTTGGCAAGCGCGAAACCAATACGCCGACCCAGCCCTTTTCCGGCAACAGCCTCACGCAAAACAGCGCATCGAGCACTCCGAAGACATCTTCGCCGCTATCGAGCGGCATGCCTGCAGCACTTGAGACACCCTCATCCACTTTTGCGAGCACTACTAACATGTCCAGCACTAACGAAACCGGCAGCAAATTGATTGTCGGCCCGAACATCAAACTCAAAGGCGTCGAGATCACCGATTGCGATACGCTTGTGGTCGAAGGCCGCGTCGAAGCCACCATGGATTCGCGTGTGATCCAGATCGCCGAACGCGGCGCCTTCAAGGGTTCGGCCGAGATCGATATCGCCGAGATTCGCGGCGAGTTCGATGGCGAGCTGACGGTTCGCCAAAAACTGGTGATTTATTCGACCGGCAAAGTGTCCGGCAAAATCCGCTACGGCAAAGTCGTTATCGAAGAAGGCGGTCAGTTGGCAGGCGACGTGCAAGTCGGCACCGCTGCCGCTGGTTCGCGCAATCTGTCGGTTGCAAAAGTCGGTTAATTCGGCGCGAAGATAATCAAACTGTTGTGACAAGACCGGCGCCTGGGGGCGCCGGCATGTCATTCGCTCCTGGCGATCCATCCCATGCGACAATAGCGGAAAACGTGACATCCAGGTTTTCCCATGACGCATCCGGAATATATTCTTACGCTCTCTTGTCCCGATCAGCGCGGCATCGTGCATCGGGTATCCGGCTTTCTGGCCGACCATAGCTGCAATATCATCGACTCCGCCCAATTCGGCGACGCGCAATCGAAATTATTTTTCATGCGCGTGCATTTTGCTTTGGAGGATACGGTTTTAGGCGACACGGCAATGCGCGCCAAGTTTGCCGAGGTTGCGGCAAAGATGAGCATGAATTGGCAGCTTCATGATGCGCACCGCAAACCGCGCATGCTGCTGATGGTGTCCAAGATCGGCCATTGCTTGAACGATCTGCTGTTTCGCTACAAGAGCGGTTTGCTGCATGTCGAGATTCCCGCGATCGTTTCCAATCACACCGATTTCTATCAGCTCTCGGCCAGCTACAACATTCCTTTCCATCATTTGCCCTTGGCGGCCGGTGCATCGCCGGAGGCGAAGCGCACGCAGGAAGATCGCATTCTCGAGATCATTCGCAGCAATGAAATCGATCTCGTGGTGCTTGCTCGCTACATGCAAATACTATCGCCGGGGCTATGCCAAGCTTTAACCGGCAAGGCGATCAATATCCATCATTCCTTTCTACCCAGCTTCAAGGGCGCCAAGCCTTATTACCAGGCGCATGAGCGTGGCGTGAAGCTGATCGGCGCAACCGCGCATTTTGTCACCGGCGATTTGGACGAAGGCCCGATCATCGAGCAGGATGTCGAGCGCGTCGATCATGCCATGGACCCGGATACGCTCACGTCGATCGGCCGCGACGTCGAATGTGTCGTGCTGGCGCGCGCGGTGAAATGGTTTGTCGAGCACCGCATTCTCTTGAATGGGCATAAGACGGTAGTCTTCAAATAAGAGCTTAGTTCTACATCCGGCCCTCTCGGAGGCGCCGTCTACGTTTTCTTGCTTGTGGCGTGAATAGCGCCCAATCTGCTATCCTCCCGCCATTCGATTGACATGCATTTGGGCATGTTTTTCGACAACCGGCTTGGAATGACGGTCCGTTTGCAAAATTTATGCAAACGTTTTGAACCTGTTTCGCTTTTTATGTCGACTCACTCAAAAGAAAAAGAAAACGAAATTGCCGTCGCGCTTCTGGCAAGAATTGCCAAAGAAGAAACAAAGGCAATGGAGGAGTTTTATCGGACGTTCAGCCGAGTTGTATATGCGTTCGTCCTGCGGCGGCTGGAAAACACCGTAGAGGCAGAAGAGGTGGTTGTGGAGACGATGTACGAAATTTGGCGAAATGCCGGATCGTTCGGCGGGCGTTCGGCGCCCCGCACGTGGCTGCTCGGTATCGCCCATCATAAGATGCTCGACAAGCTGCGCGCGCGCGGCGCGCGTCTATCGAATCTGTCGACCAGGAAGAGCTGGAAAACGTCGTGTCGGAAGAACCCGGCGCGTTTGAACGGCTCATGCAGCTGCAGACTCGGGAACAGGTCCTTGAATGCATGAATGCGCTTCCTGCGGAGCAGCGCGAATGCATTCATCTGATGTTTTATGAAGATTTGTCGATCGCCGAGACCGCCGACATTCAGCAATGTTCGGAAAACACCGTCAAGACCCGCTTGTTCCATGCGCGCAGGAAGATGAAAATCAGCTTGGACCGGCAAACTCGTTGGCAGATGAAGGCATAACAGCCGGTGACCATCATGGATAAGAACTTATCAAGCCAACTGCCTTCGTATGTGAATAACACGCTCAGCGATGCCGAGCGCGCGAAGGTGGAAAGCCAGCTGCAACAATCGCCGCAAGCCCGTGCCGAAGCGGCGTGGTTGGCCAGCGTGCGCGACCATATTCAAAGCACGCCTGACGAGCGCCTGCCTATGCCCGACGCGGGACTGGGCCTTTTGATGGCGCGGATCGAGGCGGAAAAGGCAGGCAAAGTTGTCGCCTTACCGCGTCCCCAGAAGCAGGCCGCATGGTGGTACAAGCCGGCATTTGCGGTAGCGGCGGCAGTGATGGTGGTGCAAGCCTTTGTGCTGCAGGCGACACTATTTCAAGGGCCTGGTGCCGAATCGATTCGTGCGTTGAGCGGCAATCGCGTGAGCGTGCAGCCCGGCGATATTCTGCAAATCAGTTTTAAAGAGAACGCTTCCGAGGCGCAAATCCGCAATATTCTGGCGGCGATTGACGGCGAAATTGTCGGCGGTCCCGGCGCTATCGGCGTGTATCAGGTGCGGGTCGGCAAGGGGCAGGGAAATGCCGTTCTGGCTATGTTGCAGCAGAAAAAAGGCATCGTCGACTCGGTGAACCTGGCAAAGGATTGAACCGCTGCCGGAATATTCCATGGCCCGTTTATTGTTTCTGTTTGTCCTGCTTGCCTGGAGTGGTTCCCTCCGGGCAGCCCCTCTCACTGTACTGCCCAATAATCAAATTACCGGACTGACATTGAGCGCGGCGACGGCTAGCGCCGGCAATACCGTACGCGTGACAGTCAGCGGTATCGGCAATTGCGTGGCCCGTATCGACAGCGGCGGCGCAAAGAACCAAGGCGGGATAACTTACACCGACGTGCCGGGGCCATTCCCCAAATATGAATCGCTGGTCATCAACGGCGCCCCCGGAACATATATCATCCGTGCATCTCGTTCTTCCTCGCGCGACGCGGTATGTAACGGTGAGGCGTCGGCGACGCTTGTCGTCATCGGCAACCCGCCGGCCTCGGCGGCGAATCGCACGAGTGCCGCTTCGTCGACAACGACCTCGACGACACGAACGCCGAGCAGCACGACCAGTACGACATCCACCACGCTGGCACCGCGTACTGCGCCGACGGAGCGCACGGCCTCCACGGCCTCCACAGCTCCCCGCAGCACCGCGCCGGTCGATCCATGCAGTTTGTCGCCGCGCGAACAAGCGGCGATGGGTGTGACATGTTCAGGCGCCGCATCGGGCAGCGGGGGAAACAATTTGCGCCTATCGTCTACGTCCACGACTTCGCCGTCCACGAGTACAACGTCGGCATCGACTACCACTAGTACGTCGAGATTTTTTGTGACGTCCACCTCGACCTCGACTACAACCACGACTTTCCTCACGTCGCTATTGTTTACTACCACCAGCTCAAGCTCCACGTCGACCACATCAACGACATCGACAACTGCGCGAGTCACCGGTGAAACCGTGTCGAACGATGCGCCGGCCATCGATGCCGCAGCTGCCGCTTTACTGCAACGTTACGGCATCGAAGCGTTCGAGCCAGGGCAGCTGATTATTTTGTGGGATGACGCCGGTGAGGTCATGCAAGGCCTCGCCATCCTCGCGCGCGACTACGGATTGCGGCCGGCGGAGCGCATCGAATTAGGCAATCTGGGCGGAGACGTCGCGACTTTTCAATTGCCGAGCCAGGAGCAAGCGATTCAGCTGCGCATGGTATTGCGCAAAAAATATCCGGCATGGTACATAGACTTCCATGCGCGCTACATGCCTTTGGACGGGCCGCGCATTTACCTGCCGGCCAAGATCGACATGCCGCCGCAACCCGCGCAAGCATCGAATGTGCGTATCGGCATGCTCGACAGCGAAGTGGCGGCGATTCCTGCTTTGCGCAATGTCAGGCTGACGCAGCGTAGTTTCGTGCCGTCGGGTGAAATTCCTGCCGCTAAGGACCATGGTACGGCGGTTGCTGTGCTTATTGCCGGTCGCGACTCGGCGGCTAAGTTTCGTTCGCTGGCGGAAGGCGCACAGTTGTATGCCGGCGGCATCATGCGCGATCGTGCTGGGCTGAGAGTATCGAACACCGTCATGCTATTGCAGGGATTGGATTGGCTGGCCGGCAATAGCGTACGCGTGATCAACCTGAGCCTGGGCGGTCCCGGCGACGAGTTAATGGCGAGAGCCTTCGACAAGCTGCTGGCGCGAGGCGTTGTTGTTGTGGCGGCTGCCGGCAACAGCGGATCGAACGCACCGCCCAGTTATCCGGCGGCTTATCCCGGCGTCATTGCCGTGACTGCGGTCGATGCGCTTGATCGTATTTACCGTGATGCCAACCGCGGCAGTTACGTCGCGATCGCCGCGCCCGGCGTGGATGTTTGGGTGCCGGACGGCGCCAATGGCCACTACGTCAGCGGCACTTCATTTGCCGCTGCAGTGGCGACTGGCGGCGTGGCTGCCATGCTTTCTTCCAATGCCGGCCTGCGAGGCGAAACGGTCAGGGATATACTCTGCCGCCACTCCCGTGATCTGGGTTCACCGGGGTCGGACGACGTGTTCGGCTGCGGGTTAATTCAGATCGGACACACCCTGCGCAGCATGAAGTAAGTTTCAGTCGGTGGCGACTACTACAAAATTGATCATTTCCTGCGCGTTGTTTCTGAAGCTTAATGAAATCGTTCCATTGACAGGCTCGACTCTTTGACCCGCCGAATAAGAGTAGAGCCAGCGTTTGCCGCCGTCGGCGCTCATACCGGTCGGATAGTCGCTGCTATATTTACAGCGCAGGGCGCTGTTAGCCGCTGCTCTAAACATGATGTTGCGGGCAGCAGTCGCCGGAACCTTGATTTCCTTACCTGCATTCGATGACAGTGAAAATTTCGCGATCTGCGTTTCACCGGGATATGTCCTCAGCGTGAAATCGTCGGCAGGAGATTCTGGTTTGCCCGAAGCGTTCTTGCAAGCGGCGTCGCGCAGCTTATGCGCCTGCTGACCGATCTCCCCTGCGTTTTTCCATTCTTCGTCTGACCAGGACGACTTGTCGACTTTCCACATGCCGCCTTCTTTGACAAGCTCAATGGTTCCGTAATTCATTTTTTCACCGGAACTTCCCATTGCCGGAGCCATTCCTTTTACGCGTAGCGTGCCGGTATTGCCTGATGGAGAAATCACTTCATCAACGACCGCGATCGAGCGCGGTACCAAAGCTTTGGTAAGGGCAAGCGCTTTTTCACCCACTGGCTCGACCTTTATTCGCTGTCTTGAAGACATTGTGTCCAGAAACGTCTTCCAGCCATCGGCGCGCAAGCTTTGGAAATGCTTCATGTAAGCAGCGCCGAGTACGTCTGTTCCAGCACCGCTTTCAATATTCGTGGCAGATGACTTGGCCGGTTTGTTCGCTCTGGGCGACGTGGGGCAAGGTTCGTCGGTATAGGTGGTCTTTCCTTGCGCATCGATGCATTTGTTGACGGCGTGCACATCTGCGAGCGCGATGATCATGGCGACTGCAAGTAGAAAGCTCTTCATGTTTTCCCTTTTTTGATTTGGTAGGTGCGGCAGAATTTATTTCTAATATTGAGCGCACCATCCCATCATGCGAGCATTCTTTTGAACCAGGCGCTGATATCGTCAATCTCTTCCTCGCACACCGAATGCTGCATGAGATATTCATGCCATTCGATCTTGTAGCCGAGCGATTGCAGCAATTCGCGTGAGGCTTTTCCGCGTTGGAAGGGCACGACATTGTCTACGGTGCCATGCGCCATGAAGATAGGCGTGTCCTGATTCGCCGAGTGGCGTTCGGCGGCAAACTTATCCGCCAGCGGCAGATAGCCGGACAAGCAAAGCAAGCCGGCCAGTTTTTCCGAATGACGCAAACCTGTTTGCAAGGTCATCGCGCAGCCTTGCGAAAATCCAGCCAGCACAATCCGATTTGCGGGAATGCCGCGCGACTTTTCGCGAGCGATCAATTGCTCGATGGCTGCTTGCGAAACGCGTAAGCCTTTTTCATCTTCGCGATTGGTGATTTCCGGCCCCATGATGTCGTACCAGGCACGCATGACATACCCATTGTTGAGCGTTACCGGCATCGTCGGCGCATGCGGGAAAACAAAGCGAATCGGCGGACATCCGGTGAGGTTCAGTTCGCGCACGATGGGCACGAAGTCATTGCCGTCCGCGCCCAGGCCATGCAGCCAGATGACTGACACGGTCGGATTGGGCGAGGTTTCGATCTGGATGGCGTCGAGTAAGGGAGTGCTCATTTTTCTTGTCGCGGATGTTTAAGATTTGATGCGAATTAGGACTTGACCCGAATTGCCGATTTCGGCCGGAAGGCTTTGCATATCGCTTCATTGGTTTCGATATACGGCCCGCCGATCAAATCGATGCAATAGGGAACGGCTGCAAAAATACCCGACACGATGGATTTGCCGTCTGCATCTTTCAAACCTTCCAGCGTTTCTTTAATCGATTTCGGCTGGCCAGGCAAATTCATGATAAGTGCGGCATGATCTGCGGTTTCGCGGATGACCGCGACTTGGCGCGAGAGGATGGCGGTCGGAACGAACTGCAAGCTGATTTGGCGCATCTGTTCGCCGAAGCCGGGCATTTCCTTGGTCGCCACCGCCAAGCTTGCTTCGGGCGTGAGGTCGCGCCGTGCAGGACCGGTGCCGCCGGTGGTCAATACCAAGTCGCAGCCGACCTCATCGACCAGTTCGATCAAGGTTTTTTCAATGACGGCGCGCTCATCGGGAATCAAGCGGCTTTCCATTTTCCATGGACTGACGAGCGCTGCGCTGAACCAATCTTGTAAGGCAGGCAGGCCTTGATCTTGATAGACGCCGCTCGATGCGCGGTCCGAGATCGACACCAGACCGATCAAGAGCTCGTCCGGATTATTCCTGGTCGGTTTGCTCATCCTGGTTTTCTTCGTGCGTTTGGTCGGAAGATTCTTGCAGCTGCTTCAAAATTTGAAAAATCTCGCGGTAAGCCTTGGGCGGTTTGTTCTCGGTTTGTTCCTTGCGGGCATTGCGGATCAAGCCGCGCAAGTGTTGGCCATCGAGCTCATGATGTTGCGCCAGCAATTCCGTGAGTGCTTTGTCGTCTGCCAGCAGCTTATCCCTTTGGCGTTCAAGTGCGTGCAATGCGGCGGCGCTTGATTTGGATGTGCCTTTCCAATTGTCGATTACCTTTTGAATCGCGTCGACTTCATGTTCTTCCAAGCTGCGCATCTTTTTGCCTACATATTGCAATTGGCGACGGCGGCCTTCATGGTCCTTGATTTGCTGGCATTCGAGGATGGCGTCGCGCACGTCTTCCGGCATGGGTACGCTTTTGACGCGTTCGCGCGACTGGGCAATCAATTCTTCGCCCAGTTTTTGCAGGGCGGTCATCTCGCGCTTCAATTGAGATTTGGAAGGGCGCGTGTATTCCTGTTCGAATTCATTCGATTGGAAGCCGCACGAGCCGCGATTCGGATTTGGCATGGTTTGTTTATTGCTTAGATGGTTTTGTTCAACGACTGCTATCATAGCTCCTTTGTCGTTCATTGCGGGAGTGAGTTAAACCTAGCCATTCTCTCTCCTCAACCGATTTTATCTAGAAATTTTATGAGCCATTCCGTATTTACACATAGCCAAGATCAGTTAAAGCAGCTCGCGCAAGACGTGCTGCGTTTCGCCAAGGAAAAAGGCGCTTCGGATGCCGCAGTGGAAATCAGTGAAGGCAACGGCCTATCGGTGACGGTACGCAAAGGCAATATCGAGACCATCGAGCAAAACAAAGATAAAGGCATCGGCGTCACGATACATCTGGGAAAGGAAGGGCATATTCGGCGCGGCAATGCGAGCACTTCCGATTTTTCCGAACAAGCGCTGAGAGATACCGTAGACGCCGCCTACAACATTGCGCGGTTCACGGCCGAAGACGATTGCGCGGGCTTGCCGGATGCCGATACGCTGGAAATGCATCCGCGTGATCTGCATCTATGCTATCCCTGGCTGATTTCCTCGGCGGATGCGGTGGAGATCGCCAAGCGCATCGAGGCGGCGGCCTTTGATGTCGACAAGCGCATTGCCAATAGCGAAGGGGCGAGCGTCTACGCGCAGCAATCGCATTTTGTGTTGGCCAATTCACGCGGTTTTATCGGTGGCTATCCGTATTCGCGGCACACACTGTCCGTCGCGCCTATCGCCGGCAAGGGTGCCAACATGCAGCGCGACGATTGGTATTCTTCGATGCGCGATCCGGCAAAATTAGCGAAGCCTGAAGAGATTGGCCGCTACGCGGCGGAGCGTGCCCTGGCGCGCTTGAATGCGCGTAAGCTCGATACCCGCAAATGCCCGGTGCTGTTTGAAGCGCCGCTGGCGACCGGGCTGCTGGGTTCGTTCGTGCAAGCGATTTCGGGTGGCGCCCTGTACCGTAAGTCGACCTTTCTGCTCGACTCGCTCGGCCATAGCGTGTTCGCCCCGCATATTCAAATCGTGGAAGATCCGCATGTCGTCGGTGCGGTCGGCTCGGCTCCTTTCGATGAAGAAGGCGTGAAGACCGGCCACCGCGATGTGGTGAAGGATGGCGTGGTACAGGGCTATTTCCTATCGACCTATTCCGCTCGCAAGCTCGGCATGAAGACGACCGGTAACGCCGGCGGTTCGCACAACCTGAAGCTGCAATCTTCTCTGACTCAAGCCGAGGATGATTTTGCCGGCATGTTGAGAAAACTCGATACAGGTTTATTGGTGACCGAGTTGATGGGCCAGGGCGTTAATTACGTGACGGGCGACTATTCGCGCGGTGCGTCCGGCTATTGGGTGGAAAATGGCGTGATCCAATATCCGGTTGAGGAAATCACGATCGCGGGCAACATGAAAGACATGTTCCGGCAGATTGTGGCGATTGGTACCGATACGCTGATTCGCGGCACCAAGGAAACCGGTTCGGTCCTGATCGAAAGCATGACCATCGCCGGAAACTGAGCAGTAGTCACTCCGGCGCGTCATCCACCCAGGTAAGCTTCGATCACCCTGGGATTGTCGAGCAGCCTGGCGCCGCTGTCGGCCAGCACGATGCGGCCGGTTTCCAGTACATAGGCGTGTTGCGCGATGCGCAAAGCCTGGCGGACGTTCTGTTCTACCAGGAAAATCGTCAGGCCGGTCCGGTTGATTTCCTTTAGTACGCGAAAAATCTCTTGCACCATCAAGGGTGCTAAGCCCATCGATGGTTCATCCAGCAGCAAGACGCGCGGCTTGGCCATTAATGCGCGAGCGATGGCCAGCATCTGCTGTTCGCCGCCGGATAGATTGCCGGCCAATGAGTTGCGCCGTTCCTTCAGCACCGGGAACAGGGCATACATGCTTTCCAGGTCGTGAGCCGCCTGATCGCGATCCTTGCGGGTATAGGTGCCCAGCACCAGGTTCTCTTGCACGGTGAGAGTGGTCAGGATGGCGCGTCCTTCGGCCACCTGCACCACGCCTTTCTTCACGATCCGGTGCGAGGGCAATTGCGTCAAGTCTTCGCCGTCGAACAGGATGCGCCCGCGCGCGGCTTTCAAGAGGCCCGAGATCGCCAGCAGGGTGGTGCTCTTGCCGGCGCCGTTGGCGCCGACCAGGGCGGTGATTTCGCCTTCGTTCAAGACCAGGTCGATGCCTTTGACTGCGTCGATGTGGCCGTACGAGACCGCCAAGTCCTGGATTTGCAGGATCGCGCTCATGCGGCTTCTTCCTTGCCCAGGTAGGCTTCGATCACGTCGGGATTGGCCTTGATTTCGTCTGGTGCGCCTTCGGCGATGATGCGGCCGAAATTGAGCACGGCAATACGGTCGCACAGTTCCATCACGAAGCGCATGTCGTGTTCGATCAGGAAGATGCTGTAGCCGCGTTGCCGGATGTTGCGGATCTCTCGCATGAGTTCGGTCTTTTCCGCCGGGTTCATGCCGGCCACCGGTTCGTCCAGCAGTAGCAGTTTCGGCTCGGTCGCCAGCGCACGGGCGAATTCCAGCTTGCGCTGCTCGCCGTAGGATAGGCTGTCGGCCAGCTGCGCTGCCTTGTGGCCCAGTTTGACCCATCCCAGCAATTCCATGGCGCGTTCGCGCGCCTGCTGTTCCCGCCGGCGAAACGACGGCAGATTGAAGAGCATGCCTGCCACGCCGTAATCGAGATGATCATGCATGCCGACCACGACGTTTTCCAGCAATGTCATGTCCTTGAACACGCGGATATTCTGGAAGGTGCGTGCAATCCCGAGGCGGGTAATGCGATGCGGCGCCACGCCGTCGAGTGCGGCGCCATTGAAGGCGATACTGCCCGAGGATGGCTGTAGCAGGCCGGTGACCAGGTTGAATACGGTGGTCTTGCCGGCGCCGTTCGGCCCGATCAGGCCGAAAATGCCGCCTTGCGGTACGCTGAAGCTGACGTCCTGCAGCACCCGCAATCCGCCGAAAGACTTGCTGACTTGGTTCAATTGCAGCATCAGGCGCCTCCGCTCGCTTGGTGCCGGCCGCGCAGGCGCTGCCACAGTGTGCGGATGCGGCGCGGATCGCAAATGCCCCTGGGCAGATACAGGATCACCAGGATCAGGATCAGGCCGTTGATGGCCGTGCGGAACTCCTTGAACTGGCGCAGGACTTCCGGCAGCAGGGTCAGGATGGCGGCGCCGATGGAGGGGCCGACCAGATTACCGGTGCCGCCGAATACCGCCATGGTCAGGATATCGACGGCGTTTTCAAAGGCATAGTTGCCGGGGCCGATGGTGAAGGTGTAATGGGCATTCAGGCCGCCGGCCAAGCCGGCAATCGCAGCACCTAACACGAAGGCCAGCAGCTTGTAGAAGCGGACGTCGATGCCCATCAGACGGGCGGCGACTTCATCTTCCTTGATTGCTTCGAAGGCGCGGCCGATTTTCGATCGGCGTAGCCGGCCCAGCAGATACAGGACTACTGCCAGGCAGAGCGCCACATGCCAGAACCCGGTCTTTTGCGGAATGCCGTTCAAGCCCAACGGACCGCCGGTGAATTCGAGATTCAGCACGATGACGCGCACCACTTCGCCGAATCCAAGCGTGGCCATCGCCAGGTAGACTCCGGACAGGCGCAAGGTCGGTATGCCGATGACGAGAGCGACTACGACCGGCACGGCGATGCCGGCCGCTAGTGCCGCCGCGAACGGTAGCCCGGTATTCATGCTGATGAGCGCCGCAGCGTAGGCGCCCAATCCCATGAAGGCGGCGTTAGCCATGGACAGCAGACCGCATGATAAGGTGAGATAGATCGACAAGGCCAGCAAGGCATTGACGCCGATGGAAAACACCACCGTGTTATAGGTTGACCAGAATCCGTCCCACCATTCGAGCATGGTTCAGGCCTTTCTCTCGAGGACCTTGCCGAACATGCCGGAAGGTTTGATGAGCAGGATCAGAAACAGGAAACCGAAGGCCACCGCGTCGCGAAAGTCGCTGGACAGGTAGGCGACAGCGAAAACTTCGGCAAAGCCCAGGAACAAGCCGCCGATCATCGCGCCGCGGATGTCGCCCATGCCGCCCAGGATAATAACGGCGATGCCTTTGTGTAGCATCGGTTGCCCCATGAAGGGCGAGATGGCGTTGAAGGAAAGCCCCACCAGCACGCCGGCCGCGCCGCCCAGTGCGGCAGCGACAAACGAAGTCAAATAAAATAAGCCCTCGACATTAATGCCCAAGAGAGCCGCGGCCTTGGGCGATTCGGCAATGGCACGCAGCGCCCGCCCCAGCTGCGTGCGCTGCATGACCGCCAGCAGCACCAGCATCAGCACGAAGGAAATGACGATGATGCCGATTTGCAGGACCGTGATATGCAGGCTGCCCCAGGTCAGGCTTTGTTCGGGGATGGTGCCGAAGGGGAAGCGCTTGTTTTCTGCGCCGAACAAGCCTTGCGCCAGGCTCGTCATCATGATGGCCACGCCGATGGTCGCGATCATCGGCGACAGATGCGGCGCATGGCGCGCGCGTAGCGGCTTGAGCACCAGGTAATCCACGACCAGGCCGACGATACCCGCAGCGAGCATGGCAGCCAGCATCGCCAGCCACAATGGCAGGGCGAGCTTGTCGACCAGGAGCAGAGCGGCATAGCTGCCGAGCATAAAGATGGCGCCATGCGAGAGATTGATGACGCCGAGCACACCAAACACCAGTGTAAAGCCTAGCGCGAACAGGGCATAGACGCTGCCCAGCGAGAGGGCATTCAGGAGTTGTTGTTCGAGCATGGCATTGAAGCGCTACCAAGATTGAGAACAGGCCGGAAATGCGCCAAGCTTCCGGCCTGCCGGAACGAGGCCTTATTTCAGCAGCGTGAACTTGCCGCCCTTGGCGATATTCACGATGGCATCCTGCTGGGCGTCGTAGCCGGTTTCCTTGCCATCCTTGGAAGGTGCGCGACGGAACGTGAATTTGCCGGTGGCTCCGTTCAGCGTCACGTTGGGCAGGGCATCGCGCAAGACTTGGCGATCTTTTTCCAGGTTGCCGGACAATTTCACTTTCTTGAGCGCTTCAGCCACGATATGCATGGCGTCGTAGGCTTGCGCGGCGAACTGATCGGGGTCGGAGCCGAACCTGGCCTTGTAGGATGCGATGAAGCGGCCATTGGCGGGCGTGGCGTTTTCAGCAGACCAGGGGCTGCCGATGATAGTGTTGTCGCCGGCTTCCTTGGCGATCTCGAACAGCTTGGGCGAGTTCAAGCCGTTGCCGCCGATGAAGGGCTGCTTCATGCCGAGCGCGCGCGTCTGCAGGATGATGTTGGCGGCTTCCTCAGCCAGGCAGGAGCAAACGATGGCGTCCGGATTGGTCGCCTTGATCTTGGTCAGCTGCGCCTTGAAGTCGACGTCGCCTTTTGCATACGTTTCAGTGTCGGTGACGGGGATCTTCTGGGCGGCCAGGGTGTTCTTGAAGACATCGTAGCCGTTCTTGGTGAAGGCGTCGTCATTGCCGTAAATGACGGCGACATTCTTCAGCTTGAAATGCTTGGCGGCGGCACGCACGGTCACCGGCAGCACGTCGGCTTCCATGACCGAATTGCGGAAGGTGTAGGGACCCATTGCAGTAATGCCTTCGGCGGTGTTGCTGGTGCCGAATACCACCACCTTGGCGGCGTTGGCGATCGGGTCGGCAGCAAAGGCGGAGTTGGACAGGGTCGGGCCGAACAGCATCAGCACCTTGTCCTGGAAAATCAGTTTCTTGAAAACGTTGATGGCTTCTTCTTTCTTGCCTTGCTCGTCTTCCGCGATCAGCACGATCTTGTCGCCATTGACACCGCCCTTGCCGTTGATTTCGTCGGCAGCCAGGGTAAATCCGTTCTTGATCGCCACACCGTATTTAGCAGCCGGTCCGGACAGGGCTTCGGCCGCGCCGAGCTTGATCTCAGCCGCGAAGGCGGAAGCACTGACGGCAGCGGCCAGGGCAATCGGAATCAGTTTGAACAGAGTCTCAAAACGCATATTTCCTCCTAGGTATGAATACGCTATCTATCGTAAGCAGAGCAATACCGGCTGTGCCTGCAAAAAATCAAAGATTGATGCCGCGCAAATTTTATCCCAGCCGGCTGCGGACTCGGGCGATCGCAGCGCGGACTTGGGCCGGAGCTGTACCGCCCACGTGATTGCGCGCTGCGACCGATCCTTCCAGCGTCAGCACAGCGTACACGTCTTGATCGATCAGGGTCGAGAAGGCGCGCAGCTCGTCCAGGTTCAGTTCGCTTAAATCGCACTTGCGGTCGTCGCAGGCGCGCACCGCGCGTGCCACCGCTTCATGCGCGTCGCGGAAAGGAAGACCTTTCTTGACCAGGTAGTCAGCCAGGTCGGTTGCGGTTGCATAACCCTGCAGGGCGGCTGCGCGCATGGCTTCCGGCTTGACGGTGATTCCATGCGCCATGTCGGCGAAGATGCGCAAGGTATCGATGACGGTATCGACCGTATCGAACAATGGTTCCTTGTCTTCTTGATTATCCTTGTTGTATGCAAGCGGCTGTCCCTTCATCAAGGTCAGCAAGCCGATCAGGTGGCCATTGACACGCCCGGTTTTGCCGCGCGCGAGCTCCGGCACATCCGGGTTTTTCTTTTGCGGCATGATCGACGAGCCGGTGCAGAAGCGGTCGGCGATGTCGATGAATCCCACGCGCGGGCTCATCCAAATGATCAACTCTTCCGACATGCGGGAAATGTGCGTCATCACCAAGGCACTGGCCGCGCAAAATTCGATGGCGAAGTCGCGATCGGAAACGGCGTCAAGCGAGTTATGGCAAACGTCGTCGAAGCCGAGCAACTTGGCGACTTGCTCGCGGTCGATCGGGAAAGTGGTGCCGGCCAGGGCAGCGGCGCCGAGCGGGAGGCGATTGACGCGCTTGCGGCAATCCGCCATGCGTTCGGCATCGCGTCCGAACATTTCGACGTAAGCCAGCATGTGATGGCCGAAGGTTACCGGCTGCGCTACTTGCATGTGCGTGAAACCGGGCAGGATGGTGTCGGCATTCTTTTCGGCGAGGTCGAGCAGTGCCAGCCGAAATTCACGCAGCAAGCCTTGGATATCGTCGATCGCCGCGCGCATGTAGAGGCGAATATCGGTCGCAACTTGATCATTGCGCGAACGGCCGGTATGCAAACGCTTGCCGGCGTCGCCCACCAATTCGGTCAAGCGCTTTTCGATATTCAGGTGCACGTCTTCCAAGTCGAGCAGCCATTCGAACTTGCCGTCGGCGATTTCGGATTGGATCTGCGCCATGCCGCGTTTGATGTCGGCCAGATCTTGGGCGCTGATGATGCCACGCGTGGCGAGCATTTCGGCATGCGCGAGCGAGCCTTGGATATCGAATTGTGCCAAACGCTTGTCGAAGAACACCGATGCGGTGTAACGTTTGACTAGATCGGAGACCGGTTCGGAAAAACGGGCCGACCAGGCCTCGCTTTTTTTAGAAAGTTGTGCTGTCATAATTGAACTATAAATAGAGGCGTTCCGGCGGCGGCCGAATGCCATGATTATAACAAGCGACCATCACTCTGAGCATCCATGCCAGTAACTCCTTCAGCTCCCGTGCCGATAGACGTGGTTATCCCCGACTGCTGCAATACGGGCGTGATATTTCGCGTGTTATTGGCGGTGAATGCGGTGCTGTTCATTGAAATGCTCCTGCGCAGCGGCGGTTTCCATGCCGGCGTGGCTGAATTCATGCAGAATTCGGCCGTGATAGAGGTGGCATGTTTGGGTTCGCTTCTGAGTTTATGCTGGCTGAGACGATTAATTCGCCACGGACCGCACTGGCTGCAGCGGATTGCGTGCGCAATCGTTCCCGCAATCGTGACCGCCTTCGTCATACGCATGATTGTTCAAAATGCCAACGTTGCCGGCAATTTCCCGCTGCCGATTGTCAAGGGCGCCGTCGTGGCGGCGCTATTGGGCGCCGTACTGCAGTATTACCTGGAACTGCGTGTGCGCGCTTATTCGCCGGCATTGGTGGAAGCACAGCTGCAGGCATTGCAAGCGCGCATTCGACCTCATTTTTTGTTTAATAGCTTGAATGCCGTGTTGTCCCTGATTCGCACCGAACCGCGACGTGCCGAGGCGACGCTTGAAGACCTGGCGGAGCTGTTTCGGGTATTGATGCGCGACGCGCGCGACCTGACTTCCTTGGAGGAAGAGGTGCGGCTCTGCAAACAGTATTTGTCGATCGAGCAAATCCGTTTGGGCGAGCGTTTGCAGGTGAAATGGGATACGGTGGATATTCCAGAAGAAGTGATGCGGCGAGCCAAAATACCTACCTTGCTGTTACAGCCATTGGTGGAAAACGCGGTGCACTACGGCGTGGAACCGGCACGGCGGCCGAGCCTGATTCAAATCGAAATTACTCGCGTTTTCGACCGGATCGAGATCGCGATTACCAATCCATGCTGGAGCGATGAGCCGCCGTCCGGGGGGAACCAAATGGCACTGACCAATATTCGCCAGCGGCTGGCTTTGCTGTACGATGTCGAAGCCCAGTTGACGACTCTGGCCGTGCGCGGCTTCTTTGAAGTGCGCTTGAGTATTCCCTATGTGAAGGGGGCATGATGGTTCCGAAAATATTTATCGTGGATGACGAAGCGCCGGCACGGTCGCGCATGAAAACCTTGCTTGCGGATATCGCGGCGGAGTGCCCGCACCAATTAGTAGGCGAGGCGGACGACGCGCAGGCGGCGTTGAACGGGATTGTCGCTGCGCTGCCCGACATCGTTCTATTGGACGTGCAAATGCCGGGTATGACCGGCATTGAATTGGCTCGTCATCTCACTCAGGTCCAATCCCCGGCGCCTGCCGTGGTATTCGTTAGCGCATTCGATGAGTACGCATTAAAAGCGTTTGAAGTTCATGCGCTCGATTATTTAGTGAAACCGGTACGTGCCGCTCGCTTGGCTGATGCGATCGCGCGCGTAAGTTTGCTGACCGGCCAGAAGCAAAAGCAATCGTTGGCGGAAGCGTCTGCGACATTGCAGGCCAAGCGTCGCAATTTTTCCGTGCAAGAGCGTGGGCGCGTCATACTGGTTGCAGTAGTCGATGTCCTCTACCTGCGGGCCGAGGCAAAATACGTCACGCTGCATACGACGGCAAAAGATTATCTGATTGAAGAATCGCTCAATTCCATTGAAGATGAATTGGGCGATCTCTTTGTGCGCGTGCATCGCAATGCCTTGGTAGCGCGCGATGCGATCATCGGTGCGGAACGCGCTGTGAATGCGGTCGATCCCGAAGGAGAAGGAGATAAGGCGCAGGAATCCTGGCAAGTGATACTACGCGGTGTTGATGAGCGTTTGCCGATCTCGCGCCGCCAGTGGTCGGTGGTAAAGATGTTGGTGAAGTAGGTTTTTACGACATTTTTCCCAGAAAGCTGCGCGCCATAGCAATTTCACTGTTTTTTTCGGCTTCCAGTCGCCGTTTTTCCATTTCTTCCGGTGAAATTTTAGGGGCTTCAGGCTTTTTAGCCGGCGTGCCGGGCGCTGCTTCTTGAGGAATCGCAGCAGGTGCGGCAGGAACAGCAGCCGCAGCTGCTGGTGCCGGAGCGGCGGCTCTTGGGATATCGTCTGCTTTGCCGCTTACTTCGATATAGCCCTCCTCAACCAGGGCTGCCAACAAGTCATTCATGTCGTCGCCTTTAAGCATGCCGTGCAAATCCTGGCGACTGCGCTTCCCATCAACGAAGATCAATACTTGTCTCATGCGTTGCGTCAGGCCACTGGCGCGCGTCTTGATTTCTTCCTGGCCTTTGGCCGTTTTAGAAAATATTTCGCTCATGATCCTCTACGCTTTCCACACTATTTCTTTAAATCATTATAGTTTGATTATTGCTCAATACGTACAAATTAAAACCGCTGTTGTTAATTTATAAGTTATTGTTTTTACTAATTTTTATTGCAGAGTTCACCGGAAGCTTAAATGAATAAACTGTCTTTATGCATGGTTTTCAGTTATCCGGTATTTCTGAGTCCGGCCGCAATTCCGTTAATCGATAAATGTATTCCCCGATGCACGCGCTCGTCAACCTTGTTTGACTGTCCGGCCGCTGCGCGATGACGTTTGATTAACTCCACTTGCAGATGGTTGAGCGGGTCCAAATAGGCAAACCGGTTTTTAATGGAGCGTGCAAGTAAAGGGTTGCCTGCCAATCTTTCCTTGGCGCAGGTGATTTTGCTCAAGCAATCGGTCGTGCGCGCGTGTTCATCGGCGATACGCTGGAAGATGAGCTTGCGCAGCTTTTTATCCGGTACGAGTTCAGCATAGCGAGATGCGACAGCCAGATCGGTTTTCGACAGCACCATATCCATGTTGGACAAGAGCGTCGCGAAGAACGGCCATTCTTTGAACATCGTTTGCAGTGTGGAGAATTTCTTATTTTTACCATGGCCTTCTTCCAGCCAGGATGTCACCGCGCTGCCGAAGCCATACCAGCCCGGCAGCAACAAACGGCATTGTCCCCATGAAAACCCCCAGGGAATTGCGCGCAGGTCCTCAATCCGGCGCGACGCTTTTCGTGACGCCGGGCGCGAGCCGATATTCAACTCGGCGATTTCAGCGATCGGCGTCGCTGCGAAAAAATAATCGGTAAAGCCCGGTGTTTCGTAGACGAGATGGCGATAGGCCCGATAAGCACATTCCGACAACTGCGCCATTATTTCTTCGAATTGTGCGAGCTGATTTGCCTTTGCGCTATCCGCCGCGTGCGGCAACAGGCCTGCTTCCATGGTGGCGGCGACTAGCAGTTCGAGATTGCGGCGGCCGATCTCGGCGTTGGAAAACTTGGATGCGATGATTTCGCCTTGTTCGGTTAAGCGGATCTGTCCATTAACCGTTCCCGGCGGTTGCGCCAAAATGGCTTCGTAGCTCGGTCCGCCGCCGCGTCCAACGGTACCGCCGCGGCCGTGGAACAGGCGTAACGTGATGCCGGCGCGTTTGAATAATTCCACCAGACGCGTCTCTGCTTTATACAGTTCCCAGTTTGACGTCAGAAAGCCACCGTCTTTGTTCGAGTCGGAATAACCCAGCATCACTTCTTGCAGGTCGTCTTGGCGGGTAATGAGACGACGAACCGGAGGCAGCGTCATCCACCTTTCCATAATGTCCGGTGCGCGGCGTAAATCGGGAATGGTTTCGAAGAGCGGGATCACCATCAATTCCATTCGCATATCATCCGCATGCAAAAGTCCCGTTTCTTTCTGAAGCAACAGGACTTCCAGCAAATCCGAAACGCTTTCAGTGTGCGAGATGATGTAATTGCGGATGGCTCGTTCGCCATAGCGGGTACGGATATCGCGCGCTGTGCGCAGAACCGCCAGTTCCGACGTCGTTTCTTTCGAATACTCAAGATAAGGCGAATACAGCAAGCGCGGCTGAGTGAGTTCAGCCAACAGCAGTTTAATCTTGTCATCTTCGGTAAGGCCGGGGTAATTTTCTTGCACCCGGCTTTTGACGAATAATTCAGTCAACACGCGCTCGTGCACGTCCGAACTCTGGCGCATATCGAGGGTGGCCAAATGAAAACCGAAAATTTCCGAGGCGCGTTTTAAGGCCGCCAACCGCGGCTTGACCAAAACATGACTGTGATGCGCATTGAGCGAATCGATGAGTATCTGTAAGTCGAGCGTGAATTCGGCAGAGCTGGCGTAATGTTCTGCGTGGCCGACTTCGCGACGCAAAATCGCAGTCGCACCCAACAGCCGTGCGGTAGCCGCCAAACGTGCATACATGCCGACCAAGGCGCGCCGATAGGGTTCATCCATGCGGTGCGATGACGTATCGGGCGAGGCATCGGCTAGGGCTTGCAACTCCTGACTCACATCCACTAGAAGCGTGGAAATCGAGAGTTCGGCGCCGAGTGCATGGCATTCGTCCAGATAAAAGTCAAAGATCGTTGCCGATTGCCGTGTCAACGCATGCAGCATGGTCTCTGCATTGACGTTGGGGTTGCCATCGCGATCGCCGCCGATCCAGCTGCCCATTTGAAAGAACGGCGGCAAACTATTATCGCCATTTTCTTTTTTTCGATGCGGGAAGTGCGCGGCAATTTCCTCTTCGAGGTCGTCGTAAAGTCCCGGTATCTCCCGAAGAAAAGTAATGCGGTAATAAGAGAGCGCATTGTCTATTTCGTCTGCCACGGTCAGCTTGGTGTAGCGCAGCATGCGCGTTTGCCACAAAGTCGCGATACGAGCGCGTAACAACTCCGTATTGCTTGCCAGCTCTTTCGGCGCTAATGGCCGGTCGCGTTCGGCAAGGAGATGGGCAATCGCATGCTCTGCGTCGAGGATGCTTTTACGTTGAACTTCAGTTGGATGCGCAGTCAGCACAGGCGAAATCAAAGCGCCCTTCAAAAATTGCCGTACCGTGCCGCCAGTTAGACCGGCTTTGTCCAGTCGCGACAATGCCAAAGCGATACTGCCGGGTTGAGGCGGCGAGCCGGCCAGCATGTGTGCGCGGCGGCGGCGAATGTGATGCTGATCTTCGGCAATGTTGGCTAGATGTGAAAAATATGAAAACGCCCGTACTACAGTGATCGTCTGATCGCGTGTCAGTTTTTTCAGCATGTGGTCAAGTTCAGCCGCGGCTTGCGGATCGGAGTCGCGACGAAAACGTACGGCGGTTTGACGAACGTTCTCTACTACATCGAACACGGCCGCCCCTTCTTGTTCGCGCAATACGTCGCCCAGCAAGCGTCCTAACAGTCGAATATCTTCTTTTAAAGCGGCATCTTTGTCGTTGCCGGCGTTGGTAAAGGCGGGTTTGATGAGTCTAGCCATGATGGGAGCGTGATAAAATTTGAGGAGCAAGAGCTTCTAACATGATGTGGCAGCCAGACAGGCTGGTTTCATTATGGTGGAAGCTCTGAGTTTCACAGTGTTACGAAAGAATCCATCTTGATTTCCCCCGTTCCTTCCCGGCTCGTGATCGCATCGCGTGAAAGCCGGCTAGCCATGTGGCAAGCTGAGCACGTACGTGCAAGGCTCTCCGCATTATATCCACAGTGCTCCATCGAGATTCTCGGCATGACCACGCGCGGCGACCAGATCCTCGATCGTGCCTTGTCGCAGGTTGGCGGCAAGGGATTGTTTGTCAAGGAATTGGAAGTCGCCATGAGCGAGGGCCGTGCTGATTTGGCAGTGCATTCCCTTAAAGACGTTCCGATGGATTTGCCGGAAGGTTTTGAATTGGCGGCCATGTTAGAGCGCGAGGATCCGCGCGATGCATTTGTTTCCAATGAATACGCATCTCTGGAAGAATTGCCGGCCGGCGCCGCGGTCGGTACCAGCAGTTTGCGTCGGCAAGCTTTGATTGCTGCGCGTTTTCCTCAATTGGTCATCAAACCTTTGCGAGGCAATCTCGATACGCGTTTATCCAAACTCGATAAAGGCGAATACGCTGCGATCATCTTGGCGGCTGCCGGTTTGAAGCGTTTGGGTTTGCCGCAGCGTATCCGCACCCTGATCACGCCGGAAAACAGTTTGCCGGCGCCGGGGCAAGGCGCGATGGCGATTGAGATCTGCTGTGGCCGACCAGAATTGCGCGAGTTGCTCAAGCCTTTGAATCATGAGAATACCGAGCGCTGCGTAACTGCCGAGCGGCTCGTCTCCAAGACGTTCAGCGGTAGTTGTCAAATTCCGTTGGCGGCGTATGCGACCATAGGCGAGGATGTCATGCGCTTGCGCGCGATGGTAGCTACGCCCGACGGCTCGCGCATCGCCGGGGCGGAGGCGATAGGACCTGCGGATGCACCACAAGATTTGGCGCGCCAAGTAGCGCAGGCAATGCAAGCGCAGGATGCGAATGCCATTCTGGCCGCCTGCAATGCGAATGGCTAAGCCGGTTGTTATTACGCGTCCATTAGCGCAGGCGGCTCCGCTTGCCGAGCAAGTGTCTGCGGTGGGGCGTGCTCCTATCATTTTCCCGCTACTGGAAATTCAGCCTTTACCCGATGCCGCATTTTTGCGAGCCACGCTCGATACCTTGCATCGATTCGCTTTAATTGCTTTCGTCAGCCCGAATGCCATCGATGCGGCGTTTGCCGTACGTCCCGATTGGCCGCGCGATATTCCGATTGCCATTATTGGTGAAGGCAGCCGTAAGGCGTTAGCCGCGCATGGCATCACGGATGCAAATGCCATCATCCTCAGTTCTCGCGATCCGGCGCGTACCGATTCGCAGACGCTCTTGGTTGCGCTAGATAAGGATGCATTGCAGGGCCGGGAAGTGCTGATCGTCCGCGGCGAAACCGGACGCGAATTGCTGGCCGATGAATTGCGCGCTGCTGGCATTGCAGTGACCCAGGTCGCCGCCTATCGCCGGTCGGCACCGCGGCTCGACGCCTCGACGCGCGCTCAACTGCTACAGTTGATCGATACCGAAAACGACTGGATCGTGACCAGCTCGGAAGCCATGCGCAATCTCCTGCAAATGGCCGAACAGGTCGCCGGCGAGTCTGCCGTCGCAAAAATGCAACAGCAGCGATTCCTCGTCCCGCACGCACGTATTGCAGAAACCGCGCATTCGCTGAATTTTCGCAATGTGACTCTGACGGGATCAGGCGACGAACGCCTGCTTGCCGCGTTACAATCTCGGCCATGAACGAACTGCCTTCTTCCGCCGCCGAAGCTGCACCTGCACCTCAACCCGCGGCCGCCGCCGTTTCGAATGCATCGCCGGCGACCGATGCGGGCGACCGCCGCGACCGTGCGGCGCGCCGCGTTTTCACCATTGCGCTCTCTGTTCTCGCCGCAATGCTGGTGATTCAGTGGTTTACCGCGCAAAGTCAAATAAGCGGCTTGCGTAGCGAAGTGGCGCAGCGTTTGCAGGGCGGTGACAGCCTCAATAATGAAACACGTCTTCTCGCGAAATCCGTGCAGGAAAGCGTCAAAGAGTTGCAAGGCAAGGTGAGCGTATTGGAAAGCCGCCAATCGGAAGCGCAAAGCCAGCAACTGGCATTAGAGCAGCTTTACCAAGAGCTTTCGAAAAACCGGGATGACTGGGCGCTGGCCGAAGTCGAGCAAGTGTTATCGACTGCCAGTCAGCAACTGCAATTGGCGGGCAATGTGCAAGGCGCTCTCATTGCTTTACAAAATGCCGATCGCAGCTTGGCGCGTTCGGACAAGCCGCAATTCATCGTAATTCGTCGCGCGATTGCGCGCGACCTGGAAAAACTCAAAGCCTTGCCGCAGCTCGACGTCGCCGGTATCGCCGTGCGCCTCGATAGCGCCATTGGTCAAATCGACGGCATGCCGCTCTTGTCGGACGAAAAGCCGCCGGTGACAGCTGCGCAGCCGAAAAACGCACCGGCCCGAAGCGCCCGCTCCGCGCATCGCGATACCCCGGCTTCTTCGCGTGCCGCCAAATCGGAAGACTGGACCACCGCATTGCGTGATAAATGGGATAGTTGGGCCAATGAAATGTGGCTTGAGGTGAAACAGTTGATCCGGGTGCGTAATGTTGAAACGCCCGATGCTTTGCTCATGTCGCCCACGCAAGCCTATTACGCGCGCGAGAATTTGAAACTACGACTCTTGAATGCTCGCTTGGCGCTATTGTCGCGCGACGAACGAGCATTCCGCAGCGACTTGGTTGCCGCGCAAGAAACCATCGTCAAGTATTTCGACACGCGCGCCAAACAGACGCAAACAGTCCAGACGCTGCTGAAGCAAGTTCAAGGCAGCAATTTATCGATCCAAATGCCGACCTTGGTCGACAGCTTAAACGCAGTACGCAATTACAAAGCTAGATAACCGTGAAACTGTTCCTCTGGCTTCTTACCCTCTTTGCTTCGGCTATCGGCCTGGCGGTTTTGACGCGCTTTAATCTCGGCAACGTCGTTTTTTTCTATCCGCCGTACCGGATCGATTTGTCGCTGAATCTTTTCTTGCTGCTGGCGGTTTTGTTATTCACCTTGCTGTATTTCACGCTTAAAGCAGTGAGCGTTACGCGTCAAATGCCGGCACGTGTGGCCGCGTACCGCCGCGAGAAGCGTGAACGCGAAGGCAATCGCGCCTTACGCGACGCGCTGAAAGGATTGCTGGAAGGGCGCTTCGGCCACGCGGAAAAAGCAGCATCGCGCGCGATCGAATCACCGGACAACGCAGGTCTTGCTTCATTGATCGGCGCTCAGGCCGCTCATCGCATGACTCAGCAACAGCGCCGCGACGCCTGGCTTGCTCGTATCGCCGATGATCCTTCGTTACGCACCGCGCGATTGATGACGACGTTGGAATTGATGGTCGACGACCATAATCATGAGGGCGCGATGGAGGCGGTGCGCGAGTTGAACGCCAGCGGCACGCGGCATATTCATGCCTTACGTCTTGCCTTGAAAGCGAATCAGCAAACGAGAAATTGGCCGGAGGTCTTACGCTTGGTGCGTTCGCTCGATAAGCATAATGCCTTGCATCCAGCCTTATCGCGCCGCTTGCGTGAGCTGGCTTATGAGGATTTGTTGGATGATTCGACCAACGACGCGGAATCGGTATTGCGCGTGTGGTACAGCATTCCCGGTGCGGATCGAGTTCAGCCCTATGTCGCTGCGCTCGCCGCGGCGGCGTTCAATACGCGCGGCTTGCATGACGAAGCGCGCGGCATTGTCGAAAAAGCCCTTGAGCATGAATGGGATGACCGGCTAGTGCGCGCTTATCGCCAGTCGGCTGCGGCGGAAGGCTCGCCGGAATTATTGGCGCAGATTGAACGCTGCGAACAATGGCAGACCCACCGTCCGACCGATGCCGAACTCGTGCTCACCTTAGGGACGCTATGCCTCAAGCAAAAATTATGGGGCAAGGCGCAGCATTTTTTGGAGCAGGCACTATCGGACGCGGAAGAAACTACGGCGGTACGCGAAGCGCATTTGAAGCTCGCCCAAATGCATGAAGCATTAGGGCAGGAGACTCAAGCCCACGGTCATTATCGTCAATGCGCTTTAACAGCGTTGTTATAAGCCCGTATTTTTGCTGCATCGCACCATTCCTGTGTGAAACGTTATAATTGCTTCATTTCACCTCTCGCATTTTATTCACTAGGAAGCAACATGAGTCTCAATAGTGTTCCCGCCGGCCGCGATTTACCGAATGACTTTAACGTCGTCATCGAAATTCCGATGAATGCCGACCCGGTTAAATATGAAGTCGACAAGGAATCCGGCGCCATTTTCGTCGACCGTTTCATGGGAACGGCGATGCATTACCCCTGCAATTATGGGTATATTCCCCACACCATTTCCGCCGACGGCGACCCGGTCGACGTTCTGGTGATTACGCCATTTCCGCTCATTCACGGCGTGGTAGTACGCTGCCGGCCGATCGGCGTCTTGAAAATGCAAGACGAAGCGGGCGGTGACGCTAAAGTCCTGGCTGTCCCGATCGATAAGATTTTGCCGATTTACACTCACTGGCAAAAACCTGAAGATATGAATGCCCTGCGCCTGCAGCAGATCCAGCACTTTTTTGAGCATTACAAAGATTTGGAGCCGGGCAAATGGGTCAAGGTGGATGGCTGGTATGGCCCGGAAGATGCACGCGCCGAAATCCTGACCGGTGTAGAAAACTATAACAAGGCTGCCAGCAAGCCAAACTTTTAGTTCAAATTCTTCCCAAGAAAAAGCGCACATCCTTTGTGCGCTTTTTTATCTCGTTTTAAGCCTGGGCCTCTATGGAAATGGGGCCTCGTTGCACAATTGGCGACAGCGGGCGATTCTGCCTGAAATCTTATTGTGTGCCGCCGGTTAATAAAGTAGATTAGAAGAAAGAATAATGACAACTTCTACTGAGAGATAAGCAGGTGTCCACTCGTCCGGAATCACCCAATGCAGGCGCACTAGGTTATGCGCCCGACAGCGAGGATTTGAAAGCTGTACGGGAAGAACTGCTCAAAAAAATCCAATGCAACGCCAATTTACCCGCGTTAGGAACCTCCGTTTCCAAAGTCGTTCAGTTGGCATCATCCAACGACGAGGCGGTACGCAATCTGGCCAACTTCATTATGTCGGATGCGGGTCTCACGCAAAAGATTTTGCGCGTTTCCAACGCAGCCTGTTACCGTAATAATTCCGGCTCGCCGGTGACGACCATCACCAAAGCGATTTTTTTGCTGGGCTTTGATAATGTCAAGACGACCGCATTAGGCATGATGCTCGTTGACCGGATGTCGGGCACTAAGGGAGCGGCAGTGCGCAACGAATTGCTGCACTCCCTGAGCGCCAGCGTATTTGGACGAGAATTGGCGCGGCGCAGTCAATACAAGGATGCTGAAGAAGCTGCGATTGCTGCGCTGTTCAAGAATGTCGGACGTCTGTTGGTCGCGGCGCACGATCATGCCTTGTATTCGGAAATTAATGCTCTGATTGCCGAAGGCGTGTCGCCTTCGCTGGCGGCGTCGCAAGTCATCGGTTGTAATTTCGAAGCCCTGGCCGAAGCTGTTATGGTCGAATGGGATATTCCGGAAACGATCATGTACGCGCTTGCGCCTTTGCCGGCGAGCCAATTGAAACCGGCAAAAACGCGTCAGGAATGGTTGCAGCAAGTCGCGGCATTCAGCGCGGCGGCGTCCGAGTTGGTGACTAATCCGCAAAATGCCGAC
This sequence comes from Burkholderiales bacterium, assembly GCA_016177875.1. Taxonomy (GTDB): domain Bacteria; phylum Pseudomonadota; class Gammaproteobacteria; order Burkholderiales; family Burkholderiaceae_D; genus Paucimonas. The sequence continues at coordinate 103,696 of JACOUL010000010.1, forward strand.
GCGCTGTCCGCGTCCTTGGTAGTGCGATTCGGTACTGCACTCAATTTCGATAAGGAGAGGCTCGCCCAATGGGTGTCCACAGCAAGTCAGGAAACGCAGGCGCTGGCTGGACAAACGAAATTGGCTTCGCTGCCGGCGGCGCGCTCCACAGCCGCCGAGCAAAAAAATACGGCGTCTCAGCCAGGACAGCCCGAGAAAAAAACAGTGCAAACCGCTTCCTTGTGGGATGCGCTCGAAGGCGGAAGCACTTCCCAAGACGCGGATAACGATATGGGTTTGCCGGCCGAATTTTTGCTCAATGCAGTTGACCAGTCGGATCCCACTCGAGTGGCCGAGCGTCACGCCAGCGGCAAACCGAAGAACGCGCGCGACCTGTTGTTTGCAGGTGTGCAAGACGTCACCGAGATGATGGCGTCGGGGCGTTGCAAGACCAATGATTTGATTATGCTGGTGTTGGAGACGATATATCGCGGCATGGGATTCCGCTTCGCCACCGTTTGTCTGAAAGACGTCAAGGCGAATCAATTCCGCGCTCGAATTGCCATGGGCGAAAATAACGCAGCGCGTCAGGCCGGATTCGTATTTTCCGCTACTCCGACGCGCGATTTGTTCCATCTCGCGATGGAAAACGACGCCGATTTATTGATTTCCGAAGCCTCGGACCCAAAGATCCGCGATCTCGTTCCTGCATGGCATCGCGCCTTACTGCCCGATGCGCGCAGTTTTATTGTTCTGCCGCTCGTGGTGCAGAAAAGGCAACTGGGATTGTTCTACGCTGACCGGGCTTTACCGGCATTGGAAGGCGTGCCGTCGGACGAGACGGCCATGATCAAGATGCTCAAAGGGCAGGTTGTGGCAGCGCTGAATTCACTCTAGTAGTCAGTCAGGCTGAATTGCCAGGATCTGCCGGCTGCTTGAAACCGATGACGGTGTTGCAAATGCTCGACAGGGGGCCACCCTGTCTGCGCTTTGCGCCTTGTCCTCGGCTCCAACCCGCTCGGCATATCCCGCCAATCCAACTTGACTGACTACTAGCGCAAGAACAGAAAAGCGGCTCCCGCAGCCAAAACTGCAGCCGCGGCAAGAATGCCGACCCAAAACATATTCTTTTTTGCCGGTACCGGCTCATGGTGTTCGATGTCTTCCTGCTCGTCATCGACAGCGCCTTTCTTCGAACGCGCGCGCTTTCCCTTCACCAGGAATCGCTTTAAGTCATTCGCCATGTCCTGTCCGCATTGGTAGCGTTTTTCCGGTTGCTTGGACATCGCCCTCATCGCTATGTACGAGAGCGCTTCGGGCACTTCGGGATTTAATTCATGCGGCGGCGCCGGCATTTTCAACGCGATCATGCGCAGCAGTTTTTCCGTTTCTTTTTCCTGGAAGGGACGGCGGCCCGTCAGCATTTCATACATCACCGCGCCCAAGGAATACACATCGGAACGCTCGTCGGCCGGCTGGCCGCAAGCCTGCTCCGGCGACATGTAGGTGGGTGTGCCAAGCAAGTTGTTGTGGAACAGCGTGTAGGGGGCGTCGCCTGTGTTGGCGTATTGATCCGCCACGCGATTCGGTGCGCGCGCAATGCCGAAATCGAGAATCTTCGGCTGGCTGTTACCGACCATAAAAATATTGGCGGGCTTGATGTCGCGGTGAACGACGCCATTCTTGTGAGCATAATCCAGCGCTTCGGCGACTTTGCCGATGATAGTGGCGATCTCCGCGAATTCGAAATCATGCTGGCGCGCGAGAAGCCGGCTAAGTTCGCGGCCCTGCAGGTACTCCATCACGATGTAGGTAACGCCCTTATCGGAATGTGCATCCAGGATATTGACGATATGCGGATGCGATAAGCGACCGGCAGCGCGCGCTTCATTGATGAGCTGCTCTTCGTGATTTCTCTTTTCAACCGCGGTCAGCTTCGGGTTGAATGTTTTGATCGCCACGTCGCGGTCGATGATCGGATCGCGCGCCAAATAAACGGCGCCAATCGACCCCCTACCAAGCTCACGGGTAATCACGAAGCGGCCAATGCGCGTAAGCGCCGGTGGTTCGACCGATTTCAAGGCGGAAGCGTTTGGAGTGGACATTATTCCGAGAGAATGCCTTGAAGTTTTGCCGATGACAAGTAGCGGCGGTAATTTTCACATTGAATTAACCAATTGTCACTTTCTAAACGGCGAGTGATCGTTCAACTCGTCCATGTAGGCAGCTACTCCCCCGGCTTCGCGCTGCAGGAAGCGCTCGATCGCGTCGGCAAAGGCCGGATGAGCAAGCCAATGCGCCGACCAGGTCGGATGCGGTAAGAAGCCGCGCGCCATCTTGTGCTCGCCCTGCGCGCCGCCCTCGAAGTTTTGTATGCCGTGCCGAATACAGAATTCCAACGGCTGATAATACGCCGTTTCAAAATGCAGAAAGGGAATTTCGCGAGCCGCTCCCCAGTAGCGGCCGTAAAGCGTATGTTCATCGTGAATGAGCAGCGAAGAAGCGATCGCTTTGCCGCTGCCCTCGGCAATCACGAGCAAGATATTCTGCGGCATGCTTGCGCCGATGCGCTGGAAAAATTCCAGGTTCAGATATGGCGTTGAATGATGTGCGGCGTAAGTATCGGCGTAGCAGCGGTAGAAAAACCGCCAGTCGCAAGCAGTGGCTTCTGCTCCGGGTACATGCCGAAAGCGGATGCCGCTTTCTTTGACTTTGCGCCGCTCGGCGCGGATATTCTTGCTTTTCTTTTGCGCGAGTGTCGCTAAAAAATCGGCGAAGTCGCGATAGCCCGCATTTTTCCAGTGAAATTGCACGCCGGTGCGCAGTATGAAGCCCGCTTCGCTAAGTTGTTTCGCTTGATCCTCGGGAGGGAACAAGATGTGGGTCGATGACAAGCCGTTCTGCTGCTGGAGCATGCACAATGCGTCGATGAGCGCCGTACGCGACGCGGCGTCCCGCGCCATCAAGCGGTTACCGGCAACCGGCGTAAAAGGAATGGCCGATAGCAGCTTCGGGTAATAGGCTATGCCGTTGCGGCGATACGCATCGGCCCATGCCCAATCGAATACATATTCGCCGTAAGAATGGTCCTTGGCATACAGGGGCAGAGCAGCGGCTAGTTTTTCGTCAGCCCATAAGGTGAGATACTGCGGATGCCAGCCGGAGGCAGGACCGGCGCAGCCGGTATCGTGCAAGGTATGCAGAAAGGCGTAGGAGAGAAACGGGTTGGCTTGGGTTTGCATGCCGACCAGTTCGTCCCAAGCCGGCTGACCGATTTCCACCAGAGAAGAAATAATTCGCGTGCGATAATTCACAATAATTCGTAACAGGCTTTCGTTTTATCCTCACCGTGTTCCATGATCATCAAAGTCGCCATCGCCCAAATCAATAGCACTGTCGGCGACCTTGCCGGCAATCGCGCCAAAATTCTCGATTTTTCGCGCCGCGCCGCCGAGCAGGGAGCCGATATCGTCGTGCTGCCGGAGTTATCGCTGGTCGGTTATCCGCCGGAAGACTTGCTTCTGCGTCCTTCATTCTACGAAAAATCGGAGCATGCCGTCGCCGCTCTTGCCGCCGAGTTCGTGGACGTGCCCAATATCCATGTGGTCGTCGGCCATCCGATGCAGCGCGACGGCCGTCGTTTTAACGCGGCGTCGGTTCTTAGGGCCGGTAAAGTAATAGGTGCCTATTGCAAGCATGCCTTGCCCAACGACACGGTTTTTGATGAAAAGCGTTATTTTTCCTCCGACAACCAATCCTTGGTATTCGACGTAAAGGGCGTGCGATTCGGCGTGAATATTTGTGAAGATACTTGGTCGAGCGACGCGCCAGCGCATGCCAAAGCGGCCGGCGCGCAAGTTTTGCTGATATTGAATGCGTCGCCGTATCACATGAAAAAGCAGCATCAGCGGGTTGAGGTCATGCGCAGGAATGTTTCAGCGCACGGTTTGAGCGTGGTGTACGCTAATTCGGTCGGTGGGCAGGATGAACTGATTTTCGACGGCAATTCTTTCGTGCTGGATCAATCCGGCGAATTGCGCGCGCAGTTGAAGCACTTGCAGGAAGATTTGCAGATTGTCGATTTCGACGGTGCGACGCCGATGCCTGCAACGGTGGCGGAAGAGCTGCCGGTGGAAGCTCAGGTCTATCAGGCTTTGGTACTCGGCGTGCGCGATTATCTTGGTAAGAATGGTTTTCCCGGCGCGATCATCGGATTGTCGGGCGGCGTGGATTCCGCCTTGACTCTGGCGATTGCGGTCGACGCTTTGGGCGCCGATAAGGTACGCGCGGTGATGATGCCGTCGCCCTATACGGCCGATATTTCCTGGATCGATTCGCGCGAGATGGTCAAACGCATCGGCGTGCGCTACGACGAGATTCCGATTGTCGATTGTTTTCATGCGTTTCGGAATACGCTGGCAAAGGAATTCGAAGGCTTGGCCGAAGACACGACAGAAGAAAATATCCAGGCCCGCATACGCGGGACCATCCTGATGGCTTTATCGAACAAATATGGCGCGATTGTTCTGACAACCGGAAACAAGAGCGAGATGGCGGTGGGTTATTGCACGTTGTACGGCGACATGGCAGGCGGCTTTGCCGTCATCAAGGACATTGCAAAAACCTTGGTGTATCGACTTTGCACCTATCGCAATTCCATTTCCGAGGTAATTCCCGAAAGAATTCTCACGCGCGCGCCGTCAGCCGAGTTGCGGCCCAACCAGACCGATCAGGATTCTCTGCCTCCTTATGAGGTGCTCGATGCAATCATGCAGATGTACATGGAAGAAGATAAGAGCATCGCTGAAATTGTCGCAGCGGGCTATCGCCAGGAGGATGTGGATCGGGTGACGCGGCTGATCAAGATCAATGAATACAAGCGTCGCCAGGCGCCGGTTGGTATCCGGGTCACCCATAGGGCTTTCGGGCGGGATTGGCGCTACCCCATTACATCGAAATTTCGTGAATAATTACGAGAAAATCAGTATCCTTACAGAGTAGACCGAACAAAAACAGGAGGAATTCCATGAAATTGATTACCGCAGTCATCAAGCCTTTCAAGCTGGACGAGGTACGTGAGGCCTTGGCAGAAGTGGGCGTCACCGGCTTGACCGTGACGGAAGTAAAAGGCTTCGGCCGGCAGAAAGGGCATACCGAGCTGTATCGTGGCGCGGAATATGTCGTGGATTTCCTGCCCAAAGTGAAGATCGAAGCGGTGGTCGATGAAAAAGGTCTCGACCAGGCGATAGACGCCATCATCAAGGCCGCTCGTACCGGAAAAATCGGTGACGGCAAGATTTTCGTGCGCGACGTCGAGCAAGTCATCCGGATTCGCACCGGCGAAACCGGGCCGGAAGCGGTTTAATTTTTCCGGACATCGAAGGGGCGCTCTAGGGCGCCTTTTTTTACGCCTGCGCCTTCAAGAGCACGATTAGCGCGCCCGCGCCGCCGTCCACCGCTCGCGCTTGGCAAAAGGCGATGACTTCGTTTTTTTGCACCAGCCAATTACGGACCTTGTTCTTGAGCACCGGCTCTTTTTTGAACGAGCCCAGGCCTTTTCCGTGAATAACCCGCACACAGCGCAAGCCGCGTTTTCCGGCATCGCGCAAAAAATCGGCTAAGGCTTCCCGCGCTTCATCGGTGCGCTTGCCGTGTAAATCCAGCTGGTCTTGTATCACCCAATGACCGCGTCGAAGTTTGCGCAATACGTCCGGTCCTATGCCGGGTCGAGCGAAGCTCAATGCAGCATCGCTGTCGAGCAGGGTTTCGACAGTGAATTCGTCCGATAGGGATTCCTGCAGCGCCGCTTGCTCGTCGGCCATGCGTTGACGCGCAAGCGGTTTAGGCGGAGGAGGGTGCGAAACAACTTTGCCGCTTTCACGGAGTTGCTTAACGTCGCCGATACTGCGCCGGAAAAGCTCGGCTTCAGCGCGCGCTTCCTTTTCGCGTTGCAGCTGCTCGGCTTCCGCTTTGCGGCGCTGCTCGCCTTTTTCTTTTAGCTCTTTGCCGAGCCGCTTGAGCTCGGCAAAATCCTTGATGGCCATGATTAGAACTCATTTCATCAATAAAAGGGCTCGCGAAGATGGGCTGGACGGATGCAGTGCAAGGCGCGACGCGACGCAAAGGGTGGTTCCCTTTGCTAGTGGCGCAACGCCGCAATGCGCCGTCCAGCCCATCTTCCCGGAGGGTTCGCACCAGAATCGACGCTGGACAGCGTTGCGCTCTTTGCGAATATGCATGGCTATTCGACGCGTCGCGCGCCTTGCCAGCCCCGATTCTGATGCGAACGCGAACCCTTTTATTGATGAAATGAGTTCTATCTCCATGGCGAACGCGCTCGTTTAACCCTCGAGCGCTTCCAGGTATTTTTGTGCATCGAGCGCTGCCATGCAGCCGGTGCCTGCGCTGGTGATCGCTTGACGGTACACGTGATCTTGCACATCGCCGGCAGCGAACACGCCCGGTGCGCTGGTCGCGGTCGCCATGCCTTCCAAGCCGGTGCGGGTTGCGATGTACCCATTGTTCATTTCGATTTGGCCCTCGAAGATGCTGGTATTCGGACGGTGGCCGATGGCGATAAATAGGCCATGCACTGTTAATGGAGTAACGCTGCCGTCCTTGGTCGATTTAATCTTGATGCCGGTGACCCCTGTCTCGTCGCCCACGACTTCATCCAGGGTATGGTCCCATTTGACGACAACCTTGCCTTCTTCGACTTTGGCCATTAAGCGGTCGATCAAAATCGGCTCGGCGCGGAATTTATTACGCCGGTGGATCACTGTGACTTTGGTGGCGATATTCGACAGATACAGCGCTTCTTCGACCGCGGTATTGCCGCCGCCGATCACGGCGACTTCCTGGCCGCGATAGAAAAAGCCGTCGCAAGTCGCGCAAGCGGATACGCCTTTGCCCATGAATGCTTCTTCGGAAGGTATGCCCAGATATTGCGCCGATGCGCCGGTCGCGATGATAAGCGCGTCGCAGGTGTAAGAACCGGCATCGCCGACCAAGCGAATCGGTTTTTCATGCAAATGCGTCGTATGGATATGGTCGAACACGATTTCGGTTTGGAATCGTTCGGCATGCTGCAACAGCCGCTGCATCAGTTCCGGACCTTGCACGCCCATGGGGTCGCCCGGCCAGTTTTCCACATCGGTGGTCGTCATCAGCTGGCCGCCTTGTTCGACCCCTGTGATCAACACAGGCTTGAGGTTGGCGCGGGCGGCATAGACGGCAGCGCTGTAACCGGCGGGGCCGGAACCGAGAATAAGGACACGGGCGTGTTTAGGAGAGGTCATAGGGGAATATCAGACAAAGTTGCGCGCGTAGGCAATCAAAAGTTGACAATAATTCTGCGAAAAGAGCCGCAATGCAAAATTTCAACAGCCAGCCATATTATTCAGTTTTGCAGACTGAAAACTAGGTAAGATTATAGTCGCAAAGAAGCAAGACCGTTCCAAATAAGCCAGTTATGACCCGAACAAGCCAAGCCTATACCCGTAATACCAACCCGGTTGAGGAGCCGCCGTTACCCGGCCCTTTGGTACGTTTATTGTCCGAAGCGCGCTGGATCGGGCTCGCGGTATTGGCGGTATTCCTGGTGATGATTTTCCTGTCGTACTCCAAAATCGATCCCGGTTGGTCACATGCCAATGCCGTGCCCAAGCTGCACAACTGGGGCGGCCGCATCGGCGCCTGGACCGCGGATTTACTCTTATTCGTTTTCGGCTTGTCGGCTTGGTGGTGGTGCGTGCTGTTGATGCGTTCGGTATGGCTGGGCTATCGGCGCCTGTCGCATAAGTTTCTGTTCAAGAAAGAGCCGGAGCAAGTCCATAAACACGAGCGCTGGATACGCGGCGCCGGATTTGTGTTGCTCGTGATCGGCAGCGTCGGCCTGGAATTTTTGCGTATGTATTCGCTGAAGGCGCAGTTGCCGCGCGCTCCCGGTGGGGTGTTGGGCGAATTGATCGGCGCCGCAGCCAATAGTGCTTTTGGTTTTACCGGTGCGACCTTGCTGCTGCTTATGCTGTTTGGCGTAGGTTTCAGTTTGTACTTTCACGTGTCCTGGCTGGCGGTTGCCGAAAAAGTCGGCGGAGCGATCGAAGCTGCGGTGCTGGGCATTCGCAATTCGATTGCGACGCATGAAGACCGTAAGCTCGGTCAGGAGGCGGCAGTCAAACGCGAAGAAGTCGTGGTGCAAGAGCGGGCGAAGATCGAGCAAGCGCATCCGCATCCGATCCGCATCGAGCCGCAGGTGGTGGTGGTGCAGAAGTCGGAGCGCGTGGAAAAGGAAAGACAGGTATCGCTCTTCACAGATCTGCCGGATACCAATTTGCCGCCTTTGTCATTGCTGGACGAAGCGCCTCCCGCACAGGAAACCGTGCCGATCGAGACGCTCGAATTTACGAGCCGCTTGATCGAGAAGAAACTTTCCGATTTTGGTGTCGAAGCCAAGGTGGTCGCGGCTTATCCGGGGCCGGTGATTACGCGCTATGAGATTGAGCCGGCGACCGGTGTCAAGGGCAGCCAGATCGTCAATTTGGCGCGTGACTTGGCGCGCTCCTTGTCGCTGACTTCGATTCGCGTGGTCGAGACCATTCCCGGCAAGAATTACATGGGCTTGGAGCTGCCCAACCCGAAGCGGCAGATCGTGCGTTTGACAGAGATCCTCAGTTCTAAGATTTATAACGACAGCGCGTCCAGCTTGACCATCGCCCTTGGTAAGGACATCGCCGGCCATCCGGTCATCGCCGATCTGGCCAAGATGCCGCACTTGCTGGTCGCAGGTACCACCGGCTCGGGTAAATCGGTGGGCATCAATGCCACCATTCTGTCGCTTTTGTATAAGTCCGATCCCAACCAGGTACGTTTGATTCTGATCGATCCAAAGATGCTGGAAATGTCGGTGTACGAAGGCATTCCGCATTTGCTGGCGCCGGTGGTGACCGATATGCGTCAGGCGGGCCATGCGTTAAATTGGGCGGTGGCGGAAATGGAACGCCGCTACAAGCTGATGAGCAAACTGGGCGTGCGCAATTTGGCCGGCTACAACAGCAAGATCGTCGAAGCGGAAAAGAAAGAAGAGAAAATTCCCAATCCATTTAGCCTCACGCCGGATGCGCCCGAACCGCTGGAAAAGCTGCCCACCATCGTCATCATCATCGACGAGTTGGCCGACTTGATGATGGTGGTCGGTAAGAAAGTGGAAGAGTTGATCGCGCGTATCGCGCAAAAAGCGCGCGCGGCCGGCATTCATTTGATCCTGGCGACGCAGCGGCCGTCGGTCGATGTCATCACCGGTTTGATCAAAGCGAACATCCCGACCCGTATCGCCTTTCAAGTCAGCAGCAAAGTCGACTCGCGCACGATCCTGGATCAGATGGGCGCTGAGGCTTTGCTCGGCATGGGCGATATGCTCTATATGCCGCCGGGGACCGGCTTGCCGATACGCGTGCATGGCGCCTTCGTGTCCGACGACGAAGTGCACCGTGTGGTCGAACACCTCAAATCCCAAGGGGAACCGAATTACATCGAAGGCATCCTAGAAGGTGGCGTTGCCGAGGACGGTGGAGAAGGCGCGCTGATCGGTGAAGGCGGTGGTGGCGGCGAGGCCGATGCCTTGTATGACCAGGCGGTGGCGATCGTGTTGAAGAATCGCCGGGCGTCGATCTCCTTAGTTCAACGCCATCTGCGCATCGGTTACAATCGCGCCGCGCGCTTGATCGAACAAATGGAACAGAGCGGATTGGTGTCTTCCATGCAATCCAATGGCAATCGCGAAATTCTTGTGCCGGCCGGAAATACAGAATAGGAAAGCATTACGTGATTGATTTGAAAATTTTTGCGCCTTCGGTTTTTTTGAGCGCCGCTTTAGCATTTCCTTCCTTGGCGTTCGCTTCTGCGCTTGACCAGTTCAAGGCATTTGTCGCCAGCGCCAAGTCAGCGCAAGGCACGTTCGCCCAACGCATCGTCAAATCCGATGGACAGCATCGTGCCAAGGTTTCCGATGAAGCGACCGGCACCTTCGTCTTCGCGCGCCCGGGTAAATTCATTTGGACTTACCAAAAACCGTATGAACAAGTTTTGCAAGCAGACGGCGAAAAGCTCTACATCTACGACAAAGACCTAAACCAGGTCACCGTCAAGAAACTCGGCAGCGCACTCGGGTCCTCTCCCGCAGCAATTCTTTTCGGCAGTAATGACCTGGAACAGAACTTCACGCTGAAAGAAGCGGGAAGCAAGCAAGGCTTGGAGTGGCTGGAAGCGACGCCCAAGGCCAAGGACACGACATTCGAGCGTATCGGCATCGGCCTTCGCAATGGCGTGCCGGAAGCAATGGAATTACGCGACTCGTTCGGCCAAGTTTCGCTGCTGACTTTCGGCAAATTCGAAAAAAATCCTACGCTCAAATCCGAGCAATTCAAATTCGTTGTGCCTAAAGGCGCCGACGTTTTCCAGCAATAGATGAGTACGACACCGCTCGCCGAACGCATGCGTCCGCAAATGCTGGACGAAGTGATCGGTCAGCAGCACTTGCTCGGTCCCGGCAAACCGCTGCGAGTCGCCTTCGAATCCGGCGAGCCCCATTCCATGATTTTGTGGGGGCCGCCGGGCGTCGGTAAAACGACGTTGGCGCGTTTGATGGCGGACAGCTTTAATGCTGAGTTCATCGCCTTATCTGCTGTGCTGTCGGGCGTCAAAGATATTCGTGAAGCGGTCGAGCATGCACAAGTGGTGCGCGCCAATTCCGGCCGGCGGACTATCCTGTTTGTCGATGAAGTCCATCGTTTCAACAAAAGCCAGCAAGACGCTTTTTTGCCGCATGTCGAGAGCGGTTTGTTCACCTTCATCGGCGCTACCACTGAAAATCCCTCTTTCGAAGTCAATGGCGCCTTGTTGTCGCGCGCCGCAGTGTATGTTTTGAAATCGCTGTCAGATGACGATTTAGATGCGCTGATCGATCGCGCCTGTATCGAAGCGCTCGATGGCCTCGATTTCACCGAGGAAGCGAAAGCGACGTTGATCGCAAGTGCGGATGGCGACGGCAGGAAGCTGCTTAACAATCTGGAGATCGTGGCCCGCGCCGCAGCGGCGAATGAATTGCCGACCGTCGACGAAGCCTTATTAGCTTCCGCCTTAGCAGAGAACCTGCGCCGATTCGACAAGGGCGGCGACGCTTTCTACGATCAAATTTCCGCCTTGCATAAATCGGTGCGAGGGTCGAATCCGGATGCGTCACTGTACTGGTTCGTACGCATGCTCGATGGCGGCGCAGACCCGCGCTATCTCGCGCGCCGCATTATTCGCATGGCATCCGAAGACATTGGGCTGGCCGACCCCCGCGCCTTACGCATAGCGCTGGATGCCGCGGAAACGTATGAGCGGCTAGGCTCGCCCGAAGGCGAACTGGCGTTGGCGGAAGCGGTGATTTTCCTTGCTTGCGCCGCCAAGTCGAACGCGGTCTACAAGGCCTACAATGCGGCGCGAGCCTTCATTGCCAAGGATAAGTCGCGTGGGGTGCCGGAACATTTACGCAATGCGCCAACTAAGCTCATGAAGGAGTTGGGGTACGGTAAGCTCTATCGCTACGCGCATGACGAGCCCGATGCTTATGCTGCCGGAGAAACCTATCTGCCGGAAGGCATGCCAGAACCCGGCTGGTATCAACCGACACCGCGCGGCCTGGAAGGCAAGATCGGTGAAAAACTCGCCTATTTGCGCTCGCTGGATCAAGCGGCAGAGAAAAAAGGCAAGAAGTAACTTGGTACAATGGCGGTTTTCGATTTTCAGCATCCCCACGAACCATGATTGACATCCAACTTCTCCGCAAAGACATCGACAGCGTTGCGGCGCGTCTCGCCAGCCGCAAGTACCAGCTCGATGTCGCCGCCTTCAATGCATTGGAAGCCGAGCGCAAACTGATTCAGACGCGTACGGAAGAGCTGCAATCCAAGCGCAACAGCTTGTCCAAGCAAATCGGCATGTTGAAAGGCAAGGGCGAAGATGCGTCCGCGGTGATGGCGGAAGTGGCGGGAATCGGCGATGAACTTAAGAACTCTGCCGAGCGGCTCGACGTGGTGCAAGCCAGGCTTTCCGATTTCATGCTGACGATTCCTAATTTGCCGAGCGAGGCAGTGCCTGTCGGGCAAGATGAAGCCGCGAATGTGGAAGTACGCAAAGTTGGAACGCCGCGCACTTACGATTTCGAGGTAAAGGATCACGTCGATGTCGGCGCGGCGCTCGGGCTGGATTTCGACGTTGCCGCCAAGCTGACCGGTTCGCGTTTTGCGGTAATGAAAGGCGGCATCGCTCGTCTGCATCGCGCCATCGCCCAGTTCATGCTCGATACCCATGTGTCGCAGCATGGCTATACCGAGTGCTACACGCCTTACATCGTCAATGCCGATTCCCTGCGCGGCACCGGTCAATTGCCGAAGTTCGAAGCCGATTTGTTTGCAGCGAAAAAAGGCGGCCAGGAAGGCGAGGGCGAATCCTTGTATTTGATTCCTACTTCGGAAGTGTCGCTGACCAACATGGTGCGCGACGATATTCTTGCCGCCGACACGCTGCCGATCAAACTCACCGCACATACTCCTTGCTTTCGTTCCGAGGCCGGTAGCTACGGTCGCGATACGCGCGGCATGATTCGTCAGCATCAATTCGACAAGGTCGAGATGGTGCAGATCGTTCATCCGGAGAAATCGTATGAAGCTCTGGATGAGATGGTGGGCCACGCTGAAAACATTCTCAAAAAACTTGGATTGCCGTATCGCTTAATTACGCTGTGTACCGGCGATATGGGATTCGGCGCGGCCAAGACCTTTGATATCGAAGTATGGCTTCCGGCGCAAAATACGTATCGTGAAATTTCTTCGATATCGAATTGCGAGGCTTTCCAGGCTCGGCGCATGCAAGCCCGTTTCCGAAATGCACAGGGCAAGCCTGAGCTGGTGCATACCCTGAACGGCTCGGGTCTTGCCGTGGGCCGCACGCTGGTTGCGATCTTGGAAAATTATCAGCAGGCCGACGGCAGCGTTGACATTCCGGAAGTGTTGCAGCCTTATATGGGCGGCCTCACGCGTTTGACGCGGCAAGCCTGATGCGCGGTATCCGGCACACATATACTCTGCTATAATCGCACGCTTTCCGCCGGACTCTGGTGGAGTCGACCGAACCAGGAGAGGTGGCAGAGTGGTCGAATGTACCTGACTCGAAATCAGGCGTACGGTATTCCCGTACCGAGGGTTCGAATCCCTCCCTCTCCGCCAAAATAGAAGCCCCGCTTATCAGGCTGTGTAAAAAGTCTGAGAATTGGCTGATGATGAAACGCCCCGCGCAAGTGGGGCGTTTTGTTTTGAGGCGGCAGTTAAAAAATGCTCTCAGGCCTGCAGCACCTGTCTCATCCAGCCGCTTCCTTTCATGTTGAG
>JACOUL010000014.1 GCA_016177875.1 Burkholderiales bacterium
ATGGTGATGCCGGGTGACAACGTATCGATCACCGTGATGTTGATCAACCCGATCGCGATGGAAGAAGGCTTGCGCTTTGCTATCCGCGAAGGCGGTCGTACCGTCGGCGCCGGCGTCGTCGCGAAAATCATCGAGTAAGAAGTTTGATGGATTGCGGGGCAGAGTAAAACGCAGCAATGCTCTGTCTCCAACTGATCGGGGCGAAATGGGAATTCCTTGTTTCGCTTTTGGTCATTCAAAAGTAGTTAGGGGCGTAGCTCAATTGGCAGAGTGACGGTCTCCAAAACCGTAGGTTGGGGGTTCGAGGCCCTCCGCCCCTGCCACCGAATCCGGTGCAAGGCACCGAAAATGGAAATGTATGTCTAACAATTCCGTAGAGACCGTAAACACCTCAGGCGACAAGCTTAAGGTCACTTTGGCGGTATGTGCCGTAATTGCCGGTGTTGTTGGTTTTTACTTTTTGTCCGGCAAGCCGACGTATGTGCGTGCCGGAGCCTTGGTTGCCGGTTTAATTGTTGGCGTTGTATTGGCGTGGACGTCTGAGTTGGGTCGCACCTTTCTTGGCTTCGCCAAAGAATCGGTGCGCGAAACCAAGAAGGTGGTTTGGCCGACTCGCAAAGAGGCCATGCAGATGACTGCAGTTGTGTTTGGCTTTGTGGTGATCATGGCAATTTATCTCTGGGGCACTGACAAGTTGCTGGAGTTTTTGTTGTACGACGTGATTCTGGGCTGGAAGAAATAATGAGCGAGAACATGCAAAGCGACGTACAAGCCAGTGTGCCCGAAGCTGCGGCAACGGCGGTCAGCAAAAAACGCTGGTACGTCGTGCATGCCTATTCCGGCATGGAAAAAAGCGTGATGCGTGCATTACAAGAGCGTATTGTGCGTGCCGGCATGCAAGATAAGTTCGGTCAGATTTTGGTGCCGACTGAAGAAGTGGTCGAAGTCAAGAATGGCCAAAAGGCGGTTACCGAGCGTCGTTTCTTTCCTGGTTATGTGTTAGTGGAAATGGAAATGACGGATGAGACTTGGCACTTGGTGAAAAACACCAATAAGGTGACGGGTTTCATCGGCGGTAAATCGAACAAGCCGACGCCGATCCCGGCGCATGAAGTCGACAAGATCCTGCACCAGATGCAAGAGGGCGTAGAAAAGCCGCGTCCCAAAGTTCTGTACGACGTGGGCGAACTGGTGCGCATCAAGGATGGCCCGTTTACCGACTTCAATGGCAATGTTGAAGAAGTCAATTACGAGAAATCGCGTGTGCGCGTATCCGTAACCATCTTCGGTCGTGCTACGCCAGTCGAACTCGAGTTCGGCCAAGTCGAAAAAGTTTAAGCGCACACTGGGGCGTCGCTTTTAGCAGCGGAATCCAGTAAGAGGAGCCTTAGTAGTTAAGGTAAATACCTGAGCAAACCGGCGCTATTACTCAACTAATGTAGGAGCCATCATGGCAAAGAAAATCGTCGGCTTTGTTAAGCTGCAAGTTCCGGCTGGTAAAGCCAATCCCTCCCCGCCTATCGGTCCGGCACTCGGCCAGCGCGGCCTGAACATCATGGAATTCTGCAAGGCATTCAATGCCCAGACCCAAGGCGTCGAGCCGGGTTTGCCGATTCCTGTGGTGATCACTGCTTACGCGGACAAGTCTTTCACTTTCGTGATGAAGACGCCGCCGGCAACCATCCTGATCAAGAAAGCCGCTGGCATTCAAAAGGGTTCGCCTAAGCCGCATACCGATAAAGTGGGCAAAATCACCCGCAAGCAAGCGGAAGAAATCGCAACAACCAAGAGGCCTGATTTGACTGCCGCTGACATGGAAGCGGCAGTGCGCACGATCGCTGGCTCCGCTCGTTCCATGGGCATCACGGTGGAGGGTCTGTAATGGCTAAATTATCTAAACGCGCTAAGGCGATCAAGGCCAAGGTCGATCGTACCAAGCAATATCCGTTCGATAACGCAATCGCCCTGATCAAAGAATGCGCGACCGCTAAATTCAATGAGTCCATTGATGTTGCCGTGCAATTGGGTGTCGATGCTAAGAAATCCGACCAAGTGGTGCGTGGCTCTGTCGTGCTGCCTGCCGGCACCGGCAAGACTGTGCGCGTCGCTGTGTTTGCTAGCGGCGACAAAGCCGAAGCTGCAAAAGCTGCTGGCGCTGACGTGGTTGGCATGGAAGATCTGGCTGATCGCATTAAAGCTGGCGATATGCCTTTCGATATCGTCATTGCCTCGCCGGATACCATGCGTATCGTGGGTACTCTCGGTCAAATTCTCGGCCCGCGCGGCTTGATGCCGAACCCGAAGGTCGGCACCGTAACGCCGGATGTCGCAACTGCAGTTAAAAATGCCAAAGCCGGTCAAGTGCAATATCGTACCGACAAGGCAGGCATTATCCACGCCACGATCGGTCGAAAGTCGTTCTCCGACGCCGATCTGAAGTCCAATTTGTTGGCATTGATCGACGCGCTGAACAAGGCGAAGCCGGCGACGAGCAAAGGTGTGTACCTGCGTAAGGTAGCAATTTCGTCGACCATGGGCGCTGGTGTTCGTGTAGACCAGTCAACACTGGCTGCGTAATGTAAGAAATCAAGTCCTCGTGCCGCTTGTGGCGCGAGGCGAATCTTTGGGCTGAAGTGCAAACTTCAGGCAATCAAAGACCGTTGGGCGGCGTGCAGCAATTGGGCACAAAGTTAAACGATGAAAATTTTCATTGCCCAACGCAGATGGCGAACCCGAACAAGTTTTGTAGTCTCTAAGCTGGTCTGCCAGTGGAAGCTCCTAACTTCGGACGCCGTGTTCGAACCGATGCAAGGTGAAAACCAAGCATCATTTTTGGAGGTTGATCTTGAGTCTCAATCTGAGTGACAAAAAGGCCGTAGTCGCCGAAGTCTCCGCAAAAGTAGCCAATGCGCAGACGATCGTCCTGGCCGAATATCGTGGCATCCAGGTTGGTCACATGACACAACTGCGCGCCAAAGCGCGTTCCGAAGGTGTGTACTTGCGCGTATTGAAAAATACGCTGGCTCGTCGCGCTGTCGAAGGAACGCCGTTTGCTGGCCTCGCCTCCGAGATGACCGGCCCGTTGATCTATTCGATCTCCACGGACGCCGTTGCTGCCGCTAAAGTCGTGAGCGACTTTGCCAAAGGTAACGACAAGCTGATCGTCAAGGCAGGCAACTACGCCGGCAAACAATTGGACAAAGCGGGCGTTACCGCATTGGCCAATATTCCGAGCCGTGAAGTGCTGTTAGCCCAATTGGCGGGCATCATGCAGGCACCGGTATCGGCATTTGCGCGTGGTCTGGCTGCCTTGGCAGCCAAGAAGGAAGGCGAAGCCGCGTAACACGCGGGTCCGCTTTTTCTTTCATGTGAACCGAATAGATGCAGTAACCAAATCAATTTAGGAGTTTTAAATGGCAATTAGCAAAGAAGAGATCCTGGAAGCCGTAGGTGCAATGTCCGTGATGGACCTGCACGAGCTGGTCAAAGCTTTCGAAGAGAAATTTGGCGTTTCCGCTGCAGCGATGGCTGTGGCTGGTCCTGCTGGCGGTGCAGGCGGTGGTGCAGCTGCTGTTGAAGAGCAAACCGAATTCACCGTAATGCTGGCTGAAATCGGCGCTAACAAGGTTGGCGTGATCAAGGCAGTGCGCGAAATCACCGGTCTGGGCTTGAAAGAAGCCAAGGATCTGGTTGATGGTGCACCGAAGCCGGTCAAGGAAGGCATGCCGAAAGCAGATGCTGAAGCAGCCAAGAAGAAGTTGGAAGAAGCTGGCGCGAAAGCCGAACTTAAGTAAGCTAGTTCGGCTTAACGGCCCGGAGTCAAAGTACGAAACCTTCCGAAAAGAAGGGATCGGCTTTGGCTCCTTTGTCGTTTTCGATTTTTTTAAGCGACTGCCGCGGAAAGAAGTTTTCTAACGCAGTCAGTGTATTGAAGCCAGCTGGATAGAGGCTTGAGGTTTCGCAGGCAAGTGCTTGTTCCGAGCGAATCCTGAATTCTCCATCCTACCTGTCACTCACGGAGTGTCCATGCACTACTCATTTACTGAGAAGAAGCGCATCCGCAAATCATTCGCGAAACGCGCTAACGTCCACAACGTTCCGTTCTTGCTTGCAACACAGCTCGAATCTTACCAAGCATTCTTACAGGCGGACAAGGTGCCGTCGCATCGCAAGAATGAAGGGTTGCAATCTGCCTTCACTTCGATTTTCCCGATCGTGTCGCACAATGGTTTTGCACGTCTGGAGTTTTTGTCGTATGTGCTGGGCGATCCGCCATTTGACGTGAAGGAATGCCAACAGCGCGGTTTGACCTTCGCTTCGCCTTTGCGCGCCAAGGTGCGTCTGGTAATTTTGGATAAGGAATCACCGACCAAGCCAGTCGTCAAAGAAATGAAAGAGCAGGAAGTCTACATGGGCGAATTGCCCTTGATGACAACCACCGGCTCTTTCGTGATCAATGGCACCGAGCGTGTGATCGTATCTCAGCTGCACCGTTCGCCCGGCGTATTCTTCGAGCACGATCGCGGCAAGACGCATTCGTCCGGCAAACTGTTGTTCTCGGCACGTATCATTCCTTACCGTGGCTCTTGGTTGGATTTCGAATTCGACCCGAAAGACATTTTGTACTTCCGCGTCGACCGCCGTCGTAAGATGCCGGTGACAATTCTGCTGAAGGCGATCGGCATGACGCCGGAACAAATTCTGGCGAATTTCTTCGTATTCGACAATTTCAGCTTGCGTTCTGAGGGCGCAGAGATGGAATTCGTCGCCGAGCGTCTGCGCGGTGAAGTAGCGCGCTTCGACATCACCGACAAGTCGGGCAAAGTCATCGTCGCAAAAGACAAGCGTATTAATGCGAAGCACGTTCGTGAGATCGAAAGTGCGGGTATTAAGCTGATTTCCGTACCGGAAGACTATTTAATCGGTCGGGTGCTGGCCAAGAACATCATCGACGGTGAAACGGGTGAGGTTATTGCCAATGCCAACGACGAATTGACCGAAGAATTGCTCGGTCGTTTACGTGAGGCGAACGTCGCTCAAATTCAGACGCTGTACACCAATGATCTGGACCAGGGCGGCTATATCTCGCAAACCCTGCGCACCGACGATACGGCCGACCAAATGGCAGCGCGCATCGCGATTTATCGCATGATGCGTCCCGGCGAGCCGCCGACCGAGGATTCAGTCGAAGCTTTATTCAATGGCTTGTTCTATAGCGAAGATCGTTACGACTTGTCGGCCGTGGGCCGCATGAAGTTCAATCGCCGCATCGGCCGCGATGAGCTTACCGGCACGATGACTTTGTCCAACGACGACATCCTGGCCGTCATCAAAATCCTGGTGGAATTGCGCAACGGCCGTGGCGAAGTCGACGACATCGATCACCTCGGTAACCGTCGCGTACGCTGCGTCGGCGAGTTGGCGGAAAATCAATTCCGCGCAGGCTTGGTGCGTGTTGAGCGTGCTGTCAAGGAGCGTCTCGGCCAAGCCGAAGCCGATAACTTGATGCCGCACGATTTGATCAACTCGAAGCCGATTTCTGCGGCAATTCGTGAATTTTTTGGTTCGTCCCAGCTATCGCAGTTTATGGACCAAACCAATCCGTTGTCGGAGATCACTCACAAGCGCCGCGTTTCCGCGCTCGGTCCGGGCGGTTTGACCCGTGAGCGCGCAGGCTTTGAAGTGCGCGACGTGCATCCGACTCATTACGGTCGCGTATGTCCGATCGAAACACCGGAAGGTCCGAACATCGGTTTGATCAACTCGCTGGCACTGTATGCTCGCTTGAACGAGTACGGTTTCCTGGAGACGCCGTATCGTAAGGTTGAAGGCAGCAAGGTCACGAACCAGATCGACTACTTGTCCGCGATTGAAGAAGGTCGCTACATCATCGCGCAGGCGAATGCGACTATCGACAAGAATGGCCAGTTATCCGATGAATTGGTGTCGGCACGACAAGCAGGTGAAACTATTCTGGTGTCGCCGGAGCGTGTGCAATATATGGACGTGGCGCCGGGCCAAGTGGTATCGGTTGCAGCTTCCTTGATTCCATTCCTGGAACACGACGATGCGAACCGCGCATTGATGGGCGCCAACATGCAGCGTCAGGCCGTACCTTGCTTGCGTCCGGAAAAAGCATTCGTCGGTACCGGTGTTGAGCGCACCGTGGCAGTTGACTCTGGCACGACCGTGCAAGCGTTGCGCGGTGGCGTAGTCGACTACGTCGATGCAGGCCGTATCGTGATTCGCGTCAACGACGATGAAGCAGCTGCCGGCGAAGTCGGTGTGGATATCTACAACCTGATCAAGTACACCCGTTCCAATCAAAACACCAACATCAACCAGCGCCCGATCGTCAAAGTGGGTGATCGCGTTGCACGCGGCGACGTGGTTGCCGATGGTGCTTCGACCGACCTCGGTGAATTGGCGCTCGGCCAAAACATGCTGGTGGCGTTCATGCCGTGGAATGGTTATAACTTCGAGGACTCGATTTTGATCTCCGAGAAGGTGGTGGCTGACGATCGCTACACCTCGATCCATATCGAAGAATTGTCGGTTGTCGCGCGTGATACCAAGTTGGGCGCAGAAGAAATTACTCGCGACATCTCCAACTTGGCTGAGAATCAATTGGCGCGCTTGGACGAATCCGGCATCGTGTATATCGGTGCAGAAGTCGAAGCCGGCGACGTACTGGTTGGTAAGGTGACGCCGAAGGGCGAAACCCAGCTGACGCCGGAAGAAAAACTGTTGCGCGCGATCTTCGGCGAAAAAGCATCCGACGTGAAAGATACTTCGCTGCGGGTTCCGTCCGGCATGGTCGGCACCGTCATCGACGTGCAAGTGTTTACCCGCGAAGGCATCCAGCGCGACAAGCGCGCGCAGCAAATCATCGACGATGAATTGAAGCGTTATCGCCTCGACTTGAACGACCAGCTGCGTATTGTGGAAGGCGATGCCTTCCAGCGTCTGGAAAAAATGTTGATTGGCAAAGTCGTCAACGGTGGTCCGAAGAAGCTCGCCAAGGGTGCCAAGATCGACAAGGCTTATCTGGACGATCTGGAAAAATATCACTGGTTTGACATCCGTCCGGCCGATGAAGACGCCGCTGCCGCACTGGAAGCCATCAAGGAATCGATCAACGAGAAGCGTCACCAGTTCGACCTGGCCTTCGAAGAGAAGCGCAAGAAGCTGACCCAAGGCGACGAGTTGCCGCCGGGCGTGCAAAAGATGGTCAAGGTTTACCTGGCTGTGAAGCGTCGTCTGCAACCTGGCGACAAGATGGCAGGCCGTCACGGTAACAAGGGTGTGGTTTCGCGCATCGTGCCGGTGGAAGACATGCCGTACATGGCAGACGGTACACCGGCTGACATCGTGTTGAACCCGCTCGGCGTGCCGTCGCGTATGAACGTGGGGCAGGTGCTGGAAGTGCATCTCGGCTGGGCCGCTAAAGGCCTGGGCCTGCGCATTGGTGAGATGCTCAAGGCGCAAGCCAAGGCTGCCGAACTGCGCAATTTCTTGAAAACGATTTATAACGAGTCCGGCAAAACCGAAGATCTGGATAATTTTTCTGATGGCGAGGTTCTGGCATTGGCGGATAACCTGAAGAACGGTGTGCCGTTTGCTACGCCGGTGTTCGATGGTGCGCATGAAGATGAAATCCGTCGCATGCTGGATCTGGCATACCCGGACCAGGTCGCTCAGCACCTCGGCATGACGCCGTCCAAGAATCAGGTGACCATGTACGACGGCCGCACCGGCGAAGCTTTCGAGCGCACGGTTACGGTTGGCTATATGCACGTCCTGAAATTGCACCACTTGGTCGACGACAAGATGCACGCTCGTTCCACCGGTCCGTACTCGCTGGTTACTCAGCAGCCGCTGGGCGGCAAGGCACAGTTCGGCGGCCAGCGTTTCGGCGAGATGGAGGTGTGGGCCTTGGAAGCCTATGGCGCATCTTACGTGTTGCAAGAGATGCTGACTGTGAAGTCGGACGACGTCAACGGCCGCACCAAAGTGTACGAAAACTTGGTCAAGGGCGATCACGTGATCGATGCCGGCATGCCGGAATCGTTCAACGTGCTGGTCAAGGAGATTCGTTCTCTGGGCATCGATATCGATTTGGAGCGCGATTAATCGCGGAAGATCGATTGGGGGCGGGTGAGCCTGCCCAAGGTAAAGAAATTTTGATTCACGCCTTACTGGAGTGATGTAGCTATGAAAGCACTGCTCGACTTATTCAAGCAAGTTCAGCAAAACGAACAATTCGATGCGATCAAGATTGGTCTTGCTTCGCCCGAAAAAATCCGTTCTTGGTCTTACGGTGAAGTCAAAAAGCCGGAAACCATCAACTACCGCACCTTCAAGCCGGAGCGCGACGGCTTGTTCTGCGCCAAGATTTTTGGCCCGATCAAAGATTACGAATGCTTGTGCGGCAAGTACAAGCGCCTGAAGCACCGCGGTGTTATCTGTGAAAAATGCGGCGTCGAAGTCACGCTGGCCAAAGTGCGCCGTGAGCGTATGGGCCATATTGAACTGGCTTCACCGGTTGCCCACATCTGGTTCCTGAAATCGCTGCCGTCGCGTTTGGGCATGGTGCTTGACATGACGCTGCGCGACATCGAACGCGTGCTGTACTTTGAAGCCTATGTCGTGACCGATCCGGGCATGACGCCGCTGAAGAAGTGTCAGATCATGTCGGAAGACGATTACGCCGCCAAGTATGAAGAATTCGGCGACGACTTCACCGCCTTCATGGGCGCCGAAGGCATCCGCGAATTGCTGCGCTCGATCGACATCGACCGCGATGCGGAAACGCTGCGCCAGGATTTGAAAGATTCCAAGTCCGAAGCCAAGATCAAGAAATACGCCAAGCGCTTGAAAGTGCTTGAGGCATTCCAGCGGTCCGGCATCAAGCCGGATTGGATGATCATGGAAGTGCTGCCGGTGCTGCCGCCGGAACTGCGTCCATTGGTTCCGCTGGATGGCGGCCGCTTCGCGACCTCCGATCTGAACGATCTGTACCGTCGCGTCATCAACCGTAACAATCGCTTGAAGCGTTTGATGGAATTGCGCGCGCCGGAAATTATTACCCGCAACGAAAAGCGCATGCTGCAGGAAGCTGTCGACTCGCTGCTGGACAATGGTCGTCGCGGCAAGGCCATGACCGGCGCCAACAAGCGTCCGCTCAAGTCATTGGCTGAAATGATTAAGGGTAAGGGCGGTCGCTTCCGTCAAAACTTGCTGGGTAAACGCGTCGACTACTCCGGCCGTTCGGTTATCGTGGTCGGTCCGCAACTGAAATTGCATCAGTGCGGTTTGCCGAAATTGATGGCGCTAGAGTTGTTCAAGCCCTTCATTTTCAACAAGCTCGAACTGATGGGCCTGGCAACCACCATCAAGGCCGCCAAGAAGCTGGTCGAGATGCAGGAGCCGGTCGTGTGGGACATCCTGGAAGACGTGATCCGCGAACATCCGGTCATGCTGAATCGTGCGCCGACCCTACACCGTCTTGGCATTCAGGCTTTCGAGCCGGTGCTAATCGAAGGCAAGGCGATCCAGCTGCATCCGCTGGTTTGCGCGGCGTTTAACGCCGACTTCGACGGTGACCAGATGGCTGTTCACGTGCCGCTGTCGATCGAAGCGCAAATGGAAGCCCGTACTTTGATGCTGGCCTCCAACAACGTGCTGTTCCCGTCCAACGGCGAACCCTCGATCGTACCTTCGCAAGATATCGTGCTCGGTCTGTACTACGCCACCCGTGAAAAAATCAACGGCAAAGGCGAAGGCATGTTGTTCCCGGATGTGTCGGAAGTGATTCGTGCTTACGACAACAAGGAAGTTGAACTGACCACACGTATCACGGTGCGTATCGTCGAGTTCCCGAAAGATCCGGCAACCGGCGAATTCGTGCAAACCATCAAGCGTTATGAAACCACGATCGGTCGTGCCATCTTGTCCGAAATTTTGCCGAAGGGCTTGCCGTTCACCGTATTGAACCGTGCCCTGAAGAAAAAGGAAATTTCGAAGCTCATCAATACCTCGTTCCGCAAGTGCGGATTGCGCGCGACCGTTGTGTTTGCCGACCAATTGATGCAATCAGGCTTCCGCTTGGCGACTCGCGCCGGTATCTCGATTTGCGTGGACGATATGTTGGTGCCGCCGCAAAAGCACACCATCATTTCTCAAGCCGAACATGAGGTGAAACAGATCGAGCAGCAATATGCATCCGGTCTGGTAACTGCAGGCGAGCGCTACAACAAAGTGGTGGACATCTGGGGCAAGGCCGGTGATGAAGTCGGCAAGGCCATGATGGACCAATTGAAGGTCGAGGACGTCACGCGCCGCGACGGCACCAAGACTACGCAAGAATCCTTCAACGCGATTTACATGATGGCCGACTCCGGTGCGCGCGGTTCCGCCGCACAGATTCGTCAGCTGGCCGGTATGCGCGGCCTGATGGCGAAACCGGACGGCTCGATCATCGAGACGCCGATTACCGCGAACTTCCGCGAAGGCTTGAACGTTCTGCAGTACTTCATTTCGACCCACGGCGCTCGTAAGGGTCTAGCCGATACCGCATTGAAGACCGCGAACTCCGGTTACTTGACCCGCCGTCTGGTCGACGTGACTCAGGACCTGGTTGTCATCGAAGACGATTGCGGTACCGCCAACGGCGCTTCCATGAAAGCGCTGGTGGAAGGCGGTGAAGTAATTGAGGCGTTGCGTGACCGCATTCTGGGTCGCGTGGCCGCTACCGACGTCATCAATCCGGAAACGGCGGATGTGTTGTTTGCGGCTGGCGTCCTACTGGATGAAGATGCGGTCGAGGAAATCGAGCGTCTGGGCATTGACGAAGTGAAGGTCCGCACGCCGCTGACTTGCGACACGCGTTACGGCTTGTGCGCCAAGTGCTATGGCCGTGATCTTGGCCGCGGCATGCTGGTCAACGCCGGTGAAGCGGTTGGCGTGGTTGCAGCACAGTCGATCGGTGAGCCGGGTACCCAGCTCACCATGCGTACCTTCCACATCGGTGGCGCAGCATCGCGTGCGGCGGTGGCATCTTCCGTGGAAGCTAAGTCCAACGGCACGGTGCGCTTCACCGCCACCATGCGTTACGTCACTAACGGCAAGGGCGAGCAAATCGTCATTTCCCGTTCCGGTGAGGTGCTGATCACCGACGACCACGGCCGTGAGCGCGAGCGTCACAAGGTGCCGTATGGCGCCACGCTCATCGTCAAGGATGGCATGGTGATCAAGGCTGGCACGGCTCTCGCAACCTGGGATCCGCTGACCCGTCCGATCATTACCGAATACGCCGGTACGGTGAAATTCGAAAACGTCGAAGAAGGTTCGACCGTCGCCAAGCAAATCGACGAAGTCACCGGCTTGTCGACCCTGGTGGTTATCGATGCCAAGCGTCGCGGCTCATCCGGCAAGACGGTGCGTCCGCAAGTTAAGCTGTTGAACGACAAAGGCGAGGAAGTCAAGATCGCCGGCACCGAGCATCCGGTGACCATCGGCTTCCAAGTCGGCGCGTTGATTACCGTGAAAGACGGTCAGCAAGTCAGTGTCGGCGAAGTACTGGCACGTATCCCGACCGAATCGCAAAAGACCCGTGATATTACCGGCGGTCTGCCGCGTGTGGCCGAACTGTTCGAAGCGCGTTCGCCGAAAGACGCCGGCATGCTGGCGGAAGTTACGGGTACAGTCGCGTTCGGTAAGGAAACCAAGGGTAAGCAGCGCTTGGAAATCACCGACATGGATGGCAACAAGCACGAATTCTTGATCACCAAGGACAAGCAAGTGCTGGTGCATGACGGGCAGGTGGTGAACAAGGGTGAGATGATTGTGGACGGCCCGGCCGATCCGCAAGACATTCTGCGCCTGTTGGGCATCGAAGCGCTGGCGCGCTACATCGTCGATGAAGTGCAGGACGTGTATCGTTTGCAGGGCGTGAAGATCAACGACAAGCACATTGAAGTGATTGTTCGCCAGATGCTGCGCCGCGTGCAGATCGTCGATGCGGGCGATGCCAACTACATCCCCGGCGAGCAAGTCGAGCGCTCCGAGTTGTTGGATGAAAACGATCGCGTCATCGCCGCAGGCGGCCGTCCGGCTACCTACGAGAACGTGCTCTTGGGTATTACCAAAGCATCGCTGTCGACCGATTCCTTCATCTCCGCTGCATCGTTCCAGGAAACCACGCGCGTGCTCACCGAGGCGGCAATCATGGGCAAACGCGACGGCTTGCGCGGCTTGAAGGAAAACGTCATCGTCGGTCGTCTGATCCCTGCAGGTACGGGGTTGGCTTATCACCGTGCCCGCAAGGAAAAGGAAACCTGGGAAGCCGAAGAGCGTACAGCTATGCTGCAGGCAGAATTAAATGCCCGTGCAGCGGAAGCCGAAGCCGCATCGACGGAAGCGATGGGTACACCGGAGGGCGAAGCGTAAGCGCTTTTTTCTCGTACAACAAAAAGGCATCGGATTTTCGATGCCTTTTTTATTTTTCTTGCGGTAGAGGCTTGCCCTTATCAATCACCTCTTTGCAATCACCCTTGAGCGTGGCATTGTCATAATCAGTCCAGCCATAGCTATCGACATAGCGCTTGTGTTGCTTGAATTTTTTGCTCAGAAAGCTCCACTCCAATTGCTCGCTGCTATAGCGAATATCTGCTAAGTCCACTAAGGAATGAAAAACATTTTCCGTGGCGAGCTTGGCGCGCTTGTTGCGTTTGAGTTGCGCGATTTTCTGTGGGAAGGTTTTCTTGTACAAATCTGAATACCAGACCATTGCCGGGACGTGAAATTCATATTCCGTGTTATGTCCATGGAATGCCAGAGTACATGCGCCGTCGTACAAAGTTTGCCCATGATCCGACACGTACATCATCGAAGTTAAGGTTTTTGAAGATTTTAAGACTTCAATAACTTGCGCTAGGAACCAATCGGTATAAAGAATGGAATTGTCGTAGCTATTGTTAAGTTGTTCCTTGATTTTTAAATCCGTATAAACGGGATTTTCTACGCCAAATAAAGAGGGCTGCCATCGATCATATTGTTTTGGATGGCGATGGCTGTAGTTCCAGTGATTTCCTAGGGTGTGCAAGACGATGAGTTTTTTTGGTGTCGGATCATTGATCGCGATTTTAAGAGGATCAAGCAGAATTTCGTCATAGCTCGAGTGATTGGTAAATCCCCCTAAATTTAGAAATTGCGTTACATCCGCTTCATTGGCAAATACGGATACTGGCGTGTCGAATTGACCGAACGACATTTGATTCGAAATCCAATAAGTCTTAAAGCCGGCTTCTTTGAAGGCAGTGAGAAAGGATTTTTCTGAGAATCCGGCTTTCAAGCTTTGGGTTGCAGGTTTGCGCGATACCAGAATCGGAACGGATAGGCGCGTCGCAGAAACCGCCGTTACGACATTCGATAAGCTAATTAAATTGTTTTCTCTTTTTAGAAATGGATTCGTTTCGCGGGCATAGCCGTTTAAGCTCCAGCGGTCGTAACGCGATGATTCACCGATAACCATGACGACGATTTGCGGCGTATTACCAAGGCTGGGCTGGTGTGCACCGAATTTGAAGAGGTGACTGTTGCGAGCTAATTGTCCTAAATAGTCCCGTTCCTTCCAGAATTCGTAGCCGCGTGCACCTAGGCCAAAGGGCCAGCTCTGGTCGAAATTGTTCAATTCGAGCGAAATTTTTGCCCATGCAGGTAGTTTGGGCCATGTCGACTTGACGTCTGCCATGGGAGAGAGTGCAGACGAGGCGATTGAGTTGGCAGGGGAATTTTCTTCTTCCTCTGCGTCTTCTTCTTCTTCTTCTTCTTCTTGCTCTCCGCTTACATTGCCGGCGCTTATCTTATTTGCTGCACTGGCCGCCTGCGCGCGTGGCAAATAACCAAATTGATTGCCGTAAGCCCCAAAGCCAATGCCGAGTCCAATGAGCAAGAGGGCCGTCCACCGTGTTTTCCCGCGCCAATTCAAAGTGGACGTCCGAAATGCTGCATACCAACTTAATCCCCACCATACGAAAACCCCTAAAGTGATTACAAATAAGAGCCATATTTTGCTTCCCAAAAACTCCAGGGACTCCTTCGGGCTCGTTTCGAGAATGATGCCTAGATGATGAGCGGAAATTCCTTGGCCGTAAAACAATTGAAGGTAAATTTCGACCGGCAAAGCGATAAAAGCGGGCAGCAATAGCCAATGAAACCAGGCGGGCCGGCTAAATGCTGCCCATAGCGTAATCCAGCACAGCGCTTCAATGATGAACACCTGGGCCGGGTGCGCCAGGCTCTTTCCAAACAAATAAGGCGCATATGCTGCCGCGGACAACAATGCATATGTCGCCAACAAAAAAAGATTCGCGGGTCGCAGCAGGGAGGGCATTGCTAAAAAGCCGAAGAAAACCTGAATTATCGCGGAATAAGAGTTTCCGCGGAACATCATGGTCTGCTGGTCGACAAATTAGGATCAATGGACACAACACCTGGGTACTTGCGGCGATAGAAATTAGCGCATTGCTCAGCCGCTTCATGGAAATTTTATGGGTCGCTGCCAGTCAAAGCGGAACCCTCAACCACGTCTAAGTCAGGATTCGGCGCATGAGGAGGCGGAAGTTGACTGGAATAAGGAGAAAGGCTATACTCGCGAGTTCTCGAATTTAAGCTCGCCTGGGCTTAAGCGTTCTTTGGTCTGCCTTTTCGCTTCCTTGCGACGCTTTCCCTGTTTGTAGCTAAATCGAGCGGCTCCGGTTTTTGCCGGCGCTCTAGTTGTGCTGAGTTCCCGAACAACCGTTTTCGGGTTTATGTATTCATAATTTTGTTGGATTTAGACCGATGCCAACCATCAATCAATTGATTCGCCAGCCGCGTGTTTCCGTGCGCGTCAAGAGCAAATCGCCGGCGCTGGAAAACAGCCCGCAAAAGCGCGGCGTATGTACCCGCGTATATACCACCACCCCGAAAAAGCCGAACTCCGCTTTGCGTAAGGTCGCCAAGGTGCGCCTCACCAATGGTTTTGAAGTGATTTCGTACATCGGCGGTGAGGGTCACAACCTGCAAGAGCATAGCGTCGTGCTGATTCGCGGCGGCCGTGTGAAAGACTTGCCGGGTGTGCGTTACCACATGGTGCGCGGTGCGCTCGATACGCAAGGCGTTAAGGATCGTAAGCAGGCGCGCTCCAAGTATGGCGCTAAGCGTGCAAAAGCAGGCGCTGCCAAGAAGTAATCCAGGTTTCTGTCGCAAGACGGATGTTTATGCGGCCCATGCGGGTCGAGTAAGTGGGTGGTCATGATGGCCTCCCGCGAGTAGGCGGAAAATGGTCTGCCGCTCAGCTGAAGAAAGAAAGGAAGAGAAATGCCACGTCGTCGTGAAGTTCCCAAGCGCGAAATTCTGCCGGATCCGAAATTCGGTAATGTAGATGTCGCCAAATTCGTCAACGTCCTGATGTTGTCCGGTAAAAAATCGGTCGCCGAGAACATCATCTATGGTGCGTTCGATCATATCCAAACCAAAACCGGTAAGGATCCGCTGGAAGTGTTTTCTGCTGCAATCAGCAACTGCAAGCCGATGGTGGAAGTGAAATCCCGTCGCGTCGGCGGTGCTAACTATCAGGTGCCGGTTGAAGTGCGCCCGGTTCGCCGTACTGCGCTGTCCATGCGCTGGTTGCGTGAAGCTGCCAATAAGCGCAGCGAGAAATCGATGCCGCAACGTTTGGGTGGTGAATTGATTGAGGCGGCGGAAGGCCGCGGTGGCGCGATGAAGAAGCGCGATGAGGTGCACCGCATGGCGGAAGCAAACAAGGCATTCTCGCACTTCCGTTTCTAAGTCACTGCTAAGTTTTTTGAATACTGTTGGGAGCAAGGCTGGATGCCTTGCTCCGCAATGAATAGGATTGAATATGGCCCGCAAGACCCCCATTGAGCGCTACCGCAACATTGGTATCTCTGCTCACATTGACGCTGGTAAGACCACCACCACTGAGCGCATCCTGTATTACACCGGTGTGAATCACAAGATTGGTGAGGTGCATGATGGCGCCGCCACCATGGACTGGATGGAGCAAGAGCAAGAGCGCGGTATCACCATTACGTCTGCTGCGACGACCTGCTTCTGGAAGGGCATGGCCAATAACTTCCCCGAGCATCGCATCAACATCATCGATACCCCGGGCCACGTCGACTTCACCATCGAGGTGGAGCGTTCGATGCGCGTGCTGGACGGCGCTTGTATGGTGTATTGCGCCGTGGGTGGCGTGCAGCCGCAATCCGAAACCGTTTGGCGTCAGGCTAATAAATATGGCGTGCCGCGTCTGGCATTCGTCAACAAGATGGACCGCACCGGCGCGAATTTCTTCAAGGTGTACGAGCAGATGCGTACTCGCCTGAAGGCTAACCCGATTCCGATGCAAGTGCCGATCGGCGCGGAAGAAAATTTCGAGGGTGTGGTTGATCTGGTTAAGATGCGCGCCATTTACTGGGATGATGCATCTCAGGGCATGAAATTCGACTATCGCGATATCCCGGAAAGCCTGAAGGCGACTTGCCAGGAGTGGCGCGAGAAGATGGTTGAGGCGGCTGCCGAAGCCAACGAGGAATTGATGAACAAATACCTCGAAGAAGGCGACTTGACCGAAGAAGAAATCAAGAAGGCGATCCGTACGCGCACCATCGCCGGTGAAATTGTGCCGATGATGTGCGGCACTGCGTTTAAGAACAAGGGCGTGCAAGCCATGCTCGACGCTGTGATTGAATACCTTCCGGCGCCGACCGACATTCCTCCTGTAACAGGTACTGATGAGAACGAAGAGCCGGCATCCCGTAAGGCGGATGACGATGAGAAATTCTCTGCCCTCGCATTCAAGATCATGACCGATCCCTTTGTTGGTCAGTTGATCTTCTTCCGCGTGTATTCGGGCGTGGTGAATTCCGGAGACACCGTCTATAACCCGGTTAAGAGCAAGAAAGAGCGCATTGGCCGCATTTTGCAGATGCACGCCAACCAGCGCGAGGAAATCAAGGAAGTGCGCGCGGGCGACATCGCCGCCGCCGTCGGCTTGAAAGAGGCCACCACTGGCGACACGCTGTGCGATCCGAATTCGATCATCATGCTCGAACGCATGATATTCCCGGAGCCGGTGATTTCGCAGGCGGTTGAGCCGAAGACCAAGCAAGACCAGGAAAAAATGGGTATCGCGTTGAATCGTTTGGCGCAGGAAGATCCGTCGTTCCGCGTCAAGACTGATGAAGAATCCGGTCAAACCATCATTTCCGGCATGGGCGAGTTGCACCTCGAAATTCTGGTTGATCGCATGAAGCGTGAGTTCGGCGTGGAAGCTACGGTCGGCAAGCCGCAGGTGGCGTATCGCGAAACTATTCGCAAGACTTGCGAAGAGATCGAAGGTAAGTTCGTCAAGCAATCCGGTGGCCGCGGTCAATACGGTCATGTCGTGTTGAAGATTGAGCCGCAAGAGCCGGGCAAGGGCTTCGAATTCGTTGATGCCATTAAAGGTGGTGTGGTGCCGCGCGAATACATTCCTGCGGTTGAGAAGGGTGTGGTCGACACGCTGCCCAATGGTGTGCTGGCTGGATATCCGGTGGTTGACGTCAAGGTCACGTTGTTCTTCGGTTCTTACCATGACGTGGACTCGAACGAAAATGCGTTCCGTATGGCTGCATCTATGGCATTCAAAGATGGCTGCCGCAAGGCTAGTCCTGTCATCCTCGAGCCGATGATGGCGGTTGAAGTCGAAACGCCTGAAGACTATGCCGGTACCGTGATGGGCGACTTGTCTTCTCGTCGCGGCATGGTGCAAGGTATGGATGAAATCGCCGGCGGCGGCGGCAAGATCATCAAGGCAGAAGTGCCGCTGTCAGAGATGTTTGGTTATTCGACTTCGCTGCGTTCCGCAACTCAGGGCCGTGCAACCTACACCATGGAATTCAAGCATTACGCAGAAGCACCGAAAAATGTCATGGATGCTATCGTCAGCGCCAAGGCTAAGTAATTAAATCGTTCTTTTTGAAGGAAGACCAAAATGGCAAAAGGCAAGTTTGAGCGGACGAAACCGCACGTGAACGTAGGCACGATTGGTCACGTTGACCATGGCAAGACGACGCTGACGGCAGCGATTGCCACCGTGTTGTCATCCAAGTTTGGCGGCGAAGCCAAGAAATAC
>JACOUL010000013.1 GCA_016177875.1 Burkholderiales bacterium
AGAACGGTCGTGATCGCCGCTGTCAGGGTGGTCTTGCCATGATCCACGTGGCCGATGGTACCCACGTTCACGTGGGGCTTCGTACGTTCAAATTTGCTCTTTGCCATGATTGAGTTCTCCGACTTTAAGTTATTTCTTGCTGTTCATGATTGCTTCAGCAACGTTCTTGGGTGCTTCAGTGTAGTGCTTGAATTCCATGGTGTAAGTCGCACGGCCCTGCGTCGCAGAACGCAACGCAGTGGAATAACCGAACATCTCGGACAAGGGTACTTCAGCCTTGACCGTCTTGCCGCCACCAACCATATCATCCATGCCCTGCACCATGCCGCGGCGCGAGGACAGGTCACCCATCACCGTGCCGGTATAGTCTTCCGGAGTTTCCACTTCCACGGACATCATCGGCTCCAGCAGCACTGGGCTGGCCTTACGCATACCATCCTTGAACGCCATCGATGCGGCCATCTTGAACGCGTTCTCGTTTGAGTCCACGTCGTGGTAGGAACCGTCGAACAGGGTAACCTTGACATCAACCACCGGGAAGCCAGCCAGCACGCCGCTTGGCAGCGATTCGCGCAAGCCCTTTTCCACTGCGGGGATAAATTCGCGAGGAACGGTGCCGCCCTTGATCGCGTCAACGAACTCAAAGCCCTTACCAGCCTCGTTTGGCTCCATCTTGATCCACACGTGACCGTACTGACCACGACCACCGGTCTGCTTGGCATACTTACCTTCAACCTCGACCGCTTTACGAATCGCCTCGCGATAGGCCACTTGCGGCGCACCCACGTTAGCTTCCACGCCGAATTCACGCTTCATGCGGTCAACCAGGATTTCCAGATGCAACTCGCCCATGCCAGACATGATGGTCTGACCTGATTCTTCGTCGGTACGCACACGGAATGAAGGATCTTCCGCAGCCAGACGACCCAGCGCAATACCCATCTTCTCTTGGTCAACCTTGGTCTTTGGCTCAACGGCAACGTGAATCACCGGCTCAGGGAATACCATGCGCTCAAGAATAATCGGCTTATCCGGATCACACAGCGATTCGCCAGTAGTCACTTCCTTCAGGCCGATACAGGCAGCGATATCGCCCGCCAGGATCTCATCGACCTCCTGGCGCTCGTTCGCGTGCATCTGCACGATACGACCGATACGCTCTTTCTTGCCCCTGACCGAGTTGTAGACCGTATCGCCCTTCTTCAACACGCCAGAATAGACGCGCACAAAGGTCAATTGCCCAACGAAGGGGTCAGTCATCAGCTTGAACGCCAGCGCGGAGAACTTCTCGCCGTCGTCAGCCTTGCGGCTGGCCGGCTCACCCGCCTCGGTTTCACCTTTCACATCAGGAATATCGACCGGCGACGGCAGGAACATAATCACCGCATCCAGCATGCGCTGCACGCCCTTGTTCTTGAAAGCGCTACC
>JACOUL010000012.1 GCA_016177875.1 Burkholderiales bacterium
GCTGCCGCACAAGCCGCCGCCGCCGACCAATACCCGGCCATCCGGCAAGAGCAAGGAAATGCTGTGGTAATTGCGCGGCACCTGCATGGCCGAGAGCTGGATGAAGGTTTCGGTTTTCGGATCGAACAATTCGCTCATGAGAACCGAACGTTCATCGGAAAACAGCTTGGCATAAGTTTGGCCGCCGGTGATGACGACTTGGCCGTTGGGCAGCACGGTGCTGTTATGCAGGGTGCGCGCATAATTCATGGGCGTGATTTTGCGGGTGGCGCCGGTATTGAGATCGATGAGATAAGAAGAGGCGGTAGCGTAAGCATCTTCGTATGCGGGCGCGCCGCCGGTCTTCAATATCTTGCCGATGTCAACCATCACCGCATTGCCGTTCA
This sequence comes from Burkholderiales bacterium, assembly GCA_016177875.1. GTDB lineage: Bacteria > Pseudomonadota > Gammaproteobacteria > Burkholderiales > Burkholderiaceae_D > Paucimonas. Next base: position 387 of record JACOUL010000012.1, read on the forward strand.
TGCTGTAGGCGTCATCGCCGCGCACGCCTGCAGGAACCACACTGCCCGCACCGGCAGTCGTGATCCAATGCATATTGACGTCAGGCCCTGCCTGAAAAACACGGCCATTGGTGTAAGTGAACAGCCATAAATGATTGTCGCCGCGGAAGATGCCGCGTGGGTCGGGGCCGATGAAGGGCGTGACGGCAATGCCGCTCATCGCTTTCCATCCGCCTGTCGCGGACCAGACTTCGCCGTTTTTTTCGGTAAGGCCGCCGCTCCATGATCCGCCCAGTGTCAGCACCGTGCCGTCTGCAAGCGTGGCGTTGCCTTGATAGCCGCGCCCGACGGCCATCGGCGCTCCGCTGATCCAGGTATTGGCTGAAGCGTCGTAAATACTGGTCTTCTGACTACTCGTGCCGCCGTTAACCAGTATGCGGCCATCGGCAAGCAAGCTGGTGCCGGGACAAAACATGTCATGCCCGGTTTCATTGACGACTCGCATCTGGCTGACTTGAGAAGCAGGATCGAAGATGGCGGAGTAGGTGAAACCGTATAAATCTTTGTCGTCGAAATCGTTCGGCGCATAGCCCGACCAGGTAAGCACCTTGCCGTTCGGCAGATTTGCCGCCGCGACCGGCACGATAGGCATGGAAATCACATTGCTCCAACTAGACCTATTGGTCGAAACGGGCGAGCCCGATCCTCCCGTCGTGTTCCCGCCTGTTGTGTTTCCGCCGCTTGAATTTCCGCCCGACGAAGTCGTATTTCCCGGCAATGTTTCTTCGCCGGAACCACCGCCTCCGCAGGCGGCGCATGCACATGCTAAAAGCATGGCGGATAGGGTATGAAATGTGCGCATCGCTTAACCAATCAGTTAATAAAGCAGTCATCATTTCCCCTTGTGTAGCACTTCTCCCTCACTGCAATGTAAACGGATTCAACATCCATACCCCTGAGCTTGCTCAAAGAGATTATGTAGCGGCATTGCCAGAGCGCGATCCCGGATCGATAAAGATTATTGAGCTTTTCGTACCTGCATATAGCGATGGGAAACTAAGCTGATTTGGACTCTTAAAGGGGAGGACGGCATGCGTTACACGTACAAAGCGCTAGTCAAGCGATTGCTTGCGTTTGTCATGGTAATGACCGTCATCAATTGCGGCGGTGGCGGCGACTCAAGCGAGAGCGGCGGGCAGTCTTCCTCCTCATCGCCGAACGGTGCGACCGGCGGCGGCTCCAACCCGCCCGCCGTCGCGCCAACCCTGGTTGCCTTGGAAAATGCAAAGCAGGGCACGGCCGCCTGGCAATTGTCGAACCCGGCGCTGTCGCATGAAATCGAAGGCTATGCTTCCGCGACGAGCGTCAATCGCGGCGATCGCATCGATTTCATGGTCAATACATCGGCAGCCTCATTCAATGTCGATATATACCGCATGGGATGGTATGGCGGCGCAGGCGCGCGTTTGATGAAGAGCTACACGAATGTTGCGCGTAAATCGCAACCAATGCCATGCCTGAACCCCAACGGCATTGTCGAGTGCGGGTGGTCCCCAAATTTGACGATCGCCATTCCCACCGCAGATTCCGACCCGGCATCGCCGGGATATTGGGCGAGCGGCATTTATTTAGCAAAGCTTTCGACCAATTCTTCGCCGTCGAAGGAAAGCTATATCATTTTTGTGGTGCGCGACGACAACCGTAAAGCGACGTATATATCGCAATTGCCGGTCACGACCTACCAAGCGTATAACTTCTGGGGCGGCAAGTCCCTTTATACGGGTTGCGAGGTGCATGATCGCTTATGGCGTTGCGCCGACAATACGCCGCCTGCAAACTCGGTTTCATTCAATCGCCCCTATGGCAGGAGCACTTATTCGCCGGCGGCAATCGGCGTAGGGGCTGGCGAATTTCTCACGAACGTACAACCGGTGGCAGAAGGCATGCCGATCAGCAGCGCCGCTTTCGATTACAACTTAGTGCGCTGGATGGAACGGCAAGGGTATGACGTCAAATACATCAGCAATCTCGATTTGCACGAAAACAGCGCCGTACTAAGTCAAGCAAAGGCCTTCATTTCCATGGGCCATGACGAGTACTACTCCAAGCTCATGTGGGACAACTTAGTGGCAGCCAGAAGCGCGGGTATCAATCTGGCCTTCATTTCAGCCAATCAGATTTATTGGCAAGTCCGTTTTTCCGACGGCCTCGCCGGACCCAACAGGAAAAACCGCATCATGACCTGTTATCGGGGCGGCGGCGATCCTGTCACCGATAACAATCTCACCACCAATCAATTCCGCTGGCTCGGCCGCCCGGAGGCCAGTTTGGTCGGGAATCAATATGGCGTCGAACCGGTGATGGGCGATATCACGATCACGAATCCATCGCATTGGCTGTACGCCGGCACCGGTGCAACAAATGGAATGCAAATCAAGGGCGTGCTCGGCTATGAAATCAATGCGCTGGTACCGGGCGTTTCGCCTCCCCAGACTCGCGTGCTGGCGCACTCGCCTTGGGGCAACGCTGCAGGCGACATGACTTATTACGTGGATGCCTCGTCCGCGCAGGTGTTTTCCACCGGAACCATACAATGGTCATGGGGCCTGGACGATTACATTACAAACGGCACGCGCCAGAATTATACGAGCCGCGTGGCGCAGATTTTTACGGAAAATTTATTTGCCGCAATCGGTGAAAAGAATTTATCCCGCTTCACCAACGCCAACAGCAATTTGGATTTGAGTACGCCGGCATCGTTGGAATCCGCTCAGGTCATTCAAAATGCTGTGCCCGCCGGCACGCAGAAAAACGATCAATGGCGATTAGTGGCGTCCGGCGAAACCAATGCTTACTTTATCGTTTCGCGCGCCAATGGTTTATGTTTGGCCGCAAGTGCCGCGTCGGAGGGGAATCAGGTGCGTACGCAAGACTGCCGCGCGACCGGCAATATGAAATGGCGGCTTGACAGCAACAACGGCAATGTCGCTTTGATCGAGCAGCAAGAAGGACGCTGCTTGGACGTGCCGGCAGCATCCACTTCAGGCGGTACCGGCCTGGTGACAGCGGTCTGTAATTCGGGGCAGAGCCAGCAATGGACAAGGAAGGAGCTTTCCTGATGCCCAACCCGGAAAAACAAATCGGAAGGCAATCCCGGCATTAACGGCATGTAATCACGTCTAATGCATACGTTCACGATTTCGCCCTAAGGCGAATTGCGGAGGCGTATGCATCCACTCGGCTTTATTCAGGATCTGGCGGTGATCATGCTGATTGCCGGCATCGTCACGATCCTGTTTCATCGCTTTCGGCAACCCCTCGTGCTCGGCTACATCATCACGGGCTTAATCGTTAGCCCGCGTGTCGCTCCCATTCGTCTTATCCAAGATCCTTACACGATTCAAATCCTGGCCGATCTGGGCATCGTCTTCTTGATGTTTTCGCTGGGCTTGGAATTCAGTTTAAAAAAACTCAGCCGCGTCGGCGCGACCGCGACGATTGCCGCATTGGCGGAGATCACATTAATGATCTGGATTGGGTTCGCGGTCGGCAGGAATTTTGGATGGAGCAATATGGACGCGCTGTTTTTGGGCGCCATGCTGGCTATCTCGTCCACCACCATCATTGTCAAGGCGCTGACCGAACTGCATATGCGGCATCAAAAATTCGCCGAGTTGATTTTCGGCATTCTCATCGTCGAAGACATCTTGGGCATCGGCATTATTGCTTTGCTATCCGGTATCGCCGTTACCGGCACGATAGACGCGGGTAATGTATTCATCACCATCGGTAAATTATCGATGTTCATGATTGTCGCGCTCGTGCTCGGCGTTTTGATTGTGCCGCGCCTTCTTACCTATGTGGCGCGCTTCGGCAGCCACGAAATTTTGTTAATCACCGTGCTGGGCTTGTGCTTTGGATTTTGCCTATTGGTGGTGCGCATGGAATACAGCATCGCACTCGGCGCTTTTCTCATCGGCGCCATTATGGCCGAGGCACGGCAATTGCATTTAATCGAACGGTTGATCGAGCCGATAAGGGATATGTTCAGCGCGATATTTTTTGTCACCATCGGTTTGATGCTCGACCCTGGCGCACTGGCTGCACACGCCTGGCCCATTGCCGTGATTACGGTTGCGGTAATCGCCGGAAAGGTATTGAGCTGCAGCTTGGGTACATTTCTCGCCGGTCACGATGGGCACACGTCAATGCGGGTCGGCATGGGCTTGGCGCAGATCGGCGAGTTTTCTTTCATCATCGCCAGCTTGGGCGTCAGTCTAAAGGTAACAAGCGATTTTTTATTTCCGGTGGTGGTGGCGGTTTCCGCCGTGACGACTTTCTTGACGCCTTACTTGATTCGCCTGGCGGATCCCTTGTCGGCCCAGATCATTCAACGTGCGCCGGCGCCGGTCGCACGTGCCTTCGGCGGGTATACCGCCTGGCTGCGGCGGCATCATCCCGAAGGCGAGCGCGCGGTTATCGCGAAAATTGTTGCACATATTCTGCTGCAAATTATCGTTAACTGCGCCGTTGTCGCCGCGGTTTTCGTTGCAGGCGCCTATTCAGTGGGCACAATCGAAATGCATTTTCTTAAATGGTCCCCTCAACCCGAAGTGCAACAAACGATGGTGTGGGGAGGCGCGCTGCTTATTTCATTGCCGTTTCTTATTGCCGCCTATCGAAAGCTGGGGGCGCTTAGCTTGATTCTGGCGCAGCTGGGCGAGCCGCAGCGTACGCCGGAAGGAGGACGTTTCAGCCTGCGCCGGCTGATGTTCGAGCTCATTCCGATTTTGTCGATCGGCGCCATGCTGTTTCTGATCGCGATAATAAGCGCAAGCATCTTGCCGCCGCCGCGCTATCTCATTCCTTTGCTGCTGGGTGCCCTAATGTTGAGTGCGGTATTTTGGAAATTCTTTGTAAGATTACATTCGCGTTTGCAAATTGCGCTCTTTGAGACGATGGAACAGGAGAAAGACGGAGAAACATGATCCGCTTGTGACGGCACTTCTGTTTTCAATCGGCGGGAGTCGGACTCGTTTCATAGGCCCGATTTGCCATGGCATTGTTAGTGCTTGAACTTTTAGCAGCACACCCTTTCTATAGGGTATTCCTTTAGTCCGCGGAGGAAACATGCCCGGATTACGTCCATCTTCGCGTACTGCATACAGGTTCATGAATCTGCTCTTGATTTTCGGCATTGCCGTTGTCACCGCTTGCAGCGGTTGCGACGGGGGAGGCGGCAGTCCTTCGAACGCCGCGACATCGCCGCCGGTTGCAACGGCCGCGCCGGAAGCGGCATCCGTGTCGCGCGATCTGGAAGTATCCGGTTCTTTACGACAAGCGCCTTTCGACGTCGTTCGGAAATTGACCGTGCCGCGCGGATTCGGGATTCGTTTATATGCGCGTGTGTCGGATGCGCGCTTCATGGCGATGACGCCGAGCGGCGATTTGCTGGTATCGAATCCAGGCGCCGGAACCATTACCTTGCTTCGTCCTCGCCCCAACGATATTCCGCAGCAATTTGAATTTGCCGGCGGATTGACGCGTCCGCATGACATGGTATTTCATCGTGTCGGCAGCCTTGTCTATTTATACGTTGCCGAATCCAACCGCGTGACGCGCTCGGTATATACGCATGGCGATACGCGTACGCAGGAACGGCAAACGGTCGTCGGCAATTTGCCCGATTCGTCATTGCCGGAATTGGGAGGCACGTATTTTCATGAGCTAAAAAATATCGCCATCTCGCAGGATAATAAGTTGTATGTGTCGATCGCTTCTTCATGTAATGTTTGCGAAGAGGATGTGACAAGTAATCCTGTCCGCGGCGCTATTTATGAATATAGCGCCGATGGCGCCCAGGCTCGCGTGTATGCGCGCGGCTTGCGGAACGCTGAAGGCCTGGACTTTCTCCCCGGAACCAACCGGCTGTGGGTGACGGTCAACAGCCGCGATCAAATTCCCTATCCGCTCGACAATGATTTCGACGGCGACGGTGTTTCGGATGCGGGGAAAATTATTCCGCGCTATGTGGATGACAATCCGCCTGACTTGTTTACGCAAGTGCGCGACGGCGGTAATTATGGATGGCCTTATTGTCATTTCTTACCCAACGCGTCGATGAGCAATCTTGAGCCGGTGCGCGACTACGATGTAAACAAAACGCTGTTGAAGCTCGATTGTTCGCGTATCGATCGTATCGCCAAAGGGATGCGCGCGCACTCCGCTCCGCTAGGCTTGAGTTTTCTTCAAGCGAGCAATGTGCCGGTCGCTTATCGCAAAGGCGCCGCGATCGCCTCGCACGGCTGCTGGAATTGCACCACGCTGAACGCAGGATATAAAATCAGTTTTTTCCCTTTCGACGACGCCGGCAATGCCGGAGCGGAAATGGATCTCGTCACCGGATTCGTGACCGACCCGCAAGAACGCAGCGTGTGGGGGCGACCGGTGGATGTCATTCCTGACGGCATGGGCAGTTTACTGATATCGGATGACCACGCCGGCGCGATCTATCAGCTTTATCCAACGCAATAGCGCATTGATTTATCTCACGGTCAAAAAGGGGTTGCAGGGCTACAGTAAAACCTGGCTTTTTTTGCCGGGAGATAAGGCGTGCAAAGCTGGAAAGACTTTCGTTATAGGCCGCGCGTACCGCGTGCTTTTGCTGTAGCGATCGGCGCCTGGATCGTCATTCCAACCACACTCCTGGCGGCGGAAGGCCGCTATGAACCGGCTCGCCTGGGAGAGCTTAGCTTAGAAGAGCTCGCCAATATTGAAATTACCTCAGTTGCCAAGCGCCCGCAAAAGCTGCGCGAGGCAGCGTCCGCTATTTATGTAATCACCCGGCAAGAGATTCATCGGTCCGGCGCGACCACGCTTGCCGAGGCATTGCGGTTGGCTCCCAATCTGCAGGTGGCGCAACAGACTTCCAGCCAATACGCAATTTCAGCACGCGGCTTCAGCAGCACCACTGCTAATAAGTTGCTCGTCTTGATAGATGGCCGCAGTATTTACACGCCGCTTTTTTCCGGTGTGTTTTGGGATATTCAAGATACCCTCCTGGAGGATATCGAACGGATCGAGGTCATCAGCGGTCCTGGCGCGACGCTGTGGGGTACGAATGCCGTCAATGGCGTGATCAACATCATCACACGTAACGCGGCGGAAACAGTAGGGACTCTGGCCACCGTACATGGCGGGCCAGAAGAAAAGGGTGCCGCCGCTCGCTACGGAGTCAAGCGAGACAATAGTGCCGCCTGGCGAATGTTTGCCAAGATCGCCGACCATAACGCGACTGTGGATGCGAATGGCAACCGCAATCTGGATGCATGGCGTCTTGGGCAAGCGGGATTTCGCTACGATGGCAAGCATGGGCAAGACGATATATCGCTGTTCGGCAGCGTCTACAGCGGCTCTAGCGAACAGCCGCTGTTCGATCGCAAGACGTTTGAAAACGCAAACTTATTAGGCAGATGGGATCGCCGATTTGGCGATGGCAGCTATGTGCAAACCCTGGCCTATTATTCTTACGGCAGGCGAGTTTATCCCGGTACCTTCGGCGAAACGCGCAATACCATCAATCTGGAAGCCCAACATGGGTTGATGCTCGGACGCCACAACATTCTGTGGGGCGCGGGTTATCGCTATATCGATGATCGCGTGGAAAATTCTTCACTGTTGGCTTTTCTTCCGCCGCATCGCGTTATGCATAACGGCAATTTATTTGTTCAGGATGACATCAGTCTGACACCTGCGTCGCTCAATCTAACCCTTGGCGCCAAGGTCGAGCACAATTCATTCAGCGGGGTCGATTTTCAGCCGAATGTGCGCATTTCCTGGCGCGCCAGCGAACGTCACCAGCTGTGGGGTGCGATATCTCGCGCTGCGCGTTCGCCGTCACGAATCGACCGCGATTTCTTTGCCCGCTTGTCGCCGAGCTTATTCCTGGCAGGCGGACCGGAGTTCAAATCGGAAATGCTGACTGCATATGAGCTTGGCTATCGCGGTACTAGCGCGGATTACGGTTCGCTTTCCGCCACACTGTTTTACAATCGGTACAAGTCGTTGCGCAATCTTGAATTAACTTCGGCCGGCACCGTGGTTCTGACCAACCGCATGGAAGGCGAAACCAGCGGACTTGAGTTATGGGGAGAAATCCGGCCGCGCCGTAATTGGCGCCTGTACTACGGTTATACGTACTTGCACGAAAACTTGCGCTTACCGCCGGGGAGCACCGATCCGCTGGGCATCCCTGCCGCCGGCAACGACCCTCGCTACCAATTTTCGGTGCGCTCATCGCTCGACCTTTCGAACAGCGTCGAGTGGGATGTCACCATACGGCGTGTCGGCAGCCTGCCCAATCCGGCGATTTCTTCGTACACTGCGCTCGACATGCGCTTGGCGTGGAAGCCAAATAATCAATGGAATGTCGCCGTAATCGGCCGCAATTTACTGGACGCAAGGCATGCGGAGTTCGGCGCGGTTCCGGGGCCGAATGAAATTCCGCGCAGCATTTTCGTCCGTGCGACATGGATCTATTGATGCGCATGTGTTGCCGCTTTTTTTCGTTGACGCTTGCCGCATGGCTGACCATCGCGGGAATTGCTGTTGCGTTCGCTGCCGAGGAGTCGCTTGAATATTCGGTCAAGGCTGCCTATCTGCTGAAATTCGGCGGATTCATCGAATGGCCGTCGCGCACATTCACGGCACCGGATGAACCTTTCGTGATCGGCGTGCTAGGCGATGACCCCTTTGGGCCGACGCTCGACCAGATTGCGGCAACCCATACGGTGCAAGGGCGGCCAATCACTCTCAAAAAATTGTCACGCATCGAGCAAGTGCGCAACGTGCATGTGCTTTACATATCGCCGTCTGAGAAAGAGCGCATGCCGTTGATCACCGCCAGCCTTGAGGGGAAAGGCATACTCACCGTGGCCGATGCCGATCTGCCGGGTGCCATGGTGAATTTTGTCGTCGACAATAACCGGGTCCGTTTCGACATCAATCTTGAACAAGCCGAACGCGCCGGCTTGAAAGTCAGCTCGAAACTATTGAGCGTTGCCCGCGCCGTTCGGGTCGGTAGAAGATGAGACGAGGGCAAATTGATCAAACGCCTCTATAACCTGCCGATACGCACAAAGCTCATGCTGCTGCTACTTGTGTCGAGCGCGGCAAGTTTGTTATTGGCGATGATCGCCATCGTTGTGTACGACTCCTATGATTATGCCGGCCAAAGGGCGCTCGATCTTGAAACACAAGCTCAAATTCTCGGCAAGACCAGCATCGCCGCGCTGAGCTTCAATGATGTCGCGGCAGGCTCGGAATATCTGGAAGCGCTGCGCGCAAAGCCCACCATTGTGGTCGGCGCGATTTATACGGCAGATGAAAAATTGTTTGCCGGCTACAGCAAAGATAGGCGTCATCATGTTTTTCCTCCGCCGGAGCCTCCAGGCTTCAGGTTCGAAGGCGGCGACGTATTGCTATTTCATACCATAGAAAATAATGGCGAAAAGCTCGGTTCGGTATACCTGCGCGCCGATTTGCAACGACTGTCGCGCGCCATCAGCTATGCCGGCATTGTGGTGCTGGTGATGGCGGCGGCGCTTGCTGCAGGAGTAAAGATTTCCGCAAGGCTTCAAGGGACCATTTCTGCGCCGCTTATGGAGATTGCCAGGGTTGCTCAGGCAGTGATCGAAAAAAAAGATTATGCATTACGCGCAAAAAAAATATCCGACGATGAAATCGGCCAGCTTGCCGAGGCATTTAATCTGATGCTCTCCTACATTCAGGAAAGGGATGCAAGACTGCTTGCCGCCAATCGTTCGCTGCAGGCGGAAATCGACGAACGAAGGCAGGCGCAGGAAGCGCTCAAGCACAACATGCAAGAGCTGGCACGATCGAATGCCGAGCTGGAACAATTTGCCTACGTCTCTTCGCATGATTTGCAAGAACCGCTGCGCATGGTTGCATCCTACACGCAGCTGCTGGAAAAGCGTTATGCGGAAAGATTCGATGAGAAGGGCCTTACCTATCTGCATTACATTGTGGATGGTGCTAGACGCATGCAGCAATTGATCGACGACCTTCTCATGTTTTCCCGGGTCGGCACGCGCGGTAAGGAACTGCGGCCGATTTCGGCACGCGAGCCGTTCAGCGCCGCCCTACAAAACCTCAAGGCGGCCATTCAAGAAAGTCGAGCAAGTATTACAGGCAATGACTTGCCGCAAGTAATGGGTGACATAACGCAACTTACCCAGCTATTTCAAAATCTCATCAGCAACGCCATCAAATTTACCAAACAAGGGATGACGCCTCAAATTCATATTCAGGTTACGGACCAGAACGAATTTTGGTTGTTCGCGGTCAAAGATAACGGGATTGGAATTGACCACGATCACTTCGAACGCATCTTCGTCATCTTTCAGCGTCTGCATGGGCGTACCGAATATCCGGGGTCGGGAATTGGCTTGGCTATCTGCAAAAAAATCATTGAAAGACATGGTGGCCGCATTTGGGTCGAATCGCAGCCGGATAAGGGTTCCACCTTCTATTTCACCTTAAGAAAGGCAAGCCGATGATCAAAACCATGGCTGCGGAGGTCGTGATTTTGCTTGTGGAAGATAACCCTGGCGATGTGCTCCTAACGAAGGAAGCATTGGCGGAGGGAAAGGTGGCGAATTCAGTGCAGTGGGTTAAGGATGGCGATGAGGCGATTGCGTTTTTAACGCGGCAAGGAAACTATGCCGACGCGCCGCAGCCGGATGTCATCCTGCTCGACTTGAATCTTCCGCGCAAGAGCGGTCATGAAGTTCTGGCCTTTGTAAAGTCGCATCAGCACTTAAAGCGCATTCCTGTCGTTATCCTTACCAGTTCCAAAGCCGAGTCGGACATCTTGCTGAGTTATGACAATTACGCGAACTGCTATGTCACCAAGCCGGTTGATTTGGATAAATTCATGTCTATCGTCCATGCGATAGATTACTTCTGGCTCAAAGTCGTCAGATTGCCGAGCGAAGAGTATGACGTCTGATGCGCTCATGGTTTTGCTGGTCGAAGACAATCCGGGCGATATCGACCTGATTGCCGATATGCTGGAAGAGCGGGAATCGTTCCGGCTAATGGCGTGCGAACGCGTCACCAGCGCGCTGGATTATCTAAAGAAGCATCCGGTATCGCTGATTTTATTGGACTTGTCGCTGCCGGACAGCCAAGGATTATGCACCTTTACGCGCATTCATTCGCAGGCGCCGCACATTCCTATCGTGGTATTGACGGGTACCAGCGATGAAACGATAGGCCTATCCGCAGTAAAGGCCGGTGCCCAGGATTATCTCGTGAAAGGCCGCGTCGATCCCGAATTGCTTACCCGCACCATTACCTATGCGGTCGAGCGCAAGCGGCTGGAACAAACCCTGGGAGAAAGCGAAGAGCGGCTGCGCAACGTGGTGGATTCGGTGCGCGAAGTGATTTTTCATGTCGATCAAAATTGCGTGTTCACGTTCTTGAATTCCGCCTGGAGCAGGATTCTTGGATTTGATGTCGGCGACTGTATCGGAAGGTCGTTTTTCGATTACATCTGCGCGGAAGATCAGCCGCGCTGCCGCGAATTGCTGGCGTCCTTGTTGCAAAGAGACATCGATAGCGTTCGTCATGAACTGCGTCTGTGGCGCAAAGACCAGGAGCCTGCATGGGTCGAAGTCGACATGGCGATCAGTCCGGGGAGTGACGGGCAGCCGGTCGGCATGGTCGGCACGCTCAATGACATTAGCCAGCGAAAGAAAAATGAAGAGCGCTTGGTGTTCATGGCGACCCACGACGATTTGACGGGGTTGCCGAATCGCAATTTATTCGAAGACCGCTTAAACCTGGCGATTACGCACGCGGCGCGCGATATCCGCAAAGTCGCGGTAATTTTTTTGGACCTCGACCAGTTTAAATTGGTTAACGACAGCATGGGGCACGATCAAGGCGACATCCTATTGCGTATCGTCGCATCGCGTTTGCTGGAAACCGTGCGTGCCAGCGACACCGTCGCGCGCCTGGGCGGCGATGAGTTCGTTATCGTCTTGCCTGATTTGGATGCGGAAGATGGTGCAATTTTCATTGCACGCAAGGTGATGAAGGCGATCGAGCTGCCGGTATTTCTAAATGGCCAAGAATTTTTCGTCGGCGGCAGTATCGGTATCGCCATGTATCCCAAAGACGGCCTCACCATACGGCAGCTGGTGAGAAATGCGGACACGGCGATGTATCGCTCCAAGGAATTGGGCCGTAAACAGATTTGTTTTTACTCGCCGGAAATGAATGAAAAATTGCTCGAGCGCTTGATGCTGGAAAACGATTTGCGGCGCGCGCTCGATAAAAACGAATTCGAGATTTTTTATCAGCCTAAATTGTCCATGAGCAGCGGTCGCATTATCGGCTTTGAGGCTTTATTGCGCTGGCGGCATCCGGCGCGAGGCTTGATCGGGCCGGAGGAAATCATTCCGATGGCAGAAGCGACCGGCATGATTCTTCCGATCGGAAGCTGGGTGTTGCGTACCTCGTGCGAACAACTGGTTCAATGGCATCGTCTCGGTCATCGTGACTTGTGCATGGCGGTCAATCTATCGGCCCGGCAGTTTTGGCAAGAGGATTTGGTGGAAGGCATTGCCGCCATTCTGGCGGATACCGGACTCGCTCCGTGCCACCTGGAGCTTGAAATCACGGAAAGCAGCGTCATGCGCAATGCCGACGACACCATCTTCACCTTGCGTGAACTGAACGGCATGGGCATCACTTTGTCGATCGACGATTTCGGTACGGGCTATTCCAGTCTTTCCTATCTTAAGCGCTTTCCGATTCACGCCTTAAAGGTAGACCAATCCTTTGTGCGCGACATTACGCAAGATGCCGATGCCGCCGCTATTGCGCAAGGCATCATTGCGCTCGGCCATACCATGAATCTGCAGGTGATTGCCGAAGGCGTGGAAACAGAGTCCCAATGCGATTTGCTGCGCCGATGGGAATGCAATGCCATGCAGGGTTACTTGTTCGGTAAGCCGCAGCCGGGCGCCGAGGCGTTCAAGATGCTGCGCTCAATAATGTAACTTATTCAAAATGATCCAGAACTAACTATTTAAGAGGCAAGTCGAAGAAGCGGGGTGTTGAAGGAGTGAACCGATCAATGCAAAAACCTTTAGACGCGGATTTCTTCAATGGCCCAAAATGATGAAAGCCGCGTTCTGCTCGTCAACGACGACCCCGGATCGCTGTTTGCCCTCCACACTATCCTGGACGATCTGGATGCCTGGGTCGAAACCGCTTCCTCCGGCGAGGAGGCGCTTAAGCGCTTGCTGAAGAAAGATTTCGCGGTAATCATTCTCGATGTCAAGATGGGCGGCATCGATGGGTTCGAAACGGCGCGGCTCATTCGGCGGCGGCCGCGTTCGAAGCATACGCCGATCATTTTTCTGACTTCGCATCGAGCGACGGATCTCGACCGTGCTACCGGTTATGAATTGGGGGCGGTCGATTATCTTTTCATGCCGGTTGCACCGGAAGTATTGAAATCCAAGGTCCAGGTGTTCATCGACATCGCGCGAAAAAACCATGGGCAGAGCGGCGAGGATGGTCAACTGGAGCTGCAAAATCAAGCCTTGCGGCGCGAGCTCGAACATGTCACACGTTTAAACCAGGCACTGCGGATGGAGGTTGCCGCGCACCGGCAGGCAGAAAGCAATGTGCAGCACAGCGATATCGAACGGCTGATTGTCCAGCATGCCGGAGACTATGTCGCGCTGCTCGATGCGAACGGCACTTGGATTTACGCCAGCCCATCCTATCAAACCCGGTTTAGCATTCCGGCCCAGCCGTCCAGCTCGTATTTCGATATCGTGCATCACGACGATCGGGACGCCGTATTTTCCGCATTTGCCGAACTACTGGAGGGCGGCAAGCAAACGCGTGTCCAGTACCGGGTGCCGGTGCCAGAATCCGGTGAGCGTTACCTCGAATCCGAAGCCAGCCTGATTCGCGGTGCATCCGGCACGCCCGAGCAAGTGGTATTAGTGTCGCGCGACATCACCGAGCGTAAGGAAATGGAGGCATACATTCTCCATCAATCGTTTCACGATTCCCTGACCGGTTTGCCGAACCGCCTCTTATTGGAAGACCGCATGAAGCAAACGACCGCTCATCTCGGACGCCAGCATGCGCCGGTGGCGGTACTTTTCATCGATTTGGACCGCTTCAAGGATATCAACGACACGCTTGGCCACGCTGCCGGCGACCGGCTGTTGCAGGAAGTTGCCGAACGTCTCTCCAAGTGTATTCGTGAAGGCGATACGGTGGCACGCTTAGGCGGCGACGAATTCGTCGTGCTCTTGGCCGGCTTGTCCAATATCCAAGATGCGGCCTTCGTCGCGGACAAGATCGTCAACACCATTTCCGAGCCTTGTCAGATTGGAGGGCGCGAATTAAGGGTGTCGCCCAGCATCGGCATCGCGATTTTTCCGCATGACGGCCAAAATATGGATGAATTGCTGCGTAACGCCGACACCGCGATGTATCACGCCAAGCAGGATGGGCGCGGCCGATATTCTTTTTTTACCTCGCGCATGAATGAAGCGGCCAGCCGGCGTTTAGCCGTGGGCGGCGCCCTGCAGCGCGCGATCATTCAAGGGGAATTCATCCTGCATTACCAGCCCAAGGTATCTACCGCCAACGGCGAAATCTGCGGCTTCGAAGCGCTGATTCGTTGGCCGCAGTCCGACGGCGATTGGATGCCTCCCAGTCAATTCATTCCGATTGCGGAAGAAACCGGACGCATCGAGCCGATCGGCAGATGGGCCTTGCGCGAGGCCGCCGATCAAGCGCTGCGGTGGAAACAGGAAGGTGCGTTCGCCGTGCCGATTGCCGTCAACGTCTCGGCGCAGCAATTCAAACAGGAAAGCATTGCGCGATACATTGAATCCGTGTTGCTGGAAACCGGCATTTCGCCTGCCATGTTGGAAGCGGAATTGACGGAGTCGGCCGTGATGGCCGACCCGGCCAAGGCAATTCAGACCTTGCATCGCATTCGTGAACTGGGTGTCCCCATTTCGATCGACGACTTCGGCACGGGGTATTCCTCGCTCGCTTATCTCAAGCGATTTCCGTTGAACAAACTCAAGATCGACGCCGCATTCGTACGCGATATCGCTTCCGATCCGGATGATGCCGCCATCGTCTCGGCCATTATTGCACTGGCGCACTGCCTGAATTTGACCGTCATTGCGGAAGGCGTCGAAACATCCGAGCAAATGTCGTTTCTCATTTCACATGGATGCGATGAAATGCAAGGGCATTACTTCAGCGCGCCGGTTCCTGAAGAAGAGGCGCGTTATTTGATCAGGCAGGGGCGTTTCAATCTCAAGCATTAGTTAGTTGAGGGCAGAGCACGCTTTTGCCTAATTTGTTGAGGACAGAGTAACGCTTCGCTTAACTCTGTCCCCAATGCAAAGGACGCTGTCCCGCAATTCTGAACAAAGGAGGCCGACATGGCGCAAGAAGGTGCAACTCAGGAACGGCGGCTGCATAACCGGCGTGCTCATGACCGCGTCTTGCTTTCCGGCGAATCGTTCGAGCCGGGCTCGCTCGATAAGGTGATTTTGCTCAATGCACTGAATGCGGTACGCGAAGGCGACTTCAGCGTGCGCCTTCCGGTCGATTGGGAAGGCGTGGACGGCAAGATCGCCGATGCCTTTAACGAAATCATTTCCACTCAAGAAAAGCTTGCCAAAGGCTTTGAGCAAGTCTCTATTGTCGTCGGCACCGAAGGCAAGCTGAGCCAGCGCATGGCGTTCGACAAGATGGATGGCGACTGGGGCGTGGAAGTCAATGCCGTCAATTCATTGATCGATAGCCTGGTGCAGCCGGTGCGCGATGCCGGACGCGTGATCGGCGCAGTGGCGCGTGGCGTGCTGACGCAAAGCATGGAGCTGGAAATCGATGGGCGAACGCTGAAAGGCGAGTTCCTCAAGAATGCCAACACTATCAACACCATGCTGGATCAGCTCAACAATTTTTCCAGCGAGGTCACGCGCGTGGCGCGTGAAGTCGGTACCGAAGGCAAGCTGGGCGGTCAAGCCGAAGTCAAGGGCGCATCAGGCGTCTGGAAAGACTTGACCGACAGCGTGAATCTGATGGCCAGCAACTTGACCGGCCAAGTGCGCAATATTGCCGAAGTGACGACGGCGGTGGCCAAGGGCGATTTGTCGCGCAAGATCACGGTGGATGTGAAAGGCGAAGTACTGCAGCTGAAGGACACCATCAACATCATGGTGGACCAGTTGAACAGCTTTGCCGGCGAGGTCACGCGGGTGGCGCGCGAGGTCGGTACCGACGGCAAGCTCGGCGGCCAGGCAGAGGTGAAAGGCGTTTCCGGCGTGTGGAAAGATTTGACCGATAGCGTCAATGTCATGGCCAGCAATTTGACCGGCCAAGTGCGCAATATTGCCGAAGTGACGACGGCGGTGGCCAAGGGCGATTTGTCGCGCAAGATCACGGTGGATGTGAAAGGCGAAATCCTGCAGCTGAAGGACACCATCAACATCATGGTGGACCAGTTGAACAGCTTTGCCGGCGAGGTCACGCGGGTGGCGCGCGAGGTCGGCACCGACGGCAAGCTCGGCGGCCAGGCGGAAGTGAAAGGCGTTTCCGGCGTGTGGAAAGATCTCACCGACAGCGTGAATGCCATGGCGAGCAACTTGACCAACCAAGTGCGCAATATTGCCGAAGTGACGACGGCGGTGGCCAAGGGCGATTTGTCGCGCAAGATCACGGTGGATGTGAAAGGCGAAGTACTGCAGCTGAAACCGATAACGTTAACCTGATGGCCAACAACCTCACCGGACAGGTGCGCAATATCGCGGCGGTGACGACGGCGGTGGCCAACGGCGACCTATCGCAGAAAATCACGGTGGATGTCAAAGGCGAAGTGCTGCAATTGAAGGACACCATCAACATCATGGTGGATCAGCTGAACAGCTTCGCCGGCGAAGTCACGCGGGTGGCGCGCGAAGTCGGCACCGAAGGCAAGCTCGGCGGCCAAGCGCAAGTCGCGGGCGTGGCCGGCACCTGGAAAGATCTCACCGATAGCGTGAATCTGATGGCCAGCAATCTGACCGGGCAAGTGCGCAACATCGCAGCGGTGACCACTGCAGTGGCGAACGGCGACTTGTCGCAGAAAATCACGGTGGATGTCAAAGGCGAAGTGCTGCAGTTGAAAGAAACCATCAACATCATGGTGGATCAGCTGAACAGTTTTGCCGGCGAGGTCACGCGCGTGGCGCGCGAGGTCGGTATCGAAGGCAAACTGGGCGGACAAGCGCAAGTGAAAGGCGTCTCCGGCGTGTGGCGCGGCCTGACCGACAACGTGAATCTGATGGCCAGCAATTTGACGGACCAAGTGCGCAACATCGCTACCGTCACCACGGCGGTAGCGAACGGCGACCTGTCCAAGAAAATCACGGTCGATGTGCGCGGCGAGGTGCTGCAGCTGAAGGAAACCATCAACACCATGGTCGATCAGCTCAATGGTTTCGCCGGCGAAGTAACCCGCGTGGCGCGGGAGGTGGGCACCGAAGGCCGTCTCGGCGGGCAAGCTTACGTACCGGCAGTGGCGGGCGTGTGGAAAGACTTGACCGATAACGTCAACCTCATGGCCAGCAACTTGACCGGCCAAGTGCGCAACATCGCGGCGGTGACGACGGCGGTGGCCAACGGCGACCTATCGCGCAAGATCACGGTGGATGTGAAAGGCGAGATCCTGGAGCTGAAGAACACCATCAACATCATGGTGGATCAGCTGAACAGCTTTGCCGGCGAAGTCACGCGGGTAGCACGCGAGGTGGGGACGGAAGGCAAACTGGGCGGGCAGGCGGAGGTGAAAGGCATCTCCGGCGTGTGGAAAGATCTGACCGACAGCGTGAACCTGATGGCCAACAACCTGACCGACCAGGTGCGTGGGATTGCTCGGGTGGTGACCGGCGTTGCGCTCGGCAATCTCAAGCAAAAGATGATGGTGCCGGCCAAGGGTGAAGTGGCGTCGCTGGCCGAAACCATCAACAACATGGTCGATACGCTGGCCACCTTCAGCGATCAAGTGACGCGGGTAGCGCGTGAAGTCGGCGTGGAAGGACGCCTCGGCGGTCAGGCGGTCGTGCCGGGTGCCGCAGGCAGCTGGAAAGACCTGGTCGACAACGTCAATGAGCTGGCCGCCAACTTGACCACCCAGGTGCGCGCGATCGGCGAGGTGGCGACCGCCGTGACCAAGGGCGACCTGACGCGTTCGATCCAGGTGCAGGCGCGCGGCGAGGTGGCGGATCTGAAAGACAACATCAACCAGATGATCCGCAACCTCAGGGAAACCACCCAGCGCAACACGGAACAAGACTGGCTCAAAACCAATCTGGCGCGCCTGACGCGCATGCTGCAAGGCCAGCGCGATGTCATCACGGTATCGCGCATGTTGCTGTCCGAACTGGCGCCGCTGGTGGCATCGCAACATGCCGTGCTGTATTTAATGCAAGGGCCGGGCGCAGGCCTGCGTTTAAAACTGATGGCAAGCTATGGCTATCAAGAACGCAAGAACCTATCCAAGGATTGGACGATCGGGGAAGGCGTGGTCGGCCAGGCCGCCTTTGAGAAACAGCGCATCCTGATTTCGAATGTGCCGGAAGATTACATTCAAATTGTCTCGGGCCTAGGCCAATCGACGCCGCGCAATATCGTGGTGCTGCCCATCTTGTTCGAAGGTCAGGTCAAGGCGGTGATCGAGCTGGCTTCGTTCGAGCGTTTCCAGGCGATCCACCTGAATTTCCTCGATCAGCTGGCCGAAGGCCTAGGAATCGTATTCAACTCGATCGAGACCGCTACCAGCACCGAGGCCTTGCTGCAGCAATCGCAATCGCTCGCCGGCGAATTGAAGGTGCAACAGGATGAGCTGCAGAAAACCAACGCAGAGTTGGAACAGAAAGCGCGTCAGCTGTCCGAGCAAAACGCCGAAGTCGAACGCAAGAACCGCGAAATCGAAGTCGCGCGCAGCAACCTGCAGGAAAAAGCGGAACAACTCGCGCTTACCTCGAAGTACAAGTCCGAGTTCTTGGCCAATATGTCGCATGAACTGCGCACGCCCTTAAACAGTTTGCTCCTGCTTGCCGAACAATTGCGCCTGAATCGCGATCAGAATCTGTCCGGCAGACAGTTGGAGATGGTCAAGGTCATTCACGATTCCGGCAGCGACTTGCTGCACCTGATCAACGATATCCTCGACTTGTCGAAGATCGAATCCGGCAGCGTGACGCTCGATATCGAAGACGTGCCGACCGAATCGCTGATCGACCACGTGGAGAAAACCTTCGGTCATTTGGCCGAAGCCAAGGGGCTCGATTTTTCAGTGGACTTTGGGCCGGAGCTACCGCCCGCCATTCGGACCGACGAGCAGCGCTTAAAGCAGGTGCTCAAAAATCTGCTGTCGAACGCCATCAAATTCACCGATCGCGGCAGCGTCACGCTGACCGGGCGCATCGCGCGTTCAGGCTGGAGCCGCGATCATCAAATCCTCAACCGCGCGCCGCTGGTGATCGCCTTCACCGTCACCGACACCGGCATCGGTATTCCGCCAGCCAAGCAGAAGCTGATCTTCGAAGCGTTCCAGCAAGCGGATGCCAGCACGTCGCGCCGCTATGGCGGCACCGGCCTTGGGCTTGCGATCAGCCGGGAGATCGCCTATTTACTGGGCGGCGAGATCCGCGCGGAAAGCGAGGAAGGCGTCGGCAGCGTGTTTACCTTCTACCTGCCGCAGCAATTGTCCGGCATGCCGGGACAAAAGACTGAGCCGCCGTCGCATCGCGCACGTGCCGATGTGCCCGCACGGCCGGCCGCGCCGGCTGCAACAACGACCAGGTCGGCAATTCGCGACGACCGCACGACAATCACACCGCAGGATGCCTTGGTGCTGATCATCGAAGACGATCCGGTGTTCGCGCATCTGATGCAAAACGTCGCGCATGAACGGGGATTCAAGACTTTGGTGGCTGTCACCGGTGAAGAAGGCTTGAACCTCGCGCGCAAATATCGGCCGGATGCGATTACGCTCGATCTGATCCTGCCGGACTCCGATGGTTGGTCCGTCGCGGAGCGCCTGCATGATGACGTTCAGACCGGCAGTATTCCCATCCATGTCATTTCGATCCGCGACCGGCCTGCGGCGATGGGGCAATACGGCGTTGCCAGCTACACGACCAAGCCGGTCGACGTCGCTACTCTCGCCAAGGTATTCGCCGAAGTCACGCGCCATATCACGCGGCCGATTCGCGCGCTTCTTGTGATTGCAAACGATGCCGAGAAGCGCGAGACCATTATGGGCGCGCTGAGGCACGACGGCATCGAGCTGGATGCCGTTGGCAGCGCCGGCGAAGCGCTGGCCAGGCTACGCAGCAAGACTTACCAGGGCATCGTGCTGGACTTCGATTTATCGGATATGAATGTCAAGGCTTTGCTCGACGAAATCCGCAGCGATCCGCAGTTGGTTGACATTCCCGTGCTGATTTATACCGTGCGCGAGCTGGATATGGAAGCGGAGGCAGACTTGAAACGGCGCGGTGCGGCGGTAGTCGCCGGTAATCATCGACCGCTCGATCAGCTGCTGCAGGAGGCAGTGCAATTTCTGCATCGGGTAAAAACGGATCTTCCTCGAATGAAGCAGCCTGCAGAGGAGGAGGATGAGTCGCCCCATGTCAACTCACTCGAAGGCAAACGAATCCTTATCGCCGACGATGATGCGCGCAATTTGTTCGCCCTGACCGGGCTGTTGGAAAGTCACGGCATGACTGTATTTACCGCCGACAACGGCAAGGATGCGTTAGCAAGGCTGGCCGACACGCCTGGCATCGATATTGTCCTGATGGATATCATGATGCCGGACATGGACGGCTATGAAACCATGCGCAAGGTCCGCGGCGACGCACGCTTTCGGGATTTGCCCATCATCGCTTTGACCGCAAAGGCGATGAAGGGCGATCGGGAAAAGTGCCTGGAGGCGGGGGCGACGGATTATGCTTCCAAGCCGGTCGACTCGACCGAGTTGCTGGCGAAATTGCGCAACTGGATAAAAAGTAAGGTAGGGATCATCGCCTAAATTTGGTATATAGTCGCTGCTCCCGACTTTTCTCTTTTCACGATGATAGGTTTTGCGCTTTGCCATGGCTGGGGCTTCGATACGCGCTCCATGGCGCCGCTGCATCAAGCTTTTCAGCAGCGATTTCCGGCGGCGGAATTTGCCTTGTTCGATCTCGGTTTTACCGGATCGGCGCAAGCGCCTATGCTTGCATCCGGAATCGACTGGATAGCGGTCGGCCATTCCTGGGGATTTGCTTATCTTTTGCAGCAAACCGTCGTGCCTTGGAAGGCGGCGATAGCCATCAATGGATTCACACGTTTTTGCCGCCGTCCGGGCCAGCCGGAAGGAACGCCGCAGCGTGTCGTCGATGCCATGCTGGCGCGCCTTAGGCAAGATCCTCGCGCGCTTTTGCAAGAGTTCCGTTTGCGCTGCGGCGACAAAACCGGGATTCCGGAGACCTTGGATTCGGAAAGGCTGCACGACCATCTTGTTCGTTTGCGGGATACCTCGATAGATCTGCCGTCTTGTCCGGTATTGGCCCTGGCGACGCAAGAAGATCTCATCGTTTCGCCGGCGCTGGCGCGTGCCGGTTTTTCTCAAGCGAATGCGGTTACGCGGGAATTTGCCGGCGATCATATGCAACTTTTACTGAATGCGGAATCGGCCGTGGCCGCCATTGCCGAGTTTTGCGAGGAGCGCTTGTGGCCGACCCGGTAGCAGAGCGCTTTTCAGCGGCCGCGCACCGCTACGACAGTGCGGCCCAAATCCAACGCCGGGCGGCCGGCCTGTTCGATGCATGGCTGGCGGACCAAGGACTTGTTACGCCTAGCTGCATCGCTGAAATCGGCTGCGGCACCGGTATGCTCACGCGGCTGCTGGTTGAGCGCTATCGCGACGCGACGCTGCACGTCACCGATCTTGCGCCGCGCATGGTGGAACTGTGCCGCGCCGCTTTACCGCCGTCGCCGCGCTTGCATTATGCAGTTTCAGACGGCCGCGATCCCGTCTTCGAACCGGCGCCGGACTGGATCGTTTCCGCCATGTGCTTCCAGTGGTTCGATCCATTGCTGCCGGTGTTGCGGCACCATATGGCACATGCCAAGGTATTGGCATTCAGCCTCGTGCTCGACGGTTCCTTTTCGGCGTGGCGTAAGGCGCATGAAGCGGCGGGCCTTTCCGCCGGATTGCAAGCTTTTCCGGATTACGATGAACTGCGCCGAATGTGCGAAACGCTGGGCATATCGCGCGTTCGATCGCATCGCATTTCATTGACGGAGTCTCATGCCGACGGCTTGTGTTTCGCCAAGGGCTTACGCGAAATCGGCGCCAGCCAACCGCGTCCGGGACACGCGCCCGTCAACCTGCGGCCTGTGCTGCGCCGGCTTGAACAAGGGTTAGCGGTCAACTACGAAATCGGATTTTTTTGCCTGGAAAGCGCCTAATGTATATAGCGCTGCTCGCATCTGCCGAAAAAACGGATGCCGTTTCGCCCTGCCGCCTTGGCTTCATACATTGCGACATCCGCTTGCTTGAGCAACTCCTCGACCGAGGCAGGCGTGCAGCCGAATAGGGTGGCGCCTATGCTGGGCGTGCAGCAGTGTTTATGCTCATTGAGATGAAAGTGTGACGCGAATGCGGCGAGGATTTTTTCGCCGGTTTTTTCGGCGTGTTCCGTCGCCTCCCAGAGTTCATCGCCGATTTCTTCCAACATAATCACGAATTCATCGCCGCCTAGGCGAGCGACCGTGTCGCTGGCGCGCACGCAAGAAACCAAGCGTGCCGCCACCTGCTGCAAAAGCATGTCGCCCGTGTCATGGCCGAGCGTATCGTTCAAGGTTTTGAAATTGTCCAGGTCGATGAAGAGCAATGCGCCGCACTTTTGCGTGCGCGCCGACGCCGCCAGTGCTTGTTTCAGCCTGTCCAGCAGCATGCGGCGATTGGGCAGCCGGGTGAGCGGATCGTAGAAAGCCAGCTGCTGAATCTCTTGCTCAGCCGCCTTGCGCGCGGTGATATCCGTCTTGATGGCAAAGATGGATTGCGGCACGCCTTTTTCGTCACGCACCAAGGTCCAATTTCCTTCCACGATCAGCAGTTTGCCGTCTTTATGACGTTCGGTAATTTCACCATGCCATTCTCCTTTTTCGAGCACCGTGCGCGTGGCTTCACGGAGCGTGGCGGGGTCCTCATACAGCAGTTCTTCGATGGAATGCCCCAAAGCTTCTTCCGAACTCCATCCGAATAAGCGTTCGGCGCCTTTATTCCAGAAACGCACCCGATTATCGATATCGCGCACCACAATCGCGTCGCGCGCCTTGTCGAGCAGCGCGGCTTGTTCGCGTATGCGCCCCACCGAATCTTCCCGCTCCAATTCGGCCGCAGCACGCGCCGCGAAAATTTGCAAACCGGAGGCCATGAATCCCGAGTCTTCGGTCGGCCGATTAAACAAGACAACCAACAGCCCGATACGACGACCGGACGAATCGAATAGGCTGCGTCCAAGACATACTTTTGCGTCTAAGAAGGAGAGCACGTCGGGGCCGGGAAAGAGATCGAGGCAGTTGCTCCTCGCGGCGTCCGTCCCGGCTTCGACCGTATAAATAAAATTGTCCAGGCTTCGGTCCGCCGTCGCCGCCGCGATAGTGCGTAAGACGTTCGGCCTTTCCGGCGACCAGCGTGCAACGAAGGCCGCTCTTGCATCC
The DNA here is from genome assembly GCA_016177875.1 of Burkholderiales bacterium. Taxonomy (GTDB): domain Bacteria; phylum Pseudomonadota; class Gammaproteobacteria; order Burkholderiales; family Burkholderiaceae_D; genus Paucimonas. The sequence continues at coordinate 24,207 of JACOUL010000012.1, forward strand.
AATGCGTCGACGATGCCGCCGACGAGCTGTGAAAAAAAATGCTCGCCCGGCGGAGCGCTGACGGCAGCGGCAATGTTCATCGCCCCCGCTTGAAGCCGTTGCCGTAATTTTTTTGCCCGAACGGACTCGATGCCGAATGCCAGATCGGCGGCCAGCTTTTGCAGCAACTGCATTTCGGTGGCCAGCGGCGCGATCGGCGTTTCCGCGTATAAGGCGAATACGCCGAAGCACTGTTTGCCATTCGATAAGGGCAGGGTGATGACGCCGCGTAAGCCAAGTTGGTACGCTGTTTCCAAACAAGGCGAGTCTTCTGTTACTCGCGCGATGTCGACGACCACTGCCGGTTTGCCGGTACGTATCGTTTGTCCGGTCGGTCCTTGTCCTGCGGGGTGGGACGCTGACCAGCTTAACTGCAGATCGCAGCAATAGTCTGCCGCCTGCCGGCCGGCGTATGCAATGGGGACAAGACTGCAGGCCGCATCGTTTTGGGCGAATGCCGTCATCGCCATCGCGTAATTGCCCGACTCGACGATCAGCGTGCATATGCGTGAAATGAGGGCGGTTTCATCCTCGGCGCGCATGATCGCTTCATCGCATTGATGCAGCAGGCGAAGCACACGAAGGGCACGCTTGAGCTCATGTACGGCGTGGCGGGATCCTTCGATCGACCACCCGGCTTGGTCGTTGAAATCCAAGTACTCCATGACTGCCTCCACCTATCCAAGGCAGCATCCTCACGGCTCCGCGACGACGGGAAGTGATGCCATAAGGAAATGTTAGAAGAGCTTACTGGGTAGGTCAAAAATACCCGTTGAACTATTGCGATATATCAACCAGGCGCAGGACCTTGCCTGTTGCGCCATCTCAAATCCATTCTTGATGCATGGCGGAAAATTGAAAGCTGCCGCCATCTTCATATAACGCCCTTATGCAACTACTCAGTCATCGCCGGGTCCATATCAAGGCGCTTGAAGGATTGCCCTACCTGCATTCAGCATTTTTGCAGCAGACCACGCATGCTCACTGATTTCAATCAACTGGTATTGAACGAAATGCCGGACGGCATCGTTATTAGTGATCCGGCAGGCACGGTACTGCATTGGACAAAAGGGGCAGAACAATTATTCGGGTATTCCAGTGAAGAAGCCATCGGCAAGAGCTTCATTGAGCTGATTGTTCCTGACGACAAGCACGAGGAAAGCCACCTGATCATTGATGAAGCGATTGCCGTCGGATACTGTTTCAGCGAATCGCTACGTCATAAAAAAGACGGTTCGCTCATTTATGTCGATATCTCGGTAAAAGCAATTCGCGATGACCAAGGCCGATTGCAATACATACTTTCCAGCAAAAAAGATGTCACGCACTTGAAAACGCTGCGCGACGCCAAGCTGCTGGATGCCAAATTTCGCGATTTGCTGGAGTCGATGCCGGATAGCATTGTGATGGTCAATATGACAGGGCGTATCGTGTTGGCGAATGCCCAGGCGGAACGCCTGTTCGGATACGATCAAGGGGAGCTGCGCGGCCAATTGATCGAAGTTTTGCTGCCGAATCGTTTTCGCTCCGGTCATCTCGGACACCGCTCGCGCTATTTCACTCAACCGCGTACGCGCGAAATGGGCGCCGGTCTTGAATTGTATGGACTGCGCCGCGACGGCACGGAATTTCCGGTTGAAATTAGCCTAAGTCCGATTCAGACCGAAGAAGGCATGATGGCGATGAGCGCCATCCGCGACTTGGGTCAGCGCAAGAGAGCCGAGAAGAAGTTTCGCGGCTTGATGGAATCCGCGCCGGACGCTATGGTGATCGTCAATCGCCAAGGCGAAATTATCTTGGTCAATTCGCAAACCGAAAAATTGTTCGGTTATCCGCGCGAAGAGCTGCTCGGTAAAAATGTGGAGATTCTCGTGCCGCATCGTTTCGCCGCCAAGCACCCCGGTTATCGCGACAGTTTTTTTTCCGATCCGCGCACGCGCCCGATGGGCAAAGGCTTGGAACTGTTCGGCATGCGCCGCGACGGCAGCGAATTCCCGGTCGAGATCAGCTTGAGCCCATTGGAGACAGAGGAGGGTTTGTTGGTGTCGAGCGCGATTCGCGATATCAGCGAACGCAAGCGCATCGAAAGAACCCTTTACGAAAAGAACATCGAACTCGAAGCAGCGAGCTTGGCTAAGGACCACTTCCTCGCCGGCATGTCGCATGAGTTGCGCACGCCGCTCAATGCCATCATCGGCTTTACCGGCACGCTGCTCATGAAGTTGCCGGGGCCGCTGACGGCCGAACAGGACAAGCAGCTGAAGACGATACGTTCCAGCGCCCGCCATTTGCTTTCGCTGATTAACGATTTGCTCGATTTGGCCAAGATTGAATCCGGCAAAGTGAAATTGAATCCCGAGCCGGTTGTCTGCCAGAGCGTACTTCGTGATCTGGCAGAGGCACTGGGGCCGATGGCGGATGAAAAACAGTTGTTTTTCACGCTCGATATGCCGTCGGAAGACTTAACGGTATCGATCGATCGCCGTGCCCTTACGCAGATCATTCTCAATCTGGCCAACAATGCCATCAAATTCACTGAAAGCGGCAAGGTTTCTTTGCATTTGCAAAGGCGCGATATCGACGGCAAGATGCGTATCGAATTCCGGGTGAGCGATACCGGTGTCGGCATCAAGCCTGAGGATCAAGCCAGGCTGTTCCAAGCGTTTTCGCAGGTGGACGCGAGCTCGACGCGCCGCTTCGAAGGCACCGGGCTGGGATTGTATTTAAGCCGGAAACTGGCGCATCTGATCGGCGGCAATTTATCGATGCAGAGCGAATTCGGCAAAGGCAGCGTCTTTACGCTGGACCTTGATCCTCAATTCGTTTCATCTTCCGTCGAAGCGGACGTAAGCTAAATGGGCGCCACTATTCTGATCATCGAAGACAATCCGGCCAACATGGAACTCATGGCTTATCTGCTGCGCGCATTCGGACATACCGTGTACACGGCATATGACGGGGCAGCGGGTATCCATATGGCGTACTACGGCAGGCCCGAGCTGATCGCCTGCGATGTTCATATGCCGCGCATGGACGGCTATGAAATAGTGCGTCGCTTGAAAGAAGACGAAGCGCTCCGCCGCATTCCCGTGGTGGCGGTCACCGCGCTTGCCATGGTCGGCGACAAGGAAAAACTCCTTGCCGCAGGATTCGACGGCTATATCGGTAAACCAATCGATCCGGAACAATTTGTCGGTGAAATTGAAAAATATCTGCCCGCCGGTTTGCGTCCGAAGAGTGCTTCTTCGCTCCAGGCATCGCGACCGGGTTCGGCTTAATGGTCCCGTTTAATCTCATATCGATTTTCCTGTGCGCACGCGCTAAAAGCTCAGCATGGCCACTATTCTAATTGTCGACGATCAGGCGCTGAACCGGGAATTCCTGGTCACTTTGCTCGGTTACGGCGGGCATCGCTTGCTGGAAGCTGCCGACGGCGCGGAGGCGCTCCAAGTCGCACGGAGCGAGCATCCCGATCTAATCATCACCGACATATTGATGCCGCACATGGACGGCTACGAATTCGTTTCGCGCGTGCGGTCGGATGCGGCCATCGCCGATATTCCGCTGATCTTTTATACCGCAACCTATCGTCAGCACGAAGCACATGTCCTGGCGCAGTCCTGCGGCGTGCGCGCGGTCCTGCCCAAGCCTTCCGAACCTGAAGTCATTCTGCGCGTGGTTCATGAAACGCTGGGCTTGCCGCAAGTCTCGGTGGTGCCGGAAACCGTGCTTGAGGCGCACGCATTTCCAGAGCCTTCCGCGCTGGACGAACGCGTGAGCGAATATTTAGCCGAACTGGGCAGCAGCAGCAACAGGGTGCTCAAACTGGTCGACCAGGAGGCGATGCATGCCGCTCGGCGAGAAGGTCTGGACCAGATCGTTCAGCAGCTGTCTCATTCGCTAGGCAATTTGCAAATGGTCAGTTTGCGCCTCACCGCTTTGATCGAACTCGGCATTTCGCTGGCTGCGGAACGCGATCCGATCAAGCTGCTGGAAACCGGCTGTCGCGTCGCCCAGGATTTGGCCGTGGCGAAATACGCGGTCGTCGCGATTTTCGAGGAAGACGGCGCGCGCGTCCGATATTGCGTATCGCGCGGATTGGATGAAGTGTCGCAATCGCAGCTGAGCGAATCGATAACGCGCAACGGCTCTCTCGGCACGCTGGAAATCGATACGCTTCCGAAACGGCTTGAATCCTTAAACGGCGATCCTGTCCGGATCGGCTTGTCCGCGGCCCATCCTCCTGCGCATTCCTTTCTGGGCGTTCCGCTGGCATCGTCTGGACGGCGCTGGGGCTGGCTGTATCTCGTCGACAAGATCGGCGCCGGCGCATTTAATGAAATTGATGAACAGGCGGTGGCGACGGTCGGCACACAATTGGCGATCGCGTATGAAAATCTCGCGTTGTATGAAGAAATCCAGCGTAACCGGCAGCAGCTCAAGGCTGAAGTGGCAGAACGAAGTCAGGCGGAAGAAAAACTGTCGGGCATTTTGGGCTCGATCGACAATGTCGTTTGGTCCGTGTCGCAAGGGAAGCTGCTGTACGTCAATTCCATCGTGGAAAAAATCTACGGCCGCCCCATTGCGGACTTCATGCAAAATCGCGCATTGTGGCTGGACGTGATACATCCGCAAGACCGTGCCAAGATACGGAATCGATACGCCGTGCTGCAGAAACGCGGCTCGATACGCCAGGAATTCCGGATTGTCCGGCCGGACGGCCAGGTCCGCTGGATCGAGCATCGCTCCAAGATCGTCCGCGACAATGCAGGCGTGCCGCTGCGTGTCGATGCCGTAGAAAGCGATATCACCGAACGGAAGGAACACGAAGCGCGCATCGAGTATCTGGCAACTCACGACGCGTTGACGGATCTGGCCAACCGCAATTTGCTGAACGATCGGGTAGCGCAAGCGATTTCTTATGCGCGCCGCGGAAAAACCCTGTTGGCCTTGCTTTTTCTCGACCTCGATCGCTTTAAGGCGATTAACGACAGCTTCGGACACGCCTTGGGCGACTTGCTCCTAAAATCGGTGGCGGCACGTCTATTGGCCGTGGTTCGCGCCGGCGATACGGTGGCGAGGCAGGGAGGAGATGAATTCATCATCCTGCTCTCCGATTTGGACAACTTGCGGGATATCGTCAAGACGATCGACAAGATTTTGGCGGTATTTGCCGACCCCTTTATCTTTGACGGCCAGGTATTGCACATCACCGCCAGCATCGGCGTGACCGTGTATCCGAACGACGCCGACAATTTGCCGGCTTTGTTGCGCAACGCGGACACCGCGATGTATCAGGCGAAAGCGGATCATGGCAGCTCCTATGAATTTTATTCGCAAGACATGAGCGTGCGCGCCTTGGAAAGAGCGCAGCTGGAGAATGCATTGCATCGAGCCCTCGAAGCGGAAGAGCTCGAAATTTTTTATCAGGCCAAACCCGATTTAAAGAGCGGGAAAATCATCGGGGCAGAAGCCTTGCTTCGCTGGCGGCATCCGCAATTGGGCATGATTGCGCCGTCGCGCTTTATTCCGCTCGCCGAAGAAACCGGCCTCATCGTGCCCATCGGCCGGTGGGTATTGCGTTCGGCGTGTTTGCAGCTCGTGGCGTGGCGAGCCATGGGCTTGCCGGAGATTACGGTTGCCGTCAATCTTTCGGCAGGCCAGTTTGCCGAGGAAAATTTTGTGGACACCGTGGCCAACGTATTGCACGAGACCGGCATTGATCCGCGCTGCCTTGAGCTGGAGATCACGGAAAGCATGGTGATGAATAGCGCCGAACAATTTATCGCGCGGCTGCAGTCGCTCAAAGAGCTGGGCGTGCAATTATCGATCGACGACTTCGGAACTGGCTACTCCAGCCTCAGTTATCTCAAGCGGTTTTCGCTGGATCGGCTGAAAATCGACCAATCCTTCATCCGAGACATTGCCACCGATCCGGACGATGCCGTTATCACGCGGTCCGTGATCGCGCTGGGCCACAGCTTGAATCTAAAAGTGATTGCGGAAGGCGTGGAAACCGAACAGCAGTTGAATTTCTTGCGCGAGCATCACTGCGACGAAATCCAAGGGCATTACTTCAGCAAGGCCGTGGCCGCGGATGATTTTGCATCGTTATTGCGGAGTGGGGCATGTCTTCACTGAGTAGCCACTCTTATAGCGAAGCCATGCAGGCGGCGATAACCTCGTTCAACTCTTCGAGATAAACCGGCTTGACCAAATGCATGTCGAAGCCGGCCTCCAATGCCCGTAAACGATCGGTTTTCAAGCCATAGCCGGTCAATGCCACAAGTTTGATGCGACGAGTGGCCGGATCGGCGCGCAGCTGGCGCGCAACTTCATACCCATCCATGCCCGGCAAGCCGATATCGATTAAGGCGATGTCCGGCTGCTGTTCCCGGGCGAGCCTCAATCCGGCAATTCCCTCCGGCACGGATAACACGCTGTTGCCGAATGCGCTTAAGCCCATCGCCATCGACGTGCGGCCGTCTTCGTTGTCGTCGATCAGCAAAACCTTGCACTGGCTTTCGCTTCTGCTTGGATGAACGGATGGCGCTGCCGCCTCTTTGTTTTCGATGGCCGGTATTTGAACGACGAAGAGGCTGCCGTTGCCTTGGCCCTTGCTGCTTGCCGTCGCTGTGCCGCCATGCAAGGCGGCCAGTTGCCGTACCAAGGCCAGTCCTATCCCCAAGCCGCCCTGCGTGCGGTCCAGCGAATTATCGCCCTGGACGAATACGTCGAAAATATGCGGCAACAAATCGGCGTCGATGCCCACGCCGGAGTCGCCTACTTTAAATACCGCGACGTCATTTTCAGCGCCGACTTCAACGTCGATTGCACCGCCGGGCGGCGTATATTTGAACGCGTTATCCAATAGGTTGGTGATGATCTGCTCGATGCGCGACGCATCGCCGCTAATCCACACCTTTTCCGTTTGTAAATTGATCTTGTGTTGCCCGGCGCGTCCGGTCAGCTGCAGCGTATCTACGCAGCCCCTCACCAGCTCGGAGAATTCGACCGGTTGCTTGTCCAACAGGATTTTGCCAGACATGACGCGCGACAGATCGAGCAAGTCGTCGACGATGCGTTTGAGATGCAAGCTTTGACGCTGAATGACGCCTCTAGCATGGATGATTTGATCGGTCGATGCGGCGCTTGCGTTCAATAGGTAGGCTGCACTGGTTATGGCCGCCAGAGGATTGCGCAGTTCATGGCCTAGCATCGCCAGAAAATCATCCTTCGCCTTGTTTTCTTGCTCGGCGATTTTACGTTCGCTGATTTCCAGCGCAAGCCTCGCATTGATCGCGACGAGTTCATTGGTGCGTTTATCCAGCATCGCAGCTTGCGCGTGAAGCTCCAGGTTTTTTCGGGCGAGCGCGACAAAAGCGGATAACTTGGCTTTCAGGATTTGCGGAATGATGGGCGTGAACAGATAATCCGCTGCGCCATTCTGATAACCCTTGAGCCTATCCATCTCATCGGCGTGATAGGCGGTGATGAAAATAATCGGCACGGATGAGGAACGGGTGCGCAGATGAATGGCTTGCGCCGTTTCAAAGCCATCCATGCCAGGCATATTGACGTCGAGAAGTATGACGGCGAAGTCGTGTTGCAATACATGACGCAAGGCTCCATGCCCCGAGCGAGCAGCGTGAATCTCGCAAGCCTCTTCCTCTGCCCATTTCGCCAATAGACTCGTCAGCGCTAATAAGCTGCCCGGATCATCATTGACAACCAGGATTTTGGGGACATTTTCTTTGACGCTCATTTCCGGGTCGTCAGTATGGTGAAAAAGCGTGACATCCAACATGATTTTCGCGTATGGCCAACGCCAAGTGGTCCACTAAGAGGATTGCCTGCATTTTGCCGGAAAGTGAGATCGTGAGAAGCGGCAATGACGTTCATTTGATAAATCTCAATGGTTGGTTGGAGCACTATTCTTTTTCCTTGGAAAATCACGAATCATCGCAAGTACGCAGTTTTGATTGCGCACAAGGTTTCCCTCTTGATTTACTTTTAAGCCGCCACCATGAATACCCTTACTGATATTCAGGAAATGCTCGATTACAGGCAGTTACTCGCCGCGTTGACTGCGCTGAAGAAAGGCGATTTTTCCGTTCGCATGCCGTCGGATTTAACGGGCCTGAGCGGGAAGATCGCGGACACGCTGAATGAGATTATGGAAAACAGCGATCAGATCGAAAAATCCATTGTCAATGTCAGCAAGGTGGTCGGGCGCGACGGTCGATTGACGCAGCGTGCGGTGATGCCGGCAGTCGGCGGCCGTTGGGCGACCATGGTCAATTCCGTGAATACGCTGATCGACGACTTGGTGCGCCCTACAACGGAAATGGCGCGCGTCATTGGTGCGGTGGCGAAAGGGGACTTGTCGCAGAACATGTCCTTGGATGTGGATGGGCGGCCATTGAAAGGGCAGTTTCTGCGGGCGGCGGCAACGGCAAACACGATGGTGGATCAGCTGTCGTCGTTTGCCTCCGAGGTCACGCGCGTGGCGCGTGAGGTGGGCACCGAAGGCAAGCTGGGCGGCCAGGCAAACGTGCAAGGCGTTGCCGGCACCTGGAAAGACTTGACCGACTCGGTGAACTCGATGGCGGGTAACTTGACTTCGCAGGTGCGTAACATCGCGGAGGTGACCACCGCCGTGGCAAACGGCGACTTGTCCAAGAAAATTACGGTGGATGTGCGCGGCGAGATCCTGCAGCTGAAGGACACGATCAACACCATGGTGGATCAGCTGCGCTCCTTCGCATCCGAGGTGACCCGTGTGGCGCGCGAGGTGGGTACGGAAGGCAAGCTGGGCGGCCAGGCTTACGTGCCGGGTGTGGGCGGCACTTGGAAAGACTTGACTGAGAACGTCAACTTCATGGCCGGTAACTTGACCGGCCAGGTGCGTAACATCGCGGAGGTAACCACCGCAGTGGCGAACGGCGACTTGTCTAAGAAAATTACCGCCGATGCAAAGGGCGAAATTCTTGAGCTGAAAAATACCATTAACGTGATGGTGGATCAGTTGTCATCGTTCGCATCCGAGGTAACCCGCGTGGCGCGCGAGGTGGGCACCGAAGGCAAGCTCGGCGGCCAAGCGCAAGTGAAGGGCGTGGGCGGCACCTGGAAAGACTTGACCGATAACGTCAATTTCATGGCCGGTAATTTGACGAACCAAGTGCGCAACATCGCGGAGGTGACCACGGCGGTGGCGAACGGCGACTTGTCCAAGAAAATTACCGCCGATGCAAAGGGCGAGATTCTCGAACTGAAGAACACGATTAACGTGATGGTGGATCAGCTTTCGTCGTTTGCCTCCGAGGTCACGCGTGTGGCGCGTGAAGTGGGCACCGAAGGCAAGCTGGGCGGTCAGGCGAACGTACCCGGCGTTGCCGGTACCTGGAAAGATTTGACCGACAACGTGAATTTCATGGCGTCGAACTTGACCGGCCAGGTGCGTAACATCGCGGAAGTGACCACCGCTGTGGCGAACGGCGACCTCTCCAAGAAAATTACCGCAGACGTAAAGGGTGAAATTCTCGAATTGAAAGACACCATCAACGTGATGGTGGACCAGCTTTCTTCCTTCGCATCGGAAGTCACGCGTGTGGCGCGCGAAGTGGGTACCGAAGGCAAGCTGGGTGGCCAGGCGAACGTGCCGGGCGTGGCGGGCACCTGGAAAGACTTGACCGACTCGGTGAACTCGATGGCGGGTAACTTGACCGGCCAGGTGCGTAATATTGCCGAGGTGACGACGGCGGTGGCGAACGGCGACTTGTCCAAGAAAATTACCGCCGATGCAAAGGGCGAGATTCTTGAGCTGAAAAACACCATCAACGTGATGGTGGATCAGCTTTCGTCGTTTGCCTCCGAAGTCACGCGTGTGGCGCGTGAGGTGGGCACCGAAGGCAAGCTCGGCGGCCAAGCGCAAGTGAAGGGCGTGGGCGGCACCTGGAAAGACTTGACCGAGAACGTGAACTCGATGGCCGGCAATTTGACCTCGCAGGTGCGTAACATCGCGGAGGTGACCACCGCTGTGGCAAACGGCGACTTGTCCAAGAAGATCACGGTGGACGTGCGCGGCGAGATCCTGCAGTTGAAGGACACGATCAACACCATGGTGGATCAGCTGCGGTCCGTCGCATCGGAAGTCACGCGCGTGGCGCGTGAGGTCGGCACCGAAGGCAAGCTGGGCGGCCAGGCTTACGTGCCGGGTGTGGGCGGCACTTGGAAAGACTTGACCGATAACGTCAACTTCATGGCGTCGAACCTGACGGTGCAGGTGCGCAACATCGCGGAGGTGACCACCGCCGTGGCGAACGGCGACTTGTCCAAGAAAATTACCGTGGACGTGAAGGGCGAAATTCTCGAACTCAAGGACACCATCAACGTGATGGTGGACCAGCTTTCTTCCTTCGCCTCCGAGGTGACGCGTGTGGCGCGCGAGGTGGGTACCGAAGGCAAGCTCGGCGGCCAAGCGCAGGTGAAGGGCGTAGGCGGCACCTGGAAAGACTTGACCGAAAACGTGAACTTCATGGCCGCCAACCTGACCGAGCAGGTGCGCGGTATTGCGGGCGTGGTGACGGCGGTGGCGAAGGGCGACTTGAAGAAAAAACTGACCGTGGCGGCGCAGGGCGAGATCGCGTCGCTCGCCAATACCATCAACGAGATGACCGATACGCTCGCGGTGTTTGCGGACCAGGTGACCACCGTGGCGCGCGAAGTGGGTGTGGAAGGCAAGCTGGGCGGCCAGGCCAGCGTGCCGGGTGCGGCGGGTACCTGGAAAGACTTGACGGAAAACGTCAACCAGCTGGCGGCAAATTTGAGCACGCAGGTGCGTGCGATTGCGGAAGTGGCAACCGCCGTGACGCGCGGCGACTTGTCGCGCTCGATTCAGGTTCAGGCCAGCGGCGAAGTGTCCAATCTCAAGGACAACATCAATGAGATGATCCGCAACCTGAAAGAAACCACGCAAAAGAACGCGGAGCAGGACTGGCTGAAAACCAACCTGGCGCGCTTCTCGCGTTTGTTGCAAGGCCAGCGCGATTTGGAAGCGGTTTCGCGCATGATTCTGTCCGAACTTGCTCCGCTGGTGTCGGCGCATCACGGCGTGTTCTACATGATGAACGAGGAAGAAGACAACATGCAGCTCGAAATGATCGCCAGCTACGGCTATCGCTCCAGCCGCAAGTTGCCGCGCTCGTTCGCACCGGGCGAAGGTTTGGTCGGCCAGTGCGCGCTGGAAAAAACGCGCGTGTGGCTGACCAACGTGCCGCGCGACTACATCGCGGTGTCGTCCGCGCTCGGTTCCGCGCCACCGACCAATATCGTGGTGCTGCCGATTCTGTTCGAACAGGAAGTCAAGGCGGTGGTGGAATTGGCATCCTTGGATCGTTTCACGTATACGCACATGGGCTTCCTGGATCAGCTGATGGAATCGATCGGCGTGGTGCTGAATACCATTGAAGCGAATAGCCGAACCGAATCCTTGTTGACGCAGTCGCAGCGCCTGGCGCAAGAGCTGCAGCAAACCAACCAGGAACTCGCGGAGAAAGCGCGTCTCTTGTCCGAGCAAAACAGCGAAGTGGAACGCAAGAACCGCGAGGTGGAACAAGCCAAGCGCGCATTGGAAGAAAAAGCCACGCAGCTTGCCTTGTCGTCCAAGTACAAGTCGGAATTCTTGGCGAACATGTCGCATGAATTGCGCACGCCTTTGAACAGCTTGCTGCTGCTCGCACAGCAGCTGGGCGACAACCCGAGCGGGAATTTGACGGCGAACCAAGTCGAGTATGCGCGCACCATTTACGGCTCGGGTTCCGACTTGCTGACCTTGATTAACGACATTCTGGATCTGTCGAAGATCGAATCCGGTACCGTGACGCTGGAAGTGGGCGAATCCCGCTTCTCGCTGTTGGCCGCGTTCGTGGAGCGAACCTTCCGTCACATGGCCGAGGCAAAAAACATCAGCTTCTCGATTGCATTGGACGAAAAACTGCCGGCTACCATGATGACCGATACCACGCGTCTCCAGCAAATTCTGAAAAATCTGCTGTCGAACGCCTTTAAATTCACGGGCAATGGCCAAGTCAATCTGCAAATCGGCCTTGCCGACACGGGATGGACGTCGGATCATCCGCATCTGTCTACAGCCGAAGCCGTGCTGGCGTTCTCGGTGAGCGATACGGGTATCGGTATTGCGGAAGATAAGCTCAAGTTGATTTTCGAAGCCTTCCAGCAAGCGGACGGCTCTACCGCCCGTAAGTATGGCGGCACCGGCCTCGGCTTATCGATTAGCCGCGAACTGGCGCGTCTGCTGGGCGGCGAAATCCGCGTTACCAGCGTCGTCGGCGCCGGCAGCACTTTCACGCTCTATCTGCCGTACAACCGCACCGGCTTTGCAAATTATCCGTCGCTGACTTATTCGGGCAATTCGCCTTCCCACACGATCAGCACGCTGGTACGCGCAGTGTCGCAAGCGCGTGACGCCGGCGATGTGATGGAAGCGCATATCATACCGAGCACCGTGGAGTCGCCTGTATACGTACAGCACGATCTGCATTTCGACGATCGCAATTCGATCGCGCCGGGCGACCCTTCGGTATTGATTGTGGAAGACGACCTCAGCTTCGCGAAAATTCTTCTGAACTATGCGCGTGAAAAGAGTTTCAAAGGCATCGTCACGCTGAGCGGCGACGCCGCCTTGACGCTGGCGCGCGACTATTTGCCTACCGCGATTTTCCTGGATATCGATTTGCCGGATGTCGATGGCTTTACCGTGCTCGACCGCTTGAAGCGCGACCCCGGCACGCGCCATATACCGGTGCACATCTTATCCAATGCCAACGAGCGCGAACGCGGCTTGCGTGCCGGCGCAATTTCTTATTTGACCAAGCCGGTTAAGCGGGAACGGCTGGAGGACGAATTTGTACGCATCCAAAATTTCCTGATCCGCAGCAAGCGCAGCCTTTTAATCGTCGAAGACGATGAAGCCCAGCGCAATCAAATCGTTGAACTGATCGGCGACCACGACGTTCACATCACGGCCGTGGAAAGCGGCCGCAAAGCGCTGGAAGCATTGAAAGCGACGCGCTTCGACTGCATGGTGCTGGATCTCACTTTGCCTGATTTAGACGGCTTTGAATTGCTGGACCTGATCAGCAAGGACACCCATCTGCGCGACGTGCCGATCGTGATCTATACCGCCAAGGAACTGAAAAACGGCCAAGTCGCGAAGCTGTCGCGCGTGGCAAAGACCATCGTCATCAAGGACGTTCGCTCACCCGAACGCCTGCTGCATGAAACGGCGTTGTTCTTGCATCGTTCGCCGGCCAACATGCCGGAAATGCAGCAGCGCATGCTGGAAGAGATTCAAAATGCCAACGGCGGATTGGCAGGACACAAAGTACTGATCGTCGACGATGACTTGCGCAACATCTTCGCGCTGACCTCGGTGCTGGAACGGCATGAAATGGTGGTCTCGTTTGCCGAGAACGGCCGCGACGGTATCGATCTTCTCGAAAAAGACCCGGCAATTGAAATCGTGCTGATGGATATCATGATGCCGGAGATGGATGGCTACGATACGATACACGCGATCCGTCACAAGGATCAATTCAAGTCCCTCCCGATCATCACGCTGACCGCGAAGGCGATGAAGGGCGACCGCGACAAGTGTTTGGCCGCCGGCGCATCCGATTACATCACTAAGCCGGTGGACGTGAATCGCTTGCTTTCGTTGATGCGAGTATGGTTATCCCAGTAGATAAGCTGAAGGAGGGCGGCAATCCGGAGTTATTCGCTCTGGAAACCGATTTGTTGCTGGAAGGGCTGTACCAGTTTTACGGCGATGATTTGCGCGGCCATGACCGCATGTCTTTGATGCCGAAACTGGCTGTATTTGTGCGCCGGCAAAAAATGCAAACCATTTCGGCGTTGCAAGGACAGGTGCTGCGCGATAAGGCCTTGCGCGATACGCTTCTGCTTAGCTTATGCGGGCAAGAGACGGCGCTATTCGAGCACCCCGAGCAATTCGCGGCCTTGCGCGAGATTGCCGGCCCTTTGCTGCGCTCCTACGCGATGCCCAAAGTTTGGCTGCCGGAATGTACGTCCGCGGCCGAGGTGTTTTCGATTGCTATTTTGCTGGCTGAATTGAAATTGCATGATAAAACGCAGCTCTTTGCAACAGCCTCGTGCGAAGCTGTGCTCAATGCTGTAAAGGAAGGGAGTTTCCCGCTCGGGTATTTGGCGCAGTACGAAGAAAATTACCGGTGCGGCGGCGGTTCCGAAAATCTTTCCGCGTATTGGGTGCGCAGCGGCGAACGCGGCAGATTTAGCGATACGCTGCGCGATAACATTACCTGGGCGCAGTGCAGCGTCGCCACTGATTTTTCATTCAACGAATTCCAATTGATTGTATGCCGCAAGCCGATGTGGAATTTCGGAATGGCACTAAAGCGCCGCGCGCTTGGTCTATTCAATGACAGCCTGGCGCACTACGGCGTGTTGATGCTGGATGCGGAATTTGATGTGGAGCACGTCATGCCGCTTTCCCGCCACTACAAGACGCTGGCGAGCGGTTCCGGTTTTTATCGGCGAGCAGGATTTTGATGAGTAAAATGAGCATATGAGTCAAGACGAGATTCCCGACGATATAAGGCGATTCATTCATACGAGTATTAGTTCGGTTCCCTTGCTGGAAGCAATGATATTGATGCGAAATGCGGCCTCGACATACTGGGGACCGCAAGCGCTCGCGAGCCGACTCTATATCCCGGAAGTAAAGGCAGGCGGATTGCTTCTGGAATTGCAATCCGCCGGGTTCGTCAAGGCTCCCATTGCGGGCGAATCCGGTTATCGATTTTCTCCGGTGACCGAAGAGCTGGCTGATATGTGCAGCCGTTTAGCGGAAATCTATGCAAGACATATGGTGGAAGTGACCCACATCATTCATTCCAAGGTAGACAAACGGGCGCAGCAATTTGCCGATGCATTTAAATGGCGAAGGGACTAAGTGTGGAAAAGATAATTTATGTGCTTTGCGCGTTGACCGCCGCTCTTTGTGCGTGGCTGCTTTTGCGAACCTATCTGCGCAATAAGATTCGCTTGTTATTCTGGAGCGGCCTATGTTTTTCGGGTCTCGCTCTCAATAACGTCATTTTGCTATTGGATAAAACCGTGTTTTCGACAACGGCTGATCTTCTATTGTTGCGATCCAGTTCGGCGCTGATCGCCTTATTGCTGCTGTTGTTCGGCTTGATCTGGGAGGAGCAATGATGCAAACGATTAATCTGGTTCTGGTGGGCGCGATTGCGCTCGCCTCGATGGTCATCGGTCTATTTTTTCTGCGCTTCTGGCGAGCGTCGAACGACCGGTTCTTCCTTTTCTTCGCCGCTTCGTTTCTTCTTGAAGGATGTAACCGGGTAGTGCTTGGCTTAAGAGGCGGGGAGAGTGAAGATGCCGCCATCCATTACCTTATCCGCCTGATCGCATACTGCCTGATATTGGTCGCCGTAATCGATAAAAATTGGGTGTATAACCGCGCCAAAATGAAAAACGCCCGATGATTTCATCGGGCGTTTTTGATTGACGAGCCTTGCCTGCCGATCAGGTTTTCAGGGCACGAACTTCTGCATCCGGTTCAGCAACAGATCGGCGCTATACACGTTGCCGCCCGCATCTATCGCTAAGCCCGCGGGCGAGAAGGAATTGCCTGCCTGGCCGCCGAAGTCGCTCCACTTGCTAATGAAGGTGCCGTTCAAGTCGAATTTCTGCATGCGGTTATTCGAGCTGTCGGACACATACACATTATTCCCGGATACGCGTATGCCGTTCGGGAAGAAGAACTCGCCATTGGCGGTGCCCCAATTCAGCAAGGGGTCCGTATTGGGATTGCCTTGGTTGGTGCCCCACTTGGCGACGAATACGCCGTTGTTCGTAAATTTTTGCACGCGGCTGTTGAGACGGTCGGCGACATACACATTGCCTTGGCTATCCACGGATACGTCATAGGGCTGGCGGAATTGGCCATCGCCGGTGCCGGCGCTGCCCCACTGAGTGACGTAAGCGCGCGCCGAATTGAATTTCTGGATGCGGTTGTTGCCGTAGTCGGCCACGAAGATATTGCCGTTGCTATCGACGGCGACGCCGGTCGGGGTCTTGAACATGCCGTTACCGATGCCGAACAAACCGAAACGCGCGATGAAATTGCCGGCGGCATCGAAGATTTGAACTCTGCTGTTGCCGGCTTCGGCGACGTACACCTTGCCGCTGCTGTCGACGGCAAGGCCGCTTGGAATGTTCAATTGGCCGTTAAGCGCGCCGCTATTGGTATAGCCGCCGGCGCCGTTGTTCTTGCCCCACTTGAACAGATAGGTGCCGCTGGCATTGAAGGCCTGGATGCGATGATTAAAACGATCGGAAACGTAGACCGTTCCATTCGGCCCGACCACTGCGCCCAGCGGCTCGCTGAATTGGCCGCTCTGCGTGCGTAGCGTGCCTGCATAACCGGCTACCGTCGCGTTCTTGGTGCCGTTGTTGTATCGGATGATTTGACTATTGCCGGTATCGGTCACCATGAAAGTGCCGTTCGCCAGCGGCAGCACGCCATTCGGATACGACGGTGCGGGGAAAGCGCCGGCACTGTACTGATAGGCCAAGGCGCTGTTGTACTTCTTGATTTTGTGATTATAGGTATCGGCGACATACACGTTATTGCTGGTGTCAACCGCTACGCCGCGCGGATGATAGAGCAGTGTGCCGCTGTCGCCCTCTGAACCCGTGGTGCCGATCTGCGTGATATAAGTACCGGCGGTCGTGAGCTTTTGAACACGTGCGTTGTAGGTATCGCAAACAAAGACATTGTCGTTGCCGTCGATGGCGATGCTTTGCGGCAGACGGAATTGTGCGGGGCCGGTGCCGTAGCCGCCGAACTGATAAAGATAGGTGCCGTTGCTATCGAATACTTGAACGCGATGATTGTATTCATCGGTAATGAAATAACGGTTTTGGCTATCGATTGCGATTTCGCGCGGAAAACCGAATTGTCCGGGACCCGCACCCTGCGTTCCCCAGCTGGCGAGGTATTGCATGCTCGCATTAAATTTTTGGATGCGATAGTTGCCGGTATCGGACACTAAGATGTTGCCTTGCGTATCTACCGCAATGCCGAACGGCAAATTGAACTGACCGGGGCCGGAACCCAAGCTGCCGTATGTGGCGAGCACAGTGCCGGTGCTGTTGAGCTTGACGACACGGCTGTTGCCCATGTCGGTGACATAAACATTGCCGCTCGCGTCCTTGGCCAAGGCGACCGGCGTATTGAAATACACGCTGCCGACCGGGTCGGTGATATTGCCCCATCCCAGGCTGTAGGTTTCCGCGTGGCCTACCGTACTCCAAGCCAAAGCAACAAAGGCGCTGAACAATAGGCCTAAAACACGCGTGGTCAATCGGTTTCTTACCATGACATTCTCCAGTAGATATTTTTATAAGCCGCGCAATGCGGATGAGGCGAAAAATTTATTGCCATAGTACAACGTAATTTTCCAAAATGTAACGTGCGAGATTGTTACATATTGAGAATTATCAAAGGCTTCAAAATTGCACATTTTTAGAGCACTTTAACTGCAAGTTCACTGTGAATTACAAGCAGTAAGTGCTTGAATTGCGACAGAAATTTAAGACTGGCAAATCGGCCAGGAAAATTAATTGACGAAGAGAATTTCGATGCCTATGATCAACAAATATCTTTCCCCAAAGACATAACAATAACCATTCGAGACAAGGCTATGAGCGAGGTATCCTGCGCCACCAGGCTGCCGCTTCTGACGTTTTTTCCAATAGCGGAGACAGCTGCGACGCGCTTAAAAGAGGCGCATAGCCGCCGGCCTTTCCTCGGCTGCGTCAATACGAATACGCTCGGCGTCAAGCAGTCGGCCTCCCAAATTGACACGCCGTCCTTACTTTCCAGCTCCATCGAGCAGCAGCACCTCGCTTATATCTCGCCGGAACAAACCGGGCGAATGAGCCGCAGCGTGGATTACCGCAGCGATTACTATTCCTTAGGCATGGTGTATTACGAATTGCTCACCGGGGAGTTGCCGTTCTCATCGACGGATCCGATGGAGATCGTCCATAGCCATATTGCTCAGCAGCCGCGCTCGCTCACCGCAGTGGTTCCGGGGTTGCCCAAGGCGGTAAGCGATATCGTATTAAAGCTCTTGAGCAAAAATGCGGAAGACCGCTACCAAAGCATCGAAGGTTTGCTCGCCGATCTACGTCACTGCGCACGGTCGCTCAAGGAAGAAGGCTCCGTCACCGAATTTCCGCTCGGCCGTTACGACTTGTTCGATCGTCTGCAGTTCACGCACAAGCTTTATGGCCGCGACAAGGAATTGCAAAGTTTGCTGCAGGCACTCGGCCGCGTGTCGCATGGCGGTAAAGAACTGGTGGTGGTTTCCGGTTACTCCGGGGTCGGCAAATCGACGCTGGTCAATGAGATCCATAACGTTGTCGTCGAAACGGGCGGCATTTACCTGTCCGGTAAATTCGATCAATACAAGCGCAATATTCCTTATGCGACGCTGGCGCAAGCCTTCCAAGGCTTCGTGCGTCAGATTTTGGGCGGCAGCGAAGCCGAAATGGAGCGATGGGGCGGAGCGATCCGTCAAGCCGTGGGCAACAACGCCCAGCTGTTGATCGACCTGATTCCGGAGCTGGAATTCGTTATCGGCAAACAATCGCAGGTAAGCGAGTTGAACCCCGGTGAAGCGGAGAATCGTTTCCTTTCCGTGTTTGCGAACTTCCTCGGCGTCTTCGGTAAAGCCGGACATCCGCTGGTATTGTTCTTGGATGATCTGCAGTGGATGGATATGGGAAGCATGAAGCTTCTCGAACATCTGACGACGCACGCCAACGTGCATTACCTGCTGTTGATCGGCGCCTACCGCGACAATGAAATGGAGCCCGCGCATTTGGTCACGCGCTGCCTTTCCGGTATTCGCCGGGAAGGCGGGGTCGTGCAGGATGTCCTGCTGGAGCCGCTCACGCTCGACGATATGGCGACGATGGTCGCCGACACCTTGCGCTGCGAAAAAACGAGCGTAACGTCGCTGGTGCAAATGCTGCACGCTAAGACCGGCGGCAATCCCTTCTTCGCCGTGCAGTTCTTAACCACGCTGTATGAAGGCGGATTGCTCTCTTTCGATACGCAAAAGCGCGCTTGGCGTTGGGATATCGAACAAATTCGCAAGAAAGGCTTTACCGACAATGTGGTAGAGCTGATGCTGGCCAAGTTGCAGCGCTTGCCGACCTCGACGCTTGAACTGGTCAAGCGGCTCGCGTGCCTGAGCACGAGCGCATCGCTGGCCACCCTGGCCGAATTGATGCATGCCTCGCTGGATGCAACGCAAGAATGTTTGGACGACGCGGTACGGCTGGGAATCGTTTCACCGGTCGGCGACCGTGTCGGCTTTCCTCACGACCGCATTCAAGAAGCCGCCTATTCGCTGATTCCGGCCAAGGACCGCGGCGCCATGCATGTGCAGATCGGGCGGCTTTTGCAGTCGAAGATGACGCCGCAAGAAGTGGATGCCGCGGTTTTTGACCTCATCCACCAATTCAATTGCGGCATCGACTTGATCGCCGACCCGGAAGAAAAAGAGACGGTATGCCGCCTGAATTCGCTGGCGGCCAAAAAAGCACGAGCGTCCGCCGCGTACGCATCGGCATGCACCTATCTGCGCCATGCCATTGCGCTGTTGCCGCCGGAAGCGTGGCAAACGCGCTATGAAGAAACGTACGCGATGCATATCGAATGCGCCGAGTGCGAATTCGTGGTCGGCAATCATACGGAAGCCGATCCATTGCTCGACGCCATTCTGGCGAACGCGCGCACCAATCTCGATAAGGCGCAGGCCCTGCAGGTTCGGATCCGCATGTATTTCCTGGCGGGTCGCGGCCGGGACAGCCTGGAAGTGGGGCTCGACGCATTGCGCCTGTTCGGCATCAGTTTTCCCAAGAGCGATCAAGATCTCCTGATCCACGGCGAAGCGGTGAGGCAAGACTTGGTTCGCCGTCTGCAAGGCACGCGCGTCGCCGATTTGATCGATCTGCCGGTGGCGACCGACCAGGATGTGCGCATGGTGATCGTTCTGTTAGCGGAATTGCTCACGGTCGGATACAGCGCCCGGCCGGCGATCGCGCTTCCCATACTGGTCAAAGCGCTCAGCTTATCGCTTGAATACGGCAACATCGAAGATTCCTGCGTCATCTACAGCAACTATGGCTTGCTGCTGGCCGGCGTGTACGACGATATCGGCAACGGGTTCGCGTTTTCAGACATGTCCCTGCGCTTGAACGAGCGCTTTCAAGATGCCAAGCAGCGCGGCAGGCTGCTGTTCATCCACGGCTTCGCTTTCAATAGCGCCGAACAGACCTTGGCAAACTGCGCGCCGGTGCTGGAACAGGCTTTTGTCGCCTGCCGCGAAGCCGGCAATATCGGCTTTGCCGGCGCCAGCATCGACGCCTATATCTGGCTCACATGGGAATCCGGCAAGCCGCTCAAAGAAGTCATGCAAACCGCTGCGCCATACAAGGATTTTACGCGCCAGCACAATATCTTTAGTTCCAATTGCGGCATTCATGTCCTGGAGCTGTTCAAGGCAAGAATGGAGGGCACGCCCAACGAGGGGCGCGAAGCCGAAGTGCTTGCTCTGATCGGCAACGCCCGGAAATTCATGCTGGGCCACTATTACATCATGCAGCAGGCGGCGCGCTACCTCAATATGCAGCATGACGCGGCGCTCAAATTCGGCCAGCTGGCGGCGGAGACGCCGTCGTCGCTGCGTGGACTGTCGTCGATGGTCACGCATCATTTTTATTATGCCTTGACGTTGGCGGCGCATTATTCCAAAGCTGACGCCGCACAACGCAAAGCAGTGCGCGAAACGCTCGACGCACAACTGCATAGGCTGCGGCTCTGGGCTGAAATTTGCCCGCGCAACTATGACGACCGCTACGCATTGGCGCTGGCGGAATTGGCGCGCGTAGACGGCGCCGACATGGAGGCGCTGCGGCTGTACGAGAAAGCCATTGCCTGCGCGCGTGAAAACGGCTTCCTGCAGAACGAAGCGCTTGCCAATGAATTGCTGGGCCGCTTCTACTTCGAGCGCGGCGTCACCACCAGCGCCTACGCGCACTTGCGCATGGCGCGCGATTGCTATCAGCGTTGGGGCGCCAGCGGTAAGGTCGCCCAACTCGATGCGCTTTATCCGGACGGCCTGCAGACCGGCGCATGGCCGGTTACCGGCTCTACATTCTCCGGCGGGCGCGTTCAGGATTTGGACGTCATGGCCGTGGTCAAAGCCTCGCAAGCCGTGTCGGGAGAGATTGTTCTCGGCAAGTTGACCGAATCCTTATTGAAGACGGTCGTCGAGCACGCGGGCGCGCAACGCGGCCTATTGATATTGCCGATCGAAGGCACGTATCAAATCGCGGCCGAAGCCGTGGTCGACGGCGGCAAAACCACCGTGACGCTGTGCCATGCGCCGGTGACGCCGGATGCCTTGCCCTTATCGGTCTTCCATTATGTCGTGCGCACCGGCGAGCGCGTGTTGTCCGACGACGCTACGCTGCCCGGGCCTTACTCCGGCGATGCCTACACCAAGGAAGCCGGATTGAAATCGGTGTTGTGCTTGCCCTTGCTTAAGCAGGCAAAGCTGGTCGGCATCCTGCATTTAGAGAATCGCCTGACGGCCGGCGCGTTTACGCCCAGCCGCATCGCCATGCTGGAACTGTTGGCGTCGCAAGCGGTGATCTCTTTGGAAAACGCGACGCTCTATAGCGAATTGCAAGCGGAAAATGCAGGCCGCAAGCGTGTCGAAGAAGCGTTGCGCTTAAAGACCAACGAGCTGCAAGCGCATGCCTCGTTCATGAATGTCGTTATCGAGAATATTCCGGTGGCGGTATTCGTCAAGGACGCGCGCGACGAATTTAGGTACACGCTGTGGAATAAGGCCGCCGAAGAAATCTTCCAGACCCCGAAAGAAGAGGTGATCGGCAAGATCAATCACGACATGTATCCGCCCGACCAAGCCGACCGAGTGCTCGGCGACGATCAGCTGGTCGCGCGTGAAAAGCACGTCGTCGATATTCCGGAACAAACCGTTACCTTCAAAAACATGGGCACGCTGCTGCTGCATACGATCAAGGTGCCCTTGATCAATCCGGAAGACGGCGAGACCGATTATCTGCTGGGTATCAGCGAAAATATCACCGAGCGCAAGAAGACCGAATCCCTGATTTGGCAGCAAGCGAACTTCGATGCCTTGACCGGCTTGCCTAACCGCAGCCGTTTCCGCGAACAATTGAAGCAGGATATCGCGCACTGCAAACGCGACCAGTCCATGCTTGCGCTGATGTTCATCGACCTCGACCGCTTTAAAGAAGTCAACGACACTTTAGGGCATGACAAAGGCGATGCCTTGCTGATCGAAGCCGCCGCGCGCATTCGCGCCTGCGTGCGCGAAACCGACACGGTAGGCCGGCAGGGCGGCGACGAATTCACCGTGATTTTGTCCAAGCTATTCGATGCCAACGTGGTCGGTACGATTGCGCAAAAAATCATCGACGCGCTTTCCGCGCCGTTCCAGCTCGGACAAGAGCAGGCGTTTATTTCCGCCAGTATCGGCATCACGATTTATCCGAACGACGCCACCGAAATCGAAGACTTGCTCAAGCATGCCGATCAAGCCTTGTACGTGGCCAAAGACAGCGGACGCAACCGGTTCGGCTACTTCACGCCGGCCTTGCAAGCCGCCGCCTTGCATCGCATGCGCTTGACCAATGATTTGCGCAACGCGATCGATCATAACGAACTGCACGTGTATTTCCAGCCTATCGTGTCCGTGGAAACCGGGCGCGTTCACAAGGCTGAAGCCTTGATCCGCTGGCAGCATCCGCAGCGCGGCATGGTGAGCCCGGCGGAGTTTATTCCGCTCGCCGAAGCAAGCGGCTTGATTATCGATATCGGCGAGTGGGTGTTCCGCGAATCGGCGCGCTGGGTGAAACGCTGGAGAAGCGAGCATAGCAACAGCTTCCAAGTGAGCGTCAACCAGTCGCCGTTGGAATTCCAGCGCCAGGGCGACCGCTACGACCGCTGGATCGATTACCTTCACGAGCTCGAATTACCCGGCGACGCCATTGTGATGGAAATTACGGAAGGCTTGCTGCTCGATGCCAGTCAAGACATCACCAATAAGCTGCTCAAATTGCGCGATGCAGGCATCCAAGTTGCGCTGGACGACTTTGGTACCGGCTATTCTTCGCTCGCCTATTTGAAAAAATTCGACATCGATTATTTGAAAATCGATCAAGCGTTCACCCGCAATCTGGCGCAGGGTTCGAGCGACATGGCCTTGTGCGAGGCGATTGTCGTCATGGCGCATAAGCTCGGCTTGAAAGTGATCGCCGAAGGCGTAGAGACCACTGAGCAGCACGATTTGCTGCGGTCGGCCGACTGCGACTACGATCAAGGTTATTTGTTTGCAAGGCCTATGCCGGCAGAAGAATTTGATGCTTTTCTAAAATCGACGCGTGCTCAGACGCAAGACCGGGAGGGATAACAATTGGATGATCGCAGACAATTCCCTCGCATCCCCTTTACCGACTTCGTGATGGTGCAAATGGCCGATAAGCCGGAGGCGATCCTCGGCCGTTCCGCGGATCTTTCCGCACGGGGCATCAGCCTGCAATGCGAACTTCCGCTATGGCCCGGACAACGCTGTCTCGTCGAATTTAAACTGCCGATAAAAAAGCGCCTGGAAAAATTCACCCTTGAGTGCGAAGCGTGGCATTGCGGCCATGCCGAGGATGGCTCGTCGTATCGGATCGGCATGTTATTCGTCGAAGAACACGCTCAAAAAAAGTTTCGGATAATCGAGCAATACATTCAATCCATTCCCGCCTGATTTATTGTCTTTTTTGCAGGAATTTTCCAGCCTAAAGTCTGAGCGAGTAGCGCCGATAACAGGTAGCACACTGCAATTTTTCGATGAACAGCACCGCTACAAGGTGTCAAATTTCATCTAAAAGGGGAGCAAGCTATGTTTGGATCGGGACTACAGGGCGCACGCGCCTATGCAGAAGTTGGCGTTGAAACGGGCGTAGGCTCCGCCAGCCCGCATCAATTGATCGTCATGCTGTTCGACGGCGCGTTAGCCGCATTGAGCCAGGCGCAGCAGCATATGAAAGCCGGCAATGTCGCGGGCAAGGGGCAAGCGGTTTCCAAAGCGATTGCGATTATCGGCAGCGGATTGCGAACCAGCCTGGATAAAGAGAAGGGCGGGGAAATTGCCGGCAACTTGGACGCACTATACGATTACATGTGCAATCGGCTCGTGGTCGCCAATCTCAACAATCAACTCGAATTGTTCAAAGAAGTTGATCAATTGCTGATGGAGTTGAAGCAAGCTTGGGTAAGCATCGGCGAAAAGGTAGCGCCACCCGTAGTCCAAGCGTCGGCGCCCAAAGCCTACGATCCGCTTGAACCGGTTTCCTCCCGCCTGGTAAAAGCCTAAGAACCTGATCAGTATCTTCGCAACAATAATGCCAAGAAAGCCAGGATAACGAACTGCAAGCTGGTTTCGAGCTTGCGCTCGCAGTTTTTCCAAAGTCTTCTGCATTTCTCCAGCCAAGCAAATGAACGCTCCACGA
>JACOUL010000003.1 GCA_016177875.1 Burkholderiales bacterium
GGCCAGCAAGGGGCCGCTCAAGTCGGTCACCGTCCCCACCGCCGGCCCCGCATAGGCTTGCAGGCTTATACACATCAAGCCAAGAACCAGCCAGCCCTTAATTACAGTACAGTTTTTTGCCAGCATTTTTCTTTGCTCCAGCCTTATTTGACCCGCCGCTACCCTTAGCTTTTTTACCGGAATCGGCATCCTTGTCATTACTCGACGCAGACTCCGAACCTTCATTTGCGCCCAGAGTGTTTGCCTCGCCGGAACCCAAGGTAACGCTTCGAGAGGTCGAATCCGAAACCCTTGAAGCGCTATTAATCCCCGCAACAACTGAATCAGTCACGTTGGTCACGGAACTACCGCCGTTTTGCCGGCAGCCAGCCAGCGACGGGTTGGCAAGACATGCGGCGGTCGACGACAGCGTCGTGCTCGTCGTACTCGACGTCGTTGTCGTCGTACTTGTGGTCGATGTGGTGGAAGTGAATCGATTCACCGTGCCGCCGTTGGCCTGCACCGTGGCGTTGGGATCGACCGTAATATTCTTCCCGGCATAAAGATTGATATCGTTCGCGGTCGTCGTTACAGATGCCGAACCGGTAATGAGAAGATTGTTATTGGTGCTAAGTCCTCCGACTAAGCTAACCAATCCCCCCGTTGAGTTGACCGAACCCTCGATCGTCAAATCTCCATTTTTCGTCAGCAGCGAGATATTACCCCCGCCGGTGGAAACGCTTGTACCCACGCCCTGCTTCACGGCGCCGTCGTTCACGATACTGATATTTCCACTGCTATTGATTTGCTGGATATTGTTCAGATTCAGATTTCCGGTATTGGCGATGACGATATCGTTGCTTCCCGAATTATGTGCCGTCAACGAGGCGACTTGTGTGACTAAGCCACCAGTGCTGCCCTGCGGATTGCCTATGCCGCCCTGCGCATTCAATTTCAGGCTGCTACCTTTTATCATTGCTCCTGGTCGGGTCTCTATCCTGCCTGAGGAGGTGAGCTGCACGCCAGCCGCAGAGGTAATACCGGACTGTATTAAGGAAATCGTATTGCTGCTGGTGTACTGAAATCCATTGCCGGTTGAGCTGGTTGCTTCGCCTGAAATGACACCAGTGACATTGGACGCATTCAGCGTCACGCTGCCACCTTTGGCTAACACTGCCTTACCCGCCAGTTGTGCATTCGCAGACTGTGTCAATACCCCACCGGTTTCGAGCTTGATCACGCCATTCGGCGCGGCCTCATCGTAGATACCGGAAACCTGCGTCATGATTCCGCAAAAATTTTCGACGCATCCGATGTTCAAGTCCTTCGTACCGTTATTGAGCTTGAAGTTGTAATTATTGGCGTTTGCCGAATCGCCCAGCTGGCCCGCGATTTCACCCACCGCGTTTTGCGCGCCTAAATCGACATTTCCCAAGGCCTTGAAAGCAAGCTTGGCAACGGAAATCGGAGCGCTGGCCAGCTGCGAAACGCCGCCATACGTGAGCAATTTCAGCATCCCCTGTTTTCCATCGATGGCGCTGTTAATGAAAATGTTCGCATTCGCGCTCAAGGTAAGCGAAGTGCCCGAATTCCAGCTGACCGGCGAGGAGACGGTAATATTGCCTTTAATGGTGCCGCCTCCGGTGCCGCCCGTCGCAATCACCACATTATTAGATTCCAGCATCGCGCTGATGCTGTTGGCGCCGCAGGCGCTCGCACAAATATTGGATGGATCGCCGGACACCTCCCAATCTAAACTGGTTCCGGTTGCGGAAAAGTTCCCGTTGGAATTCGGCGAGTCGGTAATCGTGATATCAAAAGGATCTAATAGCCAGGTGCCCGTCTTTCCACTAGGCGCCTTAGTGCTCACCCAAGCGCCGGCAACGTCAAGATAGTGGCCGGAAGTCTCGACCAAGCCGCCATCGCCGCCATCGGCGCCGCCGCGCGCGGTGATCCGGCCGTATGCCCGCGCCACGTCGTTACCCCATACGATAACCTTACCGCCGTTGCCGTTTCGAACGGCATCCGCATTGAGACTTACCTTAGAATCGACAAAGGTTCGGCTCGCGTTTTGGATAGTTGGGTTTTTCCCTTGATAATCGCCGCCGATCAGGATGGTGCCGCCGCCGGATTGTCCACTGGCGTCAACCTTGGCATCGCCCAATAGTCCCACCCTGTTTCCAAGTACCTGGATGTTGCCACCGCTTCCTTCACCGGTTGCTGTCGTTACGCTACCGGCGTCTAGCAGCGTGTCGCCGCTAGCCTTGAAAACGATCTTGCCGTTTTCCCCAACGACGGCACTATTCGCATTCACGAGGCCGCGCTGATTGATCATCGCGCCATAAATACCAATCTTGCCGCCCTGCGCGATCACTTGACCAAGATTGAGCGCTTGATGCGTAGGCGCGCTGACCATGACAAGCATATCGGGATTCGCGGTATCGACCAGCTGCACACTATGACCGGCCGCCAGTACGACGTCCCCCTTAGGTGATGTGATGATGCCGCTATTTTCGACGTTCGGTGCAATCAACAAAACCTGCCCGCCGTTCGGTGTAAGGATGTTTCCCTGATTCTTGAGATCACCCGCCTTGTCGCCGACGGCAAATTTCATCTTGCCGCTCAAGAAATCTTCATTCGCGATGTTCAACGTCGACGCGATCAAGCCGTTGACGTTGACTTGTGCACCCTGGCCGAACACGATGCCGTTGGGGTTGATGAGAAATACCCGGCCATTCGATTGCAAAGCACCCAGAATGGCGGAAGGGTCCTGCCCGGTAATCCGATTTAAAACGCTGCTATTGGAACTCTGCTGGATAAAACGCGTGATCTCATTGGCGCCGATGGAAAAATTCTGCCAATTGATGATCGTGCCGTTGGAATTGGTGACGGTGAGGACATTGCCCTGTTGCGAGAAACTGGCGTTTCCGCTCACCACTTGAGCACCCGTTGGATTTGCCAGCGTCTGCCCGGTTACAAGGCTGGTTGCCATAAACAGCGCAATCCACCGGCGCCACTCCTTTTTATCCCCTCGTCTGTCGGCATTACGCTTCATGCTGGCATATTTTTTTATCATTTCGCTTCCTTCGCGGCTGCCATCACTAGTACAAGAAATTCATTTTGAAGTGCACCCGGTTCTCGCCCTTAGCCGTCGCTGCTCCCGTGCGCAAAGCACGACCGACATCCATCTGCAGGGTGAAATATTTTTGCGCAACCAATCGCAATCCCACGCCTACGCCGCTGATGGAAGTACTGGGAATCTCTCCGCTTAATGGATTATTGCGGGAGACATGGCCATAGTCGTAGAAAACCAATACGCGGCATTGCGCCAAGCTGGCACTGCCGTCGCATAAATTAGGTGTATACATTTCCGCGATCGTTGAATAACCGACGTCGTCGGACACCTCACGTTCTTGATAGCCGCGCACGGATGCGCTGCCGCCGACACCGAACTGCTCACCCGGCACCAGCGAATCTTTCGCGTATTGCCCATTGAGCCCCAGGCGCATCATCCATCCGCCGGCAAATCCGCGACTGAAGTTGGCGCCGTAACGCAACAGCTTGTAGCCGGCCGGCGCGCCGCCGCGCGCTGCATTAAATGCGGCGCTATCGCCCTTACTGCCGCCTGGGACGTTCTGCAAACCGGTCAGGAAGTAATCCACTTCGCCCGCGGACAGCGTCCATTTACCGGTGTAGGTCAAACTGAGCGGGTGAACGGTAACGTCGTTGCCGATCTGAATCCCGTTCAGCAAGACGCTGCTTTGAAATGCCTTGACGTCAAACCCATAACTCAGTTTCGACTCGTAATCCTTGCTGCGGCCAAGATTCTGGTTATAGCGAAGCCCGAATAATGTGCCTTTGCCGCTGATTTGATAGTTGAAAATACCTGCGGTCACGCCGCCGGAATTGACATCGGAATAGCTGGCGTAGAGATCGACCGAGTCGCCCAGTGCGTAAAGAGGAATGTGATAGCCGACGCCATAGATTGCTACTTGGCTCGGCTTTTGCGCCGTCGTTGTGTACTGCAAGCTCAATACGTGATCCGAGTCGAACATATTCGCGTGCTGAAACAACACGCCGACTTGATTTCTTCCGGTACTGGAATTGCCGACATTGTCGACGTTCAGTCCGATGGTCCACGGCTTTCCATCCTGGACCTGAAGATCGGCATCGACTTCCCCTTCTTGGCCACCCTTGAACTGCACCTTAACTTTCTTCGCAGGGTTTTCATTTGCCGTATGCAGCCCGGAAGAAATTTCGTCCACATTCGGTACAGTGCCTTCTCTTACTGCCGGCAGGCTACGACGAATATTGGCTTGGTCGAAATGTTGATTTCCCGTGATCGTCACTTTACCGATGCGGGTTTCCGTCACTTTAAGCAGCACCACGCCGCGGTTTAACTCTTGTTCCGGCAAGCTTACCTGGACCATTCCATAGCCGCGCTTTCGATATGCTGCCTCCAGCGCCTCCAATGCGCGCTGCACGTGGCCGAAGTCACGGCCCTTGCCGGCGAAAGGCGCCAGCAGCGTTTGTACATCGTTGGAAGGAAGAAGAGAGTTGCCCTGAACGTCAAAACGGGAAATGTCGAAACGGACGATCCCGGCACCGGATTCCTCAGCCGCCTGAACCGAAACAGCATGTAGCAGCGCCGCGCCGAGAACCCAACAAGCCAATACGTATTTCATCGCCTGCCTTTTTTAAGGAAATATTTTTTTGCAGCAATGGAAATACTAAAGAACTTAATGTGCACTTGCAATTTTTCTGAGCCGTTCCCAGCCTTTAAATACACAAATAATTTGCAGTAGTGGCAATTGCGCAAACATAGAGCCAAATCCGTTATCAGATCGCTCACGAATGCCCCACTATGGGGATCGCGCTTTGAGGAGAGTGAGTTTTTTGACGACTGCGTGCCGCTCGGCACAAAAGAAAATGGAGGCTTCGAAAGCCTCCATCCGGGGAAATACCAAAAAATTGGTAGGCACGATTGGACTCGAACCAACGACCCCTACCATGTCAAGGTAGTGCTCTAACCAGCTGAGCTACGCGCCTAAAGAAGCGAGATTATAACGGCTATCTAAAAATTAATCTAGCGATGCGCCAGCCAAGGCCGCAGCCAGCCAAGTCCGGCCGAGGTTCCCGCGCGCGGCCGGTATTCGCACCCAACCCACCCCTCGTAACCCAATTCGTCCATCAGGGAAAACAAATACGGATAATTAAGTTCCCCCAGGTCAGGCTCATGCCGCTCCGGCACACCCGCTATTTGCATATGGCCTATGTTCTTAACATAGTGGCGCATCTTGGTCGCCAGATCGCCTTCAACCACTTGGCAATGGTAAAGATCAAACTGCACGTGCAAATTTGCCGCCCCTATCTCCCGGCAAATTGCATGCGCTTCATCTTGGCGGTTAAGAAAATATCCGGGCATGTCGCGCGTGTTGATAGGCTCAATCATGACGGCGATACCGTGCGCTTCGGCTTGTTTTGCCGCGTAAGCCAAATTGCTCAAATAAACCTCGCGACAGCGCGTTCGCTCCTCCGGGCGGCCAATTACACCCGCCATGATGTGCAGACGCTCATTGCCCAGTACACTCGCGTAACGAAGCGCCGCCTCAACGCTCAACTTAAATTGCTCCTCATAGCCCGGCAGCGCCGCGATGCCGCGCTGACCGGCCGCCCAATCACCTGGGGGAGCATTGAACAAGACTTGGATGAGTCCATTTGCCTCCAAGCGGGACTTGATCTGCGCGGCATCGAATTCGTATGGAAATAAATATTCAACCGCAGTGAAACCGTCCGCCGCCGCCGCCTCGAAACGGTCGAGGAAGGCATACTCGTTGTACATCAATGTCAGGTTAGCGGCGAACTTCGGCATGGTAGTTATTTGCGGCGCGCATCGATCACGCCATCGATGTCGCGAATGATATTCAGCGCCTTGCTTAATTGCTCCGTCGATTCAATTTCGGCGGTAAACGACATGCGCGCCTGCCCTTTCATACTCTGCGTGGAAACACCGATGACATTGATTTTTTCACGCGACAAAGTCTCGGAGATATCACGTAACAAGCCTTGCCGATCGCTCGCAATAATAAATATATCGATCGGGTAAACTGTTTCCTTGCTGGTATTGCCCCACGCAACTTGAACGACACGTTCCGGCGTACGCCCCAACATCTCGGCAAAATTTTTGCAGTTCGCGCGATGGATAGAAACCCCGCGTCCGCGCGTCACGAATCCCACGATTTCATCCGGCGGCGCCGGCTTGCAGCATTTCGCCATTTGGGTCATCAAACCGCCGGTACCGACGACCAATACGCCCGATTGCGCGCCCTGCGCCACGCTCGATGAACGGCTCTTGCGCGGCACCACCATGGCGTCCGGATTGACCGGCTCGGCTTTGACGGCGCCCTCTTCATGCAAAGCAGACTCGACCGTGCGCAAACTAAACAAGTCTTTACCCACCGCCAAAAACAAGTCGTCGGGCTTGGCGAATCCTAGTTTATGCGCAAGTTCTTCCAGATTGACCGCAGTCTTGCCCTCGCGTTGCAAGGTTTTCTCAATCAACCCACGCCCTTCTGCCAGCGTTTCTTCCTGCTCAAGCGCATTGAACCACGCGCGCACCTTAGCGCGCGTACGGGGGCTCGCTGCATATCCCAAACTCAACCAGTCACGAGATGGTCCGGCTGCCGCACTTCCCTTGGCAGTAATAATTTCCACCGTCTGGCCGTTCTTGAGGGGCGTGTTGAGCGGCACCATGGCGCCATCGACTCGCGCGCCGCGGCACCGATGCCCAATGTCGCTGTGCAAGTGGTAAGCGAAATCGATAGGCGTTCCGCCGGCGGGCAATTCGATCACGCGCGCTTGCGGCGTCAGCACATAGATGCGGTCGTCGAGCGTAGCGGACTTGAGTTTTTCCACCCATTCGCGCTTGTCTTCTTCATGACTGACCACGGCGTCCGCGACTTCCGATTTCCATGCCAACAACTGCCGCAGCCAAGCGATTTTTTCATCGTACTTTTGTGCCGCGAAATTCGATCCGCCCGATTCCTTATAGCGCCAATGTGCGGCGACGCCGTATTCGGCGAAGTAATGCATGTCGCGCGTGCGGATCTGGACTTCTAGGGCACGCCCATCCTCACCCGTGACGACCGTATGCAGGGATTGATAACCATTCGATTTGGGCTTGGCGATGTAATCGTCGAACTCCTCCGAAATCGGCATCCAGATATTGTGAACAATGCTGAGCACGGCATAACAAGTCTTGATGTCATCGACGATGACCCGAAAGGCGCGCACGTCGTAGAGTTCGGAAAAATCGAGCGACTTGCCGCGTAGCTTGCTCCAAATGCTATAGATATGCTTCGGCCGCCCAAACACTTCCGTCTTGATCCCGGCGGCAGCCAGCTCCGCCTTCAGACGCTCGATCGCCTCGGTAACGAATTTCTCGCGCCCGATTCGTTTCTCCTCCAGCATCTTGGCGATACACTTGTAGGCCTCGGGCTCAAGGAAGCGGAAAGCCAAATCCTCCAACTCCCACTTGAGTTGCCATATGCCCAGCCGATTGGCGAGCGGCGCGTACAAGTCCATGGTTTCGCGCGCGTACTGGCGGGAGCGTTCGTTTTCGAGTTTGTGTTCCGCGAAATACCGCAATGTGGCGAGACGCGACGCAAGTCTGACCAATACTACTCGCATGTCGGTCGCCATCGCGAGCAACATCTTGCGCAAAGTTTCGAGTTGGAGCGATGCCTGTTGGCTCGCATTTTTGCCGCGTGCCGCTTCTTGCTGGCCGAAGGTCGTCTCGTGCAGCCGCAATAACTGGCGGATCCCGTCCACCAGCTCCGCCACGTCCTTACCGAAGCGTAGCTCAATTGTTTCGGCAGCCTTGGGCTCGATGACAGGCACTTCGAAAAGCAGTGCGGCGATGCGGGTATCTACATCGATTTCCAGCCCTGCCAAAATGCGAGTCGCCTCACGGGCAAACTCCAAGGCATTTTGTCCGGTAACAACGGCTTTGTCGGAGTAAAACGGCTCGACAAAAGCAAGCGCATCAGCAATGCGAGCGCTTTCCTCGGCACTCAGCCCGGAAGAAATCTGCGATGAAGTTGAGCTGCTGCCAGCTGCGAGCGAAACCATTGGTAATGTCGGTCACTACCTTACAAGGGTTTCAGCCTAACAGAAAATTCCTGACGACAGAAATCTGGTCCTCATGAACGAGTGTCGGCGCATGGCCGACCCCTTCAAATTCCACTAACTTCGCTTTCGGTCCATATTGCGTCATTTCTTTCGCGCCCTCGGCCGATAACAAAGCAGACTGGCTTCCCCGCAACACCAAGGTCGGGCATGTAATGGCCTCGTAAGA
The DNA here is from genome assembly GCA_016177875.1 of Burkholderiales bacterium. Classification (GTDB taxonomy): domain Bacteria; phylum Pseudomonadota; class Gammaproteobacteria; order Burkholderiales; family Burkholderiaceae_D; genus Paucimonas. The sequence goes on from JACOUL010000003.1 coordinate 8,336, forward strand.
CTTCCAACGTTCGGCGCGGGTTTTTTCAACATCGACGAAATAAGCTTGCTTGAACGCATCGGCTAAAGCCAGATCATAGTGGCGTACCCATTCGCCATTTTTGTTTTGTCGCAAAACGCTAGCGGCAATCTTGCGCCATTCTTCGTCGCTGTGCGGACCAAAAGAAACAGAAATGGCACGAATGTAGACTTCGGCGTCTTCAAACGTCGGGAAGCGCAATTCCTGACCAATATAGTTGCCGATATTGTTTAGGGAGCCGGTTTCCAAGGTCGGGCCGATATCGTTCATGACTAATTTTTTGATCGGATTCCCGGGTAATGCCGCCAATTCCATTCCAATTAGACCGCCCATGGAGGTGCCGACCCAGTCGACCGATTCGGTATTGAGCCTTGCCAGCAAAGTCGCCATATCGCGGGTATACTGCCAAACCCAGTAATACTGCGGATCGCGTAACCAGTCGGAACGGCCGCGCCCCACGACATCGGGACAGACCACACGATAGGTGCTGCATAGTTCGGCGGCCAAAATATCGAAATCGTCGGAGACTCGAGTCACGCCATGAACGCAGACTAAAACTTTTGGATTATCAGGGTCGCCCCATTCTTTGTAGGCCATTTTGTGCAAACCGGCCGGTGACATGCATTGAACACTTTTAATCTGGGGCTGAATCATTTTTGATAATTTAACGAAATTACAAAATTCGAATTAACATTTTACTGCTGGAAACGATTAAAATTCTAGCTTGTGCCGTTTTTATTTCTTAGAGGACAACATGCAAGGTAACACGCTGAAAGGTAAAACCGCTCTCGTTACGGGTTCAACTTCCGGTATTGGCCTGGGCATTGCCCGCTCGCTTGCCATTCAAGGCGCTAATATCGTCTTCAACGGGTTTGGTGATGCCAAGGAAATCGAAAATTTGCAGTCATCATTTGCAAAAGAATTCAGTGTGCAAACCGCTTATCACAATGCCGACATGTCCAAGCCGGCAGAAATCGAAAGCATGATGGCGTTCATCGGCGACAAATTCGGCGGAACCGATGTACTGGTTAACAACGCCGGCATTCAGCACGTTGCGAATATCGAAGATTTCCCAACGGATAAATGGGATGCCATCATCGCCATTAACCTGTCTTCTGCTTTTCATACCACGCGTCTAGCGCTGCCCACGATGAAGGCAAAGAAGTGGGGGCGCATTATCAATATTGCATCGGTGCATGGCTTAGTCGGCTCGGTTCAAAAGTCCGCTTATGTAGCGGCCAAGCACGGTATCATCGGCTTAACCAAAGTGACTGCGCTTGAAACTGCACAAACGCCGATTACTTGTAATGCGATTTGTCCAGGCTGGGTATTGACCCCACTGGTGCAAAAACAAGTAGATGTCCGCGCTGAAATCGCCGGTATTTCCACGGAAGATGCGAAACGCGTTATGTTGGCTGAAAAGCAACCATCCGGTGAATTCGTGACGCCCGATCAATTAGGCGGCTTAGCTGTTTTCTTGTGCAGCGATGCAGCATCTCAAATGCGCGGCGTGTCTTTGAACGTGGACGGCGGCTGGGTCGCACAATAAGAATTGGATCCATCAGTATAAAAAAGGGCGTGTTCAACACGCCCTTTTTTATTGCCTACTTTCGGCCGCTAAATGCCGATTACCCCTGAGCCAAGAAATCCAGCACGATATCGATCTGATCGCCGGCCATGAGCGGCGGCGCGTGGCCGATGCCTTCGAATACGTGACAGCTCGCATTCGGATTCCGGCGCAGCATTTCGTCCAGCGTCTCCTGGGTCAAGATGCCGGATTCAGAGCCTCGTAGAATGAGAACCGGAATATCGATCTTTTCCCACAAGTCCCAAACCTCGAAGTCGCCCGTGACCTTGGCAAAATTCAATCGAATATCGGGATCATAGGCGAGCCGCAGGTCGCCGTCTTCCGTCAACAAGGAACCGACGCGTGCCAAATGGCGCCATTGCACATCCGTCAAATCACCAAATTTAGGATAAAGCTTGCGCAAGTGCGCTTCCACCTCATCGTGATTCTTGAAGCGCTCGTCCTTGCCGATGTAATTGGCGATGCCTTGCAAACCTTCTTTCGGCACAAAAGGACCGACGTCATTCAGCACCAGGCGCTTGATTGGGTGATCCTTTTTGGATGCGATCTCAATACCGATCAATCCACCCATCGAGGTGCCGACCCAATTCACTTTGTCTGTACCGGCGACTCGCGCCAATAAAGCAGCAGCATCGGGAATGTATTGGTCGTACCAATAGTGCTGAAACTCTACCCAATCACTTTTTCCGCGTCCGACCACGTCCGGGCAAATAACCCGGTAATGATCCTCACAAGCCTTGGCAAACCAATCGAAATAACGGCTATTGAGCGTTAAGCCATGAGCACACACCACGATTTCGCGATTTGCAGGATCGCCCCATTCCGTATATGCAAGGCGGTGGAAGCCATCTTTATGCATGTTCATGAAATAATGCTGCCGCATCTTTCCTCCGTCTCTATTTATAAATTTAATTTATCACTGCAAATGTATCGCAGTTCAGATGAACCTGTGTCATGTTTTCATCGACTTTAAATTTTTGCGGCGAATTTATCAAGAGACTCTATCGAGATTGATCTTCCTCGGATAAGCTCGTCTGGCAAAACCAGGGCCATTCAAGTAAACTAGCGTGGCTATTCTTGCAACAAGCCACGCCCTTAGGTGCGTTACGCAATCCCCCCAAGGAGTAATCATGTCAGACCCATCCATCGATATTCGCAAGCGTGCGATGGAATTCTTCAGAAAATATGAGTTCGATACCGATATTCAGACGCGCATCAGCCTATTCATTCAGGGGATCAAAACTGTTAATGCCACCATCTTATCGCGCGTGGAATTTCAACCCATGGAATGGGTGCCATACAGATTTTTGCATGCGCAGTGCTACAAAGAATTCGAAATGGCGACGCTGCTCGCCCGATCGACCACTTGGAGCCAGAATCCGGCCGTCTTTTTAGCGGGCACGCAATTAAATCTCATGATTTGGCAAGAATCCGGCGCAGCACGTTTCATGGCCGGCATGTTCAAAGTCGATCGCACTTTTTATGAGTATCTCGCGCTGGCCCATGCGTTTTTATCCGCGACACGCATTCTTCCCCTGCTGTCGGTACAAACGAGCTTAAATACGCCTTTTCTTTCCACGATCAAAGAAATCGAAGAAGAAAACGGACGCCAGATTCAGACACAAATCCGCCTGCTGAAAGACATGGAAATCGATCTTTCCATGGAAGAGAAAGAACAGATCATCGAAGAGCAACGTCAAGCCATTGATCGCCTGTTCTTGCGAATGCTAAGCGAGGTCATGGATTTCAAGGCCCAACAAGAAGCCGAAGCCCAATTGCGTGCTCAAGCGCACCAAAAGGCCCAAGCGCACACGCAACAAGCGCAGCGCGGCGCTTAAGTCAGAGAACCATCATGCCCGTATTCCGTTACCAGAACTCTGAAATTTATTACGATCTGTTCGGCAACGAAGGAGATCCTGTGATTACCTTCGTCAATGGCCTGTCGATGCGTACGTCACACTGGGCACCCTATTTCAAAATTCTGCCGCAAAAAGGCGTGCGGGTCCTGTCGTACGACATGCTCGGTCAAGGTTCATCCAGCAAACCGATTCTCGGAGTCAGCTTTGACGATCATGCGGCGTCGCTCAAGGCGCTGCACGACCATTTAGGAATCGAAAAGCCTTATATCATGGGCATTTCGTTCGGCGGCGTGGTGGTCCTGCGCTACGCAATCATGTATCCCGATGCGCTCAAGGGATTGATTCCGGTGTCGACGTTTTCCGAACTCGATCCCCTGCTCACCTGTCATGCGAATAATCTCTACATCAGCATGGCTCGGGTCGGCTTTGAGTTTTATCTCGACTTATTGATGCCGCTGAATTTCACGAACGAGTGGCTCACCAAGAACAAGGACTTGCTCGCCATCGTGAAACGCGTCGGTTCCGCCAGCAATGAAATCTACGGCATTCAAAATCTGATGGAGTCGCTGCGCTATTTCAAAACCATCACGCCCGATCTTCCCCGGATTAAAGTGCCGACGCTAGTGCTCAACGGCGAATACGATCCGCTCACGCCACGCAATCTGCACGATATCATCCGCGCCAATACTCCGGATTCACGTATGCTCATTTTGCAAAAAATGTCGCATGCTTTTACGCTAGAAATTCCCGAGCTAACATCCCGCATCTTTTCCGAATTCATTGAACAAGTAGAATCCGGAACTTGGCAAGGTGATCAAACGGTTTGGGTGGCCAATGAAGATCCGAATGCCGAAACACTGGCATTTCAATGCCCGGGCGACCATTTGCGTTTTGTACCGCTTCCAAACGGGCAACCGACCACTGCAGTCAAGAAGGCGAGTTGGGCAGGCACAAAAAAACTGGCGACGATTCGTCAGACCGAATCTTCTGACGCACCGCGTCAAAAAAAATCAAAGCCGCAGTCCCCGAAAACTCGGGCTGGCTAAGCCCCCCTCTAATCGGAGAGGATGCACGACGAGGTATCTCCCTTGTCGGCCGGTAGCGCCTATGTCATCATCAAGATTGTCAACTTGGAGTTAACCCGAAATGCCCCGTATTGCCAACATCGTATCCACCGCCCATTATCTTCCCGAACAAAAAGTCACCAACCAGGAACTTGTCGAGCGTTTTACTGCACTTGGCAATCCCGATGTCATCGGAAAATTTGAAGCCAGTACCGGGATTTTGCAGCGCTTCTATGCCCCCAAAGATTGGGCGACTTCGGATCTTGCTTTGCCGGCCGCGAAAGAAGCGCTTAAGCGTGCCGGTCGAACAGCCGAGGATATCGATTTGATCATTCTCGGCACGGATTCACCGGATTACATCACGCCCGCGACCTCCGCTGTTTTGCAAGGCAAGCTCGGCGCCAAAAATGCCGGCACCTTCGACGTTGGCTGTGCTTGTGCTTCCTTTCCGACCGCGCTCAGCGCGGCCGCCGGCATCATCGCCACCAATTCGGGTATCAAGACCATCCTGGTGGTCGGCGTCTATATGATGGAAAGGCTGGCCGACCATAACGATCCGACCGTATTCTTTTACGGTGATGGAGCCGGCGCGGCGATCGTCGAGGCCGGAGATAAGCCTGGCTTTATCGGCGCCGCTTTCCAGGCCGACGGCAACTATGCTGGTTGCTGGGGCATTTTCTCCGGTGGCACCGCCGAGCCGGCCAGCGAAAAAGCCGTTCGCGAAGGCCGTACCCAAGTCAAACTAGTCAAGCGCTATCCGCCGGAAATCAACGATGAAGGCTGGCCCAAGCTGTTCCACCGTCTGGCGCGAGAAAATAACTTCACCGCCGCGGATGTCGACCAGATCATTTTCACGCAAGTGCGCAAACCCACGATTGAATTGGCGGCCCAGAACTGCGGCGTGCCGATCGAAAAATGCCACATGGTCATGGATAAATGGGGATATACCGGCTCGGCCTGTATTCCCATGGCGCTGGACGATGCCATCAGCCTGGGCAAGATCAAGTCCGGCGATCTGGTGGTGATGATCGGCTCGGGAGTCGGTTACAACCAAGCTGCCTGCGCGATCCGCATGAGCTAATTTCATATCATGCATCCATAAAAAAACGGCGCCAGGTTTTATCCCGGCGCCGTTTTTATTTCATGCAAAGCCGAATCAGCTAACCGCGCTTACGTCTACCTTCGCTTCAGTCTGCTCAATCACTTCTTCCTTAGTCACGCCAGAAGCCAGTTCAATCAGCTTCAATCCGTTCGGCGTCACGTCCAGCACACCAAGATCGGTGATGATGCGATTGACTACCTTCACGCCGGTCAGCGGCAAATTGCACTTGTTGAGGATCTTCTTCGAGATCGAACCATCCTTACCTTTGGCAACATGCTCCATCAAAACGACGACGCGGCCCACACCTGCCACCAAATCCATCGCGCCGCCCATGCCTTTGACCATCTTGCCCGGAATCATCCAGTTAGCCAGATCGCCCTGCTCGGAGACTTGCATCGCGCCCAGAATAGCGATGTTGATCTTGCCGCCGCGGATCATGGCAAACGAATCTGCCGAGCTGAAGAAAGAAGAGCCCTTCAGCGTGGTCACGGTTTGTTTACCGGCATTGATCAAATCCGGATCGACTTCCTCTTCGGTCGGGAACGGACCGATGCCGAGCAAACCGTTTTCCGATTGCAGCCACACTTCCATGTCCGAAGGAACGAAGTTTGCCACCAAGGTAGGTAAGCCGATACCCAGGTTTACATAGAATCCGTCTTGGAGTTCTTTTGCCGCGCGTGCGGCCATTTCATCACGAGTCCATGCCATGTCTAATTCTCCGCTTTACTTTGCACGCGTGGTGCGTTGCTCGATGCGCTTCTCCGGCGTGGCATTGACCACGATACGGTGCACAAAAATGCTTGGCAGATGGACTTGATCAGGATCGATCTCACCCACTTCAACCAGCTTCTCGACTTCGACCACGGTAATCTTGCCGGCCATGGCGACGTTCGGGTTGAAGTTGCGCGAAGTCTTGCGGAACACCAGGTTACCTGCTTTATCGGCCATGTAAGCCTTGACCAGAGAAACGTCGGCAATCAGTGATTTTTCCATCACATATTGATGACCGTTGAATTCGCGGATTTCCTTGCCATCGGCGACGATGGTGCCGACTCCGGTCTTAGTAAAGAATGCAGGGATACCGGCGCCGCCAGCGCGCAGCTTCTCAGCGAGCGTGCCCTGGGGAGTGAATTCCAATTCGAGTTCGCCGGACAAATATTGGCGCTCGAATTCCTTGTTTTCGCCCACGTAGGACGAAATCATTTTCTTGATTTGGCGCGTGGTCAACAGCTGGCCCAGGCCGAATCCGTCAACACCTGCGTTGTTCGAAATGGCCGTGAGATTTTTCACGCCCGAATCGCGCAATGCAGCAATCAGCGCTTCCGGGATACCACACAAGCCAAAGCCTCCTACTGCGATTGTCTGCCCGTCCTTTACGATACCCGCCAAGGCGGCCGCGGCATCGGGATACACTTTTTTCATACCAGCCTCTTTTTTATATGTTGTGAGACAGAGTTAAGCAAAGCGGTACTCTGTCCCCAACCGATCAGAATGTGACTTTAAATTCAAGCCTTGTGGCTCCGAATCTAGCCGACCAGCATAAGATGCTGGACAGGACAGTACAATACCGTAAAAATACCTGACGCTCCAATGTTAATATAGGAGCAAATTTGAATAATTATTTCGGATATCCGGCGCCATGAATACACCGCTCATACTGGATTACGAACACATCTTCCTGCAAGCGCCCGTAGGAATGTGCGTTACCCAAAATCGCATCATCAGCGATGCCAATGAAGCTGTGGCAAAAATGTTTGGTTATGCGCGCGGCGACCTGATAGGCAAGTCGCTGCTGGTGCTGTATCCGACTCCGGATGAATTCGAACGTACCGGCGCACGCATCGTACCGATCATGAATGCTAAGGGACGATATTCCGACGAGCGCATCATGAAACGCGCCAGCAATGAATTGTTCTGGGTGCATGTGGCAGGTCGTTCGCTCGTTCCCAACGATCCTCACGCTGCCGGCATTTGGACCTTCGAAGATTTAAGTGCAAAGCGTCCGGTGACAGCGGAATTGACACCGCGCGAACGCGAGATTGCGGCATTGCTGGTGGAAGGCAAAACCAGCAAGCTGATTGCACGACAGATTGGATTGAGTCCACGCACCGTCGAAATGCACCGCGCGAAACTCATGCGCAAATTTTCAGCAGCGACGTCAAGCGAACTTGTGCATCGATTGGTTGGCGTTACACACTGAGCAAGCGACGAAGCTCCTCCGGCAGCGGCACTGACTTTTCTTCCGCATAGTCGATCCACACGACTTTTGCGCCTCCTTCCGCACATAAAACATCGGGTTGATCTACGCGTCGGATTTCCTGCATGGTTTCGAAACTTGAGCGTCCCGGCGCACCGATAAAAGTGCGTATCTCAATTTCACCGGGATACTTCAATTGCTTCAGGAACGTGCAATGCGCATTAATCACGACCGGCCCCTGCTTCACATTTTCGAGCAAGAAGCCTGCCGCTTCTAACCACGCCACCCTCGCCTGTTCGATATAGCGAAAATAAACGGTATTGTTGACATGCCCCATGGCATCCATGTCGCCCCAGCGTATGGGCATACGCAAGGTATGTACGTGTTTTTTGTCCATCGAGTTCGCTGCCGTGTGTTCTATTGCGCGCTCATGCCATCGTCGGCCGCAATGATCGCGCCGTTGATGAATTGCGATTCGTCGGAAGCAAGCAGCAGCAGCAAGCCATCCAGGTTTTCCGGGTGGCCGACTCGCTTGCGAGGCAGCATGTTAATTAATTGCTGCCCTTGCTCCGATTCGAAATATTCGGCATTGATTTCCGTGCTGATGTAACCAGGGCAAATTGCATTCACATTGATGCCGTACTTCCCCCATTCGACCGCCATCGCTTTCGTCATGTGAATGACGGCTGCCTTGCTCATGCAATAGACGCCGATTTGCGGAATCACCTTTAAGCCCGCAACGGAAGCGATATTGATGATGCGATGCTGTAATCGTGGATCACCCTTTGCACGTGCGATCATCCGCTTCGCCGTTTCCTGCGCAACAAAAAATGCGCCGCGCTGATTGGTATCGACCACATAAGCATAATTCTCGGGCGTGACATCTACCAGCCGCTGTGTCGCGGAAACACCGGAGTTGTTGACCAGGATATCGATCGGCCCAGCTTCGGTTTCGGCGTGCGCGATGGCGGACTTGATGCTGCCGTAATCGGTGACGTCGAGTTCAACCACATGCGCCGCTCCGCCCTCCGCTTCGATTTCCGCGCGCAATTCCTTCAATCGATCAAGCCGGCGTGAAGCCAGCACGACTTGCGCGCCGCCTTTTGCCAGCACCTTGGCAAATCGCTCGCCTAGTCCGCTAGAGGCGCCGGTCACCAAGGCAATTTTTCCTTCAAAGTTCATTTCAACGCTCACTGCCGTCTCCTCATCTCCATCAAGCCTGAACCGCTATCATTACATGAATGCGGCAAACTAGCGTTCTAGACCTAGCCAACTCTTAAAAAATCTCAGACAATTAGCACACTCGTTCGATAAAAATTAAAGGTAGCCAATGACCCAGACCGAAAACCAAAGCCTGATAGGCCAATACGGGCCGCGCGAAGCGATGGAATATGACGTAGTGGTTGTCGGCGGCGGTCCTGCAGGCCTGGCTGCCGCCATCCGTATCAAACAATTGGCGGCGAAGGCGGAGCGCGAAGTTTCGGTATGCGTGCTCGAAAAAGGCAGCGAGCTGGGCGCGCACATTCTCTCAGGCGCGGTGATGGATCCGCGCGCCTTAACTGAATTATTCCCGGAGTGGCAGCAAATGGGTGCGCCGCTCAACACACCCGTCAGCGAAGACCGTTTTTTGTTCCTCACGGAATCCGGTGCGAGCAAAACGCCTAATTGGCTGCTTCCGGCTTGCTTTCAAAACCACGGCAACTATGTCATTTCCTTAGGCAACGTCGTGCGCTGGCTAGGACAGCAGGCGGAAGCCGCAGGCGTGGAAATCTTTCCCGGATTTCCCGCTGCTGAAATTTTGTATAACGACGATGGCTCGGTCAAAGGGGTGGCTACCGGCAACATGGGCGTAGATCGCGAAGGCAAGCCGACTGCGGCGTTTCAGCTGGGTATGGAGCTGCATGCCAAGTACACGCTCTTTGCTGAAGGTGCGCGCGGCCATCTCGGCAAGCAGTTAATCGCCCAATACGATCTCAACAAAGGGAAAGATCCTCAGACCTACGCCATCGGCATCAAGGAGTTGTGGGAAATCGATCCCAAGCGCCATCAACCCGGCTTAGTCATACACACAGCAGGGTGGCCGCTCGATCGCGCTACTTATGGCGGGTCCTTCCTATATCACATGGAAAACAATCAGGTTGCGGTTGGATTCGTGATCGGCCTTGCATATGAGAACCCTTATCTCTCCCCCTACGACGAATTCCAGCGCTACAAAACCCATCCTGCCATCCGAACATTCTTCGAAGGCGGCAAGCGCTTGTCCTACGGTGCCCGTGCGATTACGGCCGGCGGCCTGCAATCGCTGCCCAAGCTCACGTTCCCCGGCGGCGTTTTGATTGGCTGCGATGCGGGCTTTCTGAATGCCAGCCGCATCAAAGGCAGTCACGCTGCCATCAAAAGCGGCATGCTCGCCGCTGAAGCGGCGGTCGACGCCTTAGGCGCGCAAAGGCAGCATGACGAATTAAATGCTTATCCCGAAGCTTTCAAAAATTCTTGGCTGCATAGCGAGCTTCACGTGGCCCGCAATTTCAAGCCGTGGATGAGCAAGGGCTTGTACACCGGCTCGCTCATGGTCGGCATCGATCAAGTCATTCTCCGCGGCAAAGCACCCTGGACCCTGCATCACCGGCATGCCGATCACGAATGCTTAAAACCCGCGTCCGAGTGCGTGCCGATCGATTACCCGAAGCCGGATGGCAAGCTCACTTTCGATAAGTTATCGTCAGTTTTTATATCCAACACCAATCACGCCGAAGATCAGCCGGTGCATTTGACGTTGAAGGATGCCAACGTCCCAGTGTCGATCAATCTGACGAAATATGCCGGGCCAGAGCAGCGTTATTGCCCAGCCGGCGTCTATGAATTCGTGAAGTCCGATGAAGGCGTTGGACGCCTGCAAATCAATGCGCAAAACTGCGTGCATTGCAAAACCTGCGATATTAAAGACCCGACACAGAATATCGTGTGGGTCACGCCGGAAGGCGGCGGCGGGCCGAATTATCCGAATATGTAACGAAGAAAATTATCTGACAGGCCAATCGCCACGGGTAATTTTATCGAGCCAGAAGGCACCGATCACGGTTTTCACATCGGAGATTTTGCCTTCCCTTATCCAATTCATGACGTCGGAAACGGAAGCCTTAAACGTTTCTAGAAATTCCCCATCGTCGAGCTTGGCTTCGCCTGCGGTCAAGCCTTTTGCCAAATAAATTTCGAGATGCTCATCCGAATATGCGATAGCGTTATGAATCGTGCACACAAATTGCCAATCGCTTGCGGTATAGCCGGTTTCTTCCAGCAGCTCGCGCTTAGCACACTCCAAATGATCTTCGTTAGGGTCAATTTTCCCTGCAGGGAATTCGAGAAATACGCGATCCAGCGGATAACGAAACTGCCGTTCCATCAGTACGCTTCCATCCTCAAACAAGGGGAGAACGACAACCGCGCCCGGATGGCGAATGTATTCGCGGATGGTGATCTTACCGTCCGGGAGACGCACCGTATCGCGCTGGACTTTCAGGAAAGGCCCCTTGTAGGCAACCTTGCTGTCCACCTTGGTTTCTTTTAAATGTTCATCCATGAGCGATCAATTTAAAACACACCTTCGTCAATGACGATCTTTGCGCAAATAACGAAATACGAAACCCGGATAGGCCAGCACGATGAAAAGACAAGCAGTCACCGCATAGAATTCCCAGCCTTGCACAAAGGCATTGCCGATCCGCGCTTCAAGTAAATATGCCACACACCCGGTAAGCAGATAGAACACGAACAGTTCGATCAGTCGGATCCAGAGCGGCTTCCCGGACAATGCAGCTGAATGCAGAGGGATGAATGCGAATAACCGTTCATTCATGAACGGCAGATTGGCGGCGGCAACCGCCATCAGAATCACTAACCAGCCTGAAAATGCCGCATCCACCGGGCACGCGATCAGGAATTGAGCTTGGCGACAGCTTTAAGCGCGTGACTGATCGACTGCCCGACGGCGGTATTGCATGCAGCCATCAATGCGCCCGGAAGAATGCCCAGCGCCACAATAGCTACGCCATTGAGCGATAACGCAACACGCATATCACTGCTTGCCGTGATCTGTGAGGAATCGACCGGCGCATCGAAATACATGAGTTTAACGATGCGCAAATAATAGAAAGCGCCGATCAAGGAGAACATAACCGCGGCGACAGCCAAGCCTACATGCCCCGCATTCACCACCGCTTGCAGAACCGACAATTTGGCATAGAATCCGACTGTCGGCGGCACGCCCGCGAGAGAGAACATCAATATCAACATCACGAGGGCGAACCATGGGCTGCGTTGATTCAATCCTTTGAAATCCTCCAGCTTGTCTGCTTCAAACCCTGCACGCGACAGCAGCATAATCAAGCCGAAACTGCCAAGCGTCGTCAGCACATAAGCGATTGAATAAAACATGGCGGCGCCATAGGCGTCGACCGGAGATCCTTTGCCGCCGAATCCGGCCAGCAAGCCGAGCAGCATGAAGCCCATATGAGAAATCGTGGAGTACGCCAGCATACGCTTCAAGTTCGTTTGTACGATTGCCGTGATATTGCCGACGGCCATGGACAAAACCGCGAGCACGGTCAACATCTGCTGCCAATCGACTACCATGGGCAGCAGACCTTCCACCAGCAGGCGGATACAAATAGCGAATGCGGCGAGCTTCGGTGCGGCGCCCAGCAGCAAAGTCACGGCAGTAGGCGAACCTTGATAAACATCCGGCACCCACATATGGAACGGAGCGGCGCCAAGCTTGAATGCGAGACCGGCGACCACGAAAACAATGCCGAACACCAGCACCGTTGGTTTAATCGTATTCGACGCCGCCGCCTTCGCAACGGCGTTAACGTCAAGCGAGCCGGTTGCGCCGTACAACATGGAAATACCGTACAGCAGGAAACCGGACGCCAAAGCACCGAGCACAAAGTACTTCATCGACGCTTCAGTAGAAATGGGATCGTTGCGGCGCAATGCAACCAATGCATACAGCGACAGCGACATCAATTCGAGGCCGAGATAAATCGTCAGGAAGTTGCTGCCGGAGATCATCACCATCTGGCCGAGCAATGCGAACAGGGCCAAGGCGTAGAACTCGCCGCCGAGCGTACCGCTTGTCATGCCGCGATCATTGATGTACTGGCGGGAATAGACGAAAGTCAATGCGACAGCCAAGTAAGAGAACATCTTCAGCAGTTGCGACATCGGATCGGACACGAACATATTGTTGAACGTGTAGACGACAGAACCGCTTTCGAAATACGACATGCTCAACCAAGCGCACACCGCCAACGCGATCAAGGACAGCGCATAGGTCACATCCCGCTTTTGCGCCGGCAGGAACATGTCGATCAGCAGGATCGCGGATGCGGCGATCAGCAGGAAAATTTCAGGATAGGCTGGAATCAGATTCATGGTTTAGTTTGTCTTCGGGACAGCAACATGTTTCAGCAGATCCGTCACGGACGTCTGCATGGCGTCGGTAAAGGGTGCAGGATAAAGGCCCATCGCTAGAACGGCGATCGCAAGCAAGCCCAGCACGAGGAACTCGCGCTTATTCAGGTCCGTCAGTTCGGCAACATGCTGGTTGGCGACGGCGCCGAAGATGACGCGCTTGACCAGCCACAGCGAATAGGCTGCTCCGAGAATGAGAGCGGTCGCAGCCAAGAAGCCGATCGAGAATTTGTACTTAATAGCCCCGAGGATCACCATGAATTCGCCGACGAATCCGGAAGTCGCCGGCAATCCGCAGTTCGCCAGTGAAAACAGCACAAAGAATGCCGCAAACTTCGGCATGGTGTTGACGACACCACCGTAATCGGCAATCTGGCGAGAATGCATGCGGTCATACAGCACGCCGATACAAAGGAACATTGCACCTGAGACGAAACCGTGCGAAATCATTTGCACGATACCGCCCTGCACTGCCATGGCATTGCCATCGGGAGTAAACATGAAGAAGCCGAGTGTAACGAAACCCATGTGGGCGATGGAGGAATACGCCACCAACTTCTTCATGTCGGCCTGCACCAGCGCGACCAGACCGATGTAGATCACGGCAATCAGTGACAGCGCAATGATGAAGCCTGCCAGGCTGTGGCTTGCATCCGGCGTGATCGGCAACGAAAATCGCAAAAAGCCGTAGGCGCCGAGCTTCAGCATGATTGCCGCCAGCACAACGGAGCCTCCGGTCGGCGCTTCGACGTGCGCATCGGGTAACCACGTATGCACCGGCCACATGGGCACCTTGACGGCAAACGCCATCAGGAAGGCGAAGAACAGAAGCTTCTGCGCCGATAACGGCAGGGGCAAGGCATGCCATGCAAGAATATCGAAGCTGCTGGATTGGAAATACAAGTAAAGAATAGCGACCAGCATCAGCAGCGAGCCGAGGAAGGTATAGAGGAAAAACTTGATCGCCGCGTATACGCGGTTAGGTCCACCCCAAACGCCGATGATAATGAACATCGGGATAAGGGTTGCTTCAAAAAAGACATAGAAGAGAATGCCGTCGAGCGCGCAGAAAACGCCGATCATCACCCCTGACAAAATCAGGAACGCACCCATGTATTGCGCAATCTTTTGCTCGATCACCTCCCAGGCGGCAATGACGACGAGGACGGTAATGAAAGCCGTCAGCGGGATGAACCATAAGGAAATGCCGTCAATACCGAGGTAATAGTTGATCTGGAAGCGTTCGACCCACGAAACCTTTTCGACGAACTGCATCCCATGGACCGTATTGTCGAACTGTTTCACCAGCGGCAGCGTCACCAGGAAGCTGGCGATGGCGCCGATGAGCGACATGGCTCGCGTGACGCCCGCATTGGTATCACGTCCGCATGCGAGCACGAACACGCCGAAAGCGATCGGTAACCAAATCGCAAGACTCAGGAGAGGAGTAGTTGACTGCATCATGATTCGTTATTGTTTTTGCGTTGATGTCACTTAGCGAATGGGAATGGCATGAACCAGAGCAGGAAACCCAGCACGCCGAGGATCATTACAAACGCATAATGGTAGATATAACCGGATTGCAGATGCCGGATGACCGCAGCGAACCAAGCCACGACTTTCGCGCTGCCGTTGACGATCAAACCATCGATCAAGCCGCGGTCGCCGGCCGCCCACAAGCCGGTGCCCAGCAAGCGCGCCCCACGCGCGAACACGGCTTCGTATATGGCATCCATGTAGTACTTGTTGTCCAGCAGCGTATGCAGAACGCGGAACTTGGCGAGAAACCACGCCGGAACTTTAGGGTTAACCATGTAGCAGTAATAAGCAGACGCCACGCCCGCCAGCGCCAAGAGGAAGGGCAGCGAGGTAAATGCATGCATCCCCATACCGATCGCGCCATGCATTTCACCAAAGCCCTTGGCCAGCTCCTTCATCGCATGGTGGGACTCGGAGACAAAAATGACATCCTTGAAGAAGTCGCTGTACAGCATGCCGCCGATGGTTAAACCGCCTATAAATACCGACGGAATCGCGAGCAGCATCAACGGCAAGGTAACGACCAATGGCGCTTCATGCGGCTTCTCGCCGGGCGCAAGACCATGGTGATGTTCGTCGCTATGCTCATCATGACTGTGATCCTGATGCTCCCCAGGATGCGGTTTGCCGAAGCGCTCTTCGCCATGAAAAACCAGGAAATACATACGGAATGAATAAAACGCAGTCACAAACACGCCTGCCAGCACAGCATAATAAGCAAAGCCGGCGCCCCAAATATGCGTCTCATGCACCGCTTCGATAATGCTGTCCTTGGAATAAAAGCCGGAGAAGAACGGCGTGCCGATCAAAGCCAGAGAACCGAGCAGCGACGTGATCCAGGTGATCGGCATGTATTTGCGCAAGCCGCCCATGTTGCGAATGTCTTGATCATGGTGCATGCCGATGATGACTGCGCCGGCGCCGAGGAACAACAGCGCCTTGAAGAATGCGTGCGTCATCAAGTGGAAAACGGCGACAGAGTATGCCGACGCGCCGAGCGCCACGGTCATGTAACCGAGCTGCGATAGCGTCGAATACGCCACCACACGCTTGATGTCGTTTTGAATGATGCCGAGGAAGCCCATGAACAGAGCAGTAATTGCACCGATCACCAGCACGAAGGACAACGCGGTATTGGACAGCTCGAACAGCGGCGACATGCGGGTCACCATAAAGATGCCGGCCGTCACCATGGTTGCGGCATGAATCAGCGCAGAAATCGGGGTCGGACCTTCCATCGAGTCGGGCAGCCAAACATGCAGAGGGAACTGCGCAGATTTACCCATCGCACCGATGAAGAGGCAGATACATGCTGCGGTAATTAAATTCCAGCTCGTACCGGGCACCGTCATTTTTGCGAGTTCACCGCTTTTCGCAAATACTTCACCGTAATTGAGCGAGCCGGAATAAGCAAGTAACAAGCCGATACCGAGGATAAAGCCGAAATCGCCGACGCGGTTCACCAAGAATGCTTTCATGTTGGCGAATATTGCCGTCGGCCGCGTATACCAGAATCCAATCAGCAAATACGACACTAAACCTACCGCTTCCCAACCGAAGAACAATTGCAGGAAGTTATTGCTCATGACCAGCATGAGCATCGAAAAGGTGAACAACGAAATATAAGAGAAGAAGCGGTTGTAGCCTTCGTCGTCCGCCATATAGCCGATCGTGTAGATGTGCACCATCAACGACACGAAGGTCACGACGTTCATCATCATTGCAGTCAGGCTATCGATTTGGAAGCCGATTTCCAATTTCAGCCCGCCAACCGTCATCCAGTTATAGATAGTGCCGTTGAACATTGCGCCATCCAGCACATCCATCAATGTCATGAACGAGATGATGAAGGCGATCAAAACACCGCCAATGGTCGCCGTATGCGAAGTTTTACGCCCAACGACATTCCCAAAAAACTTAGTGCCAAGCAAACCTGCGATTGCAGATCCGGCAAGCGGCGCCAGAGGTACGGCAAGCAGAAGGTTAGGGTTGAGTTGCCCCGCCATGTTCGACCTTATCGTTAAATTTTTTGATTAACCCTTGAGGCTATCCAGATCTTCCACATCAATGGTGTCCAAGTTACGGAACAACACCACCAAAATGGCCAGACCTATCGCGGACTCTGCCGCAGCCACAGTCAGGATGAAGAAAACAAAAATCTGCCCTGCCGCGTCGCCCAAATAATGGGAGAACGCAACGAAATTCATATTCACCGCCAATAGCATCAATTCGATCGCCATCAGCAAAACAATGATGTTCTTGCGGTTCAGGAATATACCGACGACGGAGATCGCAAACAGGATCGCGCCTAGAACCAAATAATGTGCAAGCGATAAGACCACGATCTCCCCTTATTTCTGTTCCGCGGCCGGTTCGGCGGCGACTTCGTTGCGTGAAGATTCGGCTTTCATGCTGACGATGCGCAGGCGGTCACTCGCCTTCACTTTGACCGCAGCACCCGGATCGGTGTATTTGATGTCCTTGCGGTGGCGCAGCGTTAATGCTACTGCCGCGACAATTGCGACCAACAAGATGACTGCCGCAATTTCAAATGCGAATATGTATTGCGTATAAATCAGTTTGCCAAGTTCTTTGGTATTGCCGATGGTCGCAGCGGCGGCGGGGATTTGTTCTTCCGGCTTCAGGAAGCCATTCAAAATGACACCGGACATTTCCAGCGCAATCAGTACGCCGACGAGCGACGCGACCGGCAAAAATCCCCAGAAACCTTCACGCAATTTGGCAAGATTAATATCCAGCATCATCACGACGAACAGGAAAAGCACCATCACCGCGCCGACGTAGACCAGCACAAGAACGATGGCCAGGAATTCAGCCTTCAGCAGCATCCAAATTGCCGCCGCGTTAAAGAAAGCCAGAACGAGGAAGAGCGCGGCGTGAACCGGATTGCGCGCAGTAATTACGCGTACCGCAGCGAACACCAGGATCACTGAAAACGCCCAGAACAAGAAGGTTTTGAATTCCATTTTTTATCTCATTGCGGGACAGAGTTAAGTGTGCCCGAACTCTGTCCTCAACATACCAAATACCATAAGATCAACGATACGCAGCATCGGCTACGCGGTTCGCAGCAATTTCCTTTTCATAGCGATCACCTATCGCCAGCAACATTTCCTTGGTGTAGTACAGATCGCCGCGTTTTTCACCGTGGTATTCCAGGATATGGGTTTCCACGATCGAGTCGACTGGACAGGATTCTTCGCAAAACCCGCAGAAAATACACTTGGTCAAATCGATGTCGTAGCGAGTAGTGCGGCGGGTACCATCTTCGCGCTGATCGGATTCGATGGTGATGGCCATTGCCGGGCACACCGCTTCGCATAGCTTGCAGGCGATGCAGCGTTCTTCACCGTTCGGATAACGGCGCAAGGCATGCAGTCCGCGGAAGCGCGGCGAATACGGGGTTTTCTCTTCCGGGAATTGCACCGTGATTTTGCGGGCGAACATGTAGCGACCGGTCAAGGCTAAGCCCTTGAACAGCTCGCGCAGCATTAAGCTGCCAAAGAAATCTTTAATGGCTTCCATTTGATCAGCCCTTTACTTCCAGATGTTCCATGGTGTCTGCATCCAAGCCGCGACGATCACCAAATATGCCAGAGTCAGTGGAATAAATACTTTCCACCCCAAGCGCATGATCTGGTCGTAACGATAACGCGGGAAAGAGGCGCGTGCCCAAATGAACAGCGACACCACAAAGAAGGTCTTCATGCCCAGCCAAATCCATCCAGGGATGAAGCTGAGAAAGGCAACCGGCGCATCCCATCCGCCCAAGAACATAAGCGACGCCAATACAGAAATCAAAATCATGTTGGCGTATTCGGCCAAGAAGAACATGGCGAACGACATACCTGAATATTCCACCATGTGGCCGGCCACGATTTCGGATTCGCCTTCGACCACGTCAAACGGATGGCGGTTGGTTTCCGCAATTCCCGAAATCACGTAGATAAAGAAAATTGGCAAAAGCGGCAGCCAGTTCCATGACAGGAAATTTAGTCCCTTGTCGAAGAAATAGCCCTTAGTTTGCATGCCGACGATTTCGCTGAAATTCAAACTGCCGGAGACCATCAGCACGATGACCAAGGCAAAGCCCATCGCAATTTCATAAGAAACCATTTGCGCCGATGCGCGCATTGCGCCGAGGAATGCATATTTGGAGTTCGACGCCCAACCGGCGATGATGACGCCATACACTTCCATCGATGCGATCGCCATCACATACAACAGCGCTGCATTCACGTTGGCTAAAGCCATGTCAGGGCCGAATGGAATAACAGCCCATGCCGCCAATGCCGGCATGATAGTCATAATAGGCGCAATGACGAATAGCGCTTTGTTGGACTTCGCGGGAATCACGATTTCCTTCAAGAGCAGCTTCAATGCGTCGGCGATCGGCTGCAACAGGCCAAAGGGACCGACGCGATTCGGGCCGAGACGGATGTGCATCCAGCCGATCATCTTGCGTTCCCATAGCGTCAGGTAGGCGACGCACCCCATAAGCGGAAGCACAACGGCGACGATTTTGGCAAGGTTCCATACCAGCGGCCACACGCCGCCAAACAAATTCTGGCCGGTGGTTTGTATGGTGAGAAGCAATTGATCCATCAGGCTTTCTCCACGCTGATCGGTCCGAACATTGCGCCAAGGCTGGCTGTCGATGCATGCGCAGCGGCCACACGAACGACGTTGTCCGGCAAGCCGCGGTCGACACCGACGTTAAGCACAGCGCTACCCTGCCCTTGCGCGAACTTCAGCGGGCTGCCATCGGAAATACCAAGCTTTTGCGCGAGCACAGTAGAAATCCATGCCATTGGGCGATTAGCTTCGGCCGTTTCTTGCAGCGGCTCGGAACGACGCACGACGGCGTCGGTGCTATAACACGGCACATCGGCGACACGCTCCAGTTGGCCGTTCGCTGCGGTGCCGGCTTGCGGCTGAACATTGGCGATGTTGTTCAAACGTTTCGCCAAATCGACATTGGCCAAGGTGTTCGCGCCAAGCACTTCATTGCGAATCGCTTCGGAAGATTCATATTCAAAACCATTCAAGCCAAGCAGATTACCCAGCACGCGCAACACTTTCCATGCTGGGCGAGTTTCGCCTAGCGGTTTCACCGTACCATTGAAGCTTTGCGCACGACCTTCGCAGTTCACGAAGGTGCCGGAGGTTTCGGTAAATGGTGCCACCGGCAAAAGAACGTCCGCGGAATTCAAGCTATGTTTGTACGCCGACATCACCACCACCATGTCGGCTTGCTCCAAAGCCGCGCGGGCAGCTTGAGGATTGTGACAATCCAATTCCGGCTCGGCGTGCAACAACACGTAAGCTTTGCGTGCTTTCTCAAATACCTGCGCCGCATTTGCGCCCTGTCCCGGCACGGCATTCGCAAGGTAACCGCCCACGGTATTGGCTGCCTCGGTCAAATAGCCGAATTTCGCGTTGGTGTTTTGCGCAATCCATTGCGCTGCCGCGTGCAATTGCGACACTTGCGGGTGTTGCGCAACTGCGTTACCGAGCAAAATGGCCTTTGCGCCGTCGCTCATCAAGGAGGCCGCAATGGCTTTTGCCTGATCGGATGGATCAACGTTTTCAAAGCCTGCCGGTGCGGCGATATTTTTTGCCTGAGCGACCGCAGAGACAACTTGTCCCAACATGGAAAGCCACGCAGACGGCGCGCCTATCATCTTGTTGGCGATCGGCATCAGCAAATCTTCATCGACTGCATGCAATACGCTGATTTGCGCGCGGCGCTTCGCCGCTTGACGCAAGCGCGCTGCGAGCAGGGGGTGATCTTTACGAAGGAAGGAACCGATGACGAACGCCTTTTGCAGCTGGCTGACTTCCGCGATCGGCATGCCCAACCAAGGCGTTACCTTGCCGTCCAACGCAAAGTCGGATTGACGCAAACGGAAGTCGACATTGTTTGACCCAAGGCCGCGCACCACTTTCTGCAACAGGCTCAATTCTTCCAGCGTAGAGCTTGGCGTTGCCAGCGCAGCGATGGCGTCCGCGCCGTGCTCCTTGCCGATACTGCTCAGGCCATGAGCTACGTAATCCAGCGCGGTCTGCCAGTCCGTTTCATGCCATTCGCCGTTCTGCTTAATCATCGGCATGGTCAATCGATCCGGGCTGTTCAAGCCCTCGTACGAGAAGCGGTCACGATCCGACAGCCAGCATTCATTGATTTCATCGTTCTCAAGCGGCAGGACACGCATCACTTGCGAGCCCTTCACCTGCACGATCAAGTTACTGCCCAAGCCATCATGCGGGCTCACCGACTTACGCCGCGAAAGTTCCCAGGTACGCGCTTTGTAACGGAAGGGCTTGGACGTCAAGGCGCCGACCGGGCACAGATCGATCATGTTGCCAGAAATTTCGGAATCGACCGTCTTTCCGACGAAGGAAGTGATCTCGGAATGTTCGCCGCGGCCCAGCATGCCGAATTCCATTACGCCGGCAATTTCCTGGCCGAATCGCACACAACGTGTGCAATGGATGCAGCGTGTCATCTCCTTCATCGAGATCAGTGGACCGACTTCCTTAGGCGGAATAACGCGCTTTTCTTCCTCGTAGCGGGAAGACGACGGCCCATAACCAACCGCCAAATCCTGCAATTGGCACTCGCCGCCCTGATCGCAGATCGGGCAATCGAGCGGATGGTTAATCAACAGGAATTCCATCACGCTCTTCTGCGCATTGACCGCCTTTTCGCTGGCGGTGCGCACGATCATGCCTGCCGTAACCGGCGTGGCGCATGCCGGCAAAGGCTTAGGCGCCTTCTCGACTTCGACCAAGCACATGCGGCAATTGGCTGCGATGGACAATTTCTTGTGATAGCAAAAGTGCGGGATATAGGTGCCAAGCTTATTGGCAGCATCCATCACCATGCTGCCTTCTTGCACTTCAACCTTCTTGCCGTCTATTTCGATTTCAACCATGGCTTGTCTTTAAACGTAAGCAGGCACCAAGCAACGCTTGTGCTCGATGTGGTAGGCGAACTCTTCGCGGAAATTCTTGATCATGGCACGCACCGGCATTGCCGCTGCGTCGCCCAATGCACAAATCGTGCGGCCCTGGATATTGTCGGCAACCGAATTAAGCATATCGATATCTTCAGGCCGGCCTTGGCCGTGTTCGATGCGGTGGACCATGCGATACAACCAGCCCGTGCCTTCACGGCATGGGGTGCACTGGCCACAGGATTCTTCATAATAAAAATACGACAGGCGCAGCAGCGATCTCACCATGCAACGGGTCTCGTCCATCACAATCACCGCGCCAGAGCCCAGCATGGATCCGGCCTTCGCGATCGAGTCGTAATCCATATCGGTGGCCATCATGACTTCGCCGGTCAATACCGGCATCGACGAACCGCCGGGGATGACTGCTTTAATCTTCTTGCCGTCGCGCATGCCACCAGCGAGTTCCAACAGTGTGGCGAACGGTGTACCGAGCGGAACTTCATAGTTGCCTGGCTTCGCCACGTCGCCGGATACGGAAAAGATTTTTGTACCGCCGTTATTCGGCTTACCTAAGGCAGCATACGCTGCACCACCGATTTTCAGAATGAAAGGAACGGCTGCAAAGGTCTCTGTGTTGTTGATCGTGGTCGGTTTTCCGTATAGGCCGAAACTTGCCGGGAACGGCGGCTTGAAGCGCGGTTGACCTTTCTTGCCTTCGAGAGATTCGAGTAACGCGGTCTCTTCACCGCAAATGTAAGCGCCATAACCATGGTGCGCATGCAACTGAAAGTTGAAATCGCTGCCCATGATGTTATTGCCCAGATAGCCTGCAGCGCGCGCTTCTTCCAGTGCCTCCTCGAAGCGCTCATAATCGGCCCAAATCTCGCCGTGAATATAATTGTAGCCAACCGTGATGCCCATCGCGTATGCGCCGATGGCCATGCCTTCGATCAATGCGTGCGGATTGTAGCGAATAATGTCGCGATCCTTGAATGTACCCGGCTCGCCTTCATCGCTATTGCAGACCAAATATTTTTGACCGGGGAATTGTCGCGGCATGAAGCTCCACTTCAAGCCGGTAGGGAAGCCGGCGCCGCCGCGTCCACGCAAGGACGAGGCTTTCAATTCAGCGATCACCTGTTCAGGCGGAATCTTTTCATTCAGGATGCGCTTGAGCGACTCATAGCCGCCGCGCTTAACGTAATCGGCCAGATGCCAATTTTTTCCATCAAGGCCCGCCAGGATCAGCGGATTGATATGACGATCATGCAGGCTGGTCATTTCTTTAATTCCTCCAGCAGCGCATCGATTTTCTCATTG
Source organism: Burkholderiales bacterium (assembly GCA_016177875.1). Classification (GTDB taxonomy): domain Bacteria; phylum Pseudomonadota; class Gammaproteobacteria; order Burkholderiales; family Burkholderiaceae_D; genus Paucimonas. The sequence goes on from JACOUL010000003.1 coordinate 31,478, forward strand.
GACATGTGGCTGCACATACGCTTGTTATTCACCAGCAGAACCGGTGCATCGCCGCAAGCGCCCATACATTCGCCTTCCATCAGCGTGAATTTGCCATCAGCCGTGGTTTCCTTGTAATCGACGCCCAGCTTTTCCTTCAAATGGTGGGCCGCCTTCTCACCACCAGACAAAGCGCATGGCAAATTGGTGCAAATCGTAATCTTGGATTTGCCGGTCGGCTGCAGGTTGTACATTGCGTAGAAAGTAGCAACTTCCTGCACCGCGATGGCCGGCATGCGCAGATAGTCTGCGACTTCCTGCATCACTTCAGGAGACAGCCAGCCCTTCTCATCTTGCGCAATTGCGAGTGCGGACATGACGGCGGATTGCCGCTGGTCAGCGGGATATTTCGCTATTTCGCGATCGATTTTTTTGTATGCTTGCTCTGATAACAGCATTATCTTTGCCTCAAAAATCTTAACTCAAGCACAAGAAGAAATCGTAGCGAGCGTACCAAGGTCGGATCGAGAAGCGCAGCCGTACAGATGTACGGCGAGCATCGCAAATTCGAGATTGGGAAGCGCAGTAGATTTATTCATGTGCTTAACGGTCGATCTCACCAAACACAATATCCTGGGTACCGATGATGGTCACTGCATCGGCAATCATGTGGCCCTTAGCCATTTCATTCAAACCCTGTAGATGCGGGAAACCCGGCGCACGAATCTTCAAACGGTAGGGCTTGTTGGCACCGTCCGAAACGATGTAAATGCCGAACTCACCCTTTGGATGCTCAACTGCGGAATACGCTTCGCCGGGCGGAACATGGAAGCCTTCGGTAAAGAGCTTGAAGTGATGAATCAACTCTTCCATGTTGCTCTTCATCTCGACTCGAGATGGTGGCGCGACCTTGTGGTTATCGGTCATTACAGGACCAGGGTGATTACGCAACCACTCAATGCACTGCTTGATGATGCGATTCGATTGACGCATTTCTTCGACACGGACCAGATAACGGTCATAGCAATCGCCGTTGACGCCAACTGGAATGTCGAAATCGAGCAAGTCGTAGACCTCGTACGGCTGCTTCTTACGCAAGTCCCATTCGATGCCGGAACCGCGCAGCATGGCACCGGTAAAACCCATTGCTTTAGCACGCTCCGGGGAAACCACACCGATGCCGACCAAACGCTGTTTCCAGATACGGTTATCAGTCAACAGTGTTTCGTATTCGTCGACATATTTGGGAAAGCGATTGGTGAAGTCCTCAATGAAATCCAGCAATGAACCCTGGCGGTTTTCATTCAACTGCTTGATCGCCTTTTCGTTGCGGAGAACGGAAGCAGCATACTTCGGCATCGCATCCGGCAAATCGCGATAAACGCCGCCCGGCCGGTAATATGCCGCATGCATGCGCGCACCGGACACTGCTTCGTAGCAGTCCATCAAATCTTCCCGCTCGCGGAAGGCATACAGGAACACAGCCATCGCGCCGACGTCGAGCGCATGTGCACCCAACCACAACAAATGGTTCAGCAGACGCGTAATCTCGTCGAACATCACGCGGATGTATTGCGCGCGCAACGGTACTTCGAGGCCGAGCAGCTTCTCGATTGCCATTACATAGGCGTGTTCGTTGCACATCATCGACACGTAGTCGAGACGATCCATGTACGGCACGGATTGCAAATAGGTCTTTTGCTCGGCAAGTTTTTCAGTGGCACGATGCAAAAGGCCGATATGCGGGTCGGCGCGCTGAATCACTTCGCCGTCAAGCTCCAAGACCAGACGCAATACGCCGTGCGCAGCGGGATGCTGAGGGCCGAAGTTAAGCGTATAGTTTTTAATTTCAGCCATCACTTCACCCCGTAATGTTCTTCGCGAATGATACGCGGCGTAATTTCGCGCGGCTCGATTGTCACCGGCTGATAAATCACGCGTTTTTGCTCCGGGTCATAGCGCATTTCGACATAGCCCGACACCGGAAAGTCTTTGCGGAACGGATGACCGATGAAACCATAGTCGGTGAGGATACGACGCAAATCGTTATGACCTTCAAACAGAATGCCGAGCAGATCGAATGCTTCACGCTCGTACCAATTCGCCGCATTCCAAATTTCAGTCACCGATGGCACTACCGGCAATTCATCGTCCGGGGCGAATACGCGCACGCGCACACGCCAGTTGTGCGCAATGGACAGCAAGTGTGAAACCGCAGCGAAGCGCGGACCTTCCCAAACGCCGTCGCCGTAGCTGGAATAGTCGACGCCGCAAAGGTCGATCAATTCTTCGAAACGCAGATCGGCATGATCACGCAAGAGGCGCATGGCCGACAAATAATCCGCTGACTTGACAACGATGGTGACTTCGCCAAGAGCGGCGGTTAAGGAATGCAGATAGTCGCCAAGCGCATTGCGCAAGGCTGCTTCCAAGGTTTCGAGTTTGGTCGTCATAGTCGGAATTAGCGCGCGATCGTATTAGTTCGCTTGATCTTGTTCTGCAACTGTAGGATGCCGTACAACAGCGCCTCAGCGGTCGGCGGGCAACCCGGCACGTAAACGTCGACCGGAACAATGCGATCACAACCGCGCACCACCGAATACGAGTAGTGGTAATAGCCGCCGCCATTGGCGCAAGAACCCATCGAGATCACCCACCGCGGCTCAGCCATCTGGTCATACACCTTGCGCAGCGCGGGCGCCATCTTGTTGCAAAGCGTACCGGCGACGATCATCACGTCGGATTGACGCGGCGACGGACGGAACACCACACCGAAACGATCGAGATCGTAGCGCGACGCGCCCGCATGCATCATTTCAACAGCACAGCACGCCAAGCCGAACGTCATCGGCCACATAGAGCCGGTGCGCGTCCAGTTGATCAACTTGTCCGCTGTCGTGGTGACAAAGCCTTCGTTTAAAATGCCTTCAATTGACATGGCTTACTCCCAGTTCAGGGCACCTTTCTTCCAGATATACCAAAATCCGACCACGAATTCGGCGATGAACACCATCATCGTCACAAAGCCAGCCCAACCGAGGTCGCGCATGGCGACGCCCCACGGAAAGAAGAAGGCCGTTTCCAGATCAAACAGAATGAAGAGAATCGCAACGAGGTAGTAACGCACATCGAACTTCATGCGCGCATCTTCAAATGCCTCAAAGCCGCATTCATACGGAGAATTTTTTTCGATATCAGGACGGAACGGTGCGACCAATCGCCCGAGAATTTGCGGCACCACGCCGACGCCAATACCAACCAAAATAAAAAGAAGGACGGGGAAGTAATTTTCGAGGTTCACGGCAATGTCTAGTGAGCGCGGATTGATTAAACAAGAAGGTGAATGATTCGCTGCAATGAACAACTTTGAATCAAACGACAATTCCCCCGATAAAAAGCCAGCTTAGGCATCATCTCCCTTGCTGGCTGCATGAATTTTTTCTTTGGTGCCGACGGCGAGACTCGAACTCGCACAGCTTGCGCCACTACCCCCTCAAGATAGCGTGTCTACCAATTTCACCACGTCGGCTCAAGTTTGCCATTTTACCTTGCTTTACTCCCTCAATTCAATGCAAAACGCACCAAGATGAAGAGCATCACCAACCTAAATATCAGTTATTTCGGAATCTGATTAGCCGGAGCGGGTGCAGGTGTCGAAGCATTGGGTACAGCAGCGTTTCCGGCAGGCGCCTGTCCTGCCGGCGGCGTTGCCGTCTTAGGTGCCGCCGCCGGCGCGGAGGCAGTGGGCAAATTCTCCATTACACCGCCACCAGCCGTCGGGCGCTGATTACTTAAATAAGCCAAAGCCAGCGTCGCGCAAAAGAAAATCACTGCGGCAACGGCAGTCGACTTGGACAAGAAATTGGAAGAACCGGTCGCACCGAATAAGCTGCCGGAAGCACCCGAGCCAAAGGCAGCCCCCATATCCGCGCCCTTGCCGTGTTGAAGCAAAACGAGGCCGATAATCACCAAGGCCGACAACACCTGGATAACGATAATAGCGGTAAGTAGCATGTTCATTGTGAATAAATTCCGAGTCAGGTTAATGCTGTAGATGCAAGCTAGGCTGCATGGATAATCGCCAAAAAATCAGCCGCTTTTAATGAAGCGCCGCCAATCAAACCGCCATCGATATCCGGCATGGCTAGCAATTCGCGGGCATTGTCAGGTTTCATGCTGCCGCCGTAAAGAATTTTTACGCCCTTAGCGACTGTCGAATCTTCCTCCACAAGCTTGGCGCGCAACATCGCATGGACTTCTTGCGCCATCTCAGGCGTAGCGGTTTTACCGGTGCCAATCGCCCAAACGGGCTCATAGGCAATCACTATCTTGGCAAGCTGCTCGGTATTTAGCGCGGCCAGAACTGCGTCGACTTGCTCGCCGACGACATCAGCGGTTTTGCCGGCTTCACGCTCTGCTAAGGATTCACCAACGCAAACAATCGGCGTCAGCTCTGTATTCAGCGCACGCAATGCCTTTTGCGCAACGAGTTGACTGGATTCCGCATGGTAAGTGCGTCGCTCCGAATGTCCAACGATTACGTATGAGCAATCAAAGTCGAGCAACATTCCTGCTGCCACTTCGCCGGTATAGGCGCCGGATTCATGTACCGATATATCTTGCGCACCCCAGCCAATCGGCGTTGCCGCCAACTCAGCGCGACACTGCGCCAAATAAGGCGCAGGAACACAGACGGCAACATCGCACGCTGCCTGACCGAGGTCGGCTTTGATTCCATTCAGCAAAACGGCATTAGCGGCTAAGCTGCCATTCATTTTCCAATTGCCGGCAATGAGTTTGCGACGCATACAAGCCTGATTTTTTGGTAACCCGCTATTGTAGCTTGTGCCCACAAAGCCGGTCAAACCAAGCTCAATACAATCTTGCCAATGTGCGTGCTCGACTCCATGAGGGCGTGAGCTTGTCCCGCTTGCTCCAATGGAAATACTTTGTGGATAACCGGCTTGATTTTGCCCGCCTCAAGCAAAGGCCAGACCTTGGACCTCAAATTAGCCGCGATCGCAGCCTTGAACGCGACCGAACGTGGACGCAAAGTTGATCCGGTGATGGTTAAGCGTCGCAATAAGACCTGCCCGAGATCGATTTCGCCTTTTGCACCGCCCAGTAAAGCGATCAGAGCGAGCCGTCCGTCGTCTGCCAGGCACTTGATTTCACGTGGCAAATAATTACCGCCAACCATGTCGAGAATGACGTCAACGCCTCTACCTGCCGTTGCAGCTTTGGCGATATCGGCGAAGTCTTCGGTTCGATAATTGATGCCTCGTTCCGCACCCAGCGCCTCGCATGCGCGGCATTTTTCATCCGTGCCTGCGGTAGCAAACACACGATGTCCTAATGCCGACGCCAGCTGGATCGCCGTGACGCCGATGCCGGACGTTCCGCCTTGAACCAGCAAAGTTTCATCCTGCGCGAGTCGCGCGCGATCAAACACATTGCTCCATACCGTAAAGAAGGTCTCAGGCAAAGTCGCCGCCTGCTGCGCAGTCCACCCGGATGGAATCGGCAAACAAAGTTCACGCGCGGCCGCACAATACTCTGCATATCCTCCACCCTGGACCAAAGCGCAAACCACGTCACCGATTTTTAAATTCGTTCCCGCAAGGTCGCCACCGACAACTTCACCCGCCACTTCGAGGCCGGGCAAATCGGAAGCACCGGGTGGAACCGGATAACGGCCTTGGCGCTGCAGTACGTCGGGTCGATTGATGCCCGCGGCATGCACCTTGATCAGCACCTCTCCTTCTTTCAAGGAAGGAACCGGACGCTCGCAAAGCTTCAATACTTCCGCGTCACCAGGGCGAGTGATTTCAATTGCGCGCATCATGCCTGTCCTACCTTGAAATCCACTTCCGTTTTATCGTTACCGGTAACGATGCGCGCGCTGCGCTCAAAGGTAAAATAGGCCCAGGCCCAATCCATCATGACCAGCAATCGATTACGAAATCCGATCAAGAAATAAATATGAACGCATAACCAAAACAACCACGCGGCAAAACCGGAAAATTTAATTTTGCCGAGCATGGCGACCGCGGCTTTGCGACCGATCGTCGCAAGAGAGCCCGGGTCGCGGTAACGGAAAATATGAGTTGGTACACCTTTCATTCGGCGCAAAATATTGCACGCCGTTGTTTTCCCCATTTGCTTGGCTGCGGGCGACACGCCGGGGACAGGTTTGCCATCCGAAGTTGCTGCCGCCATATCGCCGATGACGAACACGTCCGGATGTCTTGGAACCGATAGATCCGGTTGGACGATGACCCGCCCTGCCCTGTCCAAGGGCACGCCAAGCGATTTACCGATAGGCGATGCGGCAACTCCGGCAGCCCATATCACGGTTTTTGCAACCATCCTTTCTTCGCCGCTTGCCGTCCCAAAGGTCAACGCGTCGTTATCGATTGCAGTCACCCGGCAACCGGTGCGTACTTCCACGCCCAATTTCTCCAATTGTCTTTTTGCCTTCTCGGACAAATCCGGTGTGAAGGACGACAGCACGCGATCGTTTCCTTCGATAAGCGCGACACGCGCTTTGCGCGAATCGATACGGCGAAATTCTCCGCTCAAAGTATGGCGCGCGATTTCAGCAAGCGTTCCCGCCATTTCAACGCCCGTTGCACCGCCGCCGATTATGGCAAAGCTCAACCATGCGGCACGTCTTGCATCGTCGTTTTCCAGCTCGGCATGCTCAAAAGCCATCAATATGCGGCGACGAATTTCAAATGCATCGTCAAGAGTCTTCAAACCCGGCGCGACCCTCGCCCATTCGTCATGGCCGAAATAACTGTGCGTTGCGCCCACCGCAACAATCAGGTAGTCGTAAGACACTGCGCAGCCATCTTCCAGCATTACCTTTTTATCGTTCGCATCGATTCCCGTAACGGTTGCCATCAGCGTCGTTAAGTTGCGCTGATGTGCAAACATATGCCGAATCGGCGCCGCAATTGCCGGAGCGGATAATCCTGCCGTGGCAACCTGGTAAAGCAATGGCTGGAATAAGTGATGATTGCTACGATCGATCAGGGTAATGCGAACATCGGCAGATGCCAGCTTGCGTGCTGCAGCCAGGCCGCCGAAACCGCATCCGAGGATGACGATATGGGTCATGGGAGTCAGACGATGAATGAATTAGCACTAGTATAACGTCGCCGCCAAACATCAGCCTGACTTGCGCTCCTGCGCTAGACAAAAAACAAAACCGCCTGGGCTTATGCCTCAGGCGGTTCGTATTTGACGAAACGGCTAAATTACTGCTGCTGTTGCTCTTGCTCACCGCCTTCTTCGGCAGCTGCAGCTTTCATCGACAACTTCAAACGGCCGCGATCGTCGGCTTCCAACACCTTGACGCGCACTTGCTGACCTTCCTTCAGATAGTCGGCAACTGCATTCACGCGCTCATTGGCGATCTGACTGATGTGCAGCAAGCCATCACGCCCCGGCAACACTTGTACGATGGCGCCGAAGTCCAAGAGCTTCAGAACAACACCTTCATAGACTTTGCCGATTTCGACCGATGCGGTCAGCTCTTCGATGCGGCGCTTGGCTTCCTGGCCGGCAGCAGCATCCACCGAAGCGATCGTCACGACGCCCTCGTCGGTGATGTCGATTTGCGTACCGGTTTCTTCGGTCAAGGCGCGAATCACTGCACCGCCCTTGCCGATCACGTCACGAATTTTTTCCGGATTGATCTTGATGGTGATGAGGCGCGGCGCGAAGCTGGAAAGCTCGGTTCTGCCGTGCGGCATGGCTTCCTGCATCTTCGCGAGAATATGCATGCGGCCTTCCTTGGCTTGCGCCAGAGCGACTTGCATGATTTCCTTGGTGATGCCTTGAATCTTGATATCCATCTGCAGCGCGGTCACGCCATTGGCGGTACCTGCCACTTTGAAGTCCATATCGCCCAGATGATCTTCGTCGCCGAGGATGTCGGTCAATACGGCAAACTTGCTGCCGTCCTTGATCAAGCCCATCGCGATACCGGCAACGTGCGCGGTCATCGGCACGCCGGCATCCATCAATGCCAAGCAGCCGCCGCAAACGGAAGCCATCGACGAAGAACCGTTGGATTCGGTAATTTCAGATACGACGCGCACCGAGTAGCTGAACTCTTCCGGCGACGGCAATGCCGCAACCAAGGCACGCTTAGCAAGGCGGCCATGGCCGATTTCACGACGCTTCGGTGTGCCGACGCGGCCGGTTTCACCGGTTGCGAACGGCGGCATGTTGTAGTGAAGCATAAAGCGATCGCTGTACTCGCCCATCAACGCATCGATCTTTTGTTCGTCGCGTGCAGTGCCCAGAGTCGCAATGACCAGCGCTTGCGTTTCACCGCGCGTGAACAATGCGGAACCGTGGGTGCGCGGCAAGACGCCGGTGCGAATCGTAATCGGGCGCACGGTGCGGGTATCGCGGCCGTCGATACGCGGTTCGCCTTCCAGGATTTGTGAGCGGACAATCTTGGCTTCCAATTCAAACAGAATATTGCCGACTTCGACGTCATCCGGCGCGCTTGCACCGATCGAAGCAGCTTCTGCTATCAATGCAGCATTGACTGTAGCAGTCACTTCTTTCAGCTTCTGGGTACGTGCCTGCTTATCCTTGGTTTGATATGCTTCGCGCAGCTTGGCTTCAGCGAAATGCGTCACACGGCCGATCAAGGCGTCATTCTTCGGTGCCGGACTCCATTCGACTTCCGGCTTGCCGCCGTCACGTACCAATTCGTGAATCGCGTCGATGACTGCCTTCATTTGCTCGTGACCATAGACAACGGCGCCGAGCATGACCTCTTCCGACAATTGCTTGGCTTCCGACTCCACCATCAACACAGCCTGCTCCGTACCTGCGACAACCAAGTCCAGATTGGATGCAGCCAACTGCGATACGGTGGGATTCAGCACGTACTGGCCGTCAATGTAACCGACGCGAGCGGCGCCGATAGGGCCGTTGAAAGGAATGCCGGCCACGCACAAAGCAGCGGAAGTGCCGATCATCGCCGGAATGTCCGGATCGATTTCCGGATTGACTGACAACACATGCACGATCACCTGCACTTCATTCATGTACCCTTCAGGGAACAGCGGGCGGATCGGACGATCGATCAGACGAGAGGTCAGCGTTTCTTTTTCGGAAGGACGGCCTTCACGCTTGAAGAAGCCGCCGGGAATACGGCCGGCTGCATAGCTCTTCTCAACATAGTCAACGGTCAGCGGGAAAAAGTCTTGGCCGGGCTTGGCATCCTTCTTGGCGACCACGGTGGCCAGTACAACGGTATCTTCAACCGTCACAAGCACTGCGCCGGAGGATTGACGCGCAATCTCGCCGGTTTCCAGAGTCACTTGGTGCTGGCCGTACTGGAAGGTCTTGGTAACTTTATTAAACACGGTGTTTCCTTTCTATTTTTGCCGACGGATTTTCAGGCGCCGTCGTTCACCTCACCACAGACAGGATTAACTGCCTTACTTACGACTTCTCAAAAGACAAATGCCCACATCAGTGAACTGACGCGGGCATTTCGACTACGAATAAACAGACTGTCGCAACGAATTACTTGCGCAAGCCGAGTTTTTCGATCAAGGCGCGATAGCGATTCGCATCCTTGCTTTTCAGGTAGGACAACAGGCTTTTACGACGATTGACCATCATGATCAAACCGCGGCGGGAGTGGTGGTCCTTGGCGTGGGTTTTGAAATGGCCGTTGAGTTCATTGATACGTGCAGTCAGCAGAGCGACTTGCACTTCCGGCGAACCGGTGTCGTTTTTGCCGCGCGCATTTTCCGCAATGATGGCGGCCTTGTTGATATTTTCGATAGACATGATTACCTTTCACATGCGGTGAACGGAGTAGCAACCCCAGGCACCGTGAACAAACAATTGAAAAATCTGGTCGAATTGGCCAGAGGCGCAAGTATAACGGAATTCCTCTTTACCTTCAAATACTTGGCCGACTCACCTTTACTGCTTGGCTTTATGCAAAATTATCGAACGGTTCTAGTTTGCGCCTCGCTTTCCTTCTTGCTTGCCGCCTGTGCAACCCCTAAGCCCGTCGAAATGGGTTATGACGAGGCTCAAGTCATCGCCGCCCGCGGGAAACCGACGCATCGCTACTCATTAGCCGATGGCCAGCTCTTGGAATACAACTATGGCCCCTATGGGCAGCAAACTTATATGGCGCAGCTTGATGCAAATGGAAAATTGATTTCTTTTGAGCAAATTCTGACAAATCAGAAATTCATGCAAATCCAGATCGATAAGTTCAACAAGACCGACGTTTTACACACCATAGGGGCGCCGAGCCGAAAAACTTACTTTCCTTTGTCGCGCTTGGAAATGTGGCTATACCCCTATCGGGATAACGAAGTCTGGAACTTCATCATGTATTTGGGCTTCGACGAGACCGGTATCGTGCGCAAGCTGGAAAAAACGCCTGACCTCGAATTTGTGCCGCAACCCGGCCTGTTCGGCGCCAATCCGCGGTAGGCGCTTCGCCATAAAAAATTTAGCTGCTTACAGTTGGGGATTGAGCTTTTCTACTTTCGAATACAGCTTATTCAAGGCCGATAGATAAGCTTTGGCGGACGCCACGACGATATCCGGATCAGCACCGATGCCATTGACGATTCGCCCTGCTTTTGCCAAGCGCATCGTCACTTCGCCCTGCGATTGCGTACCGGTGGTAATAGCATTCACCGAGAACAGAAGCAGCTCAGCGCCGCTTTGCGCCTTCGATTCAATCGCGTTGACAGTGGCGTCGACCGGACCGTTACCCTGCGCCTCGCATGTCATTTCCGCGCCGCCCATGGAAAACACCACGCTCGCTTGCGGCCGCTCACCAGTTTCCGAGTGCTGAGATAGCGAAACGAAACGGAAATACTCATTGTCATGCGAATGCTGCTCATCCGACACCAGTGCCATAATGTCTTCGTCGAATATCTCCGCTTTGCGATCGGCCAGTTCTTTGAAACGCGTAAAAGCCGCATTGATTTCGGCTTCCGATTCCAATGCGATACCAAGTTCGTCCAAGCGCTGCTTGAAGGCATTGCGGCCAGACAGTTTTCCGAGCACGATCTTGTTGGCAGTCCAACCCACATCTTCCGCACGCATAATCTCGTATGTATCTCGCGCCTTCAACACGCCGTCTTGATGGATACCCGATGCATGAGCGAACGCATTGGCGCCAACCACCGACTTATTGGGCTGGACGGCAAAGCCGGTGATTTGCGCCACCAGCTTGGAAGTCGGTACGATTTGCGCCGTATCGACGCCGACATCCAAATTGAAATAGTCCTTGCGCGTTCTCACCGCCATCACAATTTCTTCCAGCGCGGTATTACCGGCACGCTCGCCTAAACCGTTGATCGTGCATTCGACTTGGCGCGCGCCGCCGATCTTCACACCGGCCAAGGAATTGGCAACTGCCATGCCAAGGTCGTTATGGCAATGCACCGACCAGACGGCCTTATCGGAATTCGGAATGCGCTCACGCAATGTCTTGAGCATGTTTCCGTACAACTCGGGGACGCCATACCCGACCGTGTCGGCGAAGTTGATGGTGGTCGCGCCTTCATTGATCACCGCTTCCAATACCCGGCACAGAAAATCGATGTCGGAGCGGCTACCGTCTTCCGGGCTGAACTCAACATCATCGGTAAATTGCCGCGCAAAACGAACAGCTTGCTTCGCTTGCTCGAACACTTGATCGGGTGTCATGCGCAACTTCTTTTCCATGTGCAGAGGAGAAGTCGCAATAAAGGTATGGATACGCTTTCTTGCAGCAGGCGCGAGCGCCTCCGCGGCACGGGAAATGTCTCGATCGTTGGCGCGTGACAATGAACACACGGTCGAGTCCTTGATCAAGCCGGCAATCGCCTTGATCGCTTCGAAGTCGCCTTGAGAGGAAGCGGCGAATCCCGCTTCAATGACATCGACTTTCAGCCTTTCCAACTGCCGTGCAATGCGGATTTTTTCATCGCGCGTCATGGATGCGCCGGGTGATTGCTCGCCGTCGCGCAAGGTGGTATCGAAAATAATGAGTCGGTCGGACGGAGCGGTTGCCATATTGGACTCCAAGTGCAACGATGAGGAAAAGATGCTTTACTTTTCTTCCGGCGTTTCCGGTTTGGTCTGAACGATACTGACCGGCTTGCCTTTGGCCAGACGCCAGAAGAAGATGACATAACCGGATACGGCATACAGTACAAAAATCCCGAATAGTACCTTCGGCGGATTGTAGGCGATCGCGACAAAAAACAAAGCGACGACAAAAACCACAATGAAAGGCACCGATTTGCGGTAATTGACGTCTTTAAAACTGTAAAACGGGACATTAGTGACCATCGTCAGTCCCGCATACAATGTCACGCCCCAAGCCACCCAAGTCAGGCTGGCGCCCGGCACTTCCAGGTCGTGCATCAGCCAAATGAGTCCGGCAACCAAAGCTGCTGCAGATGGACTGGGAAGCCCCTGGAAATATCGCTTATCGACAACACCGATGTTCGTGTTAAAGCGAGCCAGTCGCAATGCGGCGCCTGTGCAATACACGAACGCAGCTAACCAGCCGAGTTTACCCAAGCCTTTCAATGCCCACTCATGCATGACGAGTGCCGGCGCGGCACCGAACGATACCATGTCGGACAAGCTGTCATACTGAGCGCCGAATTCGCTTTGGGTATTGGTTAAACGCGCAACGCGTCCGTCGATGCCGTCAAGAATCATCGCCGCAAAAATAGCGATTGCGGCATACTCAAACCTTGATTGCATCGCCATCACAATCGCATAGAAACCGCAAAACAGCGCGGCAGTCGTAAATGCGTTCGGCAACAAATAAATTCCGCGACGCCGCAAAGTAGGACGCAGCGGCGCTGCGTCGATTTCATCCTGGGGAAGAGGCAATTGATTTTTCGCCAGACGGTTACGCGGAAACTGTGCGGACTTGCCTCTGACCTTACGACGGGGAAAAGTAGCCATGCGTGTTCGTCTCAAAAAAAGAGGGCGTGCCGTAGTATTTACAGATCAGCGAGTATAGTTTCCGTTGCCGCGACTTTATCGCCGACTGCAACTTTCGGCGTTGCTGTTAAGGGCAGATAGACATCGACTCGGGAACCGAAACGAATAAAACCGTAACGCTGGCCACGAGTCAGTATGTCGCCTGCTTTGACATAGCAAAGAATCCGTCGCGCAATGAGTCCCGCCACTTGCACACAGGTGATCGTTTCTCCATTTGCTGCAGTCATGATCATCGCATTACGTTCGTTTTCAACGGACGCCTTATCCAGATCGGCATTCACAAATTTTCCTGGGAAGTACTCGATCTTTTCGATCTTGCCGTCAACCGGCGAACGATTGGAATGCACGTTAAAAACATTCATGAAGACGCTGATCTTCAATGCTTCGCGGCCGGCATACGGGTCTTGCGTTTTTTCCACGACGACAATACGACCATCGGCCGGAGATACGACAACGTTCGGCTGTTGGGGAATAACACGCGGCGGATCACGAAAGAATTGGAGAATAAATAGCGCAATCAACCAAAACGGAATGGACCAGGCGCTACAAAAATACGTCACTACAGCAGCGACAAGAATAGCTAAGCTTAAGTACGGCCAACCTTCGCGGGCGATGATGGGATGCGGATAATTATTCAATGCTGCTCCAAACTATCAATTGAAGATCGAATGTGTTATTTGCCTGTGTCGGCGGCCTTGCCCGCTTCGGCCGCTTCAATCGCACGTTTTTGCTCTTGCGCCGCTTGCAACACTTGCCCTTCGACAGCCTTGGCTTTTTCCAAGGCCTCTCTTTGTGTCTTAACGAGATCCGGCGGAGGTTCCGACGGCTTGCAGGCAGCAACCAATGCCGCCAAGGTGACAACCATTGCTATCGTTGTTGTTCTCACTGTCTTCCTGATTTTTGCTTATTTGAACTGAGCTTACGCAATCCGATGCATTTTTTTAAATTGTAAGCCATTCGACGCCAACGTTCCTTCAACCGGAAGCGTCATCCAGTAAAAATGGGGCTGTACATTGTGTACGCCCCATTCCCATGCAGCCTGATTATGCGCTTAGTTCTTGCTTTGATCGACCAACTTGTTCTTGGCAATCCAAGGCATCATTGCGCGCAGCTTGGCGCCGACTTCTTCGATTTGGTGCTCAGCGGTCAAACGACGGCGCGACATCAAAGTCGGTGCGCCAGCGCGGTTTTCCAGGATGAAGCTCTTGGCATATTCGCCGGTCTGGATATCCTTCAAACACTGACGCATGGCGTTCTTGGTATCTTCCGTGACGACTTTAGGACCGGTGACATATTCGCCGTACTCGGCATTGTTGGAGATCGAGTAATTCATGTTGGCGATGCCGCCTTCATAAATCAAATCGACGATCAACTTCAGCTCGTGCAGGCACTCGAAGTAAGCCATTTCCGGAGCATAACCTGCTTCCACCAACGTCTCGAAGCCTGCTTTGATCAACTCAACGGTGCCACCGCACAAAACTGCTTGCTCGCCGAATAGATCGGTCTCGGTTTCTTCACGGAAGTTGGTTTCGATAATGCCGGCGCGGCCGCCGCCGTTTGCCATTGCGTAAGACAAGGCGATGTCGCGCGCGATGCCGGATTTATCTTGGTAAACAGCGACCAGATGCGGCACGCCGCCGCCTTGCGTATAGGTATTGCGCACGGTGTGGCCCGGCGCCTTGGGAGCGATCATGATGACGTCCAGATCTTCACGTGGCACGACTTGACCGTAGTGGACGTTGAAACCGTGAGCGAAAGCCAGCACAGCGCCTTTCTTGGCGTTAGGTGCGACGTTTTCCTTGTACACCTGAGCAATATTCTCATCCGGCAACAAAATCATGATGACGTCGGCTGCTTTGACTGCCTCGTTAACTTCCGCGACTTTCAAACCGGCTTTTTCGACTTTGGTCCAGGAAGCGCCACCTTTGCGCAAACCGACCGTCACGTTGACGCCGGAATCGTTCAGGTTTTGCGCGTGCGCATGGCCTTGCGAACCATAACCGATGATGGCTACGTTCTTGCCTTTGATGAGGGACAGGTCGCAATCTTTATCGTAAAAAACTTTCATTATTAAATTCCCTAATTTAAAAAATCAAACCTTCAGAATCCGCTCGCCGCGGCCGATGCCGGAGCCGCCGGTACGGACCGTTTCCAAAATCGCGGTGCGATCGATGGAGTCGATGAACGCATCGAGCTTCGCCTTGTTGCCGGTCAGCTCGATCGTGTAAGTCTTCTCTGTGACGTCGATGATGCGACCGCGGAAAATATCGGCGGTGCGCTTCATTTCCTCGCGCTCCTTGCCGACTGCACGCACCTTAATCATCATGAGTTCGCGCTCGATGTGCGCGCCCTCGGTCAGATCGACGACTTTCACGACTTCGATCAATCGGTTCAAATGCTTGGTGATCTGCTCGATCACATCATCCGAACCGGTCGTCACGATCGTCATGCGCGACAAAGTCGCGTCTTCCGTAGGGGCTACAGTCAGCGTTTCGATGTTGTAACCACGCGCCGAGAACAACCCCACCACGCGCGACAATGCGCCCGCTTCGTTTTCCAGCAATACAGAAATGATGTGTCGCATGATTACAGATCCTCCGAACCCAGCAGCATTTCAGTCAGGCCCTTGCCCGCCTTAACCATCGGCCAAACGTTTTCCGTCTGATCGGTGATAAAGTTCATGAACACCAATCGGTCCTTCATGCCGAAGGCTTCGCGTAACGCACCTTCCACATCGTTCGGATTTTCAATCTTCATGCCGACATGGCCGTAGGATTCGACCAGCTTGTTGAAGTCGGGGAGCGAATCCATATACGACTCGGAGTAGCGTGAACCATAGTCGATCTGCTGCCACTGGCGCACCATGCCCAGATAGCGGTTATTGAGCAGAATGATTTTCGGCGTCAGGTGGTATTGCTTGCAAGTCGCCAGCTCCTGGATACACATTTGAATCGAGGCTTCGCCGGTAACGCAGGCAACGGTCGCATCAGGGTTCGCCATCTGCACACCCATCGCATACGGCAATCCGACACCCATCGTGCCCAAGCCGCCGGAATTGATCCAGCGACGCGGCTTATCGAACTTGTAGTACTGCGCAGCCCACATTTGGTGCTGGCCGACGTCGGAGGTGATGAAGGCGTCGCCCTTGGTGACGTCCCAAAGCTTTTCCACCACCATCTGCGGCTTGATCACTTCATTGGAGCCGGTGTACTTCAGGCATTCGCGCGAACGCCATTGCTTGATCTGTTTCCACCAGTCGGCCAGAGCTGCGGCATTCGGTTTGGCTTCGGCAGCGTCCAGTTGCGCCAGCAAATCCTGCAGCACGTCTTTGACGTTGCCGACAATGGGAATGTCTACCTTGACGCGCTTGGAAATTGAGGACGGATCGATGTCGATATGGACAATCTTGCGCGGATTGGTCGCGAAGTGCTTGGGATCGCCGATTACGCGGTCGTCGAAGCGCGCACCGATCGCGATCAATACGTCACAGTGCTGCATCGTCATGTTGGCTTCATAGGTGCCATGCATGCCGGGCATGCCGACGAACAAATCGCTGGTCGCCTTGTATGCACCGAGACCCATCAGGGTATTCGTGCACGGATAACCGAGCTTGTCGACCAGCTTGTTCAGCTCTGGCGCCGCATCGGCCAGAATCACGCCGCCGCCGGTATAAATCATCGGCCGCTCGGCCTGCAATATCAATTGCACGGCCTTGCGAATTTGGCCGGAATGGCCTTTATCAACCGGCTTGTAAGAACGCATGTCGACTTCTTTGGGATACTCGTAAGCGCACTTGTGCATCGTGATGTTCTTGGGAATATCGACCAGGACCGGGCCGGGACGGCCGGTGGTGGCGATATAGAACGCTTTCTTTATCGTGGATGCCAAATCCTTGACATCCTTGACCAGGAAATTGTGCTTGACGCATGGCCGGGTGATACCGACCGTATCGCATTCCTGGAATGCGTCTTGTCCGATGGCGTGGCTCGGCACCTGGCCGGAGATCACCACCATGGGAATCGAGTCCATGTATGCAGTCGCCAATCCGGTCACCGCATTGGTGACACCGGGGCCGGACGTCACGAGAGCGACGCCGATTTTGTTGGAACTGCGCGAATAAGCATCGGCGGCATGAATGGCTGCCTGCTCGTGCCGTACCAGGATATGCTGGAATTTATCTTGATTGAAGATGGCGTCATAGATGTAGAGCACTGCGCCGCCGGGGTAGCCGAACACATGTTCGACGCCTTCATCGGCAAGACAGCGGACAACTATTTCCGCACCGGTGATTTCGGTAGTCATTACGTAGTCCTTTCAAGGTCCATTGGAGATTGATCGGATGCTCTCTCCTGGCGAGACCGCGCAACGCGATAGTGCTAAGGCTTCCCTTTTTTGTGCGGTCACGCTGATTCGGCGCGCATTCGTAGATGCGGTTCAAACCAACGCTAAACGCCACTCGTTCAGCCAATTTACTAAAGAGTCGCTACGTATCCCTCACGCTTGTGGCATGGGTTAGAGCAAACAGCTTGCAACATTGAAGCGCGCCCATCCGGCATGCGGCATCATGAGCCATATGCGAATAGACAATTCCCATCGAGATGTGAAGGGACTGATATGGTAATGCGTCGCACCATTTTGGTAAAGTCAAATTCACCAAAAAGCTTTTTAAATCAAGCGTTTTGCCCAAAAAAGACCCACAATTCAGGGCTTTTTTGCTAGCATGCGCACAGTTCCAAAAGCCGGTCACTAACCGGCCCCGGCTTTCTTCAACCATTAATGCCGAACCCGAAGCGCGCCACTTTGCATGGCAACCGAAAAAGAACTCTCTGATTTCCTCGAAAACGTAGAGCGCCGTGCCTTCAAACAGGCAGTTTACGCCGTGCGCAATGAGGAAGCGGCATTGGACATCGTTCAGGATGCGATGATCAAGCTGGCGGAGAAATATGGCGACAAGCCTGCTGCGGAGCTGCCGCTGCTCTTTCAACGGATTTTGCAAAACACTGTCCATGACCACTTCCGGCGCGAAAAGGTGCGCACAACCTGGGTCAGCCTATTTTCAAATCTGGAACGAGAAAGCGGCGACCACGAGGATTTCGATCTGCTAGAAAGTTTCGCTGCTGAAGAAGGAAGTCTTGCAGCAGAGTCAACAGTCGACAAGCTTGAACGTGAACAAGTGCTGGCAGTCATAGACGAAGCGGTACAAAAACTCCCGACACGTCAACGAGAAGCCTTTTTGATGCGTTATTGGGAGGATATGGATGTGGCCGAAACCGCAGCCGCTATGGGATGTTCGGAAGGCAGCGTTAAAACTCACTGTTCGCGTGCGACTCACGCTCTTGCCATAGCATTAAGGGCTAAGGGGATATTTTTATGAATGCCAAAGAACTCAATTTTGCTTACAAAATTCGGCACGTGCTCAATGATCAACTCGATGCCTTGCCGGTCTCGACCACTGAACGTCTAGCTTCTGCCCGCAAAATTGCACTATCTCGCAAAAAAAGCGAGACGCCGATTCATGTTCGCGTTACTCGTCGCGTATTTGCAGGTGACGCCGGCAATTTTTTCAACGAGCCTTTGTCATGGTTGGGCCGAGTAGGCGTTGCGACGCCTTTATTGATCGGTGCCCTGATTTTTGTTGGCTTATATCAGTTTGAGCAACAGCAGCGCATTGCGGAAACAGCGGAAATCGATGCCGCCGTTTTGGCCGACGATTTGCCGCTTTCTGCCTATCTTGATAAAGGTTTTAACGCCTATTTAGCCAAGCAAGGCGAATAAGCATGACATTCATGCATCATTTTGCAACCGCCCGCATCATGCGGGCGGCATGTTTTTCGGGCCTGGCATTTCTGTTCGCTAACTGTGCCCTCAGCGCAGACCCGGCGACTTCTCCGCAAAAACCTGCTCCGGCTCAAAAAGCTGCTACGGCTTCCGTAGCACCGCCTAAATCTGCCGTTTCCGGTCATGCGACATCGAAGACTCCGACGCAGCTTGCAAAGCCTTTATGGGTCGAACTTACCCCCTTACAGCGGCAAGCTCTGGTACCGCTGGCATCCGAGTGGAACAAAATGGATGCGCTGCGCAAGAAAAAATGGCTGGAACTTGCCGCTCGCTATCCAAAAATGAAGCCGGATGAACAGCAGCGCATTCAGGAACGCATGCGCGACTGGGCCAAATTAACTCCTGAGCAGCGCCGGCTTGCCCGCGAAAGTTACGTGCGCGCAAAAAAACTAGAGCCGAACCAAAAATCTGCTGAATGGCAGCGTTATCAAAATTTGCCGGAAGAACAGAAAAAGAAATTAGCGGCAGAAGCGGAAAAAAAGAAGCATGTCGCCAACTTGCCTCGTATACCGCACCAGCCGGTAGCA
The DNA here is from genome assembly GCA_016177875.1 of Burkholderiales bacterium. Classification (GTDB taxonomy): domain Bacteria; phylum Pseudomonadota; class Gammaproteobacteria; order Burkholderiales; family Burkholderiaceae_D; genus Paucimonas. The sequence continues at coordinate 50,839 of JACOUL010000003.1, forward strand.
AAGAAAAAACCGGAGCCTTTGCCTGCTGCCCAAGCCACACCGCAAGCAGCGATCCCGCCGGTCATAGCGCCGGCAGCTACAGCGCCCCCTGTTACTCCTCCGCCGGCGACCGCCCCTGCAACGGTTGAGCCCGAGCCGTCCGATCCAACGTCTGCCAAATAACTGCGCTTTGAATTTGTCTGCTCCTCCAATAAAACGCCGTTTAGCAAGTATGGTGTATGAAGCCATGCTCTTATTTGGCGTAATCTTTTTCGCCGGCTGGCTATTTTCTACTTTAGTACAGCAACGGCATGCCTTATATTTGCGCCACGCCATGCAATATTGGCAGTTCTTTGTACTTGGTATTTACTTCGTTTGGTTCTGGACACACGGCGGTCAAACTTTGCCAATGAAAACTTGGCGCATTCGCTTGGTCACGTCTGCCGGCCTCCCCGTCACGACTCGCCGGGCGATCTGGCGTTACTTGTTGGCTTGGCTTTGGTTATTGCCGGGGTTGTTACTTGCTTGGGCCACACATGCTCAGGGATGGATGCTGGTTCTTATTCCAACGATCAATTTAGCGCTGTGGGCCATGACCGCCTGTCTCGATCCGCAACGCCAATTTCTCCATGATCGACTGGCAGGCACGCGACTTATCGAAGTAACGCCTATTCCAGCGAAACCAGTCAAGCCGGCAGCATAATTAATCTCCTTCGGGAGAGGCATGTCATATGGTCGAGCGCATCACTCGAATACTCTTGCTTGTACAGCTAAATGCTGCACTGGGTATTGCATTTGCAGTGTATTACTTCACTGCGTCCTCGATCGTATCGTCTCTGCTACTCGGCTTGGGTGCCGTGGTGCTGGTACGCCTTGCAATCAATGCCAATAATTTTTTTCTTGCCTGGATTTATGGAAGTGAGACGCCGCCTGAGCATCGCCTGAATACTTGGCAGGCGCTTAAGATGTATAGGGAAGAGTTTGTCTCTAGCATGCTCACCTCATCTTGGCACATGCCGTTTCATGCATTCTCACGTAGGGATATGGCGCTGTCAAAAGCCTTACCGGTCTTGCTGATCCATGGCTATGGTTGCAACAGTGGTTATTGGTATAGGCTGAGCAAACGTTTGTCCAGCGAAGATATTGGCCATCGTGCGATCGATCTTGAGCCGGTGTTTGGCGGAATCGATGATTTCGTTCCTTTGATACATGAAGCGGTTGAATCCTACTGCCGCGAAACCGGTCACGAAAAAATTATCATCATCGCCCATAGCATGGGCGGGCTCGCGGTACGCGCCTATCTTTGCGCACATGGAACAACGCGTGTCGCAAAAGTCATTACCGTGGCAACGCCTCATCACGGCACCGGATTGGCACATTTCGGCAAGGGAGAAAACAGCAGGCAAATGCACTGGATAGGAAGTGCATCTAAGGGAGCGCCCAGCGACTGGTTATGCCGGCTCAAAGCGAAAGAAAATTCTCGGCACAGTGCGCTTTTCACATCGTTTTATTCGCATCAGGACAACATCGTCGCCCCCCAAGAGTCATGCTATTTGCCGGGCGCGCGTAATATTGCGATGCACGGCATAGGCCATGTCGCCCTAGGAATGAACCGGCAAGTACATGACATCATCGTTCAAGAAATAAGGATGCTATGCTAATAAGAAATATCGGCAGAATTTAGAATGAAATCGATTTGCGTCTATTGCGGTTCATCGACGGGAAACAAGGCTTCCTATACCGAAGCGGCACGAGCTCTTGCGAAAGCCATGACCGACGATAATATCGCCCTGGTATATGGCGGCGGCAACATAGGTTTGATGGGCATCATTGCCGACGAAGTCATGCGCTTAGGCGGTGAGGTCACCGGCATTATTCCCAAAGCCCTGCTTGATCGGGAGGTCGGACATCATGGCGTAACGCGCTTGCACATCGTTAAAGATATGCATGAACGCAAAGCATTGATGGCGGATCTCTCGGATGGCTTTGTCGCCATGCCCGGCGGCATAGGAACACTGGAAGAATTGTTTGAAGCATTCACTTGGCTTCAACTTGGCTTGCACGCCAAACCGATAGGCCTATTGAATGTTGAGGGATTTTTCGATGGCTTAATTTCCTTCCTCGATCATACGGTGCGCGAAGGATTTCTAAAGCCGCAGCAAGCAGCACTGCTCATGCATGAAGCCGATTGCGCGATACTGCTGGAGCGTTTCAAACACTTTGTTCCGCCGCTCAAGGAACAAGCATTGGACCAGAGCAGCGCGCAAACGCTGTTGCCCTAACCGCCTGCTAAGGCCTGGCTAAAGTCATCCAATAGATCGTCGGCTTCTTCAATGCCGATCGACACGCGAATCAGAGATTCGGCAATACCCATGCTGGCGCGGCGCTCCGGCCCCATCTCGTAGAAAATGGTGTGCGCGACAGGGATCACCAATGTGCGCGTATCGCCCAGGTTACTTGCGGGGATCGCCAGTTTCAAACGATTCAAATAATCGAAGCAATCGATCCCTTCCTTCAATTCAAAACTGAACAAGCTGCCATAGGCACGGAATAAATCGGTCGCCAAACGATGCTGCGGATGGGAGGGCAAGCCAGGATAATGCACAGCGGCGACGCGCGAATCAGATTCCAGCATCGTCGCGACTGCGAGGGCGTTGGCACATTCGCGCTCCATGCGCAATGCCATGGTCTCGGCACCCACGGCGAGATGATGCGCAGCTTCCGGCGCAAGAGAGCCGCCGAAATCGCGTAACGCCTTGGCACGCAATTGGGCCATGCCCCATTGCTCTACAGGATACTTCTTATAGCTGTCGTAAATATTCGGGAATTTGCCCCAGTCGTAGATGCCGGTGTCGGTGAGGCTGCCGCCGAGCGCATTGCCGTGTCCGCCGATCGCCTTGGTCAAGGCATTAACCACCAAGCTTGCGCCGACTTCCTTGGGTAAAAACAGATATGGCGTGGTCATCGTGTTGTCGACCACATAGATAATGCCGCGTTCTTGGCAGAGCTTACCGATGCGCGCGAGGTCCGCCACTTGCGTGCGCGGATTGGCGATCGTCTCCACAAATACGATGCGCGTCGCCGGCGTGAGCGCGGCTTCGACGTGTTTTACATCGGTAGCATCGACAAAAGAAACCGCGATGCCCTGCCCATCCACCGTTTGCCACATGCTGTTGGTATTCCCGAACAGGAAGGCGGACGACACCACATGATCGCCCGCGCGCAGCAGCCCCTGCACAATCGCACCGATGGCTGCCATGCCGGTCGAAAAGCAAATGGTCGACAACCCGCCTTCCATGCGCGTGATCTTTTCTTCCAACGCGGAGACGGTGGGATTGCCCTGGCGGCCATAACGATAGCCCGGCTTCTTGCCTTGGAAAACGGCAGCGAGTTCGCGTGCGTCTTGATACCCGAATGTGACGGATGTATGAATCGGCTTGTGCACGGAACCGTGCTCGATCGGCTTTTGCCGATCGCTATGCAAAATGGTGGTGGTAAAGCCGTATTTTTTTTGTTCGCTCATGAGCACTAGGCAGCTAGGCGGCGCTCAATCCACTTGCGCCAAATTCAAATTAAGTTGAGTGCGTACCGCATCGTCATTTTCCGGCTTTGGATTGTTGCGGGCCAGTTCGATGCGGTCGAGATAATCGCGCGAGATGTCACCCGTGACGTATACGCCGTCGAAACAGGATGCCTCGAAGCGCTTCAACAACGGATTGACGTCGGAAATCGAGTGTTTCAAAGCGTCGACATCCTGATACACCAAGGCGTCGGCGGTGATCTCACGGCAAACTTCCTCTTCGGTGCGGCCATGCGCGATCAATTCATTGCGGGTCGGCATATCGATACCATACACGTTCGGATACTTCACCGGCGGCGCGGCAGATGCAAAAATCACGCGCTTGGCGCCGGAATCTCGCGCCATCTGCACGATCTCGCGACTGGTGGTGCCGCGCACGATTGAATCGTCGACAAGCAAAACACTCTTGCCCTTGAATTCCGAGCCGATCGCGTTGAGTTTTTGACGCACCGATTTCTTGCGCTGCGCCTGGCCTGGCATGATGAATGTGCGGCCGATGTAGCGGTTCTTGATGAAACCTTCGCGGTAATCGAGATTGAGCTTATTCGCCAACTCCATGGCAGCCGGACGCGATGAGTCGGGGATCGGCATGACGACGTCGATATCGCCTGCGCCAAACTGTTTCTTGATTTTTTCCGCGAGGTATTCGCCCATCTTTAAGCGCGTGGCATACACCGAGGCGCCATCGATGACGGAATCCGGACGCGCCAAGTAAACGAACTCGAATGCGCAAGGCGTCAAAATCGGATTGTCCGCGCACTGCTGGTTGTACAGCTTGCCGTCCTGATCGATGAAAATCGCTTCACCCGGCATAACGTCACGCAAGAAGCGGAAGCCCAAACCTTCGAGGGCGACCGACTCGCTGGCGATCACATATTCCGGCCCCTTCTCGGTGTCGACGAAGCCAATGCACAAAGGACGAATTCCGAACGGATCACGGAATGCCAGCAAACCGTAGCCGGCGATTTGCGCTACCACCGCGTAGGAGCCGCGCACGCGCTTATGCAGGATACCCACTGCGCGGAACAACGCGTCGGGATCGAGCGAATAGCCGCTGGTCGCTTCCTGAATCTCGTGCGCCAACACGTTCAGCAATACCTCAGAGTCGGAATCGGTATTGATATGGCGGCGATCGTTCTTGAACATCTCGATCTTGAGCTGTTCCCAATTGGTCAAATTGCCGTTGTGCGCAAGGATGATGCCGAAAGGAGCATTGACGTAAAACGGCTGCGCCTCTTCCGCGCTGCTGGCCGAGCCGGCAGTGGGATAACGACACTGGCCGATACCTGCATTTCCCGGCAGCGAGCGCATATTACGCGTACGAAATACGTCTCGCACCAGGCCGTTCGCCTTGTGCATCGAAAACATATTGCCGTGACTGGTGGCGATGCCCGCCGCGTCCTGGCCGCGATGCTGCAGAAGCAGCAAGGCGTCATAGATCAGCTGATTGACCGGACTATGGGCTACGACTCCGACTATGCCGCACATGGTGAAATCTCTCTAAAGTGTTGAGGACAAAGCATCGCTGTAGCTTAACTTGGTTCCACAATAAAACGTTCAAAACTTTACATAAGCTGCTATCGTCCCAGGCAGGAACGGCTTGATCGTACGTGCCGCGGTTTCGGCGAGCGGGCTGAACAAGGCTTCCTTCCAAAACGGCTGCTTCGGTATCGCGGTCATTCCGCATACCAGCACCGCCGCCAAGATGATGATCAATCCGCGCGCCAATCCGAACAATCCGCCCAGGCCGCGATCGACCACGCTAATACCGCTATTCTTGATCACCGCATCGACCGCCATGGTCAACAGCGCCATCAATAATCTTACGCCAATAAACAGGCCGACGAAGGCAACGATCAGGCGCGTCGCATTCCCAGGCAGGGCGTCGGGCAGCAAATTCGCCAGCTGCTCGCCGTACGCATTGGCGACCACCAATGCGACGATCCAGCCCAACAACGACAGCACTTCCTTGATCAATCCGCGCATGGTACTGATCACGATGGAACAGATCAGCACGAACAGCACCAGGTAATCGAAGATCGTCAACTCAGGGTCCCACCACCTTGCCGCTGAAACCGAGCTTGACCAGCTTCGCGCTCATCCTGTCGGCTTCTTCCTTGCTGGCGAATGGGCCGACCCGGATGCGCGTACTTTCTCCGGATGCGGTTGCCACCTTCTGCGTATAGGTTTCGATGCCGGCCGATTTCAGCTTGCCGCGCACCTCATTGATCTTTTCCGGTGTTTTCAATGCAGCGACTTGTACCGAATATTTGCCGGACTTTGACTCAGAGGCTTTGGCCGCAGGTTTCGCAGCAAGCCGGTCTTCCAGGATGGCGCGTGCGCGTTCTTCTTCACCGGATTTACCGGTCGCTTTCGGTTCGCTCTTCGGCGCAGGTTTCACCTCGGCGATCTTCGGTTCGGCGACCTTAATTTCAACCGCTTTTTGCTCAAGCTTCGCCGGCTTTTGTTCTGCTTTGGCTTCCGGCTTAGCATCGTTTTTTACCATCGCCGGCTTATTAGCTTCCGTCGTCTGTGGCTGTTCGACAATCTGTTCGGAATGATCAAGAGCGGCGGAAGCCGCAACCGCACTCGCAGAGGCTGCGGGAGCCGCACGGCGAATGCCGGATTGAACCAGTTTGTCCTTCGAAGGAATTTGGATTTCGATATCTTCCGATAACGGTTTAGGCTCCGAATCGAAAATCATCGGTAAACCAATGATCGCGGCGAGCACTAAGGCGACTGCGCCGATCAAGCGACGACGTGCGCGTTTCTTTTCCGGCAATACCGGATCGACGGGGTCTTCAGCCGAATTTGCGTTGCGCTTGCTGCGATTGCGGATCGCTTGCGATTCCTCTGCGGCTCGCGACTGAAAATCACCGTTGTCGGCTGCGGCTTCTTGCTTGTTTGTGCGAAGAAACGGGAACAAGCTCATGCGATCTATGAAATGGTTTTCAGGGTTTTCGCGCTTCCATCACACCAGCGACCGTGAGGAAGGATCCGAAAACCACAATTCTATCATTCTCCCCCGCTCGCTTCATCGCATTCGCGAAAGCTTCGGCAGACGTGGCAAAACAGGCAATTGACGAATCGCTTTCCGGCGTATTTGGCTTGACGCCCGCATCTTCAAGCTTTTGGCGAATGAGCTGCGAGGAAGCTGCGCGCGGCAATGGGAGATCGGTCAGACACCAATGATCCACCCGGTCCTTCAAATGGGCAATGACGCCGTCGATATCCTTGTCCTGCATGGCGCCGAACACCGCGTAGGTGTAGGGATGAAACCCCATGTTGTCCAGGTTTTGCGCAAGCGTCGCCGCGGCGTGCGGATTGTGGGCGACATCGAGAATGATGGTTGGGCGTCCGGGCAGCACTTGAAAACGGCCCGGCCAATCTACCAGTACGAGCCCATTTCTAACTTCCTGCGCGCCGACCGGCAGGCGCGGGCGCAAAATCTCCAGTGCCGCCAATGCGGCGCAAGCATTGAGCAATTGGTTAGCGCCGCGCAGTGCCGGATAACCCAGCGCATTACGCCGCTGCGACCGTCCACCGTAATTCCATTGCTGCTTGTCGCCGGAATAATTAAAGTCGCGGCCGAGCAGCCACAAATCGGCGCCGATGGACTGCGCATGCTGAATCAAAGATTGCGGCGGCATAGGATCGCTGCAAACTGCCGCTTTACCGGCACGGAAAATGCCCGCCTTCTCAAACCCGATTTGTTCGCGCGTGTCGCCGAGGTATTCCTGGTGGTCGATATCGACGCTGGTGACGATGGCTACATCCGCATCGATCACATTGACGGCATCCAAACGCCCGCCTAAACCGACTTCCAAGATAACGGCATCCAGTCTGGCATTCGCAAATAAACGCAGAATTGCTAATGTCGTGAATTCGAAATACGTCAACGAGACTTCGCCGCGCCTGGCTTCAACCGCTTCAAAATTTTCGATTAAAGCGGCGTCATTGAGTGCTTCACCATTGATACGAGCCCGTTCGTTGAAATGCAGCAGATGCGGTGAGGTGTACAAGCCGACACGGTAACCGGCCTGCAGCAAAATCGATTCCAGCATGGCGCAAGTCGACCCCTTGCCATTGGTGCCGCCCACGATGACGACCGGGCAATCGAAGGCGATGCCGAGCCCGTCCTTGACTTGCGCTACACGCTCCAAGCCCATGTCGATGGCTTTGGGGTGCAGAGATTCAAGACGCGTGAGCCAATCGGTTAATTTGGGTGACTGCATGTACATAGACGGTAATGGGTATCGATCCGGAAATTAAAAAGCCCGAACCAAGGCGGTTCGGGCTCTTACGGGCAAGCTTGCTTACTTAGGCAACTACATCCGCCGGCTGGTTTTGCAATAACGCCAGCAGACGTGCAATTTCCTCACGCATTTTGCGGCGGTCTATGATCATGTCGATCGCGCCTTTTTGCAGCAGGAATTCAGCGCGCTGAAAACCTTCCGGCAATTTCTCGCGCACGGTATTTTCAATCACGCGCTGGCCTGCGAAACCGATCAAAGCCTTGGGTTCTGCAATCACCACATCGCCCATAAAGGCGAAGGATGCGGAGACGCCGCCGGTGGTCGGGTCGGTCAGCACGGAAATAAAAGGAAGCTTTTTCTCGGACAGCTTGGTCAGCATGGCAGTGGTTTTTGCCATCTGCATGAGGGAGAGCAAGCCTTCTTGCATACGTGCGCCACCGGAAGCGGTGATGCAAATGAAAGGCACTTTCTGTTCAAGAGCGACTTGCGCACCGCGTACAAAACGCTCGCCGACTGCCGAGCCCATCGTGCCGGCCATGAATTCGAATTCAAAACAGGACACGACTACTGGCAAGGTCATGATGGCGCCGCCCATGACAATGATACCGTCGGTCTCGCCGGTGGCTTCCATCGCTGCTTTCAAGCGATCCGGATACTTCTTGCTGTCTTTAAACTTAAGCGTGTCGACCGGCAGGATTTCCTGCCCGATGTCGTAACGTCCTTCCGGATCCATCAATGCGTCAAGGCGATCGCGTGCGCGAATACGCATGTGGTGATCGCACTTGGGGCAAACATGGAAGTTGGATTCCAGGTCGGTGCGATAAAGAACAGCTTCGCAAGACGGGCATTTGACCCACAGACCTTCCGGCACGGATTTGCGGGAAGAGGAGTCGTTACGCTGAATACGCGGGGGAAGGAGTTTTTCTAGCCAGCTCATGGCGCCTCGTTAAAGATTTTCCTGGTGCGGATTGTACCGATTGTAAGGTGCCGAACAATTAAAGTTTCATAAAAATTAACACATTCTCATGTATTTTCAATTGCCCAGCGGAATTTTTTACTTTCCATCATCAAGTGCCTGACGAATTCCGCTAATAAAGCGCCGCACAGCTTCAACAGCTTGTTCTCGCGGCGTGTTTTCCAATTCCTGAATGATACGGCTGCCGATAACGATCGCATCCGCTACGCTGGACACCGCTTTGGCGGTAACCGCATCGCGAATGCCGAAGCCCACGCCGATCGGTAACTTCACATAGCGGCGTATGGTCGCAATGCGTTCCGCCACTTCTTTCGTATCGATGTGCTGTGCACCGGTTACGCCCTTTAAGGAGACGTAGTAGGAAAATCCGCCGCCGACTTTGGCCACTTGCGCAATGCGCTCCTCGGTCGAGGTAGGTGCCAACAGAAAAATCGGGTCCATGCTGCGTGCACGCATCTTAACGGCGAACTCTTCGCATTCCTCCGGCGGATAGTCGACTACGATGGTGCCATCGACGCCGGCGTTCGCGGCGGCGTCGATGAAGGCGTCGATACCCATATGCTCGATCGGATTGGCATAGCCCATCAACACCACCGGCGTCGTCGAATTGGTCTTGCGGAACTCACTCACCATGCCGATCACATCGCGGATACCGACATTAAACTTAAGCGCTCGTTCGCAGGCGCGTTGGATCACCGGACCTTCGGCCATCGGATCGGAAAACGGAATTCCAAGCTCAAGAACGTCGGAGCCGCCCGCGACCAAAGCGTGCATCAAAGGCAACGTCAATTCCGGCGCCGGATCGCCCGCAGTAATAAACGGGATCAGACCTTTTTTGTTTTGGCTGGCAAGTGCAGCGAAAGTCGATTGAATGCGCGACATTATTTTTTCCATCCCTGGACGGTATGCATATCCTTGTCGCCGCGTCCGGATAAGTTGGCGAGAATGATTTTATCTTTGGGCAGCGTTGCAGCGAGCTTGGCGGCGTAGGCCAGCGCATGACTCGATTCCAATGCGGGAATGATGCCTTCGGTGCGGCACGACATGTGGAACGCATCGATGGCTTCGGTATCGGTGATTGTCACGTATTGCGCGCGGCCGATGTCCTTCAGCCATGCATGTTCAGGGCCGACGCCCGGATAATCCAAACCGGCCGAAACAGAGTGGGTCTCGATGACTTGGCCGTTCGGATCCTGCAGCAGATAGGTACGGTTGCCATGCAATACACCGGAAGAACCGGCGGTCAGCGAAGCTGCATGGCGGCCGGTATTCATGCCCTCGCCCGCCGCCTCCACACCGATCAATTGCACATCTTTGTGGTTAATGTAGGGATAAAAAATACCCATCGCATTCGAACCGCCTCCGACGCATGCCACCACATAGTCCGGCTGGCGGCCGGTCATCTCCGGCATTTGCTGCTTGCATTCTTCGCCGATCACCGATTGGAAGTCGCGCACCATCATCGGATAGGGATGCGGCCCCGCAACCGTGCCGATGATGTAAAACGTATTCTCGACGTTCGTGACCCAGTCGCGCATGGCTTCGTTCAATGCGTCCTTCAAGGTCTTCGAACCGGACTCTACCGGCACTACTCTAGCGCCCAACAAGCCCATGCGATAGACGTTTTGCACCTGGCGCTGCACGTCTTCGCTACCCATGTAGACCACGCATTCGAGACCAAAGCGTGCGCAAATGGTTGCGGTCGCCACCCCGTGCTGACCGGCGCCGGTCTCCGCGATTACGCGCGGCTTACCCATGCGCTTGGCCAGCAAAGCTTGGCCGATCACGTTGTTGATCTTGTGCGCGCCGGTGTGATTCAAGTCCTCGCGTTTGAAATAAATTTGCGCACCGCCGGCGATCTCCGACCAGCGCTTGGCGTGATAAATCGGGCTGGGGCGGCCGACGAAATGCTTGAGCTCGTATTCGAATTCGGCGAGAAATTCAGGGTCCTTGCTGTAGTGCTCGTATGCGGCTTTCAGCTCGGTCAAGGCATAGGTCAGGGTTTCCGACACAAAGCTTCCGCCGTAGGGACCGAAATGGCCTTTGGCATCGGGGAAGCTGTATTGCTCGGAATTGGTAGACGAAGAGCCGGCATGTCCGGCGACGCTGCTTGGATTCATTTGGTACCTGCTGGTGTGGAATTCAGATCGGTATCCGCCTGGCGCACTGCATCGATGAAAGCGCGAATTTTGGCGGCATCCTTAATGCCCTTGGACTGCTCGACGCCGCTGCTGACGTCGACCGCATAGGGGCAAAGCGCACGTACGGCGTCAGCTGCATTGCGTTCGTTCAAGCCACCACTCAAAACGAGCCGAGGCGCGAGTTCTTTTGGGATGACAGACCAATCGAATACCTTTCCACCGCCACCGTAACCTTCCACGAATGCATCAAGCAACAGACCGGCAAACCATTCGCTGGAAGAACGAAATTCCTGCTCACATTTTATCAAATCGGCCGCAGTCATATCCGGTTTGACACGAACGGCGCGTACGAAGGGACGTTTTACCTGCTCGGCAATATGGGCACATTCGGCCGTCGATTCGTCGCCATGGAATTGCAGAAGCGAAACCGGCGCTTGCACCAGAACTTCAGCGACTTCGCCCGCGTTTGCATTGACGAATAAGCCCACCGCGGAAATAAAGGGAGGGACTGCGCGGATCAAACGGCCGGCTGCTTCGGCAGTCACGTAGCGCGGGCTTTGCGGATAAAACACAAAACCCAAGGCATCCGCGCCTGCGGCAACCGCAGCCTGAACATCTTCAGGACGTGTCAAGCCGCAAATTTTGATTCGGGTACGGTGAGTCATTGAATGGAGCTAACCAGGGACAAACTGCAATTATCCCGGAAACGGCGCGGGAAAGCATCCGAATGGATTATCGCCCTCCTGAGGCAAGCTCCATTTTTGATCGTAGTCGATCTTGGCCAGGTATAAGCCGTCAGGCATAAAGGTGGGGGCGGCACGGCTGCGATCGCGCACTTCAAGGATTTCAGAGAGCCAGCTAGCAGGACGTTTTCCGGAACCGACAAAAATCAATGAACCGACGATGTTGCGCACCATATGATGCAAGAAGGCGTTTGCACGCAGAGAAAATAAAATGAAATCGCCTTTACGTTCAATACGAATCGCATGCATGGTTTTAACCGGCGTCTTCGCCTGGCACTCCACCGATCGGAATGCCGAAAAATCGTGAGTGCCGAGCAATTGGCCGGCGGCGAGCCGCATCGCGTCTACGTCCAGCAAGCGAAAAACCCAACCAGATTTACCCGTCAGCAAGGGCGACGGCACCGCATGGTTATAAAGCAGGTAATGATAAGTGCGTGCCGTAGCGCTAAAACGTGCATGAAATTGTTTTTCCGGCTCGGCCGGGTGTTCCACTTTGCACGCCCAACGCACCGCAATCGTAGGCGGCAAAAAAGCATTGACGCCTCGCACCCAAGAAAACGTATCGCGTTCCACATCGGTATCGAAATGCACGACTTGCTCGATCGCATGCACGCCGGCATCGGTTCGTCCGGCACAAGTAGTCGCACACGGCGCCAACGTGAATTTTTCAAGCGCGGCTTCCAATTGATCTTGCACGGTATGGCGATCGGGTTGGGTCTGCCAGCCGCGCCATGAGGTGCCATCGTATTGGATGCCGAGGACGATACGAGCCAAAATCACTCCCCGTTAAAAACCCTGGCGTGCAGAGTGCTCCGCCATTCACCAACAAATAAAAAAGAAAACGGGCGCAAAGAAGTTTGCGCCCGTTGTCATGCCGTCCAAGCGGCAATGATTAAGCCATGCTGACCAGCAGCGATTTCGCTTTTTCGGACTGATCGGGCGTGCCACCCTTGATGACTTCATCAAGCAACTCGCGGGCACCTTCCTTGTCGCCGATTTCTTGATACGCAATCGCCAAATCCAGCTTGGTCGCCATTTCGGAATCCGGTGTAAGTTCAATTTCGTCGTCTTCCGGCATGTCCAAATCGTGCGGGGGCAGTTCCAAGTCAGGAATCAGATTGTCGGCAGCTGCCATTGATGCCATAGGTTCCGCCGGAGCTTGCTCTGCCGACGGATTGAGATCCAGGCTGATGTCGGACAAATCAAAATTCATCGAAGTTGAGTCTGCAGCCGACTCAACCACCGGAGGTTCATCCATCGATGCCGACTCCGAGACCGGCAAGAACGACAAATCATCGCTGCCAATGTTGACACTCATCGCAGTCGCCGGCGAGACGGTATTTTCTTCCGGCATGCTCGTAGCTTGCTGGGTGTTGCTGAAATCCAGCATGCCTATGTCTAAATCCATCGGCGCTTCTTCGGCAGGTTTGACTGCCTCGACAGGAGCTGCCGGCTGCATGCCATTCAAACCATCCAAGTCGAAGTCAAGACTAATGGACTCCACTTGGGGTGCAGGTTCAGCAATAACCGGCGCCTCAGGAATCGTCGGCACTTCTTCCGGCATGTCGACAGCCGGCTCAGTTGCCTGGATCGTGCTACCAAAATAGTTGGAACCGCTCAGGGTGTCATCCTGCGTCATCGGCTCTTGCGTCGTTTCGAGCAGAGCGTCCAGTTCTTGGCCATCGTCAATCGGCTGGGTCGGTGCTGCCATGCCACCACCGGTAGGCGTTGCGCCACCATACAAAGGATTGCTCGGATCAAGAGCGGCGCCCATTGCAACTGCCTGTGCCCAGTCTTCACCTTCGCCTTTGGTCAAGCCATACAGTTCAGTGGCCAATACTTCAAAGGCGCGCAGATCCTTACGGTTCGCGTAAATCTCCAACAACTTCAAACGAACGGCATTGCGTTCCGGCTGATTACGCAGCGCTTCTTTGAGAATTTCTTCGGCTTGAGCATCCCGGCCATAAGCAATATAAACGTCCGCTTCCGCAACCGGATCCACCTCATTGGTATCCAACTGGCTGGAGCTAGGCGTAAAGCTGGAGTTGAAAACACTATTGTTGGTATCGACGCTCTGACCACCGGTGGAACCGAACAATGAGTTCGCACGCAGGCTGGACTCATCCATCAAGCTGTCATCGAATTTCTCTTCGGTTTTCTTTTTCTTCCCGCGCAATTTCCAAACCAGAGCGCCGGCGCCCGCCAGCAATCCAGCTAACAAGGCGATCAGCACTGTCGTATTGCCGAGCAGTTCTTCCATGAAGCTCGGTGGAGGTGGAGGCGGAGGCGGCGGTGCAACCGGCTTTTTCACCGGCTTAGCTGGACCGGCTGCGACCGGCGGCTTAGCAGCCGGAGCCGATGCGACCGGTGCAGACGCGGCCGGCGTGGACGCAGCTGGCGCTGACGCTACGGGAGCGGAGGCGGCCGTCGCGGAAGCGGCTGGGGCTGAGGCCGATGCCTTAGGAGCAGAGGCCGCCGGTGCGGAAGCAACTGGTGCGGACGCGGCCGGCACAGATGCCTTGGCAGCAGATGCGGCCGGTGCGGCTACTGCAGCTTTCTTGGCTTGCTCAGCTTGCTTCTGCTGCTGCTCCAACGCCTTATTCTTTAATGACAAAACCTGCTGCAAGTCGGCGACATTCTTCTCCAGCTCTTTAACTCTAGCGTTCGCCTCTGCCAACGCCTTGTCTTTGGCTATCTTGTCTTCCGTACCTGTTGCAACGCCCGTACCTTTTGCAGAAGGTGCGCTCGAAGCACTCGGCGCCTTGGACAGCTTCAGCTTGTCTTTCGATTCCGTTACAGCCGTCGGCTTCTCTTCAACCTTGGTTGTAATCTTGCCGCCGGCCGCTTGCTTGGTTTCGGTCGCTTTCTGCGGGGCAGCCGTTGCTACCTGGCCAGCAAGTTTGTTGCGGTAATTATTAAAGTCGGCAGCTTGTGCGATCACGACACCGTGCGCTTCCTTGCCGCTGATGCCACGCGCAGCTTCGGCGTCCGGCACCGACAAAATCTGCCCGGCGCGCAGCCTGTTCATATTACGGTCAATAAAGGCATTCGGATTGGCGCGATACAGTGCAACGAGCATCTGGTCAAGCGACACGCCTTCCGGTTTAACCTGGCCGGCAATCTTGGCCAAGGTATCGCCTTTCTTCACTTCATAATCCCCAGAAGCCGTTGCGGCTCCTGCCGGGCGAGTTGCCGCCATAGTGGGAGCACGCGACTTTTCAACTTTTTCCCGAGTCGCACGCGATCTTTGCGTGGCGGGTGTAGAACTTTCACTGACGGAGGCCTGCGGTACCGGAATGGCCCGCACAGACCCAGAGCCTTGCTGCTGGGTAGAAGAAACTTGGCTTGACTGGGTTGCTCTTAAATCGGCCGGGTCCAGCAAGAATGTGTACTCGCGAACCAAGCGATTGCCGCTTGCGTTCACCTCTATCAACATGTCGATAAACGGCTCGTTAATCGCCTGTGTAGAGGTGACTCGGATGAATTGCTTATCCCCTCGCGTCTCTGTCGCGAAACGCAAGCTATACAAAATCGGGTTGAACTCGATATTTGCTTTCTGAAATGCATCGACGCTCGCCAGTTTTGCGGCGATCGTGTTCGCTTCTTCACGCGACACCGAATTCAGTTCGATTTCCGCACGCAAGGGCTGTCCGAGCGCAGAGAGGACCGTCAATTTACCAAGCCCGGCGGCGTAGACAGTAGAGCAAAGCAGCGTCGACAGGACGGCAGCGCTCAGCGTCTTCATGGTCAACAAGGATTGCCCGGGACGAGAGCTAGAACGCGTGATGTGTGACATATGTTGGCATTCCGGTAGGCGTATGCCGCGAGAATTCACTGGCACCGCTTGTCGTTATCATTGTGTTGGGAACTTTTAACATATCATCATGGACTTACGCGTGCAAGCGTAACCATCTTCTGAACAGATGCAAAACCCGCTTAACCCTTGCAGGACAAGAGTTAGAGCGGGTTGATGTTGCAAATTGACAACGAGTAACAGCGATCGAGTGCTTGTCAGTTTTCCAAGACAATGCGCAACATGCGGCGCAAAGGTTCGGCGGCGCCCCACAAAAGCTGGTCGCCGATGACAAAGGCAGAAACAAAATCCGGTCCCATATTTAACTTGCGCACGCGGCCGACGCCGATTTGTAAGCCGCCGGTAATAGAAGCCGGGGTCAGTTCCTTTTCGGTGATCGAGCGATCGTTCGGCACCCATTTCACCCACGGATTACCGGAGCGGATCAGGTTTTCGATATCCGCCAAAGGCAAATCGCGCTTAAGCTTCAGGGTGAGTCCCAGGCTGTGGCAGCGCATGGCGCCGATACGCACGCACAAGCCGTCCACCGGAATGGTTTGGGTATTACCCAGAATTTTGTTGACCTCGGCTTGCCCTTTCCACTCTTCCTTTGACTGGCCATTCTCAAGTTGCTTGTCGATCCAGGGGATCAAGCCGCCCGCCAGCGGTGCCGGGAAGTACTCGGTCGGAACATCGTTACGGATGGCATGCGCGACTTTACGATCGATCTCTAAAATTGCCGATGACGGCGTCGCCAATTCATCCGCCACCGCGGCATGAATCACGCCCATGCCCTTCAACAATTCGCGCATATTGTTGGCGCCGGCGCCGGACGCAGCTTGGTAAGTCATGGAGCTCACCCACTCGACCAAGCCTTCCTTGAACAAGCCGTTCACGCCCATCAGCAGGATGGAATTGGTGCAATTGCCGCCGATGTAGTTCTTGATGCCGCGCTTCAAGCCATCCTTGATCACGTGCATATTCACGGGATCAAGAATGATGACGGCGTTATCGTCCATGCGCAGGGTTGATGCCGCATCGATCCAGTAGCCGTTCCAGCCGGCCGCGCGCAGCTTTGGAAACACTTCGGTCGTGTAGTCACCGCCCTGGCAGGTAATAATGATTTCGCACTTTTTCAACTCTTCGATATTGTTGGCGTCTTTGAGCGTGGTTTCATTCTTCGCCAATGCGGGGGCCTTGCCACCTGCGTTGGACGTCGAAAAGAACACCGGCTCGATATGTGCGAAGTCATTTTCTTCCTGCATGCGCTGCATGAGGACCGAGCCCACCATGCCGCGCCAACCTACCAGACCTACGAGTTTCATGATATTTCCCTACTGTCTAAAATTTGTTGAGGACAGAGCACGCTGCGATAGCGCTGTCCCACAATATATAAATTTTACAGCGCCTTGACGACCGCCTCGCCCATTTCCTCGGTGCCGACCTTGGTCGTGCCTTCTTCATAAATATCAGGCGTGCGCAAGCCTTGCGCCAGTACTTTCTTGACTGCGGTTTCAATGCGGTCGGCTTGTTCCGCTTTGTTGAGCGAGAAGCGCAACATCATCGCAGCCGACAAAATGGTGGCCAGCGGATTGGCGACGCCCTTGCCTGCAATATCGGGCGCCGAACCGTGCGACGGCTCATATAAACCTTTGTTGTTCGCATCCAGCGATGCCGACGGCAACATGCCGATCGAACCAGTCAGCATGGCGGCAGCGTCCGACAAAATATCGCCGAACATATTGCCGGTGACGATGACGTCAAATTTTTTCGGTGCGCGCACCAGCTGCATGGCGGCATTGTCGACATACATATGGTCGAGCTGCACATCAGGATATTCCTTGTGCACATCGGTGACGATGTCTTTCCAGAACTGGAAAGTTTCCAGCACATTGGCCTTGTCCACGCTGGTCAAACGCTTGCCGCGCTTTTGCGCCGCCTGGAACGCCACATGAGCGATGCGGCGAATTTCCGGCTCCGAATAACGCATGGTATCGAAACCTTCACGGCTGCCCTTGAACGGACCGTCCGGGCATTCGCGCACGCCGCGCGGCTGGCCGAAGTAAATATCGCCGGTCAATTCACGAATAATCAGAATGTCGAGACCGGACACCACTTCCGGCTTCAGCGTCGAAGCGCCTGCCAGCTCGGGATAGAGAATCGCCGGACGCAAGTTGGCGAACAGATTCAGATTTTTACGCAAACCCAAAATCGCTTGCTCCGGACGCAGCGGACGATCGAGCTTGTCGTATTTCCAGTCGCCGACCGAGCCGAACAATACTGCATCGGCTTCCAATGCCAGCTTCAACGTCCCTTCGGGCAGCGGATGACCATGCGCTTCATAACCGGCGCCGCCGACCGGCGCGGTTTCCATGTCAAATTTCTCGTCCAGCGCGTTCAAGACCTTAACCGCTTGACGCACGATTTCTGGGCCGATGCCGTCACCCGGCAAAACTGCGATTTTCATTTGTTGTTTGATTAAAATGTTGAGGACCGAGCACGCTGCGCGTAGCACTGTCCCGCAAGTTATTAAATTAAATCGTATTAGTCAGCCATGGCTGGGCTGCCAGGTAACGTTCCTCGAAGGCGCGAATCTTGTCTGCCTTTTGCAGCGTCAAGCCAATATCGTCCAGACCGTTCAATAAGCAGAACTTTCGAAAGGCATCGATCTCGAATGGGTAGCTTGCACTGCCATTGCTGGTACTGACAACTTGCTTATCCAGATCGATGACCAGTTTATAGCCTGGAAAGGCTTTCACTTCATTGAATAAATGATCGACCTGCTGCTCCGACAAAACGATAGGCAGCAAACCATTCTTGAAGCAGTTATTGAAAAAAATATCGGCGAAGCTCGGCGCGATGACGGCGCGAAAACCGTATTGATCCAGTGCCCACGGCGCATGTTCGCGCGAGGAGCCGCAACCGAAATTTTTGCGTGTCAACAGAATTGATGCGCCCTGGTAGCGAGACTGGTTCAAGACGAAATCCGGATTCAACGGGCGCTTGGAATTGTCTATGCCAGGCTCGCCATGGTCAAGGTAACGCCACTCGTCAAACAAATTGGGGCCGAAACCAGTGCGCTTGATCGACTTCAAGAATTGCTTCGGGATGATCGCGTCGGTATCGACATTGGCGCGATCAAGCGGAACAACCAAGCCTTCATGAACTGTGAATTTTTCCATTTCTTTCCTAATCAGTTGAGGACAGATTACCGCTATCGCTTAACTCAGCCCCCAATGCAAAAAACGCTGCCCCGCAATTCTTAAGCTTAATTACTTCTTGGCGGCGTCTTCCACAACTTGGCCAGCCTTCTTTACATCCTTACCGATACCTTGGAAGGTATTGCAGCCGGCAAATGCCAGCGCGAAGATCAGCATTGCCATTATTCTTGTCATGCTCTTCCCTTCTGACGCGTTTATCGTAGTTTGCGAATATCGACGAAATGACCTTCGATTCCCGCGGCGGCGGCCATCGCCGGCGACACCAGGTGCGTACGACCGCCCTGCCCTTGCCTGCCCTCGAAGTTTCGGTTGGAAGTCGAAGCACAACGCTCGCCCGGCTCCAGGCGATCGGCATTCATCGCCAAGCACATCGAGCAGCCCGGCTCGCGCCATTCGAAACCGGCATCCTTGAAAATCTTGTCCAAGCCTTCGCGTTCAGCCTGTTCCTTCACCAAACCCGATCCCGGCACCACCATCGCCAATTTCACGTTGGAAGCACGGAACTTGCCGCGCACAACGGCAGCGGCAGCACGCAAATCTTCGATGCGCGAATTGGTGCAGGAACCAATAAAAACTTTATCGATGCGGATATCTTCGATCGGCGTGTTGGGCTTCAATGCCATGTAGGTCAGCGCCTTTTCCATGGCGTCGCGCTTGACGGCATCTTTTTCCTTGTCCGGATCGGGCACGCGATCGTCGATCGGCACCACCATCTCCGGCGACGTCCCCCAAGTAACTTGCGGCTTGATCTCGGCTGCGTTGAGCGTCACCACCATGTCGAATTTCGCGCCCGAATCGGAATGCAGCGTGCGCCAATATTCCACCGCACGATCCCAATGCGGACCGACCGGCGAGAACGGACGACCTTTGACGTAATTGATGGTTGTGTCATCCACAGCGACCATGCCGGCACGCGCACCTGCCTCGATCGCCATATTGCAAATGGTCATGCGGCCTTCCATCGACAGCGAACGAATGGTCGAACCGGCGAATTCAATGGCATAACCGGTGCCGCCTGCCGTGCCGATCTTGCCAATGACAGCCAGCACGATATCTTTGGCGGTGACGCCCATGGGAAGCGCGCCGTCCACCTGGACCAACATCGCTTTGGACTTCTTGGCCAGCAAGGTTTGCGTCGCCAGTACATGCTCCACTTCGGACGTGCCGATGCCATGCGCCAAGGCGCCGAATGCGCCGTGCGTGGAGGTATGCGAATCGCCGCATACCACCGTCATACCCGGCAGCGTCGCACCTTGCTCAGGCCCGATCACATGGACGATTCCTTGACGCCTATCGCGCATATTGAAATAAGTGACGCCGTATTCCTTAGTGTTGGCGTCCAGCGTTTCGACTTGCAGGCGCGAGACCGGGTCGGCGATACCATTGGCGCGATCCGTGGTCGGTACATTGTGGTCCGCCACCGCCAAGTTCGCGGACAAGCGCCACAGCTTGCGGCCGGCGAGCTTCAAGCCCTCGAACGCTTGCGGACTGGTGACTTCGTGCACCAAATGACGATCGATATAGAGCACGGTCGTACCGTCTGCGTCGGTATCGACGACGTGGGAATTCCAGAGTTTGTCGTAAAGCGTTTGGGCCATGTGCGCAACTGCGAAAAAAATCAAGAGGTTAGCGCTCGATTATGCCATATTTGTGCGATGCAAATGTAGCCGCAAAAATACCAATCCTCCAATGAAAGCGCTAGCTTCGGTGAAGGCTCATGTCGGCGAAGTCGACGAGAAGCTGGGAAGCTGCGGCCGAAACCAAAACTCCGGCTTTCAGAGTTAAGTCTTGATCACTATTTGCGTTTCGACTGCTCATATAGCGGCTCAACCCGCTGTGAATAAACCGTAATGTCCTGCAGCCGCTCTTCCGCTGCCGGATGGGTAGAGAGGAATTTAACGGGCGCCGCGCCACCGATTTTTTCCATTTTTTCCCAGAGCGTGACTGCCGCATGCGGGTTGTATCCGGCACGCGCCATTAGCTCCAACCCCATACGATCGGCTTCCGTTTCTTGACGGCGGGAATGCGGCAAGCCAAGTACGCCCATATAGGCGTACTCCATGCCTTTTTGCCCGACATCGCCCAAACCAGCTGCCGCTGCGACGACGGAAATCCCTAAACCGGCCAACGCTTGTTCAGATGCGCGTTCACGCGCATGCTCGCGCAGGGCATGCGAAATTTCATGGCCGATGACCGCAGCCAGCTCATCCTCAGTTGGATGGATTTTTTCAATCAGGCCCGTATAGACGGCGATTTTCCCGCCCGGCATGCACCAGGCATTCACCTCCGGACTGGTAAAAACATTGACCTCCCACCGCCAGCCGCGTGCATCCGGCCGAAACGCTGTGGTTTGCCGGATAAGCTGATTCGCGATGGTACGCACCTGCTGCACTTGCGCCGGATTTTGGTTCAAGGTGCCCTTACTGCGCTCTTGCGCCAATAACTTGGCGTAGCCTTGTTCCGCCGCTTGATCGATTTCTTGCTCCGACACCACCATCATTTGCTTGCGGTCGACGCCGACAACCCCGCTTTGCGTGGTTTGCACCGTCTCGCATGCAATCAAGAAAAAAGTCGAAATACCGAATAAAAATGATTGTAGGAAAGCATGTCGATTCTTTTTCATTTGCCCGCCTTGCGATGTGGTTGCCAACGATATGACAAACTCGCAGCAATTAGCGCGCCAAGCGCAAAAACCGCTGCCATCCAATAGACAGTTTCCGGACCGAAGCGATCCCAAAAGATGCTGAGAATCAAACCGCCTAAGCTGCCGCCCAAGCCATAAGAGATGCTTGTATATAAGGCTTGCCCTCGTGCCTGCAATGGTCCGGCAAACCAGCGTTGGAGAGTCGCCACCGAAGCCGAATGATGCACCCCGAAGGTAGCGGCATGGAGAATTTGTGCGATGAGCAATCCCGCCAGGGAAGTAGCAAACCAACCGATCATGGCAAAGCGCACGACCGCCAGCGCCAAACTCGCCAACATGAGCGTTTGCACGCCGAACCGGCGAAAAAACGGCGCCTGATAATAAAAGAAAACAATTTCCGCCACCACGCCGAGCGACCACATCCAACCGATCACTGTCTTGCTATACCCAATTTTTTCCAAATAGAGCGAATAGAATACATACAGCGAAGCATGCGCCGCGATCATCAAAAAGGTCGAGATAAAAAACGCGATCACTTCACGCCGCCTTAACAGCTTGAGCACCGAAGGCGATTCTCGATGCAAGGAAAGCGGCGCGGATTCCTGCATGCCGGTGCTGACGGCAAAAACCGCCGCCAGCAGAAAAAGGGCGATCCACGGCATGAAGCCGATGCCATACCAATCGAGCAAATAGCCGGACAGCGTTACTGCGGCGATGAACCCAACCGACCCCCACAATCGCAAGCGGCCGTAATGCGTTAAATCGCCTTTCATTTCTGACAGCATCAAGGCTTCCGACAAGGGACCTTGCGCACTGGTGAACGTATTCAATGCCACCATGATCAGGAAGAAATGCGCGAATGCGGCGCCGAAAAACATGCCGCAAAAACTGAGCGCCGCCGCGAATGCCGTGATGCGCAAGACGAGCACACGTTTTTGCGTGTGGTCAGCCACCCAGCCCCAGAGATTGGGACCGAAGATACGCATGACCTGCATGAGCGACATCAAAAGCGCGATCTGCGGCGCACTCATTCCCTGGTGTGCGAAATACAAACTTGCGTAGGGAGAAAAAACGCCGATGTAGCCGTAATAGGCGAAAAAAAACAGCGCAAAGTGGCGCGACTGTCTGGGCCAGGCAGGAGAAGACACGTGAAAAACAGTGAGGTCGGCGGCTAAATCAAATATTTATTTGCCGGGCACATGCGCGGAAATTTTCGGGGTATCCACTTTGACGTCGCCGTTCTGGGCACGATGGCGCAATGCATGATCCATCAACACCAGCGCCAGCATCGCCTCGGCGATCGGCGTAGCGCGTATGCCCACGCACGGATCGTGACGTCCAAAGGTTTCCACTTTCACCGGATTACCGTTTTTGTCGATCGAATTGCGCGGGGAGCGGATCGAAGAAGTCGGTTTAATGGCGATCGACACCGTGATGTCTTGACCGGTCGAGATGCCGCCCAACACACCGCCGGCGTTATTGGTTACAAAACCCGCAGGCGTCAGTTCATCGCCATGCTCCGTGCCTTTCTGCGAAACCGATCTAAAACCGGCGCCGATCTCGACACCTTTAACGGCATTAATGCCCATCATGGCGTAAGCGATGTCGGCATCGAGTTTGTCGTAGAGCGGTTCGCCCAAGCCGACCGGCACGTTTTCGGCAACGACATCGATACGTGCGCCACACGAGTCGCCCGCCGCGCGCAAATCGTCCATGTATTTTTCCAGCTGCGGAATGATGCCGGCGTTGGCGGCAAAGAATGGATTGCCCGTCACATGTGTCCACGACTCGAAGGGCACAGGAATTTCACCTAGCTGACTCATGCATCCCTTGAACGTCGTTCCGAACTGTAGTTTTAACCACTTCTTCGCAATGGCCGCCGCGCCCACGGCCGGCGCCGTCAGACGCGCGGAAGAACGCCCGCCGCCGCGCGGATCGCGGATACCGTATTTGTGCCAATAGGTGTAGTCGGCATGGCCGGGACGGAAAGTATCGAGGATATTGCCGTAATCTTTACTACGCTGGTCTTCGTTGCGAATCAGCAAAGCAATCGGCGCGCCGGTCGTCTTACCTTCGAAAACCCCCGACAAAATCTCTACTTTGTCGCCTTCCTGACGCTGCGTTACGTGACGCGAAGTGCCCGGCTTGCGACGATCCAATTCCGGCTGAATATCGGCTTCGGACAGCTCCATGCCAGGAGGGCAACCATCGACCACGCAACCGATTGCGGGGCCGTGAGATTCGCCGAAGGTGGTGACAGTAAACAGAGTGCCGAAGGTATTGCCGGACATGGTCGCGTATAAATGAGTGAAAGCAGCATTTTACCAGGCCCCCTATTGCAAAGTTCGTCCCGAACGGCACTAAGCTGTTGTCATTACTACATGTACATTTGACAAATAAATTTTCAAATTACAACAACTCGTCTTAGAAATATTTCCATAGTTAAATTATTCGTTACGAATCGCTATATACTGTTTCGCATAACAACATCTTAAAAGAATCCAACAACAAGGGGGGACGATGGGCGCATCAATGACGCCTGCCGATGACGATCTTGTTTTCATGGATGAAAACAGCTCGCACGATGGCGGATCGGCCGATGCTCAGCACGCGCACGTATGGCGCGTCATGATCATCGACGACGACGAAGATGTGCATTCGTCGACCACCTTTGCCCTGTCCAACCTCGAAATCCAGCATCGCCCTCTTAATTTTCTCCACGCTTATTCCGCAGCACAAGCGCGCGAAGTATTGGCACGCGAGTCCGACATCGCCGTGATACTGCTCGACGTCGTCATGGAACAAGACGACGCCGGCTTGCAGTTGGTTCGCCATATCCGCGAGACTTGCGGCATGGCGGAAGTCCGCATTATTTTGCGCACCGGTCAACCGGGATACGCGCCGGAAATCGAGGCAATTCGCGATTACGACATCAACGATTACAAAACCAAGTCCGAACTCACGCGCATCAAACTCTTTACGACGGTAACCGCCGCAATTCGCTCTTACGAACAAATCCGCGCCATCAATGCCAGCCGCCGCGGACTTGATCTGATCGTGCGCGCGAGCACTGAATTGATGGCCATACACGGCTTGCAAAATTTTGCGGCCGGCGTCATTACGCAAATCGCCGGATTGTTGAGCTTAAAACCGGAAGGCTTGCTGTGCGTGCAAGATGACGGCTCCGATACTCACGATGGTTTGTTCATCATTGCCGCCGCCGGCAATTACACGACACTGATCAATCGCCCGATCTCCGCCATCGGCAATACCAAGGTCATCAACACGCTATCGCAAGCGATTAAGGACCGGCGCAATATCTATGGCGCGGATTACACGGCTTTGTACTTTGCCGGTAGCGCGACGCGAGAATTCGCCGCCTTCCTGAACACCGGCGCCGCGCTCAATGAAATGGATAAGCGCCTGCTCGAAGTCTTCTGCAGCAACATCTCGGTCGGGCTCGATAATGTCATGCTGGTGTCGCGCCTGCATCAATCCGCCTTCTACGATCCGCTATGCAAGCTGCCGAATCGTACTCGCACCGTAGAAATCGTCGGCGAAATGCTGGCCGGAAAAGTGAAGAAGGATACGACGCTCGCGCTGGTCGACATCGATCATTTTTCCGAGATTAACGACACGCTGGGCCATCAGTTCGGCGACCAGTTGTTGTTAGCCGTGGCTGCACGTTTTCAAAAGCAATTCGGCGAACAAGTGTCTGTCAGCCGCGTAGGCGGCGACACCTTTGCCCTCATTGGGAGCGGTACCCTGGTCAATCCGGCGACCATTTTGTCACTCTTCAACACGCCGTTTTCCATCGACGGCGAAGCGGTTCAGTTATCGTCGACCTTGGGGCTCGTGCGCCTAACCGATTACCAGGGCGGCTCAGGCGCTGCCGTCATCAAGGATGCCGATATTGCACTCAAACGCGCCAAACTGCGCCAACGCGCCGGCCACTCCTACTTCTCTCCCAACATGGAGACGGAGATTCGTGAGCGCGTGCGTTTGATGCATGCGCTGCGCAGCGCTTTTGAAAAGAAACGTTTATTCGTGGTGTACCAACCGCAAATCGACTTGGCCACGCGCCGCCCTGTCGGCGCCGAAGCGCTGCTGCGCTGGAAATCCGACGACGGCACGCTGATTCCGCCCGATTGCTTCATTCCGATTGCCGAGTACTCCGGCTTGATCATCGATTTGGGCGAATGGGTTTTACGCAGCGCTTGCCAAGAACTGGTTCGTTTGAGGCGACTGGGCTTTCATGACTTCATGATGTCGATTAACGTCTCGCAAGCCCAATTCCGTCATCCGCGCTTTTTAGACATGCTGGAGTTGGCGCTGGAAGATACGCAAGCCCCGGCTACCGCGATTGAATTAGAGATCACCGAATCGATGGCGATGGAAGATCCCGCCACGCTGATCAAAACCATTGCGCAAATCAAGAAGCTGGGTGTCTCGGTCGCCATTGACGATTTCGGCACCGGTTTTTCGTCGCTCAATTATCTGCAGCAATTGCACGTCGACCGCATCAAGATCGATCGCGCCTTCGTGACTGAAATCACCAGCGCCAAGCGCGGCAGCAGCATCGCGCAAATGATTATTCAGCTGGGGCACAACCTAGGCCTATCGGTCATTGCCGAAGGTGTCGAAGACGATCGTCAGGCTGAAATTCTTTTATCCCTCGGTTGTCCATTGGCCCAAGGCTTCCTGTTTGCACGCCCCATGATGGCGGACGACTTGCCTAAATGGCTGGAAACCGATGGCGACCGTTAGCTCACCCTCTTCCCTCTGACTTCCAGGCCATGCCACAGCGCGATGTGACCATTCGGCGTGCCATCGTATTAGCGGTGTTGACCGGCCTTTTGATTCCCGCGCTTCTCATCGGCGGCATTTCCTGGTTTAAGAAGTACGACGAAGAAGTCATCAAGCGCACAGAAGACGTTTTGCAAGAAAACGTCGAGCTGCTGGTAAAGGGCATGCAGGAGCCTCTGCGTAATCGAAATCAAGAAAGTGGATCGTCCCTGCTGAATGTCATGCTCCGCAATCCGGATGTCATTCGCATCGAAGTACGTGACAAGGCGCACAAAATTTTCGTTTCCGGCAATCGCCCCGAAAAGCGGATCGGCTATTCCGCCGCTACGCAACTGCCGATTATCCAAGATCACGAATCCATCGGTTATGTTGAGCTTGAGGTAAGCGGCGCCCGTTTAAAAAAGGCCATGTTGGATTCGCTGGTGCAATATCTATTGGCGCTCGTGGCGCAAATCGTGCTGTCCGTCGTATTGATCATGATCTTGCTGGAAAAGCGCCTGGTCGGCCCTTTGCGCCGGCTCGGTGCGGGCGCCGAACGCTTGGCACAGGGTTTATTGCATGTGCCCTTCACCTGGACCCACCAGGACGAAATCGGATTATTCAGTCAGCGATTGGAAACAACCCGCATCAGCTTGCGCAATTTGTTCTTGGCACTCGATACCAAGAATCATGAAATGGAAGCCGACATCACCAAGCGCAAGCAAGTCGAACATGAATTACATGAACGAGAGGAACGCTTTCGTGTCTTGGTAGAAAAGAGCCCCATCGCGATCATTGAATGGGATACCTCCTACCATGTCATCGAATGGAATACGGCCGCCGAACGTATCTTCGGCTATAGCCGTGAGCAAGCCATGGGGCAGCATGCCGGCTTCATCAGCGTGATCGACGATCGTGAATCCCTGGTGGAGGATTGTCGCAAACTGATCATTTCCGGCGGTGAAATGAAAAGCGTGACCGGCAACCGGCGCGCCGACGGGAAATTAATTGTCTGCCAGTGGAGCAATAGCTATATCCCGCATCAGCACGGACGGCCCGGCCGTCTCGTCTCCATCGCGGAGGACATTACGCAAAAGCGCCAGGCGGAAGAAGCTTATCGCCTGTCTCAAGTGAAGTTCTCCAGCGCCTTCCATGGCAGCCCCGATTACATTTCGATTTCGCGCATAGAAGACGGCGTACTGCTCGACATCAACGACGCCTATGAAAAGTTCACCGGCTATACACGCAAGGAAGCCATCGGCAAAAGTACCTTGGAACTCAACATGTGGCCCTTTCCCGAGGAGCGGGCGGTGCTCATGGAGCAATTGAAAGCGACCGGCGTCGCACGCGATCTGCCGATTCGATTAAAACTTAAAAGCGGTGAATTGCGCAGTTGCCGCATCAATGCCAACACCTTCAACATCGAAGACGTGCCGCACATGATGGCCGTGGTGCGCGACGTTACCGACCAAAGCACGCTCAAAGAACAAAAAGCCGAAATCGATCGTGCCTTGCTACGCCTGGCGCAAGGCATCCAGGGCACGGAAGGCGAAGCTTTCTTCGAATTGCTGGTGACCGACATCGCCGCGGCGCTGCGCACCGATCGCGCCTTCATCGCGCTGCGCAGCCCCGATACGCCCGATCGCATCCATACCATCGCAGCGTATTCGGAACAGCATTTCGTACAAAATTTCGAATACGACCTACCTGGTTCGCCTTGCGAACACATTATGTCCAACGGTCTCTATGTCTTTGCCGGCGGCGTTAAAGCGATGTTCCCGAAAGATCAGGCGCTGGCCGACGAAGGATGGGAAAGTTTTGCCGGTGCGCCGATCCGCGATGCGATGGGTAATGCCATCGGCGTATTGGCGGTCATGCATACCGCGCCTCTTACCAATCCGGACTTGGTGAAATCATTGCTGCAAGTGTTCAGCGAGCGCGCCTCATCCGAACTCGAACGCAAACGCGCCGAAGAAGCATTACGCAGCAGCGAACGCCGCTTTGCCGCGATGTTCCATGCTTCGCCGGTATCCATGGCGCTGTCGCGCTTCGGCGGCGACAACGCCATCATCGACGTCAATCAGGCCTTTGAAAAGCTATTCATGCGCAGCCGCGATCAGGTTGTCGGCAAACAAGCATTGGCGTTGTCGATTTATTGCGACCCCAACGATCGCGACTCAATTATCAGCATCATCGAACAAACAGGCCATATCGATCGATTCGAAACATGGATGAATTTGGCCGACGGCAGTAAAGCGCTGATCCAATTATCCGGCAAGCTGTTCGAAGTCAACGGCGAAAAATTCATTATCCTCACCGGAGAAGACGTCACCGAAAAGCACATGATCGAAAACGAGATCCTGGAGCTGAACGCCAACCTGGAGATCCGCGTTGCCGAACGCACCGAGGAATTGCAGCAAGCAAACCAGGAGCTCGAAACCACGCTCGATACGCTCAACATGGCGCAAGAAGAATTGGTGCGCACGGAAAAACTCGCCGCGCTCGGCGCGCTGGTCGCTGGTATCGCGCACGAATTGAATACGCCGATCGGCAACAGCTTAATGGTAGCGAGCACCTTGATCGACCGTACGCGCGCCTTCACCGACAGTTTTCAGCATGGCTTGAAACGCTCGATGCTGGACGCCTATCTTGCCGATGCCGCCAAGGCCGGCGACATTCTAGTGCGCAACCTGCATAAAGCGGGCGACTTGGTGACCAGCTTCAAGCAAGTGGCGGTCGACCAAACCAGTTCGCAGCGGCGCCAATTCATGTTGTCCGAAGCGATCGGCGAAATTGTATTGACGTTGTCGCCGACCATCCGCAAGACGGGCATCAAGGTCAAGCAAGATGTGCCCGACAAGATCACGATGGACAGCTACCCTGGCCCGCTCGGACAAATCGTGAGCAATCTGGTCAACAACGCCCTCCTTCATGCCTTCGACGGCCGCAAGAGCGGCATCATTACCATCAGCGCGCAAATGGCCGGAGGAGACTGGGTCGAGCTGGCGGTCAAGGACAACGGTGTCGGCATATCGCCGGCCAATATCAATCGCATCTTCGACCCCTTCTTCACCACCAAGCTCGGAACGGGCGGCACCGGCCTGGGTTTGAATATCACGCACACCTTGGTTACCAGCGTGTTGGGCGGCAGAATTCGCGTACAAAGCGAGGTGGGGAGCGGAACAACTTTCCTCTTATCCTTGCCGCTGCAGGCGCCGCAGCGCGAACTTGAGGACGATGCGGAAAAGGTGAAGTCGCTCTTTGGTTAAAGCTGACCGAAGCGATGGTGTACAAGCTCGATCTCCCAAGTTCTGAATGGTATTGTTACTTCCATTCGCCGCGTAAGTCTCTCACTTGTTCATACAAAAATTCCGGCGTCGCCGCGTCCGGCGCAACCGAGTTTCCGACCACCAGTGCCAACTTCGATCGCAGCCCGCGATTGAATTTCCGCTCAAACGGATTGCCGTCGCTGCGGGTCCAGAAGCTTCCCCACAATCCGCGCAAAGCCATGGGGATGACCGGCACCGGCGTGCGGTCGATGATTTTCTTGATGCCGCCTTTGAACTCGTTCATCTCGCCGGTCCCCGTCAATTTCCCTTCAGGAAAAATACAAACTAGGTCGCCCTCTTCCAGCGCATGCGCAATCTCGTCGAAGGCTTTTTCCATGCGTGCCGGATCTTCCTTAGCGGGAGCGATCGGAATGACGCGCGCCGTTCTGAAAATCCAGGACAAGACCGGAATCTTGAAAATGCGATGATCCATCACGAAGCGGACCGGGCGCGGACTCGCGGCCATGATGACGATGGCGTCGACGTAGCTGACGTGATTGCAGACCAGGACTGCCGCGCCTTTCTCCGGGATGATTTCTGCATTTTCCAGGCGCACGCGATAAACGGTATGAATCAACAGCCAGGCCACGAAACGGATCAGGAATTCCTGGACTACCGAAAAAATATAAATCGCCACCAGTAAATTGAGCACGGCTGTCGCCGCAAACAGCTGCGGGATGGTGAAGCCGGATTTCAGCAGCAGCATTGCCACCAAGGCAGCGCCCACCATGAAGACAGCGTTCATGATGTTCATGCCGGCGATGGTGCGGGAAATGTGCTGAGGGTCGCAACGTGTCTGGATCATGGCGAACAACGGCACGATGTAAAAGCCGCCGAACACGCCGATCATCACGCAGTCGAATACGATGCGAACCGCGCCGTGCTGAGCAAGAAAACCGAATGCATCGACCGGCGCCACGTTGACGTAACTCAGGCTCGCCAAATACAAATCGAATCCGAATAAGGACAGGCCGATCGAGCCGAACGGCACCAAGCCGATTTCCACTTTGTGGCCGGATAAGCGTTCGCACAAAAGCGAGCCCGCGCCGATACCCAATGAAAACGCCGTCAGCAGCAATACAAAGACGTCATGCCCGCCGTGCAGAATGGATTTTGCATACAGAGGAAACTGCGCCAGCAGCAAGGCTCCGTAAAACCAGAACCAGGAATTGCCGAGCACCGACAAAAACACCGGGCGGTTATGTTTCGTGAAACGAATATTACGGACGGTCTCGGTGAACGGATTCCAATTGATTTTTAAATCAGCCTGCGCAGCCGGCGAATGAGGCACGGCACGACTCGTCATCCAACCGATGATCGCCACTGCGATGGTGCCGGCGGCAACTAATTCCAAGCCCCAAGGTTTATGCACCACCAGCACCGCGCCCAGCACTTCGCCTATCAAAATGCCGACAAAGGTGCCCATCTCGATCACACCGTTGCCGCCGACCAGCTCATCTTGTTTTAAATGCTGCGGCAGATAAGCGTACTTCACGGGGCCGAACATGGTCGAATGTAGACCCATGCCGACCACTGCCGCCACCAACAGCCACAAATTATGCGTCGCCCATCCAAATGCGGCGACGCACATGATGGCAATTTCCAGCAGCTTTACATAGCGGACTAAGCGCGACTTTTCGAATTTGTCGGCCAACTGCCCGGCCGTGGCAGAGAACAATACAAAAGGCAGGATGAATAAACCGGGAATGAGATTGTTGAGGAAACCGGGATCCAGGTCGGTCCAATTCACCGTGTCGTAAGTGAGGATCGTCAGCAACGCCGTCTTGAACACGTTGTCGTTGAAGGCACCGAAAAATTGGGTCCAGAAAAACGGACCGAAACGGCGCTGCTTCAGAAGGCTAAATTGGCTGGACTGGCTCATGTTCGTGATCACAAAAAAGCAAACGCGCATAGTGTATATGCACTGTGCGCGATGGTTGAGGAAATTCGCCTCGTTGCGGACTTTGATACCGCGAGTCTACATTCGCAGCGCATGCTCCGCATACGAAAAAGCCGTCCAGGGCTTACGCCATGAACGGCTCTAAAAAAATTCAGTTAAATTATTCTTCGCCTTCCGCTGCCGGCCAGTCGCGGATATAGGCTTTCAGCATCTTGTTCTCGAAGCTTTGCGCTTCCAGCACGGCCTTTGCCACGTCATAAAAAGAAATCACGCCGTACAAAGTTTTGGCGGCCATGACCGGCACATAGCGCGCATGCTTCTCCAGCATGATGCGGCGTACTTCGTTGACTTCCGTGTCCGGCGTGATGGTGATCGGGTGATCATCCATATGCCCGCGCACGGTCGCATCACCCAGTTGGCCGCTATTGCGATCGATCGTCTTCATGACTTCGCGAAAGCTCAGCATGCCGACCAGCTCGCCGAACTCCATGACCACCAGAGAACCGATGTCCTTCTCCACCATGGCATGGACGGCATCGCGCACCGACGTATCCGGCGTGACGGTATAAAGGATGTCGCCTTTGACTTTGAGGATTTCGGATACTTTCATGTTTCACCCCGAAAAGTTGTTGTTCTTGTAATGTAGCCCAAGCCTGCCCAAAAATCCAGCGCTCAATCATGATGTATTCGAAGTTCGATGCTAGGATGACTGAATCGTGATTGAATCATAACTATTAAAAGGGAGACTTCCGATGAGCGGCCCCAAATACCCGGGCTTCGATACCCTTTCCTTGCATGCAGGGAGTGCGCCCGATCCGGCGACCGGCGCGCGCGCCACGCCGATTTACTTCACCACCTCTTTCGTATTCCAGGATGCCGACCACGCGGCTTCGCTCTTCAACATGGAGCGCGCGGGGCATGTGTATTCGCGCATTTCGAATCCGACCAACGCCGTGCTGGAAGAGCGTATCGCGGCGCTGGAAGGCGGCGTCGCAGGCATCGCGGTTGCCAGCGGCCAGGCGGCGATGTTCTTGGGATTAGCGACGATTGCCGGTGCCGGATCGCATATCGTCGCGTCCGGCGCGCTGTACGGCGGTTCGCACAATCTGCTGTCTTATACCTTGAAGCGCTTCGGCATCGAAACGACTTTCGTGAATCCGCGCGACCTGGACGCTTGGCGCGCGGCGATTCAGCCCAACACCAAAGTCTTGTTCGGTGAAACCTTGGGCAATCCGGGATTGGATGTCTTGAACGTTCCCGAAATCGCCGCCATCGCCCACGAGCGTCATCTGCCGCTCATGGTGGATTCCACCTTCACCACCCCTTATTTGCTGCGCCCCTTCGATCACGGCGCCGACCTGGTCTTTCATTCCGCGACCAAATTCCTCTGCGGGCACGGCACCGCCATCGGCGGTTTGCTGGTGGACGGCGGCACCTTCGATTGGCAAGAAGCCTATGAAAAAACCGGGCACTTCGCCGAACTGTGCGAACCGTATGACGGCTTTCATGGCATGGTGTTCACTGAAGAATCGACGGTCGGCGCATTCGCCTTGCGCGCGCGGCGCGAAGGCGTGCGCGATTTCGGCGCGGTGATGAGCCCGCACAATGCGCATGCGATCCTGCAAGGCATAGAAACGCTGCCGCTGCGCATGGAGAAGCATGTCGCCAATACACGCAGAGTCGTGGAATTTTTAGTGTCGCACCCAGCGATCGATTCGGTGATGTATCCGGAATTGCCGTCCCATCCCGATCATGCACTGGCGAATGCCCTCTTGCCCAAAGGCTGCGGCGCCGTGTTTTCTTTTAATCTAAAAGGCGACCGCGCCGCAGGGCGCCGCTTTGTCGAATCGCTGCGCGTGTTCTCGCACTTGGCCAACGTGGGCGACGCCAAATCGCTGGTGATCCACCCCGCCTCCACCACCCACTTCCGCGTGCCGGCTGAACAACTCGCAGCCGCCGGCATTACCGAAGGCACCATGCGCTTATCGATCGGATTGGAAGATGCGGACGACTTGATCGAAGACCTTTCCCGCGCGCTGAAGGCAGCGCAGAAAGGAGCCTGACATGATCGTCAATCTTCGAGGCCACGAGGCTTATTGCTATACGGGCGGCAAGGTATTCAACCCTGCGCTGCCGACCATCGTATTCATCCACGGCGCGCAAAACGACCATTCCGTATGGGGATTGCAAAGCCGCTACTTCGCGCATCACGGCTTTAGCGTGCTGGCAGTCGATTTGCCGGGCCATGGGCGCAGCAAAGGAATGACGCTGTCTTCCATCAAGGTGCTGGCCGATTGGCTATTGGACTTGCTCAATGCAACCGGCGTGCAAAAGGCCATGCTGGTCGGGCACAGCATGGGTTCATTGATTGCACTGGAAGCGGCGTCGCGCGCGCAGCAGCGCATCACCAAGCTCGCCTTGATCGGCACCGCTTATCCGATGGCAGTATCGCAGGATTTGCTCGACACGGCGAAGAACAACGAGCCCGCTGCAATCGACATGGTCAACATCTGGTCGCATTCCACTCTCGCCGCCAAACCCTCCTCTCCGGGGCCGGGATTTTATTTGCATGGGATGAGCAAGCGCCTGATGGAACGCATCTCGCGCATCAATCCCAAGCAAGTGCTTTATACCGACTTCGCGGCATGCAATGACTACACGAATGGCGAAGCGGCGGCGAAGGCGTTGACTTGTCCTGTGCTGTTCGTGCTGGGTAAGCGTGATGTCATGACGCCGGTGAAGTCGGCACAGGTGTTGATCAATGCTGTTGCGGATAGCAAAGTGGTGTTGGTTGAGCGGAGTGGGCACGAGTTGATGGCGGAGCAGCCGGATGCGGTGTTGGATGCGTTGATTGGATTTGCGGGTTAGGAAGTGCGCTACACTCGTGCTGGTTTTGTCAAAAAATTAGGTATGCTTTTTTAAAATTTTTAGGAAAGAACCTCTGCAGAATCAATCACATACCGGCTGCACTGGACAATTTAGGCAGACAGGGTATTTGATTTAGGCGGACATTAGGTTTCTTCCTAACTAAACAGTTAGGCGTCAAGAGGGAGATTCCAATGTCTGCGTTTGACGATGCCAAATCGCTAGTTGCTCACGCCCAAGGGGAACTACCCACTATCAAGCGCGCCTATGAAGAGTCACTGACGTCGAAGAACATCTCGGCCACCCTTCTGGTTGAAATAAAGAACTTCTTTGAAAACCTCCGTTCGGCGCTAGACTTTACGGCACATGGATTATTCGATCGCCATTGTGCGAAGACAGGCAAGAAGCCGAAGATCTACTTTCCATACGCCACGGCGAGTCAATCGCGTGGAGAGTTCGAGAAAGCCGGACGTATCGAGTCTTGTATCCCGGGTTTGTCTGCTGCTCGGCCAGATGTTGTAGAAACTATTCTCGGCATGCAGCATTTCGCTGAGGGAGGCACGTTCGCTTGGCTGCCGCCGTTCATGGAACTCAATAACGAAAACAAGCACCAGCGGCTCGTTCCTCAAGTCCGAAGGGAAACCAAAGAACTCCGGATCACTGGCGGCGGTGCTTCGATATCGCTTGGGCAGGGGGCTTCAATTTCGCTGGGCCAGGGGGCGTCCATATCTATTGGTGATGCCGTAATTTGTAGTAGTTCCGACTTGATCGTACAGTAAGACCTTGCCAAAGGGTGGGGTTACCCGGTTTGATAGAGGTGCGAATCTTTATCAATCTGCGCTAAAAGCGCCAAGGAGTAACCCCATGAGTAGTGTTCATCAGAACGTCA
>JACOUL010000016.1 GCA_016177875.1 Burkholderiales bacterium
ATCCTACAAATCCTGAGTTTGACCTTGTTTGAAACCACACCGATAAATCAATTACTTATGAAACCCACCGAAAATTCAGAACCGCTTTTCGAGCCCAATCAGCTCTCGCTACTCTGAAAAACGTTGGGACACTACTGATAGGCATTAAATCCTTTGGCCGCGACAGCGTAAAAGACAAATACAGTAAACGGCGCCCATGCGGCCTGCTGAAACGTTTTTTTTATCCAAAATTTCATGGCGTATCTTCCAAATGAGACCTTCGCTTTCTCATCGCATCCCTATCCTAATTACTCCTTCGGTGAAGGCGCTGATCATGAATCGGAAAGGTGCATATAACCTATTCATACCTCCCTCTCCACAGCCAATGTCGCGATGATTCTTCTCGTCGTCGAGAATCGACTTGACGGCTTCATACGCTTCACAGTCCTGCTTATGCTCAAGGTAGAAAAGCTGTTCATTCAAATGAGTCACAACCACCGATTCAACTGCGCACGTACAAGCCATGATGCCCGGTTTTCCGAAGAAGGCTGAAATAAAACCCATTACCCAACCGCCGAGACCGCAGAGCCAGTAGCTCTTGCACTTGACTCCATTACGCCGCCGTATCTCGTTCCAGAATGTATTCAAATGCCTTTTTTCATCCGCCATAAAACTCTCCAGCAGCGGAACATATTCTCGGCGAAAGAACTTGGAAATCAATATCTGCGCCCGGTAGATATTGATAGCACCAAACTCCCCAGCGTGATTCACTTTGAGAATTTTTTTGGGAGTATCAATTGAATTTGTGCTGTCTTGGTACTTCATCTTTCTAAACAATGGGCTCCATATTTTGTTGTTCGATGCGCTTGCATAATTCAGCGCCTGAAAATGAATTGTGCGGCGAGACGCTATGTCGTTATCCGAGTGTATGGCCAAAAATGCAATTTTACAATGAACGCAAAAATGCAAAAAACTGTGAAATCCTTCACAGATTCCCTTTCGCCTTTCCCCTAGACTGAAATCGTCATATCAACGCGAGGCGTCTATGAATACCGCTCAAAATTTTCAACTTACCTTCTTGGGCAGCGGATCGGCTTTTTATATCGGCTCAAATCCCGGCGAAAATTGGCAAAGCAATTTGCTGATTCAATCGCCTTCCGGCCGGCGCCTTTTGGTTGACTGCGGATCAGACATTCGCTTCTCTTTGCAAGAACAAGGCTTGGCCGCGAAGGATATCGACGACGTCTTCATCTCCCATCTGCACGCTGATCATGTCGGCGGGTTGGAGTGGCTGGCATTCTCCACAAAGTTTTCGGCGAATAAACGCAAGCCCCGCGTCCTGGCGAACCAGATGATCTTGAAGGATTTGTGGTCGCATAGTTTGCGCGGCGGACTCGGTAGCCTTGAAGGAGAATTGGCGACGATACGCACTTACTTCGATACGCAGTCCGTCCCGAGCAATAAAGGCTTTGAATGGGAAGGCGTTTATTTTCGTCCGGTGCAAGTTGTCCACAATATCGACGGTTACAAAATCTGTCCGACTTTCGGCTTGCTGTTTGACCTCGGTGCGACGCGGATATTTTTTACTGCAGATACGCAATTCGCGCCCAACCAAATCAACCGCTTCTACCAAAGCGCTGATTTGATTTTTCACGATTGCGAGACGGCGCCTTTTAGATCAGGTGTTCATGCACACTATGAGCAGCTCATCGGCTTGCCGGATGACGTGAAAAGAAAAATGTGGCTGTACCACTATCAACCCGGTCCAAAGAAAGATGCGGCGCTCGACGGATTCGCGGGCTGGATAAAAAAGGGGCAAGGCTTCATTTTTCCGGCTGACTCTGCTGCAGCCGCATAACGAGTAAGTCAAACACATTACGGTGCAGCCATGGTTTCCATCGAAATTCTTCGGCAAATTCCCTGCTTCCATGACCTGGAGCTGGGAGCTTTGAATGCGATTGCGCAAGTCGGCGCAATGCGGACCTTATCCAAGGACGCTTACCTGTTTAGGACGGGGGATAAAGCCGAAGCGCTATACATCCTGGTTTCCGGTCAACTCTTGGTGTCGCGCGACGATGCGAAGGGAAAGAGATTGCACCTTGCAAGCATCACGCCGGGGATCTGCCTCGGCGAAATGGGCTTAAGCCAAGGTGCACCGCGCTCGGCGGACGTATCTGCGAAGATCGATTCTGTCTTGGTCTGTTTTTATCGAAGCGCTTTCGAAGAACTCGTGCGTGAGCAGCCTGTTTTCGCGTTGACGCTATTGGCCGATTTGTCCAAGAAGCTGCATGAAGCGAACCATCGCCTGGAGAATCGCGTGTCTTTGTCGGTCAAGGAGCGGCTGTGGGAGGCGCTGAATAAATTGGCGCATGCCGGCTGCATTTCACCGCCGCCCAAGGTGACGCATCTCGCGGCGCAAATCGATGCGACGCGGGAAATGACCAGCAAGGCGCTAAATCAGCTGGTGCGCGAGAAAAAAGTGGAGAAGGAATCTTTGGCTTGCTGGAGAATATTTCGGAGTTAGCGAGGTTCGCGATCGGTCGATACACGGATCGCGCTCATCACATTCATGGTGAGCCGGCGCGGTGTGCTCGTATATAGCCGTCGTAAGAACAACTCAGAAAACTATTCCGACCTGTCGGCAAAACAGCGGTCACAAAATTGTCGTGTTCGGCTTGTTGCAGCAATTTTCCGGAGTTCAGATCCCAAAGTTTGACCTTCTTATCCTCACCGCTTGTGGCCAGCACATTCTCACCAAGGAATGCGATACACCGTACCGCCGCATCGTGGGCAAGAAATTGAGACTCCGGCCTTACCTTGCTGGATTCGATAGACCATAAATGCACGGTTCCATGTACATCCCCGGCCGCCATGAGCGCTTGGCTGCAGTTTGTTCCTAAACATCGCAAAGGTGCTGCGGCTGCAAACGTCTGTAAACATTGTGCATTTTCTGTGGCCCATATTTTGACGGCGCCGTCCTCGGAAGCACTTGCCATCAGATCCGCATTAAGCTCCGCGACCGCCCAGACCCATCCTTCATGTCCATGGAAGGTTTGCGCCAAACTACCGTCGCTACGCCATATTTTGATCAGATGATCGGCGGCTGCCGTTAAGAGCGATCCGTTTTTAAGGGAAATCACATTAAGTATGGCGGCTTCATGGGCATGCACTGTTTTTTCACAAGCGCCTGTTTCTAGATTCCAGAAGCGCAGCGTGCGGTCACGCGATGCCGATGCCAAGTATCCGGGCGCGGATTGAGTAAGCCCCAGTACCGAACGTTCATGTCCGACTAGGCTGCCGCTCGGTTTTCCATCGGGCGTCCATAAACGTATAGTCTGATCACGTCCGCCGCTGGCAATCCGGCCATCGTTGAGTCGTGCCATCGTCCAAATGTATCCCTGATGCGAAGGAGTAAACGGAGCGGCATGCGTCTCGGCGAGCGCAGATTCGCGGCGATAAATTAGATCGCTTCGCATGATGTGCTTGACGCCAGCCGTCACCGGTGCCCCCGCATGCCAGATTTCATGATCAAAGATGATGAGACTGCCTGCACGTGGCCGCACCCTGCCGATTTCCGGCGGCGTATCAATACCCGGACCTGCCGCATAAAATACGGTGTCGCCTCCGGAAAACTCGCCGCCATCGGTTAAATAAATCATGAACGTCAGCTTCGATTGCCGATTCGGGCCGCGATAATGCACGCCGTCCTGATGGACGTTGAACTCTTGACCCTCACAATATCGACAAAAACGGATGCGTTCATTGATGGCTTCCATCTGCCAAACAGCGCCGTCGGCTGCAGCAAGGCTTGCCAATGATTGCGGCATCCGGCCTTGCAAACGCTCGAATAGCCGGCGTGCGAGAGATTCATCATCGACCACCAGACGCTCGTTGTTACGATAGGAAGGCGGATAGTCGGTAGCCGCTGAACTGAATTGAGCCGTTTCTGCCTTTGCAATCATTTCCTTGCACTCTTGATGCGTCAAAAAGCCGGGAATAACCAAGCAGGTACCCCATTGGCGACCAAGCGGAAAAGTGGCGTTTATCACAGAGAGCGCTGTTTCGGGCAAGTCGTGGACATTCATGGCGCGGCCTTTAGATTCAAGCTCCGTTCATTTAAATTGGTTATTCAACCAATTTAATAACAAGATAACCCACGCGAAAACCGATTGCAAGTATAATTTGGTCATACAACCAAATTATTTTCAGGCAAGAACTATTTATGTCCAGGAAATCGAATACCGAACAACGGCGTGCGGAGATTGTCTCAGCCTTGCTCGCCGTCATGGCTGACCAGGGCTACGAAAAGGCAACCATCCAATCCATTGCCAAACAGGCGGGCTTGACTCCTGGCCTGATTCATTATCACTTTCAAAGCAAAGGTGAAATCCTGATCGCGCTGGTGCATTCGCTCGCCCAGTTCTCACGCGCACGTTATGCCTATTTCGCTTCGGAAGCGACGACGCCGCGCGAACGTCTAAACGCTTGCATCGATGCACGACTAGCGAAAGGCGAAGGCGCCAATCCGGATGCGGTTTCTGCCTGGGTGGTTATCGGTGCTGAAGCCGTACGTCAGCCGGAGGTGCGGCAGGCTTATCAAGAGGCGATCTCCAGCGAGCTTGCGGTTCTTGAAGAAGTCATCACCGAATGCCTAACTGAAGACGGCAAGCGTACCGATAATGCCTCCCCTTTGGCAGCGGCTTTGCTCGCATTCATGGAAGGCGCATTTCAACTTGCCAGCGCGGCGCGCGACATCATGCCGCAGGGGTATGCCGCCCGCATGGCGATCGAAATGGTGGAACGCTACATCGACGCCGAGCCCGAAAAAAAACGCCGCAGTTCACGCAAGTAGGCAGACCATGGAATCCGACGACTTACAGAAAAAATGGAATGCTACATGGGGAAGGCTGGGACTGCGCCCGGCCGGCGATTCGCTTTTTCAACAGCTGCTTGCCGGTTATTCCGGTCCTGGTCGCTTTTACCATAACGTTCAACACTTAGTTGAATGTCTGGACAAGCTTGAGGGGCTTGCACTACCTGAAGACGCACGTGGCCCGATAGAGCTGGCGCTTTGGTTTCATGACGCCATTTATGACGTTCACCGTCACGACAACGAAGAGCGAAGCGCGCAATGGGCAGCCGGTTCTTTGCTGAAAGCGGGTGCGCCGTCGGCACTTGCCGAAGCAGTGAGTCAGTTAATTTTGGCGACCCGACACGCCGCGGAACCGCAGGACGATAACGCGAAGATCGTCGTCGACGTGGACTTGTCCATACTGGCTGCGTCCGAAGAACGCTTTGCCGAGTATGAGCGCCAGATAAGACAAGAATACGACCATGTACCCTCCGCCGTATTTACGATGAAACGCAAGAAAGTGCTACAGGGTTTTCTGGATCGTCGGCAAATATACTCGACCGCAAATTTCCACGCCCGCTTTGAAGAGCGCGCAAGGCAAAACATAAAGGCCGCTCTCGCCGATTATCCAGATCTCTAATTGAAACAGAAGCGCATCTGCTTTAAGGAAATTCAGCGGCATATTGATGCACAAACTCTTCTTGCATCGCCGTTTCCAAGGCCCGCGGCGAACGGCTTGTTCGCACTAGTTGGATCGCCGACTCCGGCGTATGTCCGTAGTGAGATAAATAGGCTGCCGCAACCATCCCAGACCGCCCCAATCCGGCCACGCAATGAATGACGACGCGGCCGTTGCGCGACAAGGCCTCGTCAATCCACACCTTAATTCTGTTCATCTGCTCGGTAGCGCAGGCTTGCTGATCGATGATGGGTTCATGCAAAACGCTGATACCCATATTGCTTGCACAATCAGAAAGAGTTTCCACGCCATAGCCGGCCAGTTCATCTGCCGTCACTAACGTGAGTAGATGCGTTGCT
Source organism: Burkholderiales bacterium (assembly GCA_016177875.1). Lineage (GTDB taxonomy): Bacteria > Pseudomonadota > Gammaproteobacteria > Burkholderiales > Burkholderiaceae_D > Paucimonas. The sequence goes on from JACOUL010000016.1 coordinate 5,870, forward strand.
CCTTGCATGCGTAGCGCCGCCATATCCTCGCTCAGATTGCGCCCATAGTCCTTGCGGCCTGGGAGCAAGGTCAGGCCGACCGACGGCAAGGTCGGAGACAACCAATCGACTCTAAGCGGGCCGGAATTTTTTGACAGCTTTTCAATTCGAGCCGAGATTTGACCGGCGGCGTACAAAGCCCACAGCCTTTGCCAGCGGTTGCATTCATCGAATCCCAAGGTATGCACGGCATAGCGCAACTGACCGATCAACAGCTGCAGCGCATCGCGATCACTTCCGAGCAGAGCAGGATAATATTTGCGTAGCAACCGAATCGATTCCCACGCACGCAGCAATGTCGGCGATGCGGCGACCAAGCTATTCGCTGGAGGCAAAGGCGCGGCCAAATCGCGCACTTCCAGCAATTGATCCGTCAAACGCGTTGCTGCAACAAAGTCTTCTTCATTGTCGATCTTGGTCCAGATGTACAACAGATCATTTTCCAGCTTGATCAAGTCTTTTAATATATGCCCGCGGTGGGCATGAAAGAAATCGATCAGCCATACATTGCTATTGGCATCGAGAATGATATTGGCGCCGTTCAAATCCCCATGCACATGTGCGAACCACCAAGAGCGTCCCGGCTGGCGCGGCATCGTTGCCAATCGATTTTCATAGAAGCTGCATATGTTGGGCGCTCTTATCGAACCCGGCAGAGACACACTTTCTTCATCCGCCGGCGCATCAATGAGCGCTTCGACCTTTTTCCGTACGCTGGGTGCCCACTGCGGACTGAAGGCGTAATAGTCGAACAGATCGACCGCCTCCCGCTCGGAGGAGCTATAGAGGCGCGCCAATTGTTCCGCGAAGACCGTATCAAAGATGCGCTCCAGCTCGGCATGCGGCATGCCTTCCATATAGCGGCGCTGCAAAGTATTCGTGATACCGCCGCCCATGGAGGCGTAACGGTATTTGATCGCGCCGCGCTCGCCCCAATCGGCAAAGTCGGTAATGCGCGGCGCCACATTGCCGAGCACATGTTCGATCTGTTCGAATGAAGCACGCTCTCTGCCGATCGCTTCGCGCGGTCCGATCTTGATCACGTGCGGCACTTGCTTGCGGCGCTCGCGGTCTATGCCCTCGCATCCCAGCACCAGGTTGCCGGAAAAGCCGCCGGACAGCGGCGTCGCCCGAACGCGGCTGCAATCTCTGAACAAATAACTCAACAGCTTGCGGTCGATGTCGCCGGCTTGCATTTCCCCTTCCAGCTCCAACACCGGTTCCGAAGTCGATGGCTGCAAAAGCGGCGCATCTTCCACTTCACCGCCGAGAAATTCCACAAAGCCGCCAACAGAATCGATGATGCGAACGCCCAATATTTTCTTGAGATGTTCCAGCGCCAGAAAATGGTCGCTGCGGCTGGAACTTGCCGTCAGCGCTGAACATACCGCGATCTCAGACTCGGGAAACCGTGTCCGCAATTCATAGGCCAGAAAACTGATTTTCGCTTCCGTCCATACGCCGGCAATACCGAAGCGCGTATCCGGCCGCGCCATATCCGCCAGCGTCTGTGCAAGCGTCGTATCCAGAAAATCGTTGAGGCCGGATGCGTCGACGATCGCCGCTTTCTTTTGCATCGCGTCGGGAATGGCAAATGCGAATTCAGCTCCCGCTGTATCACGCACGCAATGCTCACCAAACTGCTTTAAATGCTGTTGCTGTGCCGGGTCCAGCGGGTTGTGCCAATCCCGAATATGAATCAATCCCAGGCGGCTGTCCGCTTGCTGATACGCCCAAGCCATGGTGCGCGCAACCGGCCCTTCCGCAGGGTTCTCGCCCAATAAGCGGCGCGCCTCTTCAAAGCCGATATGCAAAAGATTGGGCAAGGGCTCATAGCGGCCGATCGGCGCAACGAAATCGTGCTGCAGACATTGGGTGATGAGGATGGCGGGTGAGGACATGGCGAATATATTGTGTATGACTAAGCTCTAGGACTTCTGCGAAAACGGACAATCGTAACAGTAGCCGAAGAATCCACTGATGTGAACGCTTCTAACATCAGCTCCAATGCGCCCTCCTCTCCAAATCCCCCCGTTCCGGCGCCGATGATAGGAAACGCCACCGAATTGAATTTCTCCCTATTGACCAAGGTCATGGCGGAGACGACGGATGACTGAATTGACCGCTTCGACGATCGCCACAGCATATTAATCCCGGCCACATGAATGATTGCTTTGTAGGGCAAGCGGCCGGCAGAAGTTTGAACCGCTCCGCCGAGGGGAATCGCACCCATACGCCCTAATTCACGAAACGGCTGATAGCCGCCGCGGCGTTTAATAGCGCCGGATACGCCTTGCGGTACAAGTAGCCACCATGGAATGATGTTTCTGTTCCATGCGTTGACGATCACTTCAACTTTTTGATCGAGCAAATCGCCATCAACGATATGAGGGGTAATCATCAATTCGCAGATAAATGTTCAATGGGAGCGCTATACACTTTTAGCGTGCCTAGCTTGATAGATGAATTGCTGGCGTCGGCGTATTTCAGCGCGCCGTCTTCAAAACAAAGATCGATTAAACAAAGCTTGCCGTCCCTCGTCAGTTTTTCGGCGCGAAAATAATGCGCCCGGTCCATGGCGGCATGTGCCAGCGTATCGTGCAAAGGCGCGCCCCAGCGCATCATACGAAAACCTCTCCTCTCGAACCACGCCACTAATTTTCGCAGCAACTCAGGCTGATTCGGAACCAATAAGTCTGCGTCCGATGGAAGGCGCGTTAGGTTCCTCTTCAAAAGCCATCGTGCGAAACTTCCATACACGACGAAGTCAGGATGGTCTTGTACTAATTCATGGAGGCAGGATAAGGTCGCATCCAAGTCAATGGGCTTGCTGTCCTTGCGCGCAATAAGCGCGTATTCATGGGCACGATTGGTATTGTCTGCTGCTGTCTGCGAAACCGGCGCAGGCTTGTCGTAAATGAGCACCACCTCTTCCAACAGTACGAAACGCTCGGCAAGCAAACGGGCCACCTCCCAGGCAAGCGGCACAAAACAAGGGCCAACGCGGACATTTTCTGCCATCACGATCACATGGCCGCCTTCGCTTATGATCGACTTCAATAATACGAACGACTGCCTGATGTGTTCCAAATAGTCGGCATAAGCAGGTTGGCTATAGAGCTGCTCTGAGGCGGCCGCATTTCCAGGCCAGCTGCAGCCGAAGTAAGGAATGTTCGTCAGCACCAATTGAATATCCGGCAGGCCGGCATGCTCGCTTTCCAGACTTCCGGACCGCACTTCTTGCGTGGTGATGTTGAGCCGTGCCAGACGCTCGCGTGCGATGCTCACGCGCGCCTCTTCAACTTCCAGCCCAATGCCGCGGCGTTGTTCCAGGTGGGCAGCAAGCAGTGTCGTGCCGAACCCGCAAAACGGATCGAGGATGACATCGTCCGGTTTCGAATAGGTGCGGATAAAGGGCTGCATTTGCTCCACCCAACCGCAATCGCGGGCGCCGAAGGCATCTCGCCGCGCAAGATCTTCCGGCAGCATCCATGCCGGATCTTGTTTCGCCAACTTGAGCCAGCTATTGTTCATCGCGTCTCCTAGGGTCTTGCCCGCCATAGCACGTGGCGTTGCGGATTCCAGTCGGCGCATAGATTGCCGTTTGCATGAAATACCAGCTTGTAGATCCGGCCGCTTTCATGCATACGATGCATCATCGCGTAGTCCGATGATTCAAACACCACTTCGATTCCGCGATAACGGCCGACGATATTCCAGAAATAATATCCCTGCGTGACACGATCAAACCTAAATTCGTTTCTGAACGCAGGCAAGCCCATGCACTGCTCCAATAATGCGTCAACTGCCACTCGGCTTGAACGGATATATCCCGCCGTAACGTTGTCTTTATAGCGTCCGTCGAGTTTAGAAAATTCGCGGAAGATTACGGCCCGAGCACCATGCGCTGCGGCCCAATCCAAATAAGCCAGCACCGCTTCTTTCGAGTCGATGCCTTTATCCTGAACAATGCAGATGAGCTTAACAGGCAAATCCGCGCTGAGCCGCTGGAGCGCATCATGGAATTGCGCCTGGAAGCGGATGTCGATGCCTGGATGGAAACGCATAATTTCTTGATTGGCTTCTTCATCGAAGTGATGTCGAGAGAGTTCAATCCAGTCCAGTCCAAAATCCGCCACATGCGAAATTAATGTATTGCCGTAGCGTGGATCGGCGAAACCGGCGCCATTCGTATAGAGAACGCGCTCCTCCACCGGCGAGATTTGTGCATGGTCTCGCAGTACATTCAGAAGCTGCAGCATCCATTCCGGATCGTCCGTTGTTTCCAGGCCTGAAAGCGAATAAGAAAGTGGCAGTCCGGTCAGCTGCCTCAAAGCCAACTGCAATTGATCAAAATATTCTTCACGAGGCCGAATGGCGCTCGATGGTTTGCCGCCCACTCTTTCAATCAATGTTTCGGAACAAAATCTGCATCGCGCGGAACACGGGGCCGCCGATGCGTAAGGCGTAAAGGTAACCGGTTGCGCGACCTCATACATTCGACCGTCGATGACATGTTTTTTCCACCGCGCCGCGTTACTGACTTCGGGCACTCTAAAAGCAATCAACGGCGCTTTTAGCGGCAGGCGATTCAGGATTTCACTTGCGGCAAACTTAGTCGTCACTTGCTCGGTGAACGGCACAATCGGAATTGTGGCTCTGGCGCCCATAAAGCAATGTCCTTTATTGGTCCCTAAATACAACCAATCAACTGAAGGATGATTTATCAAATCTTGTGTAGAAGCGGTTTGCCATCTGCTCAATATCCTCACGCATTGAGAGCTTATTAATCCATGATGGCGGTATATTTTCTACTCCGTAATATGCTCCAGCAACTTGCCCGACAATAGCGCCCGTGGTATCCGCATCGTCTCCAAGATTGACCGCTCGAAGTACTGCCTCCTCAAAACTGTCCGTGTGAAAGAAGCACCAAAGCGCAGCTTCGAGGGATTCGATGCAATAGCCGCTGCCACGTATGGCTCCCTCTTCTTTTTCCATGAACGTGCCGCATACAAGTTCGACGATTCTTGGCTGGTACGGCGCAAACTGGAGAGTAGAAAACAATTGCGACTTTGGTGTTCCACACAATGCCTTGCTGATTAACTCCGCAAAGAGCTGGCAACATTCGATGGCTTCGGCTGCACCATGCGTCGTGCGGGAACTGTCCGCAGATAATTTGTGCAATGCCTCGACATCATCATGCGCAAACAGCACCACTGGTGCCAGGCGCATTAAGGAGCCATTTCCCGCGCTATAAGGATCACTTGAGCCGCAATACGGATCGCCCGAGATGGAAAATTTGGCGAGCGCCTCACGCACCGTCGTGCCTATATCAAAACAGCTTCCAGTCGAACTCAAATAGCCCCATTTCCACCAATTCAGATAGCGCGCCATTTGATCGACTGGATCGAAAGCGTTTTTTGTCAGCAAACTTTCAGCAAGACACAACGCCATCGATGTGTCGTCAGTCCATTGGCCTGGCTGCAAACTGAATGGTCCGCCGCCAACCATATCCGTTACCGGCGAAAAGGATCCGCGCGGCGCGAACTCGACTGTGGTGCCAACAGCATCCCCGCAAGCTAAGCCCAGCAAGGCTCCAAGGAATCTACTTCGCGTATCGATCATGTTAATCAACCGTCAGCCGCAAAAAATGATCAAGAATATGAAAATGGTCTTCGAAGAATTCTTCTTCCATGCCGGCTAATTGTTCAATCGGCAGCCATGCGGCTTTTTCTGCATCATCGGCGGCTTCGACGTCCGGAAGGTGATCCGTCTTTAAATCGAAATAGTGCGCATGGGTGATCGTGCGGCCGCGCTGGCTGCGATCGGGATGGTCGAACACTTTGACGTCGACCAGCGCATCGGCAAGCATGGAGTCCAACACGCCCAAGCGTGTCTCTTCCGCCAATTCACGGATCGCCGATTGCAGCAGGCGCTCGCGTTGCTCAACAAAGCCACCCGGTAATGCCCATTGTCCCTTGCCGGGGAACCCGCCGCGTTTGATTAACAAGACATGGCCGGCCGTGACTACCACCGCATCGACCGTGGAAAAAATCGGCGCATAAGGCGCGTTTTTCCATTCTGCTTTGTACTTGGCGACTTGTTTGTGCTCCTCGACTAGACCTTCGTAATGCGACAATGCAGTCCAAGCTTTCAAGTATTGGCGTATCGCGAGCGGCACGAGATCGGCCAGCACGGCCAACGATACGTCGATATCTTCCGCCTCGAACAAGACCCGCCGAATACTGGTTGCATCGATACTCAATTCATTTTCCATGGCGACCAATTGCCACTGTGGAAAATGATTGAGGTAATAGCTGGATGCATCCTTGAAGTGGCCCACCAGTGCAATTTTCTTCGCGCCTTTTGCTTGCGCTTCGACTTGCCGGCGCACTGCGTTCGCCCAGCGGTTGTCCTCGTAGTAATCGCGCAGTTCGGTAAAACAGATGCGTGCCTTTTCATCTTCAGTGAGCGTGGCCTTGATCATTTCCACACGCTCTTTAGATGTAAATGGATTTTTGGCGCTGCGTGCATGAAACGAGGAGCCGAGCACAACCACCGCCTTCGGCGCGATGGATAGCGCAAGCTTTAAGAGCGCGGCATGGCCGTTGTGGAAAGGTTGAAAGCGTCCAATCAAAACGGCGACATCGGCAGAAGCGGAGGTTGACATGCGTTTTCCCATCAAAAATATTTGGCGGCAATCGGCATCTGGCGGCCGCTGCCGAAGGCGCGCGAACGAACGCGGATGATCGGCGGCGCTTGACGGCGCTTGTATTCGTTGCGTGCAACCATGCCGAGAATACGCGACACCAACCGTTTGCCATCCTCGGATGCAATCAATTTATCGACGAACTGTTTCGCGGCAAAGTATTCATATTCCGGCAATTTCGCGCCTTCGATATGCCACTTTAAAATTTCATCCAGCACGTCGTAGGGCGGCAAGCTGTCGGTATCCTTTTGGCCCGGCGCCAATTCCGCCGACGGCGGCTTGGTCAACACGTCGTCCGGAATGATTTCCCGGCCGGCGCAGTCGTTGATATGGCGCGACAAGGCATACACTTCCGTTTTGTATAAATCGCCGATCAGCCCAAGACCGCCGTTGGTGTCGCCATACAGCGTGCAGTAGCCCACCGAAATTTCGCTCTTGTTGCCGGTGGTCAGAAGCAAGGCGCCGAATGCATTGGAGTATTCCATCAGGATGGTGCCGCGCACGCGCGCTTGCAGATTTTCCAGAGTGAGGCCCTGCAGCGGCGCATCGAAAGCCGCAGCGAATCCATTGCCGTACTGATCCACCAGGCTCTTGATCGGGTGGGTATAGAGCTTGATGCCCAAGTTGTCGCACAGCTTGACGGAGTCCGACACCGACCCTTCGCTGGAGTAGGCCGACGGCATGGTAATGGCGAAGACGTTTTCTGCGCCGAGCGCTTCAACCGCCAATGCCAAAGTCAACGCGGAATCGATGCCGCCGGAAGAGCCGACCACAGCCTTGGTAAAACCGCAGCGGCGTGCATAATCCCGCAAGCCCAAGACGATTTGGCGGCGCGTGAATTCCGGCGCAGGTATACCTTCAGCTTCGGGTACCGGCAAGGCGGCGCCGTTGACTGCGAGGAAGCGCCCGTCCTCAAAGCCGATCACTTGAAAATCCTCGACGAAGCGCACCGCTTCAAAAGCCACGCCTTGCTCCGGTCCGACGGCAAACGATGCGCCGTCGAACACCAATTGGTCCTGGCCCCCGACTTGATTCACGTATAAGAGCGGCAACTTGTTATTGGCCGATGCGGCAGAAAATAAAGTATGGCGCTGCTTGCGCTTGCCCATATCCGAGGGGCTCGCGTTGATGCTGATGACGAGGTCCGGCCGTGCTTCGCGCAAAGCATCGAAGGGGTTGACCTGGTAATCGCGGCCGGCGTCATTCCAGCCGTCTTCGCAAATGATGAAGCCCAGTGTTTTTTCTGAGACGTTCAACAGGCAGGCGCGCTCCGGACCGGGCTCGAAATGGCGCCGTTCATCGAAGATGCCGTAAGTGGGCAGCAGCTGCTTGTAGTATTCGGCAACGATCTCACCGTTTTGAATTGCCATCAGCGCGTTGTACAAAGGTTTGCCAGGGCCGGTATTGCGCCGAACGGTACCGAGCACCGAGACCAATCCCGGCAAGTCTTTGGACGCCAAGCGAACTTCTTCGAGAGTCGCATCCAGCCGCGCCAGAAAATCCGCATCTTCCAGCAAATCGCCCGGATAGTAGCCGCACAAGGATAGCTCGGAAAACACCACGATATCTGCGTCCTGCTCCGCCGCTTTGCGCATATGGGCAATGATGGTAGCGGCGTTGCCGGCGAAATCGCCGACGGTGACGTTCAGCTGTGCGATGGCAAGTTTTAACATGGTTATTCTCAGGCTGCGATTTGATTGAACACTTGGCGCAAATACGCAAGGAAGGTTTCATCTTTGCACAAGGTTTTGCCGGGCGCATCCGACAATTTTGCTACAGGCTGGCCGTTGCAGTTCACGAGCTTCATCACGATGTTCAATGCCGGAATATGCGTATCGTTGGTCAGATTGGTGCCGATGCCGAAGCCCGTCATGGTGCGATCGGCGAAATGCCGGTACAGCGAGAAAGCAGTCGGCAAATCCAAGCCATCCGAGAATACCAAGCGCTTGGTATGCGAGTCGAGTTTTAGCTTAGCGTAATGCGCCAACGCCTTTTCGCCCCACTCGATCGGATCGCCTGAATCGTGGCGCAGACCGTCAAAAAGTTTAGCGAAATACAAATCGAAATCCGCCAAGAATGCATCCATGCCCACGACGTCGGTCAATGCCGTCCCCAAGTCGCCGCGATATTCCTGCACCCAGTCTTCCAGCGCGGCTTTTTGAAAATCGCGCAAGCGCACGCCGAAAGCCTGGAAGGATTGCAAGTACTCATGGGCCATGGTGCCGATCGGTACCAGCTTATATTTCTTGGCCAAATAGACGTTGGAGGTTCCCTTGAAATATTGCGGCACTTCTTTTGCAAGGGTCGCCACCACTTCTTCCTGCCAATCGCCGGAAAAACGCCGGCGCACGCCGAAATCGAAAAACTCGAAGGGGTGCGCGCGTGCCGTCTCCTTGCCGAATTCACGCAGCAATTCGATCTTGGCACTGAGGCGCTTGCGGCCTTCCGCCAATGCTTCTTCTTGATCGTAGCGCCGGAAATACAACTCATTGACGATGTAGAGCACGAAAATCTCGAAACCCATCACGTGCACCTGCGGCCCCCTGGCGCGGATCGAGAGCGTCGGGCCGTCGGTGTCGACCGTAATGAATTTGCGCTGAAAACGGAATACCGTCAAGAAATCGGCAAAATCGCTCTTGATGAAACGAAGCCTGCGCAGATACTCGATCTCGTCTTCAGCAAAGGAAAGCGAACACAAGTGGTCGAGCTCGCGTTCGACATCGACTTTCAATTCGGCCAACGGATAAGCCGGCTGATTGCGGCACACAAAGGCATATTCCGCTTGAGCATCAGGATGACGATGCAGCAAGGCTTGCCACATCGTGAACTTGTAGAGATCCGTTTCAAGCAGGCTGCGTACGATCGGTTTCATTTTGTTTTCTTGGTTCGAAAGTAAATCAACGATTTGCGTTAGCAAGAAGTTCCGGCAACACGTCGGCTGCCTGAGCGATTTGCACGCCGCGCGCCGCCATGTCTTGCACAAAACCTTGGTACTGCACATCGAAGCCCGTTACCGCGCTCATGCAATCCCTCACCAGCACCAGCTTGGAGACGCTAGCCCGGTCGAAGTTGGCGACGATGTGTTCCGTGGTCGCCTTGACGCAATGGCTGCCTGCTTCGCCGGCGATGTAGACACGATCTGCTTGCGCCAATAAATCGATGAGGCCACGGTTCAGTTGCGTGCTTTCATCCTCCTCGTCCGGCACTTCCGCCTGGATCGCGGAATAATGCTCGGTCCACGGGTTGGTGCCCTTGACGACTTTATTGACGATTCCTAAAGCGCCGTCTTCCCAACGATTATAGGCGGCGCGCACATCGGCATGAACGTTGTGCCCCCAGGAACCGATTTCGCAATGCACAGGCCATACCATCAGCGTATAGCGGCCGGCGGCTTCCAAAGCATCGAGGTAAGCAAGCACGCGCGGCAAGGCCTTGGCATCGCGCGGCGCGAATTTTCCATCACGCACATCTGCCGCGGTAATCTGCGTAAAAGGATGGGCCGCCTTTTTCTCCGCATCCATCCAGAAAGTCGGGTGCGCCACATCTAAACGCTGGTGCGAATCGAGCGTCACGCTGATACCGGACAAACCGCCGAGGCCGCGATCGATCAAATCCGCCACGCGCAACATGTCGGCATGCGCGCCGGCTACCGGCAGCGCTGGCGCAAGCGGCCGGCCAGTCAACGGATCGATAGGCAGGTAGCTCGCCGGCAAATCGCAAAAATCGTTTTGCGGATCGATGATGAGCATATGGAAGTTGCGTTTCATGTTTTCTGTCCTTTCGTGATGCCGTAAATTCATTCTAGTATACTTAATTTACTTTTGCAACTAACTATACTATAGTGATTCAAATGATAGGCGACGCCCTGATTTTACCCACACATTTTCAGATTTTTCAGGACAACGACCTTCTACGCAGATAGGATATTGTTTATACTAAATAAGGCGTTCGAGTAAATGGCGCCAGGAGTCCGCAGTGAATCAAGTCATTTGCACCGTCGACGTGGTACTACTCACCTTGAAGGACGAGACCCTCAAGGTCGCCCTTTTGAAGCGTGAGCGCGAACCTTTTAAAGGCGTCGCGGCATTACCCGGCGGCTACATCCACCCCAACGAAGACATGGATGCACAGGATGCTGCGCTACGCGTCTTGAACGCGAAAACCGGCATCGAGGCGCCCTACCTGGAACAACTCGCCACCTTCTCCGGACCCGCGCGCGATCCACGCGGCTGGTCGGTGTCGATTGCTTATTATGCGCTGGTCCCCTACCACATCATTGAAAAAGCCGGCCACCCCGACGTCAAGCTCGTCAGCGTCGATCGTCCGCTGGTGCTGCCTTTCGATCATAAAGCGATCGTCGAGACCGCGGTCGCGCGTCTGCGCGGCAAAAGCCAATACTCATCCCTGCCCTGCTATCTCGCCGGCGACACCTTCACTTTGCCGCAGCTGCAGCGCATCTATGAATCTTTGATGGGAGAGCCTCTCAACAAAGTGAGCTTTCGCCGCAAAATGACGGAGATGGACATGCTGAAGCCGATCGAAGGGCAAATGGAAGCGGCCGGCGCGCATCGCCCCGCACAGTTGTACCGGCTGAAGCCGGAATTCCGACATCAACTACAGTTGCTGGCAAGAGGCTTATAGGAATAACAAACTATGCTACACACCACGCTGATTTGCCCCCAATGCGGCGCGCCTCTGCCTAGACAAGCGGCTTGGCGTATGGTGACTTGCACCTATTGCGGTGTCGACGTGACCCGCAACGAAAATTTTGTCCGCGCCGCCGCATTCCACGAAGCGTATGAGCGCGCCTATGGACCGTCTATCGAGCACTTGAGCACTCTCCGATGCCAGGGCCATCGCTACCGGGTGCTCACCCAACTCGGATATGGATCGACTGCCAAGATCGTGCTGGCCCAGCGCATAGGTCCCTTGCCTGAAAGAGTCGTGATCAAGCTGGCGCATTCGTCCGCCGCACCGGACAGACTGAAGCGCGAATACCAAAATCTGCAGCGGCTACAGGCTAACCAATCAATTGGCTCTGCTTATTTTTCTCAGCGACTTCCGCAACCCATCGCATTCGGCACCGCGGAAGAACTGGGCGGAAATCGGCGTGAAGCGCTCGTGCTGCGCAACCAGCCCGGCTTTTGGGGCAGTCTTGCCGAAGTACGCCGCAATTATCCGGGCGGCATCGATCCGCGCCATGCGGTATGGATGTGGCGGCGCGTTTTAGAAGTGCTCGGCTATATTCATCAAATCGGCTGGGCGCACGGTCATTTGGCGCCGGAGCATCTTTTAGTCCATCCAGAGGATCACGGCATCCTCATCATCGGCTGGGCCGATGCGCAGCAGCTTGCCGGCTCATCAGGAAGCACCCCGAGCTTTTCCCGTCCCGGTCCCGGACGCGATTTGGCTCAATCGGCTTGGACCATTCGTGCATTGCTCGCCGGAGGCGACGATGAGCCCAAGATCCCGGCCTCTATCCCGCCTGCGCTGACAAGGCTTCTAAAAAATGCCAGCGAAGACATTCATTGGTGCACTAAGCTCGGCGCAGCGGGCCTCGATCAAGCACTGAAGACGGCCGCACGCGAAGCATTTGGTCCGCCGCAATTTGTCCATTTCACCCCCACGCCGCACGCCTGATACTTTAGAAAGGAAACATCATGGGATATGGAAATTACTCTCACGCCGCGCACGCCGCTCTGGTTGCCGATCGCGCTTCCGCGCCGCATCACGAAGTGTTCAAACAACGCGGATGCCACCCGCTCATGGATCCGCGCGGCGTGAAAATGCGCGAAGCGCGCGACAATGCGGATCATCCGCATTCGCTCGCCATCGCATTCGCATTGGACGTAACGGGCTCAATGGGCGATATCCCGCGCCTCCTGGCGACGCGTGAACTGCCGACCTTCATGAAACTGATCATGGGCTGCGGCATTCCCGATCCACAGTTGCTTTTCATGGCGATCGGCGACGCCACCTCCGACAATGCGCCCCTGCAAATCGGCCAGTTCGAATCGACTGCCGAATTAATGGATCAATGGCTGACCTGGAGCTATCTCGAAGGCGGCGGTGGCGGCAGCGGTTCGGAAAGCTACGAACTCGCGTTTTACATGCTGGCCCAACATACGGATATCGATTGCTGGGTCAAGCGCAAAAAGCGCGGCTACCTTTTCATGACCGGCGATGAACTGCCCTACCCTGCGGTTTCAAGACACCAGATCGAGGCATTGGTCGGCGAAAAACTGGATGAAGACATTCCGATCGAGGAAGTCATCGCCGCCGCGGCCGAGACTTACCATTTGTTCTTCCTGATTCCCGATCTCCAGCGCCGCCGCAATTGCGAAAGCCGTTGGCGCGATCTGCTCGGTGACAACGTCATTTGCATGGAAGCGCCGGAAGATGCTTGCGCCGTGGCCGCTTCAATCGTTGCTCTGACCGAAGGCGCCGCGCCCGATCTCAAGACCTTGGTACATACGCTGACGACCAACGGCATCGCGGAAGACCGCGCCGCGGCAGTTGTCCGTGCGCTCAAACCTTATGCCGCCTTGCTCGACCCGAATGCAGTCAAAAGCGTCTCGCCGATCGGGAGCCTGACGCAACCGGCGTCGTCTTGGTGGCGCAAACTTTTCGGCTAACGCATAACTGACGAGAAGCGAATGAGCTCCACGCGGCTGGCTTCTTTACTCGGGCTGGGATTCGGAGATTGCGGTAAAGGGCTGTTCACGGATTACCTTTGCCGCAACTGGGATACCCATACGGTTGTTCGCTTCAACGGCGGCGCCCAGGCCGGGCACAATGTCGTGCTGCCTGACGGCAGGCATCATATTTTTTCGCAATTCTGCTCCGGCAGCTTTGTTCCCGGCGTGGTCACGGTGCTTGCCTATCCGGTGATCGTGCATCCCACTGCTTTATTGGTCGAAGCCGCTCGCCTGCAGAGGCTCGGCGTGTCCGATTGTTTGCAGCGCATGCTGATCGACGAACGCTGCAGAATCACGACGCCGTTTCATCAAGCGGCGGGCCGCTTGCGCGAATTGGCCAGGGGCCAGTCGGCACATGGAAGTTGCGGCGTCGGCGTGGGAGAAACAGTGCAGCATAGCTTGGAACGTCCCGAGCACATCCTGCGCTACGCGGATCTGCTTCAACCGCAAGCCGCACTGGCCAAGCTCGAAGTCATTCGTCATCAATTGCTGAGCGAATTCGTGACGGCGTGTGTCGTTCCCGAAAACAGCGCGCTTTATGACGCGGAGTTGCGCATGCTGAGCGATGAAGCGATATCCGCTCGATGGCTAGAGCATGTCGCCGTCCTTAGCGCAAAAGTGCGGCCTGCGACAAAGAGCATGATTGCGGACCGCTTGCATAGGCCGGGGGCCGTGCTGTTTGAAGGTGCACAAGGCGTGTTGCTGGATGAATGGCATGGATTTCACCCGCATACCACGTGGAGCAGCATCAGTTCGGATGCCGTGGAAGCGGTAACAGCGGACTACGGCCTATCAACACCGATTCGCCATTTTGGTTTGATACGCTCGTATCTGACTCGACACGGTGCCGGCCCGATGCCGACCTGGGACGCCGAGCTTGATTGCTTGAATGAACCGCACAACGATTCCAGCGGCTGGCAAGGACGATTCCGACGCGGCCATCCCGATGCCGTGCTGCTGCGCTATGCGCGCTCGGCGGCCGGAAAACTGGATGGAATTTTTGTCAGCCATCTCGACGCATTCAGCAAGACTGACAAGTTAACGTGGTGTGTCGGCTACGAATCCGATTTGGCCGTTCAAGACGACGCTATTTGCACATTCGATGCGCGTGATGGTTTGATCATCAGACTACATCCAACGACGGATCGCAACCTGGAACATCAAAGACAGTTAACACAACTGCTTTCTCGCGCACGCCCCAGGTTTGAAACCACGCCGATGATCGACGCGCAAAGCCATATACAGAAAATTGAAGAGATCGCGAACTGTCCGGTTTTTCTTGGATCGTATGGTCCGCAATTCGACGCAGTCGCCATGCAGCGAAAGCGCATTTACTGAACAACGGGTCTCTTATTTCATCTGCTTGGCCTGCATCGATGTCCGAATCGATTCTTTTACTTCTTCGAAGGCGGGAACCCGCGCCGGACGTACCTCGGCAACCTTAATAACGTGCCATCCGAACGAGGTATGAACCGGTTCCAATGTGTAAGTGCCCGGCGTGATTTTTTTCACAGCATCGGCAAACGCGGGGGCAAATGCCGTAGGCGGATTCCACCCGAGATCGCCGCCCTTTCCGGCTGACCCAGTGTCCATCGAAAGCGAATTTGCCAAGGCGGCAAACGACTCGCCGTTTTTGAGCCGCTCGACGATTTTCTCTGCCGCCTCCTTGGTCCACACCATAATATGGGAAACGTTATATTCCTTATCGCCGATTGCCGCTTTAAAACGTTCGTACTCCTTGCGCAGCACCTCATCGGAAATCGGCGCGAGCTCCATCGTCTTAATGCACTGCGCAAGCACACGCCTATGCGCTTCATAGGCATCCTTTTCTGCGTTTTTGGCATAGACATCGCCTACCGCATCGCGAATGAAACTCTCGGATAGCTGCTTGCCATACGCCCCGATCACCTTTTCATCTGCAAATTCTTTGGGTTTGCCGGCCTTTTTTAAGACCTCGGCGAGCGCCGGCACGCCGGTCAAGTTAAAACAAGCCTTACCGAGCGCGCCGAGGTCGGCCTTGACTTTCTTTAGCTGCACGCAGTAATTGAAGTTCATGAGTGCAATCTGGCCGGGATTCTTGGATTTCTTCCATGCGGCCACTTCTTTTTCCCGTTCCGCCTTGAACCCCGCATCCGAAATATTGGAGAGCAGATCTTTTTCAATGCTCTGATCAGAGGCCTTGGCAATCAGTTTGGCGGTGAGCCCAGCATTAAGCTGCAACGCGACCACTGCGCAATCCTTAAGGGGATTTTCGTTCTGCGCCATGAGATACGATACATACGCATCGCGCTGCCCGTCGGTCAATGCCATTGCGGCGCCTGGAATCGCCGCCGAAATGACCAGCATGCTTAAGTATGTATACATTTTCATATCTCGCTCCCGACCAATATTTTTTCTGGGGGTTTTTAATGCGTCACTCATGCGTCACTTCTACCACAAACTAACTGCGTGGCACAAAGATTCGCCAACTCAGCAAAACAATCCTGACACGGATATATTGCGAAATCAATACAGAATTATAGTAGGCAGCTAGACCGGTAAGTAATCGCGTCACGCCTATCTATATCCGGTGTCCTCTTATTTACCCATAAAGGAGAGCGGCGCGAATTCCGGAAAATATTCCAGAGAGGCTATATACAATTCGTATTGGGATCGGACGCCCAATTTTATTTTCAAATTTGAACGATGGGTTTCAACAGTATGGCGGCTGATTCCTAAAGCCTGCGCGATTGTCGATTTATCCAAGTGTTGCGCGGTACATCGCAATACTTCCAACTCCCGATTGGAAAACTTGATGGCCGCTCCGGATTCGATCTCCGGCAAGCCAGCCAGCTCACGCTTGGCTAACTTCGCCTGTAACCGCTCACTGATAGCATAGTTTCCCGCCAATACAACGCGTAATGCCTGTACAAGGGAATCCGGATCCTGGTCTTTGGTGACATATCCTTTTGCCCCGGCAGCGAGTGCCTTTTCGCCAAACAGCATTTCGTCGTGCATGGTGAGAACGACGACAGCAAGCGACGGCGTTTTGGAAACCAGTTTAGGGATCAGGCTAAGCCCCGATTCTTTACCCAGCGTCAGGTCAATAATGGCAGCGTCCGGCACATGCGACTCCAGCGCAGCGATTGCCGCCTCACTTGACGACACTTGCGAGACGACTTCCAGATCCGGCTGGTGATTGAGCACCAGCGCGATTGATGACCGCACCATGACGTGGTCATCGACAATCATCACGCGATGTCTCTTACTGGATGTTGTCATTTGTTTTTGGGGACGAAATTTCTATTGATGTGCCATGAGGCGAGTGGCTGGATATCTTGAAAAGCATCCCGATTAGCTTGGCACGATAGGAGATAGTGTTCATTCCCATTCCCCTCTCTGCTCCTTCAGCTTTTCTGATACCTATTCCATCGTCAACGATGCTCATCGAAAAGTGGCCGCCGGAATGATGCAGGGTAATAGCGATGTTTTTAGCGCGGCCATGCTTTATGGCATTGGCAATCGCTTCCTGAGCGATTCGGTAGAGGTTAATGGATATATCGGAATCGTCAAGATTTATCTCGTCGCCGGTAACGACGCATCGTACCGCATAATTTTCCTCGGTAGCGCTCGCTAATTCTCTTAACGCTTCCGGCAAGCCATGCACTTCCATCGAGATGGGAAACAAGCCTTTCGCCAGGACTCTCAACCTTTGCGCTATTTTCCCCAGCGTCTCGTTGATACGGCTAAATTCCTCGGCCTCTTTAGGCGCGCTTTGATAGAGACGTTTTGAAAGGTATTCGGAAGCAAACCTGACGGCCGTCAGATCTTGCCCCAAATCGTCATGCAGTTCTTGCCCGATTATCCTGCGCTCATTTTCAACAACGTGAATAATTTCCCGCTCAATTTTTTCCCTGCGCGCCGCCTCTTTATATGTCTCTTCCGTACGGATCGACACCAGTTGTTCAAGCTTTCTTCGATGAATAAAAGTCCATATCAAATAAGACGCGGCTATTAAAAAAAATCCAAATACCAAAACCGCAATGATAGAAGCGGCATATCTGGCGGGGCCGAATAAATAGTTGTTTATATCCGTGGATATACCGATCTCCATAGCCGATTGGCCAAAATCGATCCTAACCCGCTTCGCAAAAATTTCGCCGTCGCGATTCTTTATATAAGACCCGGCAACTGAGTCACTTGAAAAAAGTAGATTTTTTTCATTCCACTCCTCCCTGTTTCCGGGATTATCCGCACTGAAAATCCGGTGAACTTCTACGTGGAACTGCGAAAGTTTCGCTTGACCGATCGCGGCAACAAAAAACGGCTTGACCAAAAATCCGATTCCAAGAGACCCCCTATATGCGACGTCGCGCTCCTGAGCCGTATAGGTCTGCATTCCAGGCGCGTAGTAACCAAGACGAGCGCCCAAGGCCAATCCATCCCCTTCCTTTTTGGGATATGGCCGCAACGACGCAATCACTCTTCCGCTCTGGCGCAACACGGGATAAATTGAAGACTGCGCTCTTGCACTAGTTGCCCAATTTAATCCTGTCCTGCCATTGGGATAAGCATATGCAAACACATCACCAAATCTGTTTTGCGACTCGGGAAATATGCGCCTACCTATTTTCTTTTCAAACGCTTCAGCATGAAGCAAATCAACCCGTTCGGCAAAATTCAGCGACTCCAAGCCGGGATAGCGATCCTGCAACGATAGCGATACTGCAAACTCCTTGAATTTTTCCGGCGTCATATCGTCGCCGGTTACATCGAAGAGTCCGCGCGCAGCAAACAGCAAATTCTCATAGGACTGCAAGCGATTGGTGATTTCCCTCTCAATCTCACTGACGTCTTTTTCAAACTTCAAATGCGCCTCAGATCGTTGTTGCTGAAGCATTTGTCCGCGAATTAATATGGCGCACGCTAATCCAGCCAAGGCCAACAGGCATCCGGGTGCGATCGCATAAAGTGTGGGTAGGAAATTGAGTCGGATTCTATGCATGTGAAGCGCTTCGATTAAGAGTGCCGCGTAGTAGAGCTTTTCATTGAAATTCTTAAGGATTTTGGGAGTGTCGGCAACGTCCCTTTACAGGCAATTGCATCCATCCGATACCCATCCTACACGCCCGGAGCGCCCGCGCGAGTTGCAATTTGCCATCTGCCTACGATTTTCGGGCAGTTCGTCTTCCCGATCTCTTACGTAGATACTATCGATGCGCAAAAAACACAAAGCCCCGCCAAAGTGGCAGGGCTAAGTGTTTGATTCTTATGGTGCTGATGAGAGGAGTCGAACCTCCGACCTACTGATTACGAATCAGTTGCTCTACCAACTGAGCTACATCAGCGAAGACGCGTATTCTAACAAAAAACCGCCGTTCTCGGGCAGCAATGCCGATTAAGCATTTTGGTGATAGCCGGTCACCCGCTCAACTTCATTCTTGGAACCCAGGAAAACCGCTACGCGCTGGTGCAGGGTTTCCGGCTGGATTTCCATGATGCGCTGCATGCCGTTCGTTGCGGCGCCGCCGGCTTGCTCGACGATGAAAGCCATGGGGTTGGCTTCATACATCAAGCGCAGTTTGCCGGGCTTGCCGGGATCGCGCGCATCGGCCGGGTACATGAAGATGCCGCCGCGATTCAAAATGCGATGCACATCCGCGACCATCGAAGCAATCCAGCGCATATTGAAATCCTTGCCGCGCGGGCCGGTTTTGCCTTCGTTGAGCTCATTGATGTAGCGCCGCACCGGTGCGAACCAGTGGCGCGCGTTCGATGCATTGATCGCGTATTCTTTGGTTTCGGCCGGAATTTGGATGTGCTGCTGGGTGCGCACCCAGGAACCCATTTCGCGGTCGAGCGTGAAGCAATTGACGCCGTTGCCGGTAGTGAGAACCAGCACGGTTTGCGGACCATACACCGCATAGCCTGCGGCGACTTGATTGACGCCGGGCTGCAGAAAATCTTGCTCGGTTACCGTAACCATGCCGTCCGGCGCTTTCAACACCGAGAAAATGGTGCCGATCGAAACGTTCACGTCGATATTGGACGAGCCATCGAGCGGATCGAACAGCAGGAGGTATTCTCCCTGGGGATAGCGATTGGGAATCGGATGGAAGGACTCCATTTCCTCCGATGCCATCGCTGCCAAGTGGCCGCCCCATTCGTTAGCTTCGAGCAGGATCTCGTTGGACAACACATCCAGTTTCTTTTGCACTTCGCCTTGCACATTTTCGGTTTCGGTGCTGCCGAGCACTTCGCCCAGCGCCCCTTTACCCACTGCATGACTAATAGATTTACAGGCTCGGGCTACGACTTCGATCAGAAGGCGCAATTCGGCCGGGACATTGTTGTTCAGGCGCTGTTCTTCAACCAGGTGCTGCGTGAGGCTAACGCGTTTGGCAGGTGCTTTCATTTTTTCGCTTCATTTAATTAATTGGACAGGGATTTGGTGACCACTTCGAGCACGTCGTTCGACAAGCCCTGGGCGGCGGCAACTTCTTCGAGCGCGGCGTGCATTTTTTCTTGCAAGGCCGGTTCATACTTGCGCCAGCGGTCGAGGCTGCGCGCCAGACGCGCGGCGACTTGAGGGTTGAGCTTATTGAGAGCGATAACTTGTTCGGCCCAGAAAGCGTATCCACTTCCGTCGGCTGCGTGGAACTGCGCCGGATTGCCATTGCAAAAGCTGAAGATCAAGCTGCGCGCGCGGTTCGGATTCTTGAGTGTAAATGCCGGGTGCTTCATCAAGCCGCGCACGGCTGCCACGTCGGTAGTGCGCGCCATCGCTTGCAGCGCGAACCATTTATCGATGACCAGCGCCTCATGCTCGAAATCGCGATAAAACCGGGCAAGCGCGACTTCGCGAATGGAGGCGTGCGTATTGACCATTGCCGACAACGCGGCCAAACGGTCGGTCATGTTATTAGCTGACTTGTATTGCAGCTGCATCAAACCGTGCACTTGCGGATCGTCGAGTTCCGACAACAAGGAAAGAGATGCATTTTTCAGCGCACGCTTGCCGGCGGATATCGCATCCGGACTATAGGATCCAGGCGTCTGGTGGGTACGGTAAGCGTCGAGCAGATCGTGAAACAGTTGCTGCGCAAGCGCACGACGCAGCGACAACCATGCGCGATGAATCGATTGCGGATGAACCACCGCCATTTGCTCGGCGATCATATTTTCGGTCGGCAGCGTCAACACCACTTCCCGGAAAGCGGCATCGATCTGCGTATTGTTCAAGGTGCTGCGCATGGCGGCGACTAAAGTTTCATCCGCTTCGGTGCTATCGCTATTCGCATTGGCCAAGGCTAAAAGCTTGCGCATCGCGAAGCGCTGTCCGGCTTCCCAGCGATTGAAAGGATCGCTGTCGTGCTTCATCAAAAAGGCAAGATCGTCGTCGCTATACTCGAATTCCAGAACGATCGGTGCTGAAAAATTACGCAACAGCGAAGGCACAGGCTTATGAGCAACATCGCGAAAAACAAAAGTTTGCTTTTCTTCCGTCAGCTCCAATACACGCGTGGTTAAAGCATTACCGGAAGCGGCATCCTGAGTAAGCCTAAGCGGCATATCGTGCCCTTCGTAATCGAGCAAGCCGACGGCAACCGGAATATGGAACGGTAGCTTTTTCTCCTGCCCCGGTGTGATGGGGCAAGACTGCGACAGCGTGACAGCGTAAGTCTTGGCGTTCGCGTCGTATGCCGTTTCAACTTTTACGCGCGGTGTGCCGGCTTGGCTATACCAACGCTCGAATTGCGTCAGATCGCGGCCATTGGCATCCGCCATCGCGGCGCGGAAATCGTCGCAAGTCACCGCCTGGCCGTCGTGTCGAGCAAAGTACAAGTCCATGCCCTTGTTGAAGCCTTCATGCCCGAGCAGGGTCTGGTACATGCGCACCACTTCCGCCCCTTTTTCATAGACGGTGACGGTGTAGAAGTTGTTGATCTCCATGTAGGAATCAGGCCGCACCGGATGCGCCATCGGGCCTGCGTCTTCCGGAAATTGCGCTTGGCGCAGCACGCGCACGTCTTCGATGCGCTTCACTGCACGGCCGGAGTCGGTACCGATCATGTCGGCGGAAAATTCCTGGTCGCGGAAAACCGTCAGGCCTTCTTTTAAGGACAATTGGAACCAGTCGCGACAAGTCACGCGATTGCCGGTCCAGTTGTGAAAATATTCGTGACCGACCACCGCTTCGATATTGGCGTAGTCGGTGTCGGTGGCGATCTTGGCATTGGCGAGAACGAACTTGGTATTGAAAATGTTCAAGCCCTTGTTTTCCATCGCACCCATATTGAAATCGCCGACCGCAACGATCATGAAGCGGTCGAGATCCAATTCCAAACCAAAGCGCTCTTCGTCCCAACGTATACTATTTTTAAGCGAGGCCATGGCATGCTCGGTTTTGTCGAGGTTACCCGGCTCGACCCATACCTGCAGCAAGACTTCGCGCCCCGATTGCAGCATGGTTTTTTCTTCTTGACATACCAGCTTGCCGGCGACCAGCGCAAACAGATAGGAAGGTTTCTTGAAGGGATCTTCCCATAATGCATAGTGGCGGCCGTCGCCCAAATCACCTTCCTCAATCAAATTGCCGTTAGAAAGCAGCACCGGATATTTTTTCTTGTCGGCACGCAGCATGACTTTGTATTTCGCCATGACATCGGGTCGATCCGGGAAGTAAGTAATCTTGCGAAAACCTTCCGCTTCGCACTGCGTGAAAAAATTACCGTTCGAAACGTATAAACCCATGAGCGAAGTATTACGGTCCGGGCACAACGCCGTTTCGATTTCCAATGTCACATGATCCGGCACATCGGCAATCTGCAAGCCGCTGCTGTTGAGTGTGTAGTCATGGCTACTCAACAATTTTCCATTCAGGCGGATCGCCACCAATTGCACGTCGTCGCCATACAGCACCAGCTTCTTTTCCGGGCTATGGGGATTGCGCGTCAAGACCGTGCGCGTCGCCACCCGAGTTTCGGCAGGATCGAGATCGAAACCCATCTCGACCGTTTCGACCCAAAAACCAGGCTCGGCATAACTTTTGCGGTAAATCGTGGAAGGGGTGTCGGTACGCATAAGAGTGGGATCTGCGGGAGAATGAAGCAAATGGAGATTTTACTATGGAGGCACCCATGGAATCTTTATCGAAATACATCAAACTCTTGCTTTTTTTCATGAGGCGACGCGCTTATGTGGCTTGGGTTCTTGTATGTTGCATTTCGTTATTAACAGCATGCGCCGCGCCGACGATTAAAAGCGAGGTTACGGTATTCCATGAATGGCCGGCCGACGTGGCGCAAAAAACGTTCACGTTTGAACGCAGCAAGGACCAGGACAACAATCTGGAATACCGCTCCTATGAAAACCTGGTGCGCGCTGAATTGCTGCGGCTGGGCTTTCGCGAAGCAGACGTGACTGCAAAACCTGGCTTGCACGTCAATCTAGGCTACGCCGTGGAAGAACGCGACGTGCGCGTGGTTGAACCGGTGGCGATCAATCCCGGCTGGGCGCCGCCCATGTATGCGCCGCGCTGGACGCCGTATGGTTTTTACGACCCCTTCTTTGCCAATCCATTTTGGTACGGGCCGCCGATCATGCAGTATCGGGATGTGAGCTATCGGCTATATAAACGCCGTCTGCATATCGTCATCGCCCGCGTGGGCGACGGCAAGAAACTGTACGACGTCACAGTCAATAGCGAGGGGCAGAACCCATCGCTTGCCGCGGTTATGCCGTATATGGTGAGAAGCGCGTTCGCGGAATTTCCCGGCAAGAGCGGCGTCGCACGGCGCGTCGAGCTGCCGTTTCAAGAATAGTAAGCCTCTGAAATTAGCGTAATCGCGACAATCGCCATCACTGCCAAGAACAGGACAATCAAGAGGCGGCCGAATTTCGGCGAGTCGTCTTCGTGAAGCTTCGGTGGTTTGGAATTGGTCGTTTCGTCGCTCATGGAATCAAAATAGTGGAACCCGTGGTCTTGCGTGCTTCCAAATCGCGATGCGCCTGAGCCACGTCTTTCAAGGCATAACGCTGGTTGATGTCGATTTTAACCTTACCGCTTTCCACCATATTGAACAAATCCGCCGCCATCGCTTCCAAGTCGCTGCGTTTGGCAATGTAGTTGAACACACTTGGGCGCGTGATGAAAAGCGAGCCGCGCGAGGCCAAGTCCTGCACTGTGAAAGGCGGCGCCGGCCCGGACGCGCCGCCGAAGCTGACCATCATGCCTAAGGGAGACAAGCAATCCAGCGAACCGGTGAAAGTATCTTTGCCGATCGAGTCATACACTACCGGCACACCTTGCCCGTTGGTGATTTCCTTGACGCGCTCGACGAAGTTTTCTTTGTTGTAGTTGATGGTCCAGACGCAGCCATGCGCTTTCGCCAGCTCGGCCTTTTCATCGGAGCCTACCGTGCCGATCATTTTCACGCCCAGCGCGCGCGCCCATTGGCAGGCAATCAATCCCACGCCGCCGGCAGCCGCATGAAACAGGATGGTTTCGCCGCCCTGCAAGGGAAAGGTGCGGCGGAACAGGTATTGCACAGTCAAGCCTTGCAGCATCATCGCTGCCGCAGTCTCAAAATCGATCGCATCCGGCAAGCGAACCAAGTAGGTTGCCGGCATCACGCGCACATCGCAATACGCGCCTGGCGGACGCGAGGCATACGCCACGCGATCGCCGACCTTGACGTGCGTCACCCCCTCACCCACCGCCTCGATCGTCCCCGCCCCTTCCATGCCGAGCCCGGCCGGCAGCGGCTGCGGATAAACGCCGGTGCGGAAATACACGTCGATAAAGTTCAAACCGCATGCCGCATGGCGCACGCGCACTTCGCCGGGACCGGGTTCGCCGACCGCGACATCGACATATTCCATGACTTCCGGACCGCCCACCTGGGAAATCCTAATCACCTTGGCCATGATCGCCTCGATAAGAAATTGCGCAAAATACCATTGTAATACGCAGCATTTCCATTCGCTTTGACGTGGCTTCTTGGTACGTTCTGGTCAATTTGTAGGGCGGCCGGTATGGTAAAATCCCTCCTCTTGTCATGTCTAATTTGGGCATGACATCCATCACACCAACGCACTTCCGGGAAACTTGCCATGGCTGGACATAGCAAATGGGCCAACATCAAGCATAAAAAAGCAGCAACCGATGCCAAGCGCGGCAAAATCTGGACTCGCCTGATCAAGGAAATCACCGTGGCGGCCCGCATGAGCGGCGGCGACCCGAACGCCAATCCACGTCTGCGCTTGGCGATCGACAAGGCGGCCGATGCCAACATGCCGAAAGATAACGTGCAGCGCGCCATTCAGCGCGGCACCGGCGGCTTGGACGGCGCGAACTATGAAGAAATCCGCTATGAAGGTTATGGCATCAATGGTGCAGCGATCATTGTCGATTGCATGACCGACAATCGCGTACGCACTGTGGCGGAAGTGCGCCATGCGTTTTCCAAATACGGCGGCAATATGGGCACCGAAGGTTCGGTTGCCTTCCTGTTCAAGCATTGCGGCCAATTGTATTTTGCGCCGGGCACCAATGAAGATGCCTTAATGGAAGCAGCGCTCGAAGCCGGCGCCGAAGACGTCATCACCGATGAAGAAGGCGGCATCGAAGTATTGAGCGCGCCGCATGATTTCTCTACCGTCAAGGATGCTTTGGAAAAGACCGGATTCAAGCCGGAAGTGGCGGAAATCATTTGGAAGCCGAGCACGGAAACCGTCTTCACCGGCGATGACGCCGTCAAGATGCAAAAATTACTTGATGCTTTGGAGAACTTGGACGACGTGCAAGAAGTCTATACCAATGCAGTCATCGAAGAATAGCTAACTAATTGCGGGACAGTGCTACGCGCAGCGTGCTCTGTCCTCAACAAATTAAAACATATCTTGTCTTCTCCATGAAAATTCTGGTTGTAGGTTCTGGCGGCCGTGAACACGCCCTCGCCTGGAAAATCGCCCAATCTCCGCGCATTCAAATGGTCTACGTGGCGCCCGGCAATGGCGGCACCGAACTCGATCCGCGCTTGGAAAACGTGCCGATCAGCGATCCAGCATGGCTGGCGCAATTTGCGATTAAGGAAAACGTCGCATTGACCGTGGTTGGGCCGGAAGCGCCGCTCGCCGCCGGCATCGTCGATCACTTCCGCGAACATGGATTGAAAATTTTCGGACCGACCAAGGCGGCCGCCCAACTAGAGAGCTCCAAGGATTTCGCCAAAGCCTTCATGAAGCGCCACGGCATTCCGACCGCCGAATACCAAACCTTCGCCGATGTCAAAGCCGCACATGACTATGTCAATGTCAAAGGCGCGCCGATCGTGATCAAGGCCGACGGGCTTGCGGCGGGCAAAGGTGTAGTGGTGGCAATGTCGCTGGACGAAGCGCACAACGCCATCGACATGATGCTGTCGGATAACAAGCTAGGCGACGCCGGCGCGCGCGTCGTGATTGAAGAATTCCTCGACGGCGAAGAAGCGAGCTTCATCGTCATGGTTGACGGCAAAAATGTATTGCCCTTGGCCACCAGTCAAGACCACAAGCGCTTGCTCGATAACGACCAGGGTCCGAATACCGGCGGCATGGGCGCGTATTCGCCGGCGCCGATCGTCACGCCTTCGCTGCATGCGCGCGTCATGCGCGAGATCATCGTGCCGACCGTGCAAGGCATGGCCAAGGACGGCATTCCCTACACTGGCTTTTTGTACGCCGGCCTCATGATCGACAAAGACGGCCATCCGAAAACACTGGAATTCAATTGCCGCATGGGCGACCCTGAAACGCAGCCGATCATGGCGCGTTTGAAAACAGATTTCGTGGGCGTGGTCGAGCATGCGGTCGAAGGCACGCTGGACACCATCGAACTCGATTGGGATCGCCGCACGGCTTTGGGTGTGGTGATCGCTGCCGGGGGCTATCCGGACGCGCCGCAAAAAGGCGATGCGATTTCCGGCATACCGGCCGAGACGCCGGATTGCGTGACTTTCCATGCCGGCACGACCATCGCCGACAATCAATTGATCACCAACGGCGGCCGCGTGCTGTGCGTGGTGGGTTTGGGCGACAGCGTCAAGATGGCGCAACGCACTGCTTACCAAGCGGCCGATCAAATCCAATTCAACGGCATGCAGTTCCGGCGCGACATCGGTTGGCGCGCGATTAAACGGTGATGACACAAACCACCGCCGTCAAAGACTATCTACTCGGCTTGCAGTCGCGTATTGTCGCTGCGCTCGAAGCGGTCGACGGCAAGAGCTTCCTCACCGATAGCTGGCAACGCACCGAAGGCGGCGGGGGCATCTCGCGCGTGATCGAAGAAGGGAATGTCTTTGAGCGCGGCGGCGTCAATTTTTCTCATGTGATGGGCAAGAGCTTGCCGCCCTCGGCAGCCGCCAACCGCCCGGAGATTGCGGGCCGCCAGTGGGAAGCGATGGGTGTCTCGCTCGTGCTTCATCCGCGCAATCCTTACGCGCCTACTGCACACATGAACGTGCGCTTTTTTAACGCCACAGCCGAAGGCAAGGAACCGGTGTGGTGGTTCGGCGGCGGCATGGATTTGACGCCGTACTACGGCTACGAAGATGACGCGCGCCACTTTCATGAAACTTGCCGCGATGCGCTCGCACCCTTCGGGGCCGATTTGCATCCGCGCTTCAAAAAATGGTGTGACGATTATTTTTTCTTAAAGCATCGAAACGAACCGCGCGGTGTGGGCGGCATCTTTTTCGATGACTTCAATGCACTCGGCTTCGAGCAAAGCTTTGCCATGACCAAGAGCGTGGGCGACCGTTTCATCGATGCTTATGTGCCGCTCGTTTCGCGCCGCAAAGACCAGGCGTACGCGGAGCGCGAACGCGATTTCCAGGCTTATCGGCGCGGCCGCTATGTCGAATTCAATCTCGTGTTCGATCGCGGCACGCTATTCGGTCTGCAATCAGGCGGCCGCACCGAATCGATCCTGATGTCGCTACCGCCCATCGTCAAATGGCGCTATAACTGGACGCCGGAACCGGGCAGCGCGGAAGCCAAACTGTATACCGACTTCCTCATTCATCGGGATTGGCTGTGACTTGTATCGCGGTCCTCGGCGGCTCTTTCGACCCGGTGCATAACGGCCATGTTGCATTGGCCCGCCATTTCATCCAGCTCCTGCAGCCGGATGCACTGCGTGTCATCCCGGCCGGCAACCCCTGGCAAAAACCACCCTTGCAAACGCCACCGGAACATCGCATCGCGATGCTCAAACTGGCGCTTGCCAAGCTGAGCGTGCCGCTAACCATCGACACGCGAGAAATCGAACGCCAAGGCCCCAGCTATTCGATCGACACGCTGCGCGAACTGCGCGCGGAGCTCGGAACGCAAACATCGATTGTTTTTTTATTGGGCGCCGATCAATTAAATCAGCTGCACACTTGGCACGAATGGGACGAATTAATCGACTACGCCAATATTTGCGCCGTATCGCGTCCCGGCTATGCCATCGCTGCGCATTTGCCTGAAAAAGTTGAACAAGTCATTTCCTGCCATGCCGGCACGCCTGACCAAATCCGCACCGCGCCGCATGGCTTAACGTATCTCGCAACCAATCTCACGGTCGACATTTCCTCCACCAGCATTCGCGCTGCCTTAAAACGCGGCGATCGCCCGACAGCCCTCTTACCGGCTGAAGTGCTAGACTATATTCAACAACATTCACTCTATCGCTAATGGACATTAAGAAACTGCAAGCCCTCGTTGTTGACGCCCTGGAAGATGTCAAAGGACAAGATATTCGCGTCTTTGACACGACCCATCTGACCAGCTTATTCGATCGCCTGGCAGTGGCCTCCGGCACATCGAACCGGCAAACCAAGGCGCTCGCCGCGTCCGTACGCGACAAGGTCAAGGAAAATGGCGGCTCGATTCTGAGCGTCGAAGGCGGAGATACCGGCGAATGGGTGTTGGTCGATCTGGGCGACATGATCGTGCATATCATGCAACCGGCCATTCGCGACTATTACCGTCTTGAAGAAATTTGGGGCGAGAAGGAAATCAAGCTGGGTGCCGCTAAGCGCACGTCGAAACGCAAGGCTTCTGAAGCGGAAGAAGAGGCGCCGGCGAAGAAACCGGCCGGACGACATCTTGCCGCCAGCCGTGGCGAAGCAGAAGCGCCGAAGAAGTCCGCTCCTCGCAAAACCGCCGTTAAAACCGCCGCAAGCAAGACGGCCGCAAAAACGGCCACCAAGACTGCTGCGACTAAAACGGCAAGCAAAACAGCGAAATCGGCCGGCACCACCGTCAAGGTCGCTACCCGCAAGGCGCCGGCCGCCAAGCGCGCCACGGCGCGCAAAGCCGACTAAAGCCGAACGCTTTCATGCAGCTCGTCATCGCAGCTGTCGGCCACAAGATGCCGGCCTGGATCGAGGCGGGCTTTGCGGAATATGCCAAGCGCATGCCGTCCGATTGCCGCATCGTGCTCAAAGAAATCAAGCCGGTCGACCGCTCTGCCAATAAAAACCCGGAAACCGCCATGGCTTTGGAGCGTACCCGCATCGAAGCGGTGCTCCCCAAAAGCTCACGCATCATCGCCCTGGATGAACATGGCAAAGATGTCACCACTGTACAGCTGGCGCAATATCTGACACAGTGGCAGCAAGATGGCCGTGATGTTACATTCGTCATCGGCGGCGCCGATGGCTTGGACCCTGGGCTGAAAGTGAATGCTGACATGCTGATACGATTGTCCAGTTTGACACTGCCGCATGGGATGGTGCGGGTGCTGCTTGCGGAGCAGTTGTATCGCGCTTGGTCGATCACGCAAAACCATCCCTATCACCGGGTTTAGACGTACATGAAACCAGTCGACCAGAAAATCTATCTTGCATCGAAGAGCCTGCGCCGGCGCGAATTGCTGCGTCAGGCCGGCATTAACTTCGAACTTCTGCTCTTGCGCGAACAACCGCCGCGCGGTCCGGACGTCAGTGAAATTGCCCAGCCAGGCGAAGACGCATCAGCCTACGTGACGCGCGTAACGCGAGAAAAAGTCGAATTCGCGCACCAATCCATGCTGATGCGTAAATTGCCGCTGCATCCGGTTCTTGCGGCCGATACGACCGTCGTGATCGATGGCCGCATACTCGGCAAACCCGCCAACTTACAAGAAGCGATCCACATGCTCACCGCGCTGGCCGGCCGCACTCACCAAGTACTCACCGGCGTCGCGGTGCGCTTGGGTGACGATATGTGGGAAGCGACGCAGACTTCCGACGTTACTTTTGCGCCGCTGACGCCGGACCAAATCAACGCCTACTGCACCACCCCTGAGCCATATGACAAAGCCGGCGGCTACGCGGTCCAGGGCCTGGCGGCCGCCTTCATCGAAAACATACGCGGCAGTTACTCCGGCATTATGGGTTTGCCGCTGTTCGAGACGGTACAATTGCTGCGCCAAGCCGGCATAAAAGTCTTATAAATAAGCGTTATGAGCGAAGACATCCTAGTCAACATCACTCCGCAAGAAACCCGCGTCGCCCTCATGCTGCAAGGCGCCGTGCAAGAATTGCATATCGAACGTACCCTTTCGCGCGGCATGACGGGCAATATCTATCTGGGCAAGGTGGTGCGCGTTTTGCCGGGCATGCAATCGGCCTTCATCGATATCGGGCTGGAACGCGCCGCTTTCCTGCACGTCGCCGACATTTGGGAAGCCAAGGCGCGCGAAGGCGCCACCACCGCACCGACGCCGATCGAAAAATTGTTATTCGATGGTCAGTCCCTGATGGTGCAAGTCGTCAAAGATCCGATCGGCACCAAGGGCGCGCGCCTGTCGACGCAAGTTTCCATCGCCGGCCGCATGCTGGTTTACTTGCCGCAGGATCCGCACATCGGCATTTCGCAGCGCATTGAAAACGAAGCCGAGCGCGAGTCGCTGCGCCAAAAAATGCAAAAGCTGGTGCCTGCCGAAGAAAAAGGCGGCTTCATCATCCGCACCATGGCAGAAGAAGCTTCCGAAACCGACTTGCAGATGGATATCGATTACCTGCGCAAGACTTGGGCAAATATCAGCGAACAATCCAAAGCCAAACCGGCTCCCTCTTTGCTCTACCAGGATTTGAACTTGGCGCAGCGCGTACTGCGTGATTTCGTCAACGATGAAACTTCGAGTATCCAAGTCGATTCACGCGAAAACTTCTTGAAGCTCCAAGATTTCGCAGAAATGTACACACCATCGGTGCAGTCGCGCTTGGTGCATTACACCGGTGAGCGGCCGCTGTTCGAGCTGTATGCGATAGAAGAGGAAATTCAGCGTGCACTGGGCCGCCGCGTCGATTTGAAATCGGGCGGTTACTTGATCGTCGACCAAACCGAGGCCATGACCACTATCGACGTCAATACCGGCAGCTACGTCACCGGCCGCAATTTCGACGATACGATTTTCAAGACCAATCTGGAAGCGGCGCACGCCATTGCACGCCAGCTGCGTCTGCGCAATCTGGGCGGCATCATCATTCTCGATTTCATCGACATGGAAAATGTCGAGCATCGCAATGCCGTGCTGGCCGAATTGAACAAAGCCCTGTCGCGCGACCGTACCAAAATTTCGGTGTCGAATTTCTCTTCTCTCGGCCTAGTGGAAATGACGCGCAAACGCACGCGCGAGTCGCTTGCTCATGTGCTGTGCGAAGTGTGCCCGGCTTGCGCCGGTAAAGGCCAAGTCAAAACGGCACGCACCATTTGCTATGAAATCCTACGCGAACTCTTGCGCGAAGCGCGCCAATTCAATCCTAAGGAATTCCGCATTCTCGCCTCGCAAGTAGTGATCGACATGTTTCTGGAAGAAGAATCGCCGCACCTGGCCATGCTCGGCGACTTCATCGGCAAGCCGATTTCGCTGCAGGTCGAATCGACTTACCATCAAGAACAATACGACATTATTTTGATGTGATGACCAGCTTACCGAATTTCGACCGCGCGAAGGTCTTGGTGATTGGCGATGTGATGCTGGATCGCTATTGGTTCGGCGATGTCAATCGCATTTCGCCTGAAGCGCCGGTACCGGTGCTCAAAGTCACGCAACAGGAAGATCGCCCCGGCGGCGCCGCCAACGTGGCGCGCAACGTCGGCGCACTCGGTGCGCATGCGACCTTGCTGTCGATCGTCGGTGCCGATGAGGCGGGCTCCGCTCTTCAGAAACTGCTCGAGGAGCATGGCAACATCACGGCTCAGCTGCATCGCGACAGCAGTATTTCGACCATCATCAAACTGCGTGCGCTGGCACGCCATCAGCAATTATTGCGCATCGACTTTGAAACGCCGCCCAGCCATGAAGTGCTGCGCGCCGTGCTGACCGATTATGCAGAACAGCTTCCGAAAACGGACGTCGTCGTGCTTTCCGACTACGGCAAAGGCGGCTTGGCGCATATCGGCGAAATGATACAAATGGCGCGCGCCGCCGGCAAACCGGTGCTGGTCGACCCCAAAGGCGACGATTACGCCCGTTATCGCGGCGCGACGCTCTTGACGCCGAACCGCAGTGAATTCCGCGAAGTGGCCGGCAGCTGGAAGACCAATGAAGAGCTCGATGCCAAGGCGCAGAAGCTGCGCACCGATCTTGATCTCGACGCCTTGCTGGTCACGCGCAGCGAAGAAGGCATGAGCTTGTATCGCGACCATGAAGTGCTGCATGAACCGGCGCGCACGCGCGAAGTGTTCGACGTTTCAGGCGCGGGCGATACCGTGATCGCCACGCTGGCCGTGATGCTGGCCGCCGGCGCCTCACTGTCCGATGCCATGCACGTAGCCAATCGTGCGGCGGGTATCGTCGTCGGCAAGCTGGGAACGGCATCGGTGTCGCGCGAAGAGATCTTGCACGAGATCGAAGAGTAATGCGCGAAGAGTAACGGAGCGAAGGATAACGGAGCGAAAATGCATTACATCGTCACCGGCGCCGCCGGTTTCATCGGTTCCAATTTAGTCAAAGCGCTCAACGAGCGCGGCGAAACGAATATCATCGCGGTTGACAACCTTAAGAAAGCCGACAAATTCAAGAACTTGGTCGATTGCGAAATCGCCGATTTCCTGGACAAGGAAGACTTCCTGAAAAAAGTGCAGCAAGGCGCGCTTGACGGACAAGTGCACGCGGTGCTGCATCAAGGTGCCTGCTCGGACACGATGGAAACCGACGGCCGCTACATGATGGAAAACAATTACCGTTATTCGATGGCGATGCTGGATTACTGCCAAACGAAAAAGGTGCCATTCCTGTACGCCTCTTCGGCCTCCGTCTACGGCGGCGGCAAGATCTTCAAGGAGAGCCGCGAATTCGAAGCGCCTTTGAACGTCTACGCTTACTCCAAATTCCTGTTCGACCAAATCGTGCGCCGGCACTGGAAAGAACGCCGCACGCAAATCGTCGGCCTGCGCTACTTCAATGTCTACGGTCCGCGCGAAGCGCATAAGGGGCGTATGGCCTCGGTTGCCTATCACTTCTTCAACCAGTATCGCGCCGAAGGCCGCGTCAAATTGTTCGAGGGTTGCGACGGTTACGGCAATGGCGAGCAAGTGCGCGACTTCGTTTCGGTGGAAGATGTGGTGAAGGTCAATATGTTCTTTCTCGATCATCCCGAGAAATCCGGCATCTTCAATCTCGGCACCGGCAAGGCGCAAAGCTTCAACGACGTGGCGGTGGCCACGATTAATACCTTGCGTGCCGGCCACGCGCCCCTCGGCCTTGCCGAAATGCAGCAGCAAGGCTTGATCGAATACGTTCCCTTTCCGGAACAATTGCGCGGCAAATATCAAAGCTTTACACAAGCCGATATGACGGCTCTACGCGGTGTCGGCTATTCGGAATCTTTCCTCACGGTCGAACAAGGCGTTAGCCGCTATGTCGAACAGATGTTGAAATCCGCCGGCTAGTTATCTCACCCTTGCCGTAATACATAGTCATGTCACGCCCACCTTTTGAGCAGCAGCCGCCGCGCCGCATTCTGCTGATCTGTACGCAGCGGATTGGTGACGTCTTATTGGCGACGCCATTGGCAAGATCTCTGAAACGCAAGTGGCCGCAATCCGAATTGCATTTCCTGGTATTCAAAGGCACCGAAGGCGTATTGCAGGGCAATCCGGATATCGATCGTATCATCGCCGTGCCGCAACACGCCGGCTGGCGCGACAAGCTAAGCCAATTACGAATGCTGTGGCGCCGGTACGACCTCGGCATCGCCACCATCGCCTCCGATCGCAATCGCCTGTATGCCTGGGCAGGCGCAAAGTTCCGGGTCGGATTTGTCGACGAATGGGAGACCGGCAAGACACTCTTGCTCAACCGCTGGCTCACCGCCGACGCAAAAAATACGCATACCGTTTCGCAAATTCTGCGCCTGACTGAACTGCTCGGCATCCAACCCTGCTTTGAAGTCGTGCCGCCGTCCTTACCGGAAGCACGTCGCGAAGCGCTGTTTGCGCGGCTTGCGCCTTTAACCAGCAAGCCATTCGCCCTACTTCATCCTTCCCCCAAGTTTATTTACAAGATGTGGCGGCAGGCTGCATGGACCAAGCTAGCCATATGGCTGACGGAACAAGGCCTGGAGGTGGCATTGACCGGCGGCCCGGACGACGATGAACGGGCCTATGCCGACGGCATTGCGAAACTGGTCCCGGTCCGCAATTTGGCAGGCACGCTGTCGCTGGCGGAAACCGCCGAACTGATCGCGCGCGCAAAGCTGTATGTAGGACCGGATACCGCAACAACGCATATCGCAGCCGCTACCGGCGTGCCCACCATTGCGTTGTTCGGCCCCTCCAATCCGGTCAAATGGGGGCCATGGCCGCGCGAATGGGAACGCTTTGAAAGCCCATGGCATTGGCGCGGGGGCAAAACGCAAGGCAATGTCCGTTTGATTCAAGGACCGGGAGAGTGCGTCCCCTGCCTGCAGGAAGGATGCGATCGTCGCATCGACAGCATCAGTCTCTGCCTGCAGCGCATCGAAGACTTAACCGTGATCGACGCCGCTGCGGAAATGCTGCAGCAGCCGGCAAGCGCGCCTGCCGTCATTCCGGTTAAGCCCATCGTTTTCTCGTAGACAGCAAGAAAAACAGGTAGCATACGGCCGTCCTGCGCTGTGAAAAGACCTCGTGGCATCCTGCGCAATCTCGATTAGCAAAAAGGCAATAACCGCATGAACCCAGGCGATCATCCAAGCGAAAAACAGATTTGGCTCATCCTTTCACACGGCTTTAATATGGATGGGCGCGCCGCCAGTCAAACCATCACCGATAAGATCCCGCATTTGCTCAATCAAGGTGTCGAGCCTATCGTCGTCAGCGCAATCACCGGGAAAAAGGACAAGGTGCTGGAACATCATCAGGTGTTGCCGGCAGGTCCAGTCGCGCTACGCTTCGATTTGCGTCATTACCTGAAGCAGCGCATTTCGAATCGCATGGTGTACCGCCTGTTGATGACGCTGATCTCTTTGTTGCTGTTGCCGTTTCTGATCCTCGAAAAACTCTTCGTTCGTATCGAAACACATTGGTCGTGGGCGATTACTGCTTATTTTGTGAGCAGCCGCATCATTCGCGAACGGAAACCGGCAGTCATGTATACGACCGGCGGCGCGTATTGCGCGCATCTGGCCGGTTATTGGCTGGCACGCAAACATAAGCTGCCCTGGATCGCCGAAATTCATGACCCGATGATTTTCCCCGGCCTCACCAAAATCAAAATGCGCATGCGCTTTTCCGCTTGGCTCGAAGGAAAAATCTGCAGGCATGCCGATGTCGTCTGGTGGTTCACCGAAGAAGCAATGGCGCGTGCGCGTGCCCGCCATCCGGAGCTGGGCAATCGCGGCCATTGCGTCATTCCGGGCGCCAATGCGCCGGAGTTCACCCGCACGCCTTATCGGCGCGGCGAGCATCTGATTGTCGGCCACTTCGGTTCGCTGGCGGACACCCGAAACCTTGAAATCTTTTTGCGAGGATTACGCAGTACTTTGGAAAAGCACCCTGAATGGGTAAAAGATTTTCGGGTACAGGTTTACGGCAGCAACCTCGACCCAATCTCCGCGCGCGCGGTAAAAGAATTTCCGCACCCCGAAGTAATCGAGCAATTCGGACGCCTTGAAACCGATCCTGTCACCGGCGAAAGCGGCAGGGAGCGTGTTTTGAAACGCATGAATGCCGCCGACTGCTTGTTGCTATTGCACGGCACCGTTCCTTTTTGCGAGGAATACATTCCCTCGAAACTGTACGAGTACCTTTGGACGCAACGTCCCGTCTTCGCCTTGGTATGGCGCAATCCGCAGTTGGAGAATATGCTGCGCGAACTCGGGCACTGGGCGATCAGGGCTGATGACACGGAAGCGATCGCAACGACGCTGGAAGAGTTGCATGCGCGCTGGATGAAAAACGAGCTCGCCGATTCGAGCACGCCTTCGCCTTATACGACCGCAGCGGCGACGCGCCAGATCGTCGCCTTGGCATCCGCATGTGTCCAAGCTCGATCCAAGGCTTAAATGTCCATGAAAATCAGCATCATCATTTTGAGCTTCAATCATTATGAAGAAACGACAAGAAAATGCTTGCACGCCTTGTCGGCGGATGCGGATTTTCCGAATTGGGATGTGATCGTCGTCGACAATGCATCCGACGCCAATACCCAAGCGCATTTGAAAGCAGCGCAGCTTGAATACCCCAATGTTCGATTCATTTTCA
This sequence comes from Burkholderiales bacterium, assembly GCA_016177875.1. GTDB lineage: Bacteria > Pseudomonadota > Gammaproteobacteria > Burkholderiales > Burkholderiaceae_D > Paucimonas. The sequence continues at coordinate 41,999 of JACOUL010000016.1, forward strand.
ATGCACAAAATCTCGGTTTTTCGGCAGGGAACAATGTCGGCATCAAGATAGCCGCAGGCGACATGCTTATCCTGCTCAATAGCGACGCCTTCCCATCGCCCGGTATGCTGTCGCGACTGGTCGAGCATTTTGAGCACGATTCGCAATTGGGCATGGTTGGACCGGTGACGAATGCCGCTGGCAACGAACAATGCATTTACGCATCGGGTAAAAATATTGATGAAGTCATCGAAGAAGGATTGCGTTACGCGTTGAACGGACCGCATGAAGCTCTACCTGCCTACCGATTGGATTTTTTTTGCATCGCCATCTCCCGACAAGTGCTGAATGCCATCGGCGGCTTGGATGAAGAATTCGGGCGCGGCTACTACGAAGATTTTGATTATTCTCTGCGCGCGCGCGGTGCCGGCTTTAAATTGGGCGTGGCGGAAGATGTATTTGTGTACCATCGCGGCAGCACCAGCTTCGGCAAAATACCAAAAGAGACGAAGGAGCTCCTCAAGCGCAACAAACGCCTCGTCATCAAAAAACATGGATCGAAGGTCGTGTTCTCACATCTGCGCCAGGCGAACCTTTCCATCCTTTCCGAATATTTAAATAGAAAATTGGCGGGCTTCGACGTGCCGCACTATCGAATTGCCAATCGCCTGCAAAAGGCGTATAGCGGATTACCCAAGAGTTGGTTCAAGCGCTGGCGTTATTTACGTGCGCTTGCCGCCGTCGAAAAAAAACTGGCGATTGACGTGAACGCATCAACTGAAATAGGGAGTAACACATGACTCGGCATCTCGACATCGGCTGTGGTGATAAACCGAGAAATCCATACGGATGCGATGAGTTATTCGGCATCGATCAGTCCGAGTCGTTTGCAAACGGCACCATTCGCGCTTGTCAGCTCGGCCTGGAATCTTTTCCTTACCCTGACAATTATTTCGATTCCGTATCCGCATACGATTTGCTTGAGCATATTCCACGGCAAGCCTACGACTATGCCGGCAACCGGATACGCTTTCCCTTTGTCGAGGTCATGCAAGAGATTTGGCGGGTACTGAAATCCGATGGAAAATTTTTTGCATTGACGCCCGCCTATCCTGCCAAGCAAGCGTTTCAAGATCCAACCCACGTCAACATCATTACCGACGATACCCATTCCTATTTCTGCGGCGGTAATCCGCTCGCCAGACGTTACGGCTTCACCGGGCGCTTCGAGCCCAATCAAGTGAAACCCGTCATGCCGGAAGAAATCTATGGCGACACGTCGCTTAAATTACATTGGCGAAAATTCCGCTACTTATATTTCAAAGGCGGGCTAAGCCATCTCAGCTGGGAGTTGGTTGCAAAAAAATAAAGGGGGGGGGGAAATGGCGGCGGATATTCGAAGGCTTATCCTATGGCGCAGAGTGGTCTGGGCTTTTGCCTTGATCCTGCCTACGTATTGGGCTTTTACTTACGGCGGCGTATATCGTACAAGCTCCGAGCTGCAATTGCAGCTCACCTCGGCATACATGCCGCTTTTATCTTTTGCCGTCTCGGTGATCGTCGTCCTCATACCGGCAATTTATTTAACCAACCGCATTTGCGCCGCCGAAACCCAAGGCATGAGCGACGCGGAGGCCAAGGCGTATCGCTTCCAAAAACGCGAACAGAAAAAGAAAGAAGGCGATGAATTTGAAAAATGGCTGAATGGACATCGCGCCCTTATTCTGTTCAGCACCTTGCTGGTATTAGGTTCGTCTCTTGGCGGAGCGTTTTTATGGACTGCCCATCGCGCAGGAAGCTTGGTTTCCCTGCAAGCGACTCAGCTACACGAAATGAATGAAATACCGGAACGCTACCTCGCCGTGCAAGCGTGTTATGGCGCCTCGTCCGCGGTCGAAATCAAGAACAATACGCGACGCGGAGGAACCTGGGAAATTTATTTCCCGTGCCTTGGCACGCCCGGCGAGACCGCCAAACTCATTATTAAGGCAACCGGCAAACGCGACTATCAAGACATTCGCAGCATCCCGCCCCGCCGCCTTCGTCTTGCCGGCATCGTCAACTCGGAAATTCCCGACTATGTACTTGCGCAATTACGTTCACGCGGCATTTCGGTGGCCGAGCGTGTATGGGTGATGGATGAAGGCAGTTCGCCGGAAGCGTATCGCACCGAAGGCAAGCTTTTGTGGGCGGTGATGGGGAGTATAGGCGCGGTCGGCTTGCTGGCAACCTTGCTATGGCAAAGCTTCAGACGCAGGCGAAAAAATTAAGGAACCGATGTCCGACGGCGCGTTATCGAGACGCAGCCAACTTTCGCTTTAACCAGCGATTCGCTCGGGAGAGGGATGATTTTTTTTGGGCGCCATAGTCCAATTCATATTGCCAATTGGATTGGCAGAGTATGCCGAGATATTGCGTCTCCAGATTCTCGGGGCGCTCGCCCATATGCCGGAGCGTATCGAATTGCCAGTCATAATGATAGACGCGGAACAAAGGCTCGATCGGCAACAAGGGAATACTCTTGAATTGCAATAAGGCTTCGCCGTACCAGCGCAGCTCCGCCGGACGTTCCGCAATCGCATCCCACAGCGTCTGTCCTCTTGGCTTTAAGTATTGCTCGTCCAAGTCATGCCACACTCTGGCTGACCAAATGACGGGGGTCGGGCCAAAGTCGTAATCCGGTCCTACTCTGCCGAATACCGCTTTCAATGCGGCGCTCTCTCGGCAAAACGATTCCGCCACCTGTGCCATTCCTTTGTTGGCGGCAAGCTGCAGCAATTCCTTGGCTTGATGCATCACGGTATAGGGATTGCCATGCGCATCGAGAAAATCATTCTGCGTGAAATCGCGGATGAATTCACTTTCCGAATCCAGGCATAGATAGCTGTCGCAACCGGCGTAGCGCCAGAATTCGCTCTTGACCACTTGCTGCGACAAGCGTCCATCCCATGATTGGTAATGCGTGAGATCCGCGCGCGGATTGGCGCGCGCGATATCTTCATCGCTTACCCAGATCAAATCTTCGGGTGTGCCAATCGTCTGCTCGAACAGTTTGCGATCGGCTTGCGGTACGCTGATGTAAAGGGGAATACGGTTGCGATTGAAAAGCCGTACGCTTTGCCACAGGCGCTGCATGCGCTTGAGGTCGCCCGAATAAGACTTGCAGAAGAGGACGAAGCTGCTTCCGCCGCTCATGCCGCTCATTTAACGCGACCGTAGTGATCTTCAAAGCGAACGATATCGTCCTCCCCAAGATAATCGCCGCATTGCACTTCGATCATCACCAGCTCGACCTGGCCGGGATTTTCCAGGCGATGCTTGTGGCCGGCGGGAATAAACGTCGATTCATTGGTGTTGACGAAAAATTCTTGATCGCCGTTCACCACTTTCGCCTGTCCACTCACCACCACCCAATGTTCGCTGCGATGATGATGCATTTGCAGGGAAAGCGAAGCGCCAGGCTTGACTTCGATACGCTTGATCTTGAACCGATCGCCTTGCTCGATGACGGTATAGGTGCCCCAGGGACGGTGCATGGTTTGATGCTCACGATAGGCGGGATGCCCCATTGCCTTCAAATGCTCAACGACTTTTTTAACGTCCTGCACCTTATTGCGATCAACGATCAGCAAGGCGTCTGCCGTATCGATGATGATCAGATTTTCCAAGCCGACGCCGCTCACCAAGCGGCGCTCGCTTTGCACATAACAATCGCTGGAGTCGCGCAGCATCACATCGCCTTGCCAGCTATTGCCGTGTTCGTCGGCCGGCACCAAGGCGCTCAACGCGCTCCAAGAGCCGATATCGCTCCAACCGAAGTCGCACGGCACGACGGCCACGCATTGAGAGCGCTCCATCACGGCATAGTCCACGGAAAGATCCGGCACCTGCTTGAACAATGCGGCATCGAGTTCGATTTGCATCGAGGAAGAATGCATGATTTTTTCTGAGGCATTCACGCATTTGCGCACCGCAGAAGCAATGTCATGAGCACAGCGGTCCAGCTCGTCGAGGAAAGTACTCGCCTTAAAACAAAACATGCCGGCATTCCATAGATAGCGGCCGGAAGCCAAGTATTCCTGCGCTTTTTCCAAGGAAGGCTTTTCAACGAAGCGATGAACTTTATTGCCTTCGGATTCGATATACCCGAATCCCGTCTCCGGGAAGGTCGGTTGAATGCCGAAAGTAACCAACAAGCCGCGCTTCGCTAACTCGATGGCATCGTTGACCGCGGCCAGAAAGGCATCCCGTTTTTCGATCAAATGATCTGCCGGCAAGACCACCAATATCGCATCATCGCCGTACGTCTCGGCGACATAGTTCGCAGCAGCGGCAATCGCCGGCGCAGTATTCCGGCCAAAGGGTTCGAGGATATACGAGGTGGCAACTTGACCGGCATTCACCGCGCGATACTCGTCACGGGTCTTGAAGTACAACTCTCGATTGGTGACGGTAAGAATTTCCGCGACATGGGGAAGCGCTTTTGCGCGACTGAACGCTTTTTGCAACAAGCTTTCCCCATCGGCCAACTTGATAAACGGCTTGGGATGCGTTTCGCGCGAAACCGGCCATAAACGCGCGCCGACACCGCCGGAAAGAATGATGGGAACGACTTTCATGGAAAACTCGTTTAATTATTCGCTATATCCTGGCACAAGCCCATTAGACATGGCAAGCCAGGTGCTTATTTCCGCTCCAGCATAGGCCGCAAAGGCTGCCACACCATATCTGCGGTCAACAGCTTCATGCAATTGTGGTGGCCCAGCGGACATGTGCGTTGGTGACACGGGGCGCATTCCAGATGGAGCGACATGATTTCTGCCACTTCAGAAAACGGCGGCGTGTTATTCCAGTCGGTTGGCCCATAAATTGCCACGATCGGCCGATTCAAGGCTGAAGCGATATTCATCAAACCGGAGTCATTGCTCACCACCGCGTCGGCTTGCGCAATCACGGCAATTGCTTGTTCGAGCGAAGTCACGCCCGCCAGATTTTGCGCATGGGGTACAGCCGCGATAATCTGATCGCATACCGGCTTGTCCTTACCCGAACCCAGCAAGACGATTTGGATATCGGGGTAAGTTTGCCGTGCCACGCGCGCCAATTCGGCAAAATGCGCAGCCGGCCAGCGCTTGGCTTCACCGAATTCAGCGCCGGGCGCCATCACCAGCAAGCGCTTGCTGCGATCCAGGCCAAACTTAGCCTCCACCTGCTGTGCTTGTTCGGGAGGCACCGTCAAAGTCGGCCGCGGCAATTCATTCGGAAGCGGCGCGGCAGGTGCCGGTGGCTGCGCGAGCGCCGCATAAAAAGACACCATGGGACGCGGCGCTTGAGGCGACACATGATGCATCACATTGATCAAGCCGTAGCGCATCTCGCCGCGATAACCGACGCGGCGCGGAATGCCGGCCATCCAGGGAATCAGCGCGGATTTGAACGTATTCGGCAAAACGTAAGCATCAACATAGCCGCGGCTCTTCAAGCGATTGGCAAACTTCCAGCGCTCGCCCAATTGCAAAGGGCCGTGCGTGAATGGCGTCTCGATAATGGCATCGACTTCACGCACCATGCGCCACATCGGTGCCACCCACTTCGGCGCCAGCACATCGATGGCACGCTCGGGCCGCCAAGTCTTGAGTTGCCGCAGCAGGGTTTGCGAAATGACCGCGTCGCCGATCCAATTCGGCGAAATGATCAGCGTCCTCGGCGCTGGCTTCGATTTGGACAACGGCGCCACCATCAGCCGTTCTTTCCTTCGAACTGCAGATGATACAAATTGGCGTACACGCGATTCATGGCCAACAGTTCGGCATGGGTGCCGACTTCCACGATTTCGCCCGCCACTAACACCACGATGCGGCTTGCCCGCTCAATGGTGGACAAGCGGTGCGCAATGACCAGGGTGGTGCGGCTTTGCATCAATTGATCGAGCGCTTCCTGCACCGCGCGTTCCGACTCGGTATCGAGCGCCGACGTTGCTTCATCCAAAATCAGGATAGGCGCATCTTTGTAGATCGCGCGTGCAATCGCCAAACGCTGGCGCTGACCACCGGACAATCGAGAACCATTGTCGCCGATCATGCTATCCAATCCGTCCGGCAATGCGGCGATCATGTCGGACAAATGCGCCGCCTTGACTGCCGCTTCGACACGGACACGATCGGGATTGGCATCGCCATAAGCGATATTGGCGGCGATGGTATCGTCGAACAAGACCACGTTTTGACTCACCATGGCGATTTGCGCGCGCAGGCTGACTAAGGCAATGTTGCGAATCGGTTCCCCGTCCAATCGAATCTCGCCTTGGCTGGGCGCGTAAAACTCGGGCACGAGGTTGACCAGCGTGGTCTTGCCGCCGCCGGATGTGCCGACAAATGCGACCGTTTCTCCCGGCTGTATCGTGAGGTTCACTTTGGCGAGCGCGGGCTTTTCCTGTTTTGGATAACTAAAGCCGACATCAATGTACTCGATCTTGCCGGTCGCGCGTGCGCTCAGGGTCTTGCCGTCGGTACGTTCCGGCTGCATATCGATCAGACTGAACACGGCATCCGCCGCGGCAAGTCCGCGCTGCAGCGGGCCATTCACTTCAGCCAAATGCTTGAGCGGCGTCAGCAGCAGCAGCATCGCCGTGAAGAAAGACACGAAACCGCCCACGGTGGTCTCGCCCTGGGTCGATTGCACCAGCGCGATGGAAATCACCACGGCTAGTGCGCAGGCAACCAGAATTTGTGTGATCGGCGCAGTAGCGGACACGGCGCTCATCGTGCGCATGACATAGCCGCGCAATTTTGCGGCGCGCCTCTCGAAACGCGCCTGTTCGTATTCCTGCCCGCCGAACACCTTGATCACTTGCTGCGCGCGCGTCGTCTCTTCGATCACTTGCGTCAGCTCCGCGCTCACTTCCAGATAACCCGCCGTCAGCTTACGCACGCGCTTGCCGGTAACGCGCACCACGATCGCCAATAGCGGCAACATCACGAGCGTTACCAAGGTCAAACGCCAATTCAACCAAAGAAGATAAGACACCAAGCCCAGCACGATCATCGAATCGCGAATCAGCGACGCCAAAACGCTGCGCAGCATGTCCACGATCTGCTGCGTCTCAAACATAATGGTGTTGATGACGCGGCCGGTGCTATTGGATGCATAAAATTCGGCGGGCACGTTGAGCATGCGATCGAAGACCATTTGCCGCAAACGGTTCAGCAAATGCGTCGTCACCCAGCTCATCATGTACGAAGTCAACAGGGTTGACATGCCGCGCGCGACGAAAATGCCGATGATGGCGAGCGGCATGGTCCACAAGGGAAATGGCGGCTTCCCGCTGAAACCTTGATCGAGCAAGACTTTCATCACCGCCGGAAACATCGGTTCGGTCGCGGCAGTAATCGCCATGCCCAGCAAGGCCAATGCGACGCGCCGCCGATAAGGCCCGAGCATGGCGATTAAGCGTACCAAGTGTGGCGGCAATTTCATGATGTTATTCGGCCGTCCGGCACTGGTAAAATGCCAGGCCGGCATGCCAAGAAAATAGATGCGAGAAGAATGACAGCTGGATGGAAAAGGCAGTCATTGGGTTCGGTAATCTGTAAACCGGCCCATTATAGAGGAAACCCGTGAAATAACATGTTTTCAATCATCATCCCGACCTGGAACAATCTGGACTTTCTGAAGCTTTGCGTGGAGAGCATACGCAAAAACTCCTCTCTGCCCGCGCAAATCATCGTTCATGTCAACGACGGCAGCGACGGCAGCCTGGCGTGGGTGAAACAAGAAGGCTTGGCGCATACCCATTCGCCGCAAAATATCGGGATTTGCCATGCGGTCAATATTGCCGCCACCTTGGCAAAACATGCATACCTCGTTTATCTAAACGACGATATGTATTGCTGTCCAGGATGGGATCGGCATTTGCACGACAAGATCGCCGCCCTGGATACCGACTTATTCATGCTGTCCGGGACCATGATCGAACCCGCAGCCAGCGGCAATGCCTGCGTCTCGGTGGCCGATTACGGACGCGATCCGGCAAGCTTCGACGAGCAGACCCTGCTCGCCAACCTAGGCATGCTCACCAAGCGGGATTGGTACGGCGCCACTTGGCCGCCCACGGTGGTCCATCGCGACTGGTGGTTCAAGGTCGGCGGCTACAGCAGCGAATTCTCGCCCGGCATGAGCAGCGACAATGATTTTTCCATGAAGCTCTGGCATGCCGGTTGCCGCATTTTTTTAGGTGTCGGCAATTCGCTGGTCTATCACTTCCAATCGAAAACGACCGGGAAAATCGTCAAGAACGACGGCGGCCGCCAATTCCTGCATAAGTGGGGCATGCGTCAATCGACCTTTGACCGCTATTACCTGCGCCGCGGCCAAGTCGCGACCGGCATTCGTTTGCCGGAACCGGAAGATAGCTTCGAAGTACGCTGGTCGCACTGGCGCAGTAAACTCAAGCGCCGCCTCGCTTAAGCCGGTTTTTGTAATTCAATCAGCTTTGCATATTTGAGATAGCTGGAACGCATATTCATCTCGGCGATATGCCAGCCCGTCATGCCATCCAAAAATCCTGCTTGAAATACGTAAGTGCGCAAGAATGCCCAGGCGCCGTGGATAAGAGCTTGCGCTTGTGAAGTTTTCTTCCCGCGCGCAAAAAGCTGTTTTGCGCCAGCATCCGAATAGCTGCGCACTTTGCGTTCCACATCTTCCCTGGTGCGATAGCTGTAATGCAGTAGGGGCGTATCAAGCCTGCCCACAGGTCCGCTCGGCACTAAGCTTTCATGCACCAGCTTGTCGGAAAATCGCGCCGTACCGCGTTTAACCAAGCGTACGATATAGTCGGGATACCAGCCGCAATGCCGCACCGGCTTACCGCAGAAATAAGATAAGCGCGGCATTTCAAAGGCATCGAATTGTCCGCTTTGCGTCGCCGCGCGAATTTGCCGGCGCAGTTCTTCCGTCAAACGCTCATCGGCATCGAGGGACAGAATCCAGTCTCCGGTTGCAGCATCCAAGGCAATGTTTTTTTGCGGGCCGAAACCAGGCCAAGTTTTGTTCTGAATGATTTTTGCGCCGGCCGTATACGCGATGTCGAGGGTGTTATCGGTACTGCCGCTATCGACCACCACCACTTCCGTTGCGATGTCCGCTAGCGACGCCAAACAATCGGCGAGGTTCGCAGCCTCGTTTAAGGTAATGATGATGACGCTTAAGGACATTAATCAAAAGCCGGGCGGCAAGGTATCTTCCGAGGTAAGATCGGGCAAAGATTGTTCCGTATTCTGTGTCGACGGATCGTCGATCGTATCCAAACCGAATCCCGTATGCGGGTCGCGCATCTTCAATTCAAACCACTTCTGGTTTCGATGCGCCGCGAGCATTTTTAGCATTTTTACGGCGAACATGACACTCCCTGGGAAAAACTCTTTTCTAGTACTCTACATGCACTCTACCGGAACCGAACTTCGCTTCCAGCAGCTGCTGCAAGCTATCCGACGGCGTCACTTTCCAAGTATCCGACAGCAGCAATTCGCATTCGACGTCGGACTGCCGGTAGCGTAAAGCGATCGGCAATCCGCTTTCCATGCGATAGGCTTCGATCATTTCGCGGAAATGGCGCACGTCGATCGAATTCGACAATTGCAACGCTACGCTACGCGCGTATTGCTGACGCGCCGCGGCAATATCCAACACCTTATCGGCCGTCACCCGCAAACCGCCGGAAAAGCGGTCTTCCGACACTTTGCCTTGCACCGCCAGGAATTCATCTTCCTTGAACAGGCGCCGGTTCGGGTCATAGAGCTCATTGTAAACCGTGACGTCGACCGTTGCACTGGAGTCGTCGAGCGTGACGATCACCATCTTGCCGCGCTGGGTCATTTGCGTGCGCACAGCACTGATGATGCCGGCGATCGTCCTGGGTTCGCGCGACGGCTGCAGATCGGACAGCTTGCTGCGCGCGAAACGGCGTGCTTCTTGCGCGTAAGCGTTGAACAAATGGCCGGACAGGTAAAAACCGAGCGCCGACTTTTCTTCCGTGAGTCTTTGCTTTTCACTCCAGGGCACAACCTTGACGTATTCGGGCGGCGTTTCCAAATCGCTGTCGGCGCCGCCGAAGAGGCTTACCTGATTGGCGGCAGCCTCGGCTTGTTCGGCGCCTTCCAGGGCGAGATTGACCGATGCCAGTAAAATCGCACGGTCGACATTGAAGCAATCGAATGCGCCCGCTCTGATCAGCGATTCGATGGTGCGGCGATTAATTTGGCGCTTGTCGACACGCTTAGCGAAATCGAATAGATCCTTGAACGGGCCTGATTGGCGTGCCGCGATGATCGCTTCAATCGCACCCTGGCCCGAACCTTTCACCGCCCCCAGGCCGTAGCGTATCCGGTCGGCTTTCTTGCCGGGCTCACCCACCGACGTGAATCGATAAACCGACAAATTGATATCCGGCGGCAGTATCGTCAAGCCGCACACATCGACCGCATCCTCAACCAATATCTTGATCTTGTCGGTATCGTCCATGGCAAGCGACAAGTTAGCGGCCATGAAAGCAGCGGGGTGATGGGCTTTTAGGTAAGCGGTGTGATACGACAGCAAAGCGTATGCGGCAGCATGCGACTTGTTAAAGCCGTAGCCCGCGAATTTTTCCATCAAATCGAAAATCTCGTCGGCCTTCGCTTCCGACAAACCATTCTTTGCCGCGCCTTCGCGGAAGATCAAGCGATGCTCTGCCATCTCTTCCGGCTTCTTCTTGCCCATCGCACGGCGCAGCAAATCGGCGCCGCCAAGCGAGTAGCCACCGATCACCTGCGCCATCTGCATCACCTGCTCTTGATACACCATGATGCCGTAGGTCTCGGACAAAATGCCTTCGGTGCGCGGATCGGGATACTCGAATTTTTCGCCATGCTTGCGGCGGCAGAAATCCGGAATCAGATCCATCGGACCCGGACGATACAAAGCTACCAGCGCGATAATGTCTTCAAAACGGTCCGGCCGCGCATCTTTCAGCATGCCTTGCATGCCGCGGCTTTCCAGCTGGAACACCGCCACCGTTTTCGCCTTGGTCAGCAACTCGTAGGTCGGCCTATCATTCAGCGGCAGCTTGGCCAAATCAAATTCCGACATCGCCGAATCGAGCTGCTTGATGTAACGCACCGCGCGGTCAAGGATGGTCAGCGTGGTCAAGCCCAGGAAGTCGAATTTCACCAAGCCGACTGCTTCGACATCATCCTTGTCGTACTGCGACACCACGCCGGCGTCACCGCCCTGCGTATACAAAGGACAAAAATCGGTCAGCTTGCCCGGCGCGATCAACACGCCACCGGCATGCATGCCGATGTTGCGCGCGATGCCTTCGACCTGCTGCGCCAAAGCCAGCAATTGCGCGACTTCTTCCTCCTTCTCCATCCGCTCTTTGAGAAGCGGCTCTTCTTCGATGGCGTCGGCAATCGTCACTTGCTTGCCGGGTTTGAAGGGAATCAGTTTGGAAATACCGTCGCAAAAGTTATAGCCCATGTCGAGCACGCGGCCGACATCGCGCACCGCGCCCTTGGCAGCCATGGTGCCGAAGGTGGCGATCTGCGACACCGCATCCTTGCCGTAGCGCTCTTTCACGTACTGAATGACGCGGTCGCGGTTTTCCTGGCAAAAGTCGATATCGAAGTCAGGCATCGATACGCGCTCAGGATTGAGAAAACGCTCGAACAGCAAGTTGTATTCGAGCGGATCAAGGTCGGTAATCTTCAATGCATACGCAACCAAGGACCCTGCACCCGAACCGCGGCCCGGCCCTACCGGCACGCCATTGTTCTTACCCCACTGGATAAAGTCGGCCACGATCAAGAAGTAGCCGGGGAAGCCCATCTTGATGATGGTGTCCGTTTCGAACTTCAAGCGCGCTTCGTAGCGCGGTCGCACTTCTTCGCGCTTGTCCACATCGGGGAAGAGCTCGACCAGCCGTTCCACCAAACCGATCTGCGCCTGCTTCACCAGAAAGTCGTCGAGCGACATGCCGTCCGGCGTTGGAAACAGCGGCAGCTTGGGCTTGCCTAACTCAAGCGTCAGGTTGCAACGCTTGGCGATTTCCAGTGTGTTTTGCAAGGCCGCCGGCATATCGGCAAACAAGGCCGCCATTTCTTCTTGCGTCTTGAAATACTGCTGATCGTTGAAGCGTTTGACGCGGCGCGTATTGGCGAGAATCTCCCCCTCGGCGATACAGGTGCGCGCCTCGTGCGCCGTGAATTCTTCCTGCTTCAAGAATTGCACCGGATGGGTTGCTATCACCGGCAACTTGAGTTTCGCGGCCAATGAAACTGACTGTCTTACCTGCAATTCCATATTGGGCTGGCCAGCGCGCTGCACTTCAATGTAGAAATGATTCGGGAAAATTTCCGCCCAGCGTTTGGCGCATTTTTCCGCAGCGGCTAGATTGCCGTTATCAATAGCTTGGCCGATATCGCCGAAGTGCATGCCCGACAAGGCGATCAAACCGCCTGGCAGTAAATTCGCCAGCCACTCGGTGCGAATTTCAGCGCGCCCTCGATATTGATTCGTCAGCCATGCGTGCGAGAGCAATTCGCACAGCTGCAAATAACCGGCACGATTTTTTACCAAAAGCAAAAGGCGTGAGGGCTTGTCGCGATCATCGTCGTTGGTGATCCAGACGTCACACCCTGCGATCGGCTTGACGCCTTTGCCGCGCGCCGCCTTGTAAAACTTCACCATGGCAAACAAGTTGGCCAAGTCGGTAATTGCCAACGCGGGCTGACCGTCTTTTGCTGCAGCCTTAACGATATCGTCGATGCGCACTAAGCCATCGACGATCGAAAATTCGCTGTGTAAACGGAGGTGAACGAAGGAGGGAGAAACCATCCGCATATTTTACCTGCTGGCACCTGTTTTTCACCGGACAAACGTTATGGATTCTCAGGCTATTTTTGCAGCCGGTTAGCACGGCAGCTTATAATGACGGCAAATCAATGAGTTACCGAAGCGCTCCGCATGCAGTCCTCCGCCCCCATCGTCAATATTGCCGCTTATAAGTTCGTCAGCTTTGACGATCACGCCGAGCGGCGTGAACAATATAGGGAAATTTGCAACAGGCTCGACCTAAAAGGCACGATCTTGTTGACACCGGAGGGAATTAATTTATTTCTGGCCGGCAGCCGCAATGCCGTCGACGATTTTTTGCGCTGGCTTCGCAGCGATGCCCGCTTTGCCGATATTGAAGTCAAGGAGAGCTACTCGGAAAGCCAGCCGTTCAAGCGCATGCTGGTCAAACTCAAGCGCGAAATCATTACGATGAAAATGCCGTTGATTCAGCCCGAGAAAGGACGCGCGCCGGCGGTCGAACCTAAGACGCTCAAGCGCTGGCTCGATCAAGGTCACGACGATGCAGGCAAGCCGGTCGTGATGATGGATACGCGCAATGCATTTGAAGTCGATGTCGGGACTTTCGATCACACCGTCGATTACCGCATCGAAAAATTCAGCGATTTTCCGGAAGTGGCCGCGGCGCACAAAGAAGAGTTTTCCGGCAAAACCGTTGTAACCTTTTGCACCGGCGGCATACGCTGCGAAAAGGCGGCGATCCATATGCAGAATATCGGTTATGAAAGCGTGTATCAGCTCGACGGCGGCATACTGAAGTATTTCGAAGAAGTCGGCGGCGAACATTATCGAGGCGACTGCTTTGTATTCGATTACCGCACCGCGCTTACACCGGGCCTGAACCCCTCGGGACATACACGTTGCAAAACTTGCGACAACGTAATTACCCCGTCCGAAAAATCGGTACCATCTGACGCCATCAGCACTTCCTGTCCGCGATGCGCGGAATCATAGATGGATGCCAAGGTCAGAAATTTGGGAAATCTCGCCGGCTTGCAAGCTCAATATGCTCCTCGCAAGGTGGCCATTCTTCTTTGCACCTATCAAGGCGAAAGCTATCTCGCTGAACAACTTGAGTCCATTCAAGCGCAAACCCATTCCGATTGGATAGTGTGGGCATCGGATGACGCATCGACAGACATGACGCGCCCCATACTGGAACAATATGCCGGCAAGTGGGGCAGCGACCGGCTGCATATGTGCGACGGTCCCCGAAACGGTTTTGCATCCAATTTTCTTTCCTTGGTCTGCAATCCTGAAGTGCAGGCGGATTGTTATGCCTATTCCGATCAGGACGATATTTGGAAAGAGGACAAGCTTGAGAAGGCGGTCGATTGGTTAAATACCATTCCAGCCGGCGTACCCGCCTTGTATTGCTCGCGGACTGAACTCGTTGACGAGACTGGCCGGCATCTCGGCTACTCTCCTCTCTTTGGCAAGTCGCCCGGCTTTGCCAATGCCTTGGTGCAAAATCTCGGCGGCGGCAATACGATGGTGTTCAACCATGCCGCCCGTGTATTGCTGCAGCAGGCAAGCAAGGACAAGCCCGTCTTGATTCATGATTGGTGGACCTACATGGTGATTAGCGGCGCCGGCGGAAAGGTATATTACGATGCGCATCCATCACTTCGCTATCGCCAACACGGCGGCAATCTGGTCGGCTCCAATGCTGGATGGTTAGATCGTATTCTGCGTCTCAGATGGCTGCTGCATGGCCGCTTCAAAAATTGGAACGATCAAAATATTCACTGCTTACGGCAAATTCGATCGTTGCTCACGCCGGACAATCAACGAATCCTGGATGAATTTTCCGCTGCCCGACAACGCTGGCTGCTTCCCCGCATCGTCGGCATCATGCGTTCCGGCATTTACCGGCAAACGCTGTTGGGCAATCTGGGATTGATTGCCGCGACTTTGCTCAAGAAGATTTAGCTACCGCGTTTTAGCTACCACGTATATCGGGTAATCGGTATGGTCTTCGCATTGGGCAAGGTCATCAAGCCATTGCGCGAGTCGTAGAAATCGATCCGCAAGCTTCCAACGGCTGGATTGACGACATTGGCTGATTTATATGAACCCGTCAGCGTCTGGCCATTGCCGTATTGCTGCCAAACGCCGACATACGTAGAAGCATTTGTCATTTGCGTGGGGCCGGAGGCATACCAAATCGGATTGCCTGAATTGTCGTACATGAAGCCGGCAATGAACATCGAATTATTTTGGATTTCCAGCGAAAATCCTCGTCCCCCTTCTGCAGGATTCCACCACCAACCCGGTTCCGGCGTACCTGCCGGCGGCGTCGCGCTGGCACCGCCCGAGACAATGTCATAACGCTGGATCGGAATCGTACCGCCCGGCCAAGTTAGGGTGCCGTGACTGGGATCGGAGAAAGTAATGGTGAGATTGCCTTGGCTTGCGCCGACTTGCGTAGCAGGCTGAAAATTTCCGGTAAGCGTTTGGCCATTGATATATTTAAGCAGGGTACCTTGGTAGACGCTGCTGCTGGCCATCGTGGTCGGACCCGACACATACCACGTCGCACGGCCATCGGATTCGTAAAGATAGCCGGCAAAGAAAAGCTTGTCGCCAAACAGTTCCAACGCGAACCCCCGTCCGCCTTCGGCAGGGTTCCACCACCATCCGCTTTGCGGCATGAAGCTGGGACTCAGATATTTGCCGATGCTCGGATAGGCAAGATCGAAGCGCGAATAATAATCCTTGCCCGAAGGGTTAGCGCAAGAGGACGAACCGGCGTACAGGCCGCCGCGCAAATAGTATGAACCGTTATTAAGCGTGAACAAACCGGAACCGCTGCTACCGCCTTCGGTTACCCCTTGTGACCACGTCACGGGAATGAAACTGCCATGTCCGTTCACTTGCGTGAATGCCGTGGAGTTTGAACCGGAACTGACTTTCTTTATGTCGCCGTCGGGGTGGTGAATGCCGGTAATATTCGATGCAGTAACGGTGTTTGCATCCCAACCGGCGCGCGAAACGCTATTCGGCGATGCATCCTTAAGCAGCAAAAATGAAAGGTCGTTCGCGGAGTTCGCGTACAACAACGTAGCGCCTCTGGATAGCTGGGTGTAATTGGCATTGATATTCGAACCGCCGCAGGAAGTCGCCTCATAAAACCAGTAGGTGTTCAAGCTACTCGCTACAGTTTGGTTTTCGATGCAATGGTAAGCCGTGAAGAAGAACGGCGCCTTCGACGTACTGTTCAAGAGCGTACCGGTGCACACGTAAGAGGCGCCATTGGTCTCCGTGTACAGCATACGGGCAACGCTGCTTGAGGCTTGCAGAAACTGCGGCGTCTGGTTCGAATAACACGCCACATCCACTTCACAATATTCAGCCGCTTTTTCTTGCACCGTCACACGCGCGTTTTTTGCAGGAGACGTGACGAGATGCGACAAGCGCGGAAAATCGATCGCCAGCTCGTCCGGCGCCACGCCCTTAGGCAAGTAGATTTCCATGGCAATGGCGTCGCCCTCCACCACGGGCGACCAATATACGTCTGCACCGCCACGGCTCAAATCCGCTACCGAAATAGGCCCGAAGATTCGCGCCGTATTGGCGGAACCATAGAATCGCAATTCAACGCCCAGAGGCATCTTGCTGATCGCCAAACCTAAACGCAGCGCCTCTGCACCGCTCGATTTGATACTGAAATTGGCGGCCTGTCCGCCTTCGACCAAGGGTGTCCAAACCAAACGCAAAGGATGCAAGTCTTGCCGCGTTGCGGGAAGTTCGCGGCCCAATCCGAGCTGAGTTTGCCTGCTGCCGCTTTTACTGTTTTTCCGCTTCACTGCATCGATGTCGGCAATCGCCGGCGCCGGCAATTCCAGCCGGGAAGCCACCGTAGATTTTGTCGGCGCAAGCTTCAGCGATGGCTGAACCGCTGCCTTGAGCGGAATCGATACCGTCGCAGGAGCGGTCGGCATCGAAAGCGTTTTTTCAGCCCCCGCAGCGTTTACTTCACCTGCGCACAACCATGCCGAAAAAAAACTGAGGGTTAGCAGGGAAACAATTTTGTCTTGCTGCATTAATTTTCTCGAAAACCAATTCTATAAGTTACTGATAATAAATAATTTCTTCCGCAAGTCAACATTGCTTAAGCACAGTAACAATTTAATTGGCAAGCATAGGCTTTCCCTTGGACATTATCAGGAGGAGACAGGGACATTCGGCTACAATCTCGTTGCTTTAACGCGATGAACAAATCGCATTTTCTTTTCTTGAGATTTTTGCCACATTAGCTGCTCGTGAATGGTCACCTACCCTATTTCGCCGTTTAGCCTCGTCAAGGCGCTTTGGCAACATCGGCGATTGATTGCGGATTTAGCCCAACGCGACGCGCTCGGCCGCTATAAAGGCTCGGCATTGGGCGTGTTTTGGTCTTTGCTCACGCCGATTTTTATGTTGACAGTTTATACGTTTGTATTCAGTGAGATTTTTAAGTCGCGCTGGCCGGGCCAGAGCGCCTCCAAGTCGGATTTCGCAATCGTATTATTCGCCGGCCTCATCATGTTTAACCTCTTCGCCGAGATGATCACCCGTGCGCCTAGCCTTGTGATCGGCAATACCAATTTCGTCAAGAAAATCATTTTCCCGCTTGAGATTTTGTCCTGCGTGAATCTGGTTTCTGCAGCGGTCCATTTGAGCATCAGCGTATTGGTTTTGCTGGTGTTTCAATTCGTCATTAGCGGTAACTTGCCACCGACCATACTTCTGCTTCCATTCGTATTATTACCGCTCGCCTTGTTTTGCCTCGGCATTAGCTGGTTCTTGTCCGCGCTGGGTGTCTACCTGCGTGATGTCGGCCAAACCATCGGCATCCTGGTCACCGGCTTGATGTTTTTGTCGCCGATTTTTTTCCCGCTTTCCGCCATTCCGAGTCATTGGGTATTTTTCGCCAAGCTCAATCCCCTTGTCTTTCCGATCGAACAAGCGCGCAACGTCATCGTATGGGGCAATCTTCCTCCTGTCGGCGAATGGCTGATCTACACTACCTGCGCAGCGCTGATCGCGTGGATCGGCTTTGTCTTCTTCCAAAAAACCCGGAGAGGATTCGCCGATGTCCTCTGAGATCGCGATTCGCGCGCGCCACGTCAGCAAGTGCTTTCAAACCTATGAAAGGCCAAAAGATAGGCTAATCCAAGGTTTGTACCTGCTTGCCGCGCGCCTTGCTCCGCCTTGGAGCGAACGCTTGCGCCAACGCGCCGCTGCACGCGCCAAACAGTACTGGGCCTTGCACGACATTAGCTTCGAGCTGAAAAAAGGCGAGACGCTCGGCATTATCGGCCGCAACGGTTCCGGCAAAAGTACGCTGCTACAAATCCTGTGCGGGACCTTGAATCCTACGCAAGGTGAAATCGAAGTCCACGGACGCGTCGCCGCTTTGCTCGAACTAGGCTCCGGCTTCAACACGGAATATACGGGCCGGGAAAATGTCTACTTGAACGGCCAATTGCTTGGGTTAAGTAAAAAGGAAATCGACCAGCGCCTGGAATCCATCATCGCATTTGCCGATATCGGCGACTTTATCGACCAACCAGTCAAGATTTATTCGAGCGGCATGTTCGTGCGTTTGGCGTTTGCCGTCATCGCCCACGTCGATGCGGACATTCTCGTCATCGATGAAGCGCTGGCGGTAGGCGACGCATTCTTCACACAGAAATGCATGCGCTTTCTGCGCAGCTTCATGGAAAAAGGCACGATTCTATTCGTCAGCCACGACAGCGGCGCGGTGAAGAACTTATGTAAGCATGCGCTGTGGCTGGAGAAAGGCCATATGCAGCAAATCGGTTCGGCAAAAGACGTCACCGAGAGCTATCTGCAGGCCTATTACGAATCGATGCGCGGCACGAATGCCTCGACCCGCATGCGCGCGGCCGTCGCTCCCAAACCGATAGCGGATAAAGACCGCAAAGACAGCCGCTTGGATTGGATTAAGCGCAGCAATTTGCGTAACGATATTCAAATTTTTGAATTTGACCCGAACGCGAAAGATTTCGGCACCAAAGAGTCGGAAATCACTTCGGTGGAATTCCTCGACGAGGCGGGTGCCCCTCTCGCATGGATCGTCGGCGGTGAAGCGGTCAGCCTGAGAATTCAAACATTCGCGCATCACGACATTGATTCGCCCATCGTCGGCTTTTACATCAAAGACAGGCTAGGTCAAGTGCTGTTCGGCGATAATACGTATCTGACTTATTGCGAAGAACCGCTATACGCTGGCGCAGGCACAACGCTCACGGCAGAATTCTGCTTCATCATGCCTATCCTGCCGAAAGGTGAATATTCCGTGTGCGCGGCAATCGCTTCCGGCACGCCGGAAGCGCATAGGCAGCTGCAGTGGATTCATGATGCGATGATCCTCAAATCGGAAACCTCGCACATCGCCACCGGCCTAGTCGGCGTGCCCATGCAAAAAATCGAAATCACCACATCGATCCACTATTCCGCAAACGAAACAGAAGAAGCCTCAGCAAAATAATATGCACTCAAGCTCAATGGATAAAATGCGGGCGTTCCGCGATAAATACCTGGCGCCCAAACAAAACGAAGCATTGCGCATCATCGATATCGGCGCGCAGGAAGTTCACGAGAACGGCAGCTACAAACCTTTATTCAAAGACTTCACGAACTGGAAGTACCAGGGGGTCGACATGGTCGCGGGCAATAACGTCGACATCGTTTTGCAAGACCCGTATGACTGGAAGCAGATTGATTCCAACTCCGTCGATGTCGTGATCTCCGGCCAGGCGTTTGAACACATCGAATTTTTCTGGATCACCATGCTGGAAGTCGCGCGCGTGCTGCGCCCGGGCGGCATCTGCTGCATCATCGCCCCCTCGGGAGGTTACGAACACCGCTACCCGGTCGATTGCTGGCGCTTTTACCCGGACGGCTTCACCGCATTGGCGAAATACGCCAGACTCGACCCAGTGGAAGTTTATACGCAGTGGGAAGACTTAAGCGCTTACGATCCCGGCACCAATTGCTGGCACGACAGCGTCTTGATTGCGAAGAAAAATCACACCTCCGGCTGGCGCGATTGCTTAAGAAGATATTTGATTCAATTGAGCCGCTCGCTGTAAGAACCTGATCAATATCTTCCAGTCAAAGGTATTTAGCAGTTTTACCGGGAAGAGAAATGAACAGGAAGCACTATCCGAGCGACATCGACCGAGAGCAGTTCGAGCAGATTCGGGGCATGCTGGAAGGCGCCCGTCACA
>JACOUL010000001.1 GCA_016177875.1 Burkholderiales bacterium
GTCGTGGAGCGTTCATTTGCTTGGCTGGAGAAATGCAGAAGACTTTGGAAAAACTGCGAGCGCAAGCTCGAAACCAGCTTGCAGTTCGTTATCCTGGCTTTCTTGGCATTATTGTTGCGAAGATACTGATCAGGTTCTAAGGGCATTCGCGCCGCCGCATCAAAAAATACGCCACCGGCACGACAAACATCGACAACAATGGTGCCGTAATCATGCCGCCTACCATAGGTGCGGCAATGCGCTGCATGACTTCGGAACCGGTGCCGCCGCCGATCATAATTGGTATTAAGCCCGCGACGATCACGGCTACCGTCATCGCCTTCGGACGCACACGCAATACTGCGCCGGAACGTATGGCGTCGACTAAATCAGCTTCGCGCGCTTTACTACTCTCGGATTTTGCCTGCCATGCTTGCTTTAGATAGAGCAGCATGATCACACCGAACTCGGCCGACACGCCCGCCAGTGCAATGAAGCCGACCCCGCTTGCGACCGACACGTTATGCCCCAGCATCCATAAAAACCAAATGCCGCCGGCCAATGCGAACGGCAGGGTCGCCATGATCAGCAAGGCTTCATCGATGCGCTGAAAAGTCATGTACAGCAACACGAAGATAATCAACAGCGTCGCCGGAATCACGACCTTAAGCTTTGCCGTGGCGCGCTCCAAGTATTCGAACTGTCCGGACCACGAGACGGAATAACCTGCGGGAAGTTTCACTTCTTTGGCGACGACGGACTGCATTTCGCGCACGGCCGTTAGCAAATCACGCCCTTGCATATCGATGTAGATCCATCCCGATGGCCGAGCGTTTTCACTCTTTAACATTGGCGGACCATCATTTACGCGTATCGATGCCACATCGCCCAGCATGATTTGCGCACCGCGTTCGGTCAGCAAGGGCAATTGACGCAACTTCTCCATCGAATCCCGTACTTCACGCGGATAGCGCACATTAATCGGAAAGCGCTGCAAGCCTTCGACGGTTTCCCCAATGTTATCGCCACCGATCGCCGCCGATACCACCGCTTGCACATCCGCGATATTCATTCCGTAACGCGCCGCCGCATCGCGATCAATATGCACATCGACATAGCGCCCGCCGGTCAAGCGCTCAGCCAAGGCGGACGATACACCCTCCACCTTCTTCACAGCGCGCTCGATTTCGCCGGTAATGCGATCGATTTCTTGCAAGCTCGCCCCAGCCACCTTCACACCGACCGGACTTTTGATGCCGGTCGCCAGCATGTCGATACGATTGCGAATCGGCGGTACCCAAATATTGGACAAACCAGGCACCTTCACAACGCGATCCAGCTCCTGCACCAGCTTATCGGTCGTCATGCCGGGGCGCCACTGGTCGTGCGGCTTGAATTGAATGGTGGTTTCAAACATTTCAAGCGGCGCCGGGTCGGTCGCCGTTTCCGCCCGCCCGGCTTTTCCGAATACGCGTTCGACTTCAGGCACCGACTTAATCAAGCGATCGGTCTGCTGCAATAGCTCTGCTACTTTTCCCGCTGAAATGCTGGGCAGAGCCGATGGCATGTACAGCAAATCGCCTTCATCCAGCGGCGGCATGAATTCCCCTCCGAGGCGCGACAAAGGCCAGAGCGTCAGCAATACAAAGACTAGGGCAACCGTCAGCGTCGCTTTGGGAGCGCGTAACACAGCTTCCAATATGGGACGATAAAGCTTGATGAAAAACCGATTGATGGGATTGCTTTCCTCGTCCGGAATGCGCCCGCGAATCAGATACCCCATGAGGATGGGAATCAAGGTCACTGACAAGCCGGCCGCAGCCGCCATCGCATAAGTCTTGGTAAATGCCAGCGGAGAAAATAGACGGCCTTCTTGCGCTTCCAACGTGAATACCGGAATAAAGGAGAGCGTAATGATCAGTAGCGAAAAAAAGAGAGCTGGACCAACTTCAGCCGCAGCTTCGCCAATTACCTTCCATTGCTCTACGCCTTGCAATTCCTGCTCAGGATGAGCATGCTGCCATTGCTCGATATGCTTATGCGCATTTTCAATCATTACTACTGCCGCGTCGACCATGTCGCCGATCGCAATCGCAATGCCGCCCAGCGACATAAGGTTGGCGTTAATACCCTGGTAATGCATGACGATAAATGCAGCCAGAATACCGAGCGGCAGCGACACCACGGCAACCAAGGCAGAACGCAAATGAAACAGGAAAATAGCGCAAACCAAGGCGACGACGATGAATTCCTCGATCAGCTTTTCCTGAAGGTTATTCACCGCGCGCTTGATTAAATTGGAGCGATCATAAGTGGGCACGACTTCTACACCAGCCGGCAAACTGGCTTGCAGCTGCTGCAGCTTAGCTTTGACGGCAGCGATAGTCTCAAGCGCATTTTTTCCGGAACGCATGACGATAATGCCGCCGGCAACTTCTCCTTCGCCATTCAGCTCAGCAATGCCGCGTCGCATTTCCGGGCCGAGCTGGATACGCGCCACATCGCTTAATCGCACTGATACTCCGGCCTCCGTAGTCGTCAGCGGAATTTTTCGGAAGTCATCCAATGATTGCAGATACCCGGACGCACGCACCATGTATTCCGCTTCGCCCATTTCCAAAACCGATCCGCCGGTTTCTTGATTGGCTTTTTGCACAGCATCGATCACCTTGCCGTGGGTGATGTTGTAAGCGCGCAGACGATTGGGGTCAAGAACGATTTGATACTGGCGTACCATGCCGCCGACGCTGGCCACCTCAGAAACATTCGGCACGGCTTTCAACTCGTACTTCAGGAACCAATCCTGCAAAGCGCGCAGCTGCGACAAATCCATGCGCCCGCTTCTGTCGATCAGCGCATATTCATACACCCAGCCAACGCCGGTCGCATCCGGACCCAACGCCGTCTTAGCTGGCGCAGGTAAGCGTGACTGCACTTGGTTCAAATATTCCAGCACACGCGAACGTGCCCAGTAAGGATCGGTGCCATCTTCAAACAAAATGTAGACAAAAGAATCGCCGAAGAAAGAATAGCCTCGCACGGTCTTTGCACCGGGCACAGACAGCATGGTGGTCGTCAGCGGATAAGTCACCTGGTTTTCGACAATCTGCGGCGCCTGTCCAGGATAGGTTGTGCGGATAATCACCTGCACATCGGACAAATCCGGAATTGCATCGAGCGGCGTCTTCGACAACGACCACACGCCCCAAGCAGCCAACAACAAGGTCGCCAGCAAAACCAGGAAACGATTGGCGATCGACCAACGTATGAGTTTGGCGATCATTTGTGTGCTCCAGAATGATCGTGCTCCGGTGCAGGCGCCGATGTGCCGGGCGCAACCGCATTGCTGCTCGGTGCTTCGCCATTCATACGGTGGAGCACGCCCTTCAAACTCGCCTCGGAATCAATCAAGAATTGGCCTGAGACCACCACTTTCTGCCCAGCAGCCAATCCCTTTCTAATTTCAGTCTGGCCTCCGGTTTCGCCGCCGATGTCGACTTCCACCGGCGCGAACTTTCCTTCCTCCTGCGCAGCGATCACCACATTGCGCTTGCCGGTCTGAATAATCGCTTCCGATGGCACCAACAACACTTCGCTTTCCACGGTGGGCTTAAGATTGACGGTGACGAACATTCCAGGAATTAATTGCCCGCCACGGTTATGCAGTTCAATACGCGCCTTAATGGTACGAGTAGAAGCGCTCACCTCCGGCAATAAAGCATTGATCTTGCCTTTGAACACCGCATCGGGCAAAGCTTGGGAGCGAGCTTCCACCTCATCGCCCGGCTTCAGCCGCGCGGCGAGATTTTCCGGTAGCTCGGCATTTACCCAGACGGTTTCCATTCCATTGATGCGAAACAGCGGCGCGCCAGACATAACGGTCATCCCTTCGCGCGCGCTCAATTCCGCAACGATTCCCGACACAGGGGCCGACACCACAAGACGCGCCTGTGTTCTGCCGACAGCATCGACTTGGCGGATTTGCTCTTCGCTCATACCGGCTAAACGCATGCGCTGCCGTGCGCCATCAAGCAAACTTTCTGCGCCGGCGCCGCGCATCCGCTTCACCGCCAAATATTCTTCTTGAACCGCAATCCATTCGGGAACATACAACTCTGCCAAGGCTTGTCCTTTCTTGATCCGATCCAGCGCGGTGCGCACGTATAATTTTTCGACGAACCCGTTGCTGCGCGCCTGTATCAGCGCCACATCGCGCTCGTTATAAGCGACGCTGCCAACCGCTTCGAATTTCGCCGCCATTTTTCCGCGCGAGACTTCAGCGGTCCGTATTCCCAGGCTCTGTTGCATGCGGGCGCTAACGGCGATCTGCCCCTGATCGGTTTGTTCATCCGCATAGACCGGCACCAAGTCCATATCCATGAACGGCGATTTACCGGGCTTGTCGAATTTCTGCCCCGGCACCATCGGGTCATGCCAATACAGCACACGCCGGCCGCTTGCAGGATCGATAGTGCCGGTTTGCGCTTGCGCGGCAGCAGGCGCCGCCAGCTGCTTACCCTTCTGCATGCCGAGTGCATATAAACCATAGCCGGCCGCAATGGCCGCGACGAGCGCGGCACCGATCATCAAATTTTTTTTCGTATTCATTGCGCCGCCTTATTCGTTAGGAGACTGTCGTCCGGATAGAGAAAATTCAATTGTGCCCACAGCCGCGCCGTTTCCAATTGGAGCTGCAAAAATCGCAGCCGCACGTCCGCTTCATTGCGGCGTGCAGCAAGAACCTCGACTAAGCCGATCTTGCCGCCTTTATATGCGGCGAGCGTCGCTTGCGTACGGCTTGTCGCAAGCGGAATCAATTCGCGCTCATAGCGACGGCTACGCTCCAACCCGTTTTCCCATTCGTTATGCATGGCACGCACTTCGACTAAATGAGCGCGGAATGCTTCTTCACGCAGCGCCTTGGCCTGCTCAAGTTGCGCCAATTTTGCCGACAACTCCCGATCCTGCCGATTTTTGCGATCCCATTGCAAGGGAACGGATATACCGAACGACACCATATCCCCGTAGGCACTGCCGCGCTGGCTATAGCTAACTTCCACACTCCAGTCGGATTTGCGATTTGCCTGTGCGAGCCGCGCTTCGGTTTCGGCGATTTCTTGCTGCTTGGCGAGTTGCGAGAGTTGCGGATGATGCGCAAGGTCTTTATCGAGCGCGCTTATGTCGAAGCGCAACTTGTCGATCGCGGGTTGACCCGCAAGTGGCGCTTCAAGTGCAACACCGGTCCAACGCACCAAATTCAGCTGAGCATTTCGTATGCGCCGCTTAGTTTCACTCGCGCTATCCTCCAGCATAGTATGCATGCTGCGCGCGGCAAAAACCTCCGATTGACTGCCGCGGCCGCCGCGATATGCAGCGTCGGCTGCCTGCACCTCTAAGCGCGCTTGGGCAAGCTGCATTTCCACCACCTCGCCCATCGCCTCCTGATAGCGCCGCTCTAACCACGCCAGCGCCGTATCTCTCTGGATAGCAGCGACCATCCCTTCTTTTTCGGCCAGATTTTTTTCCGCTTCCCGTTGCAGGCGCTCGGCCCGCAACTGACGTTTTTCGCCGCGCGTAAATTCCTGCATGACGCCGATTCTGCGCATGGTCATAAAGTCACGCGCAATACTGAAACGGTCAGGCCCTTGGACCGGTAGATTTTCGACGCCGAGCCGCAGCACCGGATCCGGTAATTGGCTCACTGCGACCGCCATTTCGCGTGCGGAGGACACCGCCAAGTCCTGCGCCGGCAATTGGCGCGAATACTCGAGCGCACGCTTCTGCGCCTCGGCCAGGGTTAAGGGCAAATCGGCGGCAAATGCATTCGCCGCAAATAAGCCGGCCACCATGCAGGGCAACACGCCGCGAGCGGCACGACATCCGAATAAGAAATCAAAGAAAGTAAACGACATGAAGCCTCCGAACGACTGTAAGTACGCATCGCCTGTGCAAAAAAGCACAGGACCATCACCCAGTTTTGGAGGTCAGATTCTGAAGCAGCAGTGCAGAATGGAATGTGGAGGAGCTGCTGCTTGCACAAGCGGCAGCTCGGAAGATGGATATGCGCCTGTAAGCGCGATATCGATGGGACTGAGACTCAACACCAGGGTAGCCGCAAAAAACGGCTGAACCAAGGGTAAATCCGGCTTATCAAGAGATTGGTTGCCTGCTTGATCGTGGGCGTGACACAAATTCGGTTGTTGCTTGTCCATGCCAGCGCATCCGCTCATGCCGTCATGCGCCTGACTTTGAACTGCCGGATGACTATCCGCCATCAAGCTTGGACAGATATAGCTAGCCAGGGCAAGCTGTGAGAACAGCATGCTGACCAGCACAATAAGCGCTGCGATAAAGCGAGTTGGACGGGACATTTTCATAGCGACCTTGGACCTAGTTTCATATTACTGACGCCAGCTTCCGACTGTCAAGGCTGCTTAATCAAGCTAAACGCCTTACAAGTAGTCGGCATACAATACGTCCCAAGGAAAAACATAAGCATAGAACGCCTATTTTTAAGGGAGAATCATCTTGCACGTTCCTGCTCGACTCTTTACCTGCGCGCTAATTTCCACGCTATTGTCGGTTTCAAATGCCTACGCCCAAGAAAAATCTCCTGCCGCACGAGCGTCGGACGGTCCCTTAGGCAGCATTGCCGCAGACAGCCTCGCGTTTATGAATACAAGTCAAGCTTGGAGAAACTGGCTGATGTTGCCGGTTAAAACCTACCATTACAACCGCGATGCCGTTGTCCGCGACAACCTGAGTGAAAACAATCCCGGTATAGGTTTCGAGCGCTCCAACGGGCGCTGGCATTTGATGGCAGGCGTTTTTCGCAATTCGATTCGGCAAACATCGGTCTACGGCATGGTCGGATGGACGCCATTGCAAGCCGATTTACCATTTGATTCCTCCCTCTCCTTCGGCGGCGCGCTGGGGCTCTTGACCGGCTATCAAAACACGCAAAAAGGTTATCCGATCGTTCCCGCCGGAGGCGCCTTGATTTCCTGGGAAACGCCGCATCACTTTGGCGTAAATGTCTTCCTGGTCCCTACTCTGAAGAGCTTTCAAGTTGAGGGATTTGCCGCGGTCCAGCTCAAGTTTTCATTCTAGGTCGTCGCCGAGCGCTGCGAGATCGCTACCGAGCAAGCGCTGCGCAGCCTCGGATGGCAGAGCCTCAACCGATTTGAGCTTGCGCGACATCTGACGGCTACGCGTTTCTGCCTGTTCAATGTTCTTCGCGGCGCGCTCCAAGGTGGTCTTGGTGGCCGCCAGCACATCGCCGAATTTGGCGAATTCGGTTTTGACGGCGCCTAACACTTGCCAAACTTCCGACGAACGTTTTTCCAGCGCAAAGGTACGAAAGCCCATCTGCAGGCTGTTCAGCAGTGCAGAAAGCGTCGAAGGACCGGCGATGCTGACACGGCATGCGCGCTGCAATTCGTCTGCCAATCCGGGGCGACGCATGACTTCAGCATACAAACCCTCGGTAGGCAAAAACAGTATCGCAAAATCGGTAGTCAGTGGAGGCGATAGATATTTTTCCGCAATCGTTTTGGCTTCCAGGCGCACTGCCCGTTCCAACTCGCGGCCTGCTTGGGCGACGCCCTCGGCATCGGCGCGCTCGCTTGCTTCGGCTAAGCGCTCGTACTGCTCTTTAGGGAATTTCGCATCGATCGGCATCCAAACCGGCCGGCCGTCATCTTGCCCTGGCAGTTTGACCGCAAACTCGACGCGCTCGCCGCTTCCGGGAACTGTTTCAACATTCTTTGCGTACTGATCGGGCGTCAGCACCTGTTCCAACAGCATTTCCAGCTGCACTTCGCCCCAGGTGCCGCGCGTTTTCACATTGGTTAACACGCGCTTCAAATCGCCGACACCGATCGCCAACTGCTGCATTTCGCCGAGCCCTTGGTGCACCTTCTCTAAACGGTCAGATACCAACTTGAAGGATTCGCCCAAGCGCTGCTCCAACGTGGCATGCAGCTTTTCGTCGACCGTTTTGCGCATCTCTTCCAGACGCAATCCGTTATCGTGCTGCAGGTCGCGGATCTTGGCTTCCAGCGTAGTACGGATTTCTTGCATGCGCTGCGCATTGGATTCAGTTAAAGCACTTAAATTTTTATGCAGCGTTTCATTCTGCACAGTAGCCACACTGGTTAACTGCGCTGCCAGCGTCTGTTGAAACTGCGAGAGGGTGCCCATCATTTCCTGACGAGCACCTTGCGAAGTCGTTTGCATTTGCATGCGCAATTCTCGCTCGACACGCTCGGTGGTTTGCTGCTGGTGCTGACGCAATTCGCTGCTCAACTGCCCGAGCTGCGCGTCCACATTGCCATGGCGGCCGCGAATCAAGATGATGACCTGCAGCACAACGATAACCGCCGAGACCAGCAACAAGATAATGAGTTCAGTCGAGTTCATGTCGTTTTGCTTAGCCCGGTGTATTTCGCATCCAGTCCGCAGTTTGATAAAAAGCTTGCATCAGCCTCTCCTGCAGAATCTCATCCATTTGCATATCTTGCATGGCCAATGCCATGCAACGCAGCCATTGATCGCGCTCCGACGAAGCAATGGTGAAAGGCAAATGCCGTGCGCGCAACCGCGGATGACCGAAGCGCTCGATATACAAACTCGGTCCGCCCATCCAACCGGAAAGAAACCAGTACAGTTTGTCGCGTGAGCTATCGAGTGAGGGCGGATGCAAGGCACGAATCCCGGCGAATTCCACTTCCAAGTCCATTAGATCGTAAAAGCGATCAACCAGCTCGCGCAGTTTCTCGGCACCGCCCACTAATTCAAATGCCGACGGCTGTTCAATATCGTCACTCATGGAGCGCATGATACCGCATAGGCGTGGCTGGAGAAATGCCTGTCGGTCAAGCTTCACGCAAGGTTTGCAGAGGAGGCTGATTGAGTACGTTTCGTAAGCCTAGCCAACCGCCGATAAATGCACAAACGATACCCGCCACGGAACCCGCTATCCATACCAATGGATCGAAATTCCACTCAAACTGAAATACGAACTTAGCGAGCGACCAACCCACGGCGCTTGCCCCCGCTGCAGCAAGGATGCCTGCCAAGCCACCGATCATCGCAAATTCCAGCCATTGCGCTTGCGATAACTGTTTACGCGTTGCCCCCAACGCGCGCAACAATGCCGCCTCTCGAGTCCGCTCATCCTGAGATCCCATCAATGCCGCGTACAACACCAACACGCCGGACGCTAAAGTGAACAAAAACAAAAATTCGACAGCAGTCACGACTTGCTCGATCACATCTTGAATCTGACGCATGATGCTTCCCACATCGACCACCGTCAGATTCGGAAATTCGCGCGTCAGTTCATTGATAAATCCGCTCTGCGCAGCCGGCAAATGAAAAGCGGTAATCCACGTCGTCGGCGCATCGGTCGTCAAGGATGGATTAAGAATCACGAAAAAATTCACCCGCATCGAACCCCACTCAAGCTTACGCATACTCGTAATCCGCGCCTCAACAAGCTGTCCTGCAATATCGAAACGCAAGCGATCGCCAAGTTTAAGCTTTAGAGTCTTGGCAAGCCCTTCTTCAACGGAAGCCTCGGGCCTAGAATCGTCAAACCAGCGGCCTGATGCAATCTTGTTCTGCGGCGGTACGTTTCGCATTGCGGATAAATTAAACTCGCGATCGATCAGCCTCTTCGCGCGATCATCCACATAGCTGGCGGAAGTAACGGGCGCATCGTTGATTTGGACCAGCCTGCCTCGAATCATCGGATAGAGTAAGGCCTGGTCGATGCCGATTTTTTTCAGACGCCCTTCAATCGACGCTCGCTGATCCGGTTGAATATTAATAACAAAGTGATTCGGTGCATCCGACGGCGTAGCCTGACGCCAAGCGGCAACGAGATCACCGCGAATTACCGTCAGCAGCAGCAGGGCCATTAAGCCCAAAGCCAAGGCGACGACCTGGACGATCGTCGCGCTGGCGCGCCTATGCAAGCCAGCCAAGGCAAACCGCCAAACGGAATGCCGTGCAACGCTGCGCATCGCACGCAAACCTTTCAAGCCTATCCAGGCAATCAACGCAAAAGCTGCCATTCCGCCGACGAAACCGGCCGCCGCAATAGATGCCAGCTTGAGGTCTCCGGCTTGCCACAATAGAAGGCATAGGAACGCTACCAGGCCCAACACATAACTCGCGATAGTAAGCGGCTTAGGCGGCTCTTGTTCACGCCGTATTACGCGGTTATGCGGAATATCGCGCAATTGCAGAACGGGCGGCAACGCAAAGCCGATTAAGAGCAGCAATCCGGCGCTAAGGCCCTGCAACGCAGGCAGAAGAGTCACCGGCGGCAACTGGTTCGTCACCAGCTTACCGAGCCATTCCAAGAGTACGAAGTGCGCTGCAAATCCAAGCAGCACGCCGACGATACTACCTGCCACGCCCACGATGAGAAATTCCATCATGAACAGTGCCGTAAGCTGGCCTTGCTCCATGCCTAAGCACCGCAGCATCGCGCATGCATCAATATGTCGCAGCATGAAACGGCGCGCAGCCATTGCCACCGCGACCGCCGCAAGCATGGCAGAGAGCAATCCGACCAAAGACAAAAACTGTTCCGCCCGATCCAAAGTAGATCGCATTTCCGGTCGGCCGGATTCAAGCGATTCGACCCGCACTCCCTTGGTCAAATTACGCTCGACCTCGCGTTGTACCCATTGTTGAAACTGAGCGATGGTTTCAGGCGGGCCTGCAATCAACAACCGGTATGTCACTCGCGACCCGTTTTGAATCAAGCCCGTTGAAGCCAAGTCAGGCAAGGCCAGCATGACACGCGGCGCAAAATTCATGAAAGCGGCGCCACGATCCGGCTCAACAACGATTACGCGCGCAATCGTAAAACTTCGATCGCCTAGTTTGAGGTTGTCACCGATCTTTGCTCTTAAGCTGATCAGCAAATTAGCGTCGACCCATACCGTCCCCGCCCTGGGAATGTCATGGGCAATCGATTCCACACCGTCGGAACGCTCCGCGATTTTCAAGCGGCCGCGCAACGGATAGCCGTTCGACACGGCCTTGACAGATGCAAGCTGTGAGCGCGTATCGTTGTCCGCGCCAGCAATCGCCATGCTGGGAAAGCTGACTGTCTCCGCCAGCCGCAGACTGCGCCTTTCCGCTTCCGCGCGCCATGCCGGCGAAATAGGCTGATCGCCGTTCAATACCAAATCGCCGCCGAGCAATTGATGCGCATCGCGATTTAATCCGGTACGCATGCGATCCACAAAAAAACCGACGGACGACAGCGCGGCGACGGCCACGATGAGCGCGATCAGCAGGAAATGGAGCTCGCCCGCACGCCAGTCGCGCGCGGTCAGGCGCAGGGTTTGAATAATCATGAAAACGGATAGCGGTTAAGGTCTATCCGCGATTCTATGACGAAAGACGCCGGCCCACCGGAGAAGCGTTAGAGCGTGGCGCCCTTCATGGCATCCGCATGGGTCTTTTCGTACATATTTTGGCAAGGCGCGCAGCGTTCCGCGGTCGGCTGCACCTTCAAGCGCTCAAACGGAATCGCATAGCCGCACTCCACGCATTCGCCATACGTTCCGCTGTCGATGCGCGTGTAGGCATTCTGCACGGCCCGCAACTCAGTCAGGTCGCGCGTCACGGCGGCATTGCCTAGATCGACCGATAAATCGGCAAAAGAAGCATCGCCCGGATCCGGTGCTTCGCTGGCGACCTGAGCATAGTCTTCTTTGAGATTAACCTCGCGCCGAATATCGGCACGCAGGCTTTCCTCACGTTCCTGAAGCAGCTTTTTTAGCTGATCCAACTGCTCAGCGGTCAGTTCCGACATAGTAGTTTGGGCGTTCATAGGCTTGGCTTGTTGTTTTCGGTTCCCATCACGCGGGCCAGTTGGACCAGCAAAGCTCCCTGTACCATCGACAAGGCAACATTGCTTCCAAATTGGAATCCGCGCATGGCTGCTGCATCCATCAATTCGAGAACTTGATCGTGGCTCAGCATCTGGTAATCGTCACGGAAATAGAGGGCGTCTCGGTTTTTCCGATTGATCTCTGCAACTATTTCATCTGGCGTCATGGTTCGCTCCACTTGATTGGCGCTGTGACCCAAGCGAGTGCTTTACTTAGGAGTTTTGACAATACCAATTGTTCCCGCTGATTTAGTTGTCGTCGCTCATATTTCGACGATTTATGCGTGGCATGAATCCCGCAGGAACTTGCAGATGAAAGAGAAATTGACAGCGCTCAATGAGAATAGCCCTTCGGCATTCTCATCAGGGGAAAACGTTCAGCCTTTGAGAAGCTGGAGGATTTCGTTCAACTCTCTGCGTAGCGCAGTGGAATTAAGCGAGGAAGAAAGCGCATTGCTGACAGGAAGCGCGACCGGCTCGCTGCTCTCAGCTTCGAACAAACGGCTCTCAAGTTTATTGCGCGCACCACTGATGGTAAAACCTTGCTCGTAGAGCAGTTCGCGTATGCGGCGAATCAAAAGTACTTCGTGATGCTGATAATAACGACGGTTGCCACGACGCTTGACCGGCTTGAGCTGCGTGAATTCTTGCTCCCAGTAGCGCAAAACATGCGGTTTAACGCCGCACAAATCACTCACTTCACCGATAGTGAAATAGCGCTTCGCGGGAATCGGCGGCAGAACCGATGCTTCTTCCGGTTTGATGGTAGCCCGATCGTTCATGGATCAGTTCTGATAGATTTTTTAGCGGGGGACCGGTTTGGTGCGCGCAGCTTCCACCATGCTCTTCAACTTTTGGCTGGCATGGAAAGTGACCACGCGGCGCGCGGTGATAGGAATTTCCTCACCGGTCTTCGGATTGCGACCGGGGCGTTGCGGTTTGTCACGCAATTGAAAATTGCCAAAACCCGAGAGCTTGACCGATTCGCCGCGCTCAAGTGCATTACGGATTTCATCAAAAAAAGTCTCAACCATATCCTTGGCTTCGCGTTTGTTCAAACCCACTTGCTCGAACAGGAGTTCGGCCAATTCTGCCTTGGTCAGGGTCGGCAATTCTTTTTCTGCTTGCGAGCGTGCCTTGGATTCGAGCACGGCGCGATTCAAATCGGCAGTCAACACAGATTGAAATTCGGCTGAAGTCACGTCATTCATCGTCGCTGGGTCCTCCCGCTCAGGCTCGTAGTTTTGCGCCATATTTTTTTGTGACAGCATCGGTTAGCGCGTCTATTGCGGCATTGACTTTATCGTCCTGCAGGGTTGTTTGAGTATCTTGCAAGGTGAATCGGAAAGCAAGACTTTTTTCGCTATTTTCGAGGCCTTTACCACGATATTCATCAAATAAAACAATGGCTTGCAAGATGCCGCACACCGGGTTCGTTTCCTTTTCTGCAATAAATGCATCAATTAATTCTTGTGCCGATACAGATTGACGAACAATAAACGCCCGGTCACGGGTCACTGCCGGGAATTTGGAAATTTCACGGTAATTCGGCACTGCTCTTGACTGCAAAGCCGATGCTTCCACTTCGAACATCACCGGAGCCAGCGGCAAATCGTATTTTTGTTGCCAGCGCGGATGCAGTTCACCGATAAAACCGATGACTTGGCCATTCAATACGATATTGGCTGAGCGTCCGGGATGAAGTGCAGGATGTTCCGCTTTCACGAAACGCAGCGTCTGTGGAGCAAACAATGCTTCCACATCGGCTTTCACGTCGAAGAAATCAACGTTGCGCTCGGGCTGTCCCCACTGCTCCTCCACAACCGAACCGTAGGCAAGCGCACAAACGCGCTTGGGCTGATCGTAACCCGCCACGGAAAGCGGCCCATCCTGCGCCTTTTCGCTACGCAGATATACGGCGCCGATTTCAAATAGACGTACGCGGCTAAGCTTGCGATTCAGGTTGTAGCGCACGTTCGCAATCAAACTTCCAATCAAGGTCGAACGCATGACGCTCATTTGGCTCGCGATCGGGTTCAGCAAACGGATCGGATTGGCATTGCCGGCAAAATCAGCTTCCCAGGCTTCTTCGACGAAGCTGAAATTCACGACTTCTTGATAATCAAAATCAGCTACCTGACGCCGAATCGTGAACAAGGAACGTGAATTTTCCGGCGCGATGCGTATTTCGTTCGCGGCAACCGGCGGCAAAGCAGGAATATTCTCAAAGCCGTACACGCGCGCGATTTCCTCGATCAAGTCTTCTTCGATCTCGATATCGAAACGGAAGGAAGGCGGCGTGACTGAAAAGCCGCCTGCCTCCTGCGTACACGGCAAACCAAGTCGCGTAAAAATGTCTGCAATCTGCTTATCGTCAAATGCGACGCCAATGATCTTGGATGCTCGCGCGGTACGCATATGCACCGGCACACGCTTCGGCACATTCACCAATTGATCGTCGATCGGCCCCACTAATGTCTTACCAGGCTGACAGCAGATATCAACGATCAGTGCAGTGATGCGTTCGATATGCTCCACGGTCGTCGCAAAATCGACACCACGCTCAAAGCGATGCGCTGCATCCGTAGAAAAATTATAGCGACGCCCACGTCCCTGGATCGATTGCGGCCACCAGAATGCCGCTTCAAGGTAAATATTTTCAGTCTCCAGCGTCACGGCGGTATCGTCACCGCCCATGATGCCGGCCATGGCTTCCACACCGCGGCTGTCGGCAATCACACCGACCCACTCATCGACCTCAACGGTGTTGCCGTTCAATAGCTTAAGCTGTTCCCCTTTTTTTCCCCAGCGGATTTCGAGCGAACCTTGAACTTTGTCGAGGTCGAAGACATGCGAAGGACGGCCCAGCTCCAGCATCACATAATTGGAAATATCGACCAACGCAGAAATCGACCGTTGGCCGCTACGCTCGAGGCGCTGCTTCATCCAATCGGGCGTCGGCGCCTTGGCATTGACGCCGCGAATCACGCGTCCGGAAAAACGACCGCACAAATCCGGCGAGACGATATTTACTTTCAGCTTGTCATCGATCGTCGGCATCACCGGCGAACAAACCGGCGCGTTGAGCGGCGTACCGGTTAAAGCCGATACTTCGCGAGCCACGCCAAGCAAAGATAAGCAATCGGCGCGATTGGGCGTCAATTTGATGGTGAACTTGAGATCGTTGAGTTGATAGTAATCGCGAAAATTTTGTCCCACCGGCGCATCCGCCGGCAGCTCCAGCAAACCGCCATGCTCTTCCGACAATTTTAATTCGCGCGCAGAACACAACATGCCTTGCGATTCGACGCCGCGTAATTTCCCCACTTTGATCTCGAACGGCTTGCCATCCTCTCCCGGCGGCAATACCGCTCCGGCGAGCGCGCACGGCACTTTCATTCCAGCACGTACATTAGGCGCTCCGCAAACGATATTCAGCAAAGTGCCCGTGCCTGCATCGATCTGGCAAACGTTTAAGCGATCGGCATTCGGATGTTTATCCACCTCAAGCACTTTCGCCACCACCACGTTCGAGAACGACGGTGCGACCGGATCGACCTCTTCGACTTCCAATCCGGACATCGTCAGCAAATGCGCCAGCTCATCCGAAGTGATCTTCGGATCGACCATGGTACGCAACCAGTTTTCGGAGAATTGCATGGTGTGCGGTCTTTAATTGAATTGTTTCAGGAAGCGCAAATCGCCTTCATAGAACAGGCGCAAATCATTGATGCCATAGCGCAGCATCGTGAGCCGCTCTAAGCCTGAGCCGAATGCAAAGCCGACGTATTTTTCCGGGTCTAAACCGTAATTGCGCACGACGGTTGGATGTACTTGCCCCGCACCTGACACTTCCAACCAGCGCCCTTTCAACGGTCCGCTGCCAAAAGCGATATCGATCTCCGCGGATGGTTCGGTGAAGGGGAAATACGAAGGGCGGAAACGCACTTGTAAATCATCCGTTTCGAAAAACGCCTTAACGAAATTCAAGTACACGCCTTTCAAGTCGGCGAAGCTGATATCTTCTGCGATCCACAGACCTTCGACTTGATGAAACATCGGCGAGTGAGTCGCATCGCTATCGACGCGATAAGTGCGTCCAGGTGCGATCACCTTGATCGGCGGTTTATGCATGCACGCATAGCGCACCTGCATCGGACTCGTATGCGTACGCAGCAATAAAGGTTTGCCTTGCGTGTCATTGCCTTCGATGTAGAAAGTATCCTGCATCGAACGCGCCGGATGATTTTCCGGACTGTTGAGCGCCGTGAAATTGGTCCAGTCGTTTTCAATCTCGGGGCCGTCAGCGACGTCAAAGCCGATCGAACCGAAAATCTCTTCAATACGCTGCCAGGTACGCATAACCGGATGTATGCCGCCCATCCCACGGCCACGGCCCGGCAAGGTAACATCGATTGCTTCGGCATTCAGACGCGACTGCAGCTGCGCGTTGGCAAGTTCGTCGCGCCGCGCATTCAGCGCGAATTCTACTTGTTCCTTTGCCGCGTTAATGACCGCGCCCTGTACTTTACGCTCTTCAGGCGGCAGCTTTCCAAGGCCCTTCATTTGCTCGGTAATCTGGCCGGTTTTGCCGAGATATTTCGCCTTGGCATTTTCCAAAGCGGCAGCGTCGTGCGCGGATGCGAAATCCGCTTGCGCCTGTGTAACGAGTTGTTCGAGAGAGTTCATGCAGTGTTTTCCGCAACTGAAGCAGAAACCGAATTGCAAATTAAAACGGGGCATAGGTGTTGACCTTTGCCCCGCTCAGGATATGAGCAGCACCGAAGTGCTGCATCATGCACTACTTAAGCAGCGATATTGGCCTTCACCTGTTTGACAATCGCGGCAAATGCCGGCTTGTCCATGACTGCCATATCCGCCAGTACCTTGCGGTCCAGCTCGATGGAAGCCTTTTTCAAGCCGTTCATGAACACGCTGTAGGTCAAGCCATGTTCGCGGCTCGCTGCGTTGATACGAGCGATCCACAGTGCACGGAATACGCGCTTCTTGTTACGGCGATCGCGATAGGCATATTGCCCTGCGCGCATAACCGCTTCTTTAGCAATACGGAACACCGTACTGCGGCGACCACGATAGCCTTTGGCTTGGTCGAGAACTTTTTTATGACGGGCCCGCGCTGTGACCCCACGTTTTACTCGAGGCATATTACTCTCCTAGATGTGAGGTTAAGCGAACGGCATCATTGCGGCGATGGAGTTCATGTTCGTCTCATGGACGCCCACGGCTCCGCGCAACTGGCGCTTGTTCTTGGTGGTTTTCTTGGTCAGGATATGGCGCTTGAACGCTTGGCCGCGTTTAACAGTGCCACCCGGGCGCACGCGAAAACGCTTCTTCGCGCTGCTCTTGGTCTTCATTTTTGGCATGACAATATCCGTCCTTTCGGACGGTTCCGTTTTTTAACATGATTGCAGGTGGCAACAACGACGTTGCTCTTGGATGCCTGCTCTCACTTGTTTGAGCGATGAAATCGAGTCCACCGCTTTTCTGCAATCCGTTCGTTACCAAACGTACCGCGAGAAATTTATTTTTTCTTCTTAGGCGCCAGCACCATCACCATCTGGCGGCCTTCCATCTTCGGAAACTGCTCGACTTGGCCATACGGGTCCAAATCGGTTTTCAATCGATCCAGCATACGGACACCGATTTCCTGATGCGCCATTTCACGACCGCGGAAACGCAGCGTGATCTTGGTCTTGTCGCCCTCTTCCAGAAACTTGATCAGATTGCGCAGCTTGACGTGGTAATCACCATCATCGGTACCCGGCCGGAATTTGATTTCCTTGACTGAGATGACCTTCTGCTTAAGCTTGGCTTCGTGCGCCTTCTTCTGTTCCTGATACTTGAACTTGCCATAGTCCATCAGACGGCATACAGGCGGCTGCGCGGTCGGCGCAATTTCCACCAAATCCACATTCGCCTCTTCGGCCATGCGGAAGCCTTCTGCCAAACTTACGATTCCAATTGCCTCGTTGTTGACACCTGACAGACGTATTTCCGGTGCAGTAATTTCGCCATTAATGCGATGCGACTTGTCCGTAGCTATTGCAGTTTCCTTTTAAAATCCAATAATTAAGCCGTGCAGCGTCAGGCTTTGGTGTCGACCTCATTCTTCAGGCGCTCCACCAATTGGTCGACGGGCATCACACCCAGATCGACATTGCCTCGCACACGCACGGCCACCGTATTCGCATCCCGCTCCTTATCACCGATAACGACGATATAAGGCAGCTTCTGGACCGAATGCTCGCGTATTTTATAGGTTATTTTCTCGTTACGCAAATCGAGCTGCACTCTAAACCCTTGTTTTTTCAGGTTTTGTGCCACTTTTTGCGCATAATCAGCCTGCGCATCCGAAATGTTCAATACGGCAATCTGAACCGGAGCCAGCCAAAGCGGCAGCG
This sequence comes from Burkholderiales bacterium, assembly GCA_016177875.1. Taxonomy (GTDB): domain Bacteria; phylum Pseudomonadota; class Gammaproteobacteria; order Burkholderiales; family Burkholderiaceae_D; genus Paucimonas. Next base: position 18,319 of record JACOUL010000001.1, read on the forward strand.
CGCCAGCATGATTTTCGATCAAGATTCCGACAAAGCGTTCCAAAGAACCGACAATTGCACGATGCAGCATGACCGGGACCTTACGGGCGTTGTCATCCGCGACATATTCGGCGCCTAGGCGGCCCGGCATGGAAAAATCGACTTGCATGGTGCCGACTTGCCAAGGCCTGCCCAAGGAGTCCTTCAAGTGATATTCGATCTTGGGACCATAGAAAGCACCTTCGCCCGGTAATTCTTCCCAACTGACGCCGCAGTTACGTAATCCAGTGCGCAGCGTCTCTTCCGCCTTATCCCACACCTCATCCGAGCCGATGCGGTGCTCAGGCCGCAAGGCGATCTTGATCGAAATTTCCGAAAACCCAAAATCCTTGTAGACCTGCATCGCCTGCTGATGAAAAGTCGTCACTTCCGACTGGATTTGCTCTTCCGTACAAAAGATGTGGCCATCATCTTGCGTAAAACCGCGCACGCGCATCAAACCATGCAGCGCGCCGGAAGGCTCGTTGCGATGACATTGACCGAACTCGCCGAAGCGTAGCGGCAAATCGCGATAGCTGCGCAAACCGGAATTATAAATCTGCACATGGCCAGGGCAATTCATCGGCTTCAAAGCGTAATTGCGATTTTCCGATTCGGTCACGAACATGTTGTCGCGATAGTTTTCCCAATGGCCGGTTTTTTCCCACAAGCTGCGATCGAGAATTTGCGGGGCTTTGACTTCCTGATAGCCATTTTCCTGGTACACGCGGCGCATGTATTGCTCGACTTGCTGCCAGATAGTCCAGCCTTTCGGATGCCAGAAAATCAAGCCGGGGGCTTCTTCCTGGAAATGGAAGAAATCGAGTTGCTTACCGAGCTTGCGATGATCGCGCTTCTCGGCCTCTTCCAGCATGTGCAAATAGGCGTCTTGCTCTTCTTTCTTCGCCCATGCGGTACCGTAGACTCGCTGTAGCATTTCGTTTTTGGAATCGCCACGCCAGTATGCGCCGGCAAGTTTCATCAGCTTGAAGACCTTGAGTTTGCCGGTGGACGGAACGTGAGGGCCGCGGCACAAGTCAGTGAATTTGCCTTCTGCGTACAGCGACACGTCCTCGCCCTGGGGAATGGACCCGATGATCTCGGCTTTATAATTTTCGCCTATAGATTTGAAATAAGCGACCGCCTCATCGCGCGGCAATACTTTGCGGGTGACGGGTTCGTCTTTCTTGGCAAGCTCTGCCATTTTCTTTTCGATTGCCTGCAAGTCTTCCGGGGTGAAGGGGCGCTTGTAGGAGAAATCGTAGTAGAAGCCGTTGTCGATGACAGGACCGATGGTGACTTGGGCGTCGGGGAATAACTCTTTTACCGCATAGGCGAGCAAGTGCGCGGTGGAATGGCGGATGACTTCCAGGCCGTCGGGGTCTTTGTCGGTGACGATGGCGACATCTGCATCTTGTTCAATGAGGTAAGAAGTATCGACGACCTTGCCGTTCACCTTGCCTGCAATGGCGGCTTTGGCCAGGCCGGCACCAATGTTGGCGGCGACTTGCGCTACCGTGACAGGGGCATCGAACTGCCGTTGGGAGCCATCGGGGAGTCGGATTGCGATCATTTGCTTTCTCCTGATTGCCGGGACGCTTCGCTGCCGGCATCAAATTACAAAAATTCTGGACGAAAAAAAACGCGGGCCAGCCGCGTTTTTCATATACGAATGAAAAGGCACGACTAGCGTCGCTCAAACTCCGTGGTTGTAGTTCGCGGTGTCATAACCGGGTTGCCTTTCTCGCTCTTACAGTCTGTTCGGTTAACTATCCTCGTCGGCTGCGCCGACTTTGGAAAACGCCTTGACGCCGTCTCCAATTTTTCGGGATTCGCCCACGTTCCGCGGGCCGCGGTTTCGCTTGCAAGCGAAACCCTTCGAATCCTTACGCGAGCAATGCTCGCTTTCACTTCGCGGTTGCTTCGTCTACGGAGAGACGATTACAGCTTTTATTTGGCGGAGACGGAGGGATTCGAACCCTCGATACAGGTTTAAGCCCGTATGCTTCCTTAGCAGGGAAGTGCCTTCGACCTCTCGGCCACGTCTCCACACGCGAGATGGCAAGCCACCCCGTTGGAACCACGCATGATAGCTGCTCAGGCGTGGTCGGTCAATGCAACTTTATTCCGCCGGAAAGCCGGCTTTCTCCAGATCAAAGGCTTTGTGCAAAGCACGCACTGCCAACTCCATATACTTCTCGTCTATCAACACCGAAATCTTGATCTCGGAAGTGGAGATCATCAAGATGTTGATGCCTTCTTCGGAGAGCGTACGAAACATCTGCGAGGCAATGCCGACATGGCTGCGCATGCCTACACCGACGACCGAAACCTTGGAAACTTTAGCGTCACCCACAATGCTGGTGGCGCTGATGTGCTCTTTGACATTCTTGTTCAACGCATCCATTGCCTTCGCATAATCGGCGCGCGGCACGGTGAAGGTGAAGTCGGTCTTACCTTCTACCGATTGGTTCTGGATGATCATATCGACTTCGATATTGGCTTCCGCGATCGGCCCAAGGATTTGATAAGCGATACCAGGACGGTCGGGCACGCCGAGCACGGTGATCTTGGCTTCATCGCGATTGAATGCGATACCGGTAATTGCGGCTTGTTCCATGTCAGTCTCTTCCTCAAACGAAATCAGGGTGCCGGAGTTAGCTTCTTCTTCCAGCGGCATCAAAGGGTCGGTCAACGACGACAACACGCGCGTCGGCATGCGGTAGTTACCGGCAAATTCCACCGAACGAATCTGCAGTACTTTGGAGCCGAGCGATGCCATCTCCAACATTTCTTCGAAAGTCACGGTATCTAGCCGGCGTGCTTCGGAAACGACGCGCGGATCGGTCGTATAGACTCCATCAACATCGGTATAGATCAAGCATTCCTGCGCCTTAAGCGCCGCAGCGACTGCCACGGCCGACGTGTCGGAACCACCGCGGCCAAGCGTCGCGATATTGCCCGCTTCATCCACGCCTTGAAAGCCCGTGATGACGACGATCTTGCCGGCATTCAGATCCTTCTTTACTTTGACATCGTCGATCGATTGAATGCGAGCTTTGGTAAAAGCGGAATCGGTCTTGATCGGCACTTGCCAGCCGGCGTACGAAACCGCTTGCTTGCCGAGCGATTGCAATGCCATCGCCAACAGAGCGACCGATACTTGTTCGCCGGTGGAGGCGATCATGTCCAATTCGCGCGGATCGGGTTGCGGGGAAACTTCCTTCGCCAATGCAATCAGGCGATTGGTTTCGCCGGACATTGCGGAAGGAACCACGACGATTTGGTGGCCGGCGTCATGCCATTTGGCCACGCGTTTGGCAACGTTCTTGATGCGCTCGGTTGAACCCATCGACGTGCCGCCGTATTTGTGAACGATTAAAGCCATAAGAATGTGGGGCTTCCAGGATTGGAAGTGAAGAGAAAAATCAACCTTTTAGTTTACATGTTGCAACGCAGGATGACAAGTCTTTTGGCGTGTTAAACGGCGCCAAAACTTTCCCAGCGCAATGCGATTTTTGTACCGGGCGCGGCACTGAAATGATGGCAATCCATGCCGATTCCGGCAGCGTACAACAACCGATCATTTGCGAGCACTAAAGGCAATCGATCGCGTAGCCACGGCGGCACATTGAGCGATTGATAATGATGTTTAAGACTTCTGGTCGAGCGATTAAAGGCCGGCTTTAATCGCTCGCCGCCCTGTCGATAACAGATCTGCAGCGATTGCAAACGCAGCCATTCATCCGAGACGCCTTCCATTGCCTCGTCAAAATGGAGCCTGCCGCGGAACTCGGCAAATGTCAGTTGCACTTCCCCTCGCCAGTAAAACCTGTGCGCGCCCGTCTCGCTCGAAGCGTTTTCCGGCATGCGTGTTACATATACTCGCCCACGATAACGGCGGACCTGTCCGTCGGGATGTGCCACGCATAGCTGAGCATCGTCTTTGGCTTCCAACAATTGTTTGCTCAATTCACTTAACCAAGAAGCCGAAGGCATGCGCATTCCTTGCCTACTCAACCAAAACCGCAAGAGATTATCGATACGGTCGCAGCTCAAATTCGCAAGACGCTCGATAAGAAGACAATTACCTTCAACAAGGCTCGCCAAGTCTTGTTCGGCCAATGTATTCAACAACCGTTGTGCCGATTGCATATGGTGCGAGGAGCGTGCAAAACGCTGCCGGAATCCCGGAAAATTTTCCTCCAAAGCAGGCATGACTCGATGCCGCAAAGCGTTGCGCGCATAACGCGGATCGGCGTTCGATTCATCGTCGACATACGCAATTCCATGCACTTCGGCGTACCGTTTCAATTCCGCACGCGACACGTCCAACAGCGGCCGCGCCATGATGAGACTTTCATCGCCCAGCAATTCCGGCGCCGAATTCATCACCTCCATACCTGACAAGCCTGCCACCCCCGAACCGCGCAATAATTGCAGCAATACCGTCTCGGCTTGGTCGTCTTGATGATGCGCAGTCAAGAAAAGCGGCACATCATTCTTACGGCAAAGTTCGCCTAAAGCGGCATAACGCTGCAAGCGTGCCGCCTCTTCAATGCCGCTTGACTCGACATTCATCAACTGAATTCGCCGTGCATCGAATGTAAAGCCAAGGTTTTGCGCCTCGCGCTCGCAATGGGTGAACCAGGCATCTGCATTCGGACTAATACCGTGGTGGACGTGAAAGGCCCAAATTTGAATGTTTTGCGCTTGGGCATAATGAGACGCGAGATGCAGCAGAACCGAGGAATCCAGCCCGCCGCTATAGGCGATAGCAATTCTATTCACTGCTTCGCCGCGCAAATGACAAACGCGCGTGAAGATATCCTTCAACGCGCGTTCGAAGATGAAAGCGACGGCGGTCTTTTCGGTCATTCCAAAGGTGCGATTTCCTTGAATTTGCCGTAGCTCATGAGTTTCTCATGGCGCGCTGCCAGCAATTCACGCGGTTTCAGATCCTGCACCTGACGCAGGGAATCTGCCAGCGCGCGCTTGAGCATAGACGCCATTTGCTTCGGATCGCGATGAGCACCACCCAGCGGTTCGTTGATGATCTTGTCAATCAAACCCATTGCCTTTAAGCGGTGCGCGGTCAAACCCAGCGCATCGGCCGCATCAGATGCTCGCTCCGCGGTTTTCCAGAGAATGGAAGCGCAGCCCTCAGGCGAAATCACCGAATACGTCGCATATTGCAGCATCAGCACGGCATCGCCCACGGCAATTGCCAACGCACCGCCCGAACCTCCTTCGCCGATGATGGTGGCAATCAGCGGCACCTTCAGCTCAGCCATGACATACAGGTTATGACCGATCGCTTCCGACTGGCCGCGCTCTTCAGCATCGATGCCCGGAAATGCGCCGGGCGTATCGACGAACGTAAAAATCGGCAGGTTGAATTTCTCAGCGAGCTTCATCAGCCGCATGGCCTTACGATAGCCCTCGGGCTTAGGCATGCCGAAGTTACGCATCGCGCGCTCTTTGGTGTCTCGGCCCTTCTGATGACCAATCACCATGCATGCTTGGCCGTTGAAGCGCGCCAGTCCTCCGACGATAGAAAGGTCATCGGCGAAAGTGCGATCGCCATGCAGCTCATGGAAGTCCGTGAAGATCTCATTCACGTAATCCATGGTGTAGGGGCGCTGCGGATGCCGCGCGATCTGCGATACCTGCCAGGGCGTCAACTTGGCATAGATATCCTTGGTGAGTTGCTGGCTTTTCTTGGATAGCCGTTCGATTTCTTCCGAAATATCGACAGCCGAGTCGTCTTGCACAAACCGAAGTTCCTCAATCTTGGTTTCAAGCTCCTCAATCTGCTGCTCAAAACTTAGAAACGTGGTTTTGCTCATCGTACCCCCTTCTGTGTATGCGAGCTGACGTGAAATCAGTATTCTACCGGGATCGGATCGAGGCTGCGCCATAAATACCATGTGGCAACAGTACACCAAGGCACCCAATTCGCAGCTACCTCGCGCGCATCACTGCGTGACACCGGTTCCCCAGAAAAATAATTGATGCTAATACCCCTGAGCAACCCAAGGTCGTCTAGAGGAAGAATGTTCGGACGGAGGAGATTAAATATCAAAAACATCTCGGCTGTCCAGCGACCGATACCACGAATCTGCACCAGCTCAGCAATGACGGCCTCATCTTCCATTTCCATCCACTGCTCAACGTGCACTCGCTTGTTTTTGAAATGATCGGCGAGATCAAGAATGTACTCCGTCTTGCGCTTGGAGAGGCCGCACTCAGCTAGACTCTCTCCAATTTTCAGCACTTGAACCGGCGTGCATTTTGGGCACATCGCAAGAAAACGCTGCCACACCGTCTCAGCGGCCTTGGTCGAAATTTGCTGACCGATAATGGAACGAGCCAACGTGGCAAACGCCTCGCCGCGACCGACCAAATGCAAATCTCCGAACTGCGGAATCAGCTTACGCAAAATGCGATCGCGCTTCATCAATTCAGCTTTCGCATCATCCCAATAATGCGGCACGAAGATTTTTGAGTCGCTGCGGGTCGCTCTCGCCATGATATCTATGCCCTCCGCCACTCCGTAATACCACCCGGCTTATCTTCGAGCACGATGCCCATATCGAGCAATTCGGCGCGAACACGATCGGCTTCCGCAAAATTCTTGGCTTTTTTTGCCGCCGCACGCGCTTCGATCTTTGTCTGCACCAAAGCTTCGAAGTCTTTGCCGCTCTCACCTGGCGCAGATTGCAGGAATTCCTGCGGGCTGCGCCCCAACAGACCGACAACGCCTGCCAATTTCTTGAGTTGCCTCGCTAATGCGGCTGACTTCGTTCTGTTGACTTCGTTTGCCAGTTCAAACAATGCAGCAATAGCCAAGGGCGTGCCGAAGTCGTCATTCATCGCCTCGGCAAATTGCGCCGCATGCGGCTCAGTCCAATCAAGCGGCTGATCGTCCGCGGACACTTCTTTCAACGCCACATATAGACGAGTCAACGCACCTTTGGCATCATCCAAATGCACGTCCGAATAATTCAACTGGCTGCGATAATGCGTGCGCAGGATGAAAAAGCGTACCACTTCGGGATCATATTTCTTCAGCACCTCGCGGATGGTAAAGAAATTGCCAAGCGACTTCGACATTTTTTCATTGTCGACATTCAGGAAACCATTGTGCATCCAATAGTTCACGAAAGTATGGCGAAAGGCGCCTTCTGACTGGGCGATTTCATTTTCATGATGGGGAAATTGCAAGTCAGAACCGCCGCCGTGTATATCGAACTGCTCGCCGAGCAATTCGCACGACATTGCCGAGCATTCGATATGCCAGCCTGGCCGTCCGCTACCCCATTTGGATTGCCATTTCACTTCAGCCGGCTCAGACTCCTTGGAAGCTTTCCACAATACGAAGTCAAGCGGATCACGCTTGCCCGTATTCACATCTACACGTTCGCCGGCACGTAAGTCGTCCAGCGATTTACCGGATAACTTTCCATACCCGGGAAAGTCACGCACCGAATAATTCACATCGCCATCGTCTGCGCGATACGCCAAACCATTTTCTTCCAGTCTTTGGATCAGGCCAAGCATTTGCGGAACGTAATCCGTCGCACGCGGCTCATGATCAGGCTTTTGTACACCAAGCGCTATAGCGTCTTCATCCATAGCGTGGATAAAACGCTGGGTCAACTGCGAAATCGACTCGCCGTTTTCAACGGCGCGCTTAATAATTTTATCGTCGATGTCGGTGATATTGCGCACGAAGGTGACATCGAAACCTGAAGAACGCAGCCAGCGCTGCACCATGTCGAACACAACCATCACGCGCGCATGGCCTAAGTGGCAATAGTCGTAGACGGTCATGCCGCATACGTACATGCGAACCTTGCCGGGCTGGATCGGAGTAAAGACCTGTTTATCACGCGCAAGCGTGTTGTAAATCCTGAGAACACTCATCGTGGAAACAATATTCGTGGGGTGCAAAGATGGTAGTGCACTTCTTCGCGCAGTTCACGCCAATATTCCTTGCGACCCGAAATCTTTTGGTTTGCTTATTTTGATAAAATGCCTGCTTTCGCGGCAGTATAGCATTGATGAAAACCTGCTTTTCCGATTATGCCGCGATTCCAGCTTCGACTTTGGTTTCGAAATTCATTACTCGCAGAGGATTTCAATATGTTAGCAACCCGTCGTCGGTTTTTTAAAATATTCAGCAGTCTTGTATTGGCCGCAACCACTTTGGTGGCCTGCGCAGGCGATAAGGCTAAGCCTGCCGCGGAAGCTGCTAAGGCCGCCCAGGAAAATCCGAAGGTTTCCATTAAAACGAACATGGGTGAAATCGTCGTGGAACTCTATCCGGAGAAAACGCCCAAAACGGTGGCCAATTTCCTGATGTACGTAAAGAGCGGTTATTACTCGGGCACGATCTTTCATCGCGTCATTGACAACTTCATGATCCAGGGCGGCGGCTTCGACAAAGATCTGAATCCGAAACCCGCCATGTCAAAAGTTGAGAATGAAGCAAAGAGCGGTTTAAAAAATGAAGCTTATACGATCGCCATGGCGCGTACGAACGATCCTCATTCGGCATCATCTCAATTTTTCATTAACGTGAAAGACAACGACTTCCTGAATTATCCCGGCCGGGACGGCTGGGGTTATTGCGTGTTCGGCAAAGTCGTTAAAGGCAAAGACATCGTAGACAAAATCAAGTCGGTGCCGGTAGCGATGGTCAATGCCGCGCACCAAAATGTACCTATCGGCAACGTCATCATCGAATCCGCAACCGTTGTAAAGTAAATTTTTAATCGCTTAACAAGGACTAACATGGCTGTCATCCTCACCACCAATTACGGCAAGATCACACTGGAATTAGACGCGGAAAAAGCGCCTAAGACCGTAGAGAATTTCCTCGAATACGTTCGTGCCGGACATTATGACGGCACCGTTTTTCATCGTGTGATCGACGGATTCATGATTCAAGGCGGCGGTTTCGAACCAGGCATGAAACAAAAGCCGACGCGCGATCCGATCGAAAATGAAGCTAAGAATGGTTTGAAGAACGAGCCCTATACGATTGCCATGGCGCGCACTTCCGCTCCGCACTCCGCATCTGCCCAATTTTTCATCAATATAAAAAATAATAGTTTTCTAGATTATCCCGGCCAAGACGGCTGGGGTTACTGCGTATTCGGCAAAGTCAGCGAAGGCACCGAAGTCATTGACAAGATCAAGTCCGTGAAAACCACGCGCACCGGCATGCACGCCGATGTGCCGGTTGAAGACGTGGTGATCGAAAAAGCCGAAATCGCCTAACCGGATCAACGTACTCTTTCCCTATGACGCCGGAAATGCCGTCGAATCAAGCGCAACCGAAAGCGGTTGCGCTTTTTGTTTCCGATGTCCATCTGCACGAGTCTCTCCCGCACACAACGACGGCGTTTCTGAATTTTCTGCAGAATCACGCAATCAACGCCACTCAGCTCTATATACTTGGCGATTTATTCGAATATTGGGCTGGCGACGATGACATCGACACGCCTTATCATCGACAAATTGTCAACGCATTGCGCACAGTGGGCGATACCGGCGTAGCGCTATATTGGATAGCAGGCAATCGCGATTTTTTAGTAGGCGACAACTTCGCACGCGCGACAGGCGCCACGCGCTTGCAAGACCCCTATGTGACGACAATCGCCGGCAAGCCGCTTATCCTGACGCATGGTGATGCGCAATGCATCGACGACGCGGACTATATGGCCTTTAGGAAGCAGGTGCGGAATTTGGCATGGCAACAGCAATTTCTCTCCCTGCCTCTTGCACAACGCAAGACCATCATCGAAAACATGCGCGAACAAAGCCGTGCTGCGCAACGAGGCAAAACCTACGAGATCATGGATGTCAATCAAGCGGCGATCGAGGCGCTGTTTGACGCCTGCAGTGCTTCCATCATGATTCATGGCCATACGCACCGCCCGGCACGCCATGAACATGCGCGCGAAGGAGCGCCTCGCGTACGCTACGTATTACCGGATTGGGATGTTGACGCCGATGCGCCGCGCGGCGGCTGGCTTGCCATTCATTCAGACGGCGAAATCAAGCGTTTCGGAATCGACGGAAACGAGCTGCGTTAGGCCTTAGCAGCCGCATTACTCGAATTGTCTTTTGAAATCAGCGAATTGCTGCTTTAACTGATCGACCTCGCCGCGCAAACGATTGACCTCTTCCTCCAAGCTTGCGACTCTATCTTGACGGCCCGATTGCGCCGGCGTTCCGGCAAATGCAGCAGCGATTTCCTGCTGCTCCACTGCCGCCTCTCCCGATAGCAAATGAACGTAACGTGCTTCTTTGGTACCGGGCGCCCGCGCCAAGCGGGCCACGAGCGGAGGAAATTTGTCGATGAGAAACTGCAGACAAGTTTCGACATCCGCGACCGATGCGAATTCATGCAAACGGCCGCTGCGGTTACGAATCTCGCCCGCGGTTTGCGCGCCGCGCAGCATGAGCATGGTCAAGACAGCCAGTTTGTCTTGTTCCAAGGACCATTTCAAGCGCATGCGATGTTCGTACTTAATCACACGTGCGCTTGCTTGACTGACTTCCGCCACTAATTTTTGTTCGATGAGCCGATGCAAAACGTCGGATACCGTTTCCTCGGAAATCGATATGACTGGATCACGGCTGGAAAGCTGATTACAGCCGTTGGTTAGCGCATTAAGCGACAAAGGATAGTTATCCGACGTCAGCGCCTCTTTCTCAGCTAGCACACCAAGCACGCGGATCTCGAAGGGATCAAGCTGAAACGGAGTATCTTGGCTCATGGGGTTTTCTTTATTCCACCAGCTTGTTTAATTGCGCCGGGTCGAATTTTTCCAGCTCGGGTAAAGTCTCGCAACCGATACCGGCGCGTTTTAAGGCCTCGATGATCATGACGATTTGATGTTCCTGGGTTGCAGCGTTATCGATCAAGCCGTGCAAGGCCTTCGAAAGCGGATCATCTGCGGCGGTCGTCAGTCCATACGCCGCGAACATGCGCGCAGCGGTTTCGTCACGCTGACTTTGCGCGTCCTTGACGATGATGCGCGCTGGAATGCCGACTGCTGTTGCGCCTGCCGGCACCTCCTTCACTACCACCGCATTTGAGCCGATCGTCGCTCCTTCACCTACAGTGAATCCGCCGAGCACCTTCGCGCCCGCGCTGACGATCACGCCGCGCTCCAGAGTGGGATGGCGCTTGGCGCCTTTGCTCAGTGACCTGCCGCCCAGCGTCACCCCCTGGTAAATCGTGCAATCGTCGCCAATTTCCGCGGTTTCGCCGATCACCACGCCAAAACCATGGTCGATGAATACTCGTCGGCCGATCGTCGCGCCAGGATGAATTTCAATACCTGTAATCGTGCGCCCAATATGAGAAATAAAGCGGCCCAGCCACTTTAATCCATGACGCCAGCACCAGTTGGCCCAGCGATGCATGATCAGCGCGTGCAGTCCGGGATAACAAGTCAGCACCTCCCATGCCGATCGGGCGGCAGGATCACGGGCAATGATGCTGGCAATGTCTTCACGCAGGCGGCTAAACATGGAAATCGAGGTGGTTGCAGGAAAGCATAATGTTAGCGTGTTCGGGAATTCACCGCTAACTTTAGGAATTTGGCAGTCGCTGACGGCGAGCCTCGAATAAACAAATACCGGAGGCCACCGAGACATTAAGGCTTTCCACGGCGCCAAACATAGGAATGCTGACCAGGGCATCGCAAGTTTCTCGCGTCAGACGCCGCATCCCCTCGCCTTCCGACCCCATGACGAGCGCAGCTGGCCCCGCGAAATCCGCCTGATAAATTGTTTTTTCGGCGTCGTCGGTGGTGCCGATCAGAAAAATGTCGCGCTCCTTCAGCTCGCGCATAGCGCGCGCCAGATTCGTGACCGTAATGTATGGAACAGTCTCGGCAGCGCCGCTTGCCACTTTTGCAGCAGTCGCGTTCAAACCGACCGCGCGATCCTTAGGTGCGATCACGGCGTGTGCCCCGGCGCCGTCCGCCACACGCAGGCAGGCGCCCAGATTGTGAGGATCCGTAATGCCATCCAGGATCAGCAGCAAGGGCGGTCCCTCAATTGCATCGAGCAATTCATCCAAATTGCGCGCCAACGACAATGCCCCAGCCTTAGCCACCACGCCTTGATGACGACGCGTACCAACCATGCTGGAGAGCCGCTGATCGTCGGCGTGGATGATACGCACGTTTGCTGCCTTCGCGGCGGCGATAAGATCCTGCATGCGCCGATCATGACGCTCCGCATCGATATAGATTTCCTCAACTGACGAAGCTTCGTGACGCAGTCGGGCGGTAACGGCGTGAAAGCCGAACACCATTTTGCTTTTCATCGTTTCTTCCGGCCGGATTTTCCGGCGGCCTTGGTTGAACGGCTTCTTCCGGCAGACTTCGAGGCCGATTTACCTGCAGATTTTGTACGTTTCGTCGTCGCAGACTTGACTGGCTTGGTAGTCTTGGGGGCCGCCTTTTTGGCCGGCTTAGCAGCGCGCGCAGGCACCTCGCTATCGGCACGCCGTGCCTCGTTTCTCATGATGGTTCGAATGCCCGGTTCAGTAACTAAGCGCAGATCGATCTTTCGCGCGTCCAAGTCGACTCGGCTCACCTGCACCGTAACGCGATCGGTAAGCTGATAGCGGATACCGGTGCGCTCGCCTCGCAACTCGTGGCGCGCGTCGTCAAACTGGAAATAATCGGCGCCCAATTCGGTTACGTGAACCAAGCCCTCGATAAACAATGAATCGAGTTGAACAAAAATGCCGAAGCTGGTCACCCCGGAAATCGTTCCCGTGAAAACCTCACCCAATTTGTCGCGAATGAAGTAGCACTTCAGCCACGCCTCCACGTCGCGCGACGCTTCATCGGCGCGCCGCTCATTGGCGGAACAATGGATACCCAGCGCTTCCCAAACGGCGAGCTCATCGTCGGTTTTTTTCTTTTTACCCGCGGCTTTGTCTGCCGCTTGCAGCTTGCGCGCAGCCGGAGACAACATGGTATTCAATTGACCGACGTCGATACCCTTAGGTGAATAACGCTTGCCCTGCAAAATTGCCTTGATGGCGCGATGTGTTAACAAATCAGGATAACGCCTGATCGGGCTTGTAAAGTGCGCATAGGCCTCATACGACAAGCCGAAGTGACCAATGTTGTCAGGACTGTAGACCGCCTGCTGCATGGAACGCAACAGCATCGTTTGCAGCAGCACGGCATCCGGACGCGCCTTAATCTTGGGCATAAGCTCGGCATAATCGGATGCTGCCGGCGTATCGCCGCCGCCCAGATGCAAGCCGACTTGTTTCAAAAAGCTGCGGACTTGGGTCAATTTCTCTTTGGTGGGGCCGGCGTGAACACGATAGACGCCGGGATGCTCATGCCGTTGCAACAAATCGGCCGCGCAAACGTTGGCTGCCAACATGCACTCTTCAATCACGCGATGAGCGTCATTGCGGGCGCGCGGCAAAATCTGTTCGATCTTGCCGGCTGCATTGCATACGATATAGGTCTCTGTAGTCTCGAAGTCGATTGCGCCTCGTTCCTGGCGCGCATGCAGTAAGGCCTGAAACACCTCATACAAGTTCAATAGATGCGGCACCAGGAGAGCACGCCTCGCTGCTTCCGGACCTTTGGTATTCGTAAGAATTGCGGCGACTTCGGTGTAAGTCAAACGTGCGGCTGAATGCATCACCGCCGGATAAAATTGATATGCCTTGATTTCGCCCTTGTTCGTAATGACGGCGTCGCATACCAGCGTCAATCGATCCACTGCCGGATTCAACGAGCATAAGCCATTCGATAGTTTTTCCGGAAGCATCGGAATCACACGGCGCGGGAAATATACCGAAGTGCTGCGCTCCAGCGCATCGGCGTCCAGCGCATCACCCGGTTTAACGTAATGGCTCACATCGGCAATCGCGACGATCAAACGATACCCCGTCGTTCTGCCTATTCTGATCGGCTCGCAATAAACAGCGTCGTCAAAATCGCGCGCATCTTCGCCATCGATAGTCACCAAGGGAACATCACGCAAATCGACACGATCTTCCAAGTCGACTTCACGCACTTCACCGGGTAATTTTGCGGCAAGTTTCTTTGCTGCTTCCGAAAACTCATGAGGCACACCATACTTGCGCACGGCAATTTCGATTTCCATGCCCGGATCATCGATGTCGCCCAACACTTCGGCGATCTTGCCGACCGGTTGCGTATAGCGAGAAGGCTGTTCGATCAATTCGATGCTGACTACCTGCCCAGATTTCGCTTTGCCGGGCGATCCCGACAACAAGACGTCCTGCCCGATACGCTTGTCTTCAGGCGCGACAATCCACACACCGTTTTCATTCAGCAAGCGGCCAATGACATGCGTATTCGCGCGTTCCAATACTTCGACGATGCTTCCTTCCGGCCGACCGCGCTTGTCCGTGCCGACAATACGCGCCTGCACACGATCCCCATGCAACACCTTCTGCATTTCTTTCTCGGGCAGGAACATATCTTCACTACCGTCTCCAGGGATCAGGAAACCGTAACCATCACGATGGCCGCTTACCCGGCCCTCAATGAAACTGGTTTGATGCGCAAGCTGATAACGGCCGCGGCGGTCCGGCTTAATTTGACCGTCGCGCTCCATAGCTGCTAAGCGTCGGGCCAAGCCTTCCACTTCATTGTTCTTAACGCCAAGGGCTTTGGCGATCGCGGCGGCATCCTGTGCCTCGGATGAAGTACGCAAGATGCCGAGAATTTCCTCGCGGCTTGGGATGGGATAGGAATATTGGCTCAAAAGGGCGTATCTAAGATGGTGGATATCAAGGACTCTAGTTTAATGGACAAGCCTGGAGTTTGCTAATTCATCCAGTGTATCCGCAATTCGTTGAAGATTGACTTCCCTAGGCATTCCGCTATAATCTCGCTTCTCATTGAGGCCCACGTGGCGGAATTGGTAGACGCGCATGGTTCAGGTCCATGTGCCGCGAGGTGTGGGGGTTCGAGTCCCTCCGTGGGCACCAGGTTAAAAAAAGAGAGGTCCGGTTTCCGGACCTCTCTTTTTTTGTGCCCCCGAGCAAAGCCCCTGCGGGCTTTGCGTGAGGGACTCGAAGGGATCGGCTTGCAAGCCGATACGCGGCCTGGAACGTAGGCGAGTCCCTCCGTCACTTGTTAAGCAGTTTCTTTTCTATCCCCTCAACCCCCATCCCGTCATACTCTTCAAACGGCTGATGTATCCAAGGATTATTGGGAAGGTATTCCAAATAGTAATCCGGCCGCACGGCAGAACAAGCCTTGTACCAAATCACCGCCGTTTTCACGCCAGTAACACCCGGAAAATGCTCATGCACATGCTGCTGCACTTTCCTCAGCGTTACCCCCGAATCCACCAAATCGTCGATTAAGAGAATGCGTCCCTCAAGGGTGCCGGTGGGCATCGTAATGTGTTTGGCAATGTCGAGCGGACTGCGCACTGTCCCGGCATTCTTACGATAAGAACTCGTTGATAGAATTGCCAGCGGAACGCTGAATATGCGAGAAAAAACGTCGCCGATGCGCAAGCCACCGCGCGCCAAGCACAATACCTGATCGAAATGCCAGCCGGATTTGTGAACCAGCAGCGCCAGTTCCTCGATCGCACGATGATAATCATCCCAGCTTATCCAGAGATGATCATCGGCGACCGGCGGCATAGGGAAAACCTCTATTTGAACGGATGACGCAGAACGATGGTTTCTTCGCGATCGGGGCCGGTGGAAATCATATCGATCGGCACACCGATCAAGTCTTCAATACGCTTGATATATGCGCGCGCATTTGCCGGCAAATCATCCATGGATTTAGCGCCCACGGTCGTGTCTTTCCAACCCGGCATTTGCTCATAAATCGGCTCGCAACGCGCGGCATCCTCTGCGCCCACGGGGAAAATATCGGCGGTACGGCCATCCAATTTGTAGCCGGTACAAATCTGCAAGGAATCGAGACCGTCGAGCACATCAAGCTTGGTCAGACAGATGCCCGTGACGCCGTTGATCTGAATCGAGCGCTTCAGCAAGGCCGCATCAAACCAACCGCAGCGGCGAGCGCGTCCGGTGACGGTACCGAATTCATGACCGACGCTAGCCAAATGTTTGCCGACGCCTTGATCAGTAGGCAGCTCCGAGGGGAACGGCCCCGAACCAACGCGGGTCGTGTAGGCCTTAGTAATGCCCAATACGTAGTGCAGCATGTTGGGGCCGACGCCTGCGCCCGCAGCAGCATTACCGGCGACACAGTTGCTCGACGTGACGAACGGATATGTGCCGTGGTCAACATCCAATAAGCTGCCTTGGGCACCTTCAAACAGCAAATTTGCGCCAGCTTTATGCGCCGCATACAGGGCGCTCGACACGTCCGCCACCATCGGACGAATACGCGGCACGTTCGCCAACGCATCATCCAGCGTTCTTTTGTAATCGACAGCCGAAGCTTTCAGATACTGCGTCAAAACGAAATTGTGATAATCAAGATTTTCCGCCAGCTTCTCCGCCAAGCGCTTTTCATTGAGCAGATCCGCAACACGAATGGCGCGCCGCGCCACCTTGTCTTCATACGCCGGGCCAATACCCTTGCCGGTAGTACCGATCTTGGCGGCGCCACGCGCAATCTCACGGGCAGCATCAAGCGCTGTGTGGTAAGGCAAAATAACCGGGCAAGCTTCTGAAATCTTTAAGCGCGAAGCCACCTCCACGCCGCTCGCCTGCAGCTTGTCGATTTCGCGCAACAAGTCGGGCACGGACAATACGACGCCGTTACCGATATAGCAAGCCACACCGGCACGCATGATGCCCGAGGGGATCAACTGCAGCGCGGTCTTCTGGCCGCCGATAACGAGCGTATGGCCGGCGTTATGACCGCCTTGAAAACGCACCACACCCTGTGCATGATCGGTCAGCCAATCGACCACCTTACCTTTGCCTTCATCACCCCATTGGGTGCCGATGACTACGACGTTCTTTGCCATATTTTTCCAGTTATATTCACTTGAGGACAGAGTACCGCTTCGCTCAACTCTGCCCCCAATTTTTGACTTAACTTAATTTTTTCAGCACCCACTTGCCGCCTTCGGAAACCAAGATGCGGTCGCATTCGAATTCGTCTTGATCGCTCTCATGCCCCGGCAAACTTTGGATCACGATTTCGCCGCCGTTGCGCAGCTCCATGATTTTTTCACGCAGCACAAAGTCCGTGCTCCACGGTGCAAGAATCGCACTCTTTGGCGCGGCGGACGGCAAGAGGCGGGCTAATTCACGCAGATCCATGGAAAAGCCCGTTGCCGGACGTGCCCGCCCGAACGCTTCACCTACGTGATCGTAGCGTCCACCGCGCACGACAGCATTGGGCAGACCAGGCACATAAGCGGCAAACATCGGACCGCTTTCGTATTGATAGCCCCGCAAATCGGCCAGATCAACCGTAACATCAGCTTTGCCGGCAAGCTTAATTAAAGATTTCAATTCGTCGAGCGATTTCAACACGCCGGACAAGGCAGGCAATACTGCACGCGCTTGCTCAATGACTCCTGCATCACCATACAAACTCGGCAAGGCGAGCAAAGCATCACGCGTTACCGCCTGATATTGGGCTGCCTTATCAATCAAGCCTGACATATCCTTAGCCTTCAGCAGGACAAACAGTTCCGCTTCATCCTTCTTTGCCTTCGCATCATTATCGATGATGGCTCGGACCACGCCGACATGGCACAAATCCAAGCGCACCCTGCCGAATCCGGCCAAGGCCAGTGAAGCGAGCGCCAATTCTTGAATTTCGGCATCTGCTTCCAAACCGGCATGACCATAAATTTCTGCGCCGATCTGAAGCGGCTCACGTGTCGCATGCAAACCGGACGGACGAGTATGCAGCACACTACCCGCATAGCACAGACGCGTCACTGAAGCCCGATTAAGCAAATGCGCATCAATCCGCGCAACCTGAGTGGTCATATCAGCCCGAACACCCATGGTGCGGCCCGACAGCTGATCCACTAACTTGAATGTGCGCAAGGCCATATCTTGGCCAGCACCGGTCAACAAGGATTCGAGATACTCGAGCATGGGCGGCAGCACCAGCTCGTAACCGTAAGAGCGAAAATTATCGAGAATAAGCCGACGCAACTCTTCAATCTTGCGCGCTTCGGACGGCAAGACATCGGCGATGTTCTCGGGAAGAAGCCAGTTGGGCATGAGATCACTTCTTAGCGCCGGCGCTGCTGCCAGGATTTTTGAAATACTTAAAGAACTCAGAGTTGGGATCAAGGACCATTACATCGTTCTGGCTCTTAAAGCTGGCCCGATATGCTTCCAGGCTGCGATAAAACTTATAGAACTCCGGATTCTGACCAAACGCTTCTGCATAGATCTGAGAAGCCTTTGCATCGCCTTCGCCGCGCATCTTCTCTGCATCACGATAGGCTTCCGCAAGAATCACCGTACGTTGACGGTCAGCATCGGCACGAATTTTTTCGGATTCGGCAGCACCGGTGGAACGCAACTCATTAGCAACCCGAACACGTTCTGCCTTCATGCGATCGAACACCGAGTTACTGATCTGCTCTGCGTAGTCGACACGCTTCAAACGTACGTCGATGATTTCAACGCCGATGCTCTTCGCTTCATCCGCCACTTTCTTATGAATGGCGCTCATGACTTTGGCACGTTCGCCGGAGATTACTTCACGCACGGTGCGTTTGTTAATTTCGAGATTGAGCGCGTCCTTGATGATCTGAGACATGCGATCCAGCGCACGACGCTCGTCGCCGCTAAAGCTGACATAGTAGAGCTGGGGATCGGCGATGCGCCACTTCACGAAAGAATCGACTTGGACGTATTTTTTTTCCGCGGTCGAGATGCTGTCTGCGTCCGCGGAATCGATGGTCAGAATCCGCTTGTCGAGGAAAAGCACATTCTGGAACGGGGGTGGCATTTTGAAATTCAGCCCAGGCTCGCTGATGACCCGATTTACCTTACCAAAGGAGAACACGATTGCGTACTGACGCTGATCGACCACAAACATCGTGGACATGCTCAGCCACAAAATCAAAAGCAAACCAATGATGATGGGAATGAGGCGGTTCATTATCGCCCCTCCCGATCACGAGAATCGCGAGCTTCTCTTGTGCGCGAGGAGTCACGTTGGCGCTGCTCCAACGCTTGCTGAACATCGTTAGGCAAGGGGGCTGTGGTCACCGTAGGCCCTGGCGCTGCGGCCGTTTTCCCTGACGCATCGCTTCCTGCAGTTTGCGATATAAGTTTGTCTAAGGGGAGATAGAGCAGATTATTACCGGTGCGAGCATCGACCATAATTTTTGAAGTGTTGGCAAATATCTGCTGCATCGTGTCTAAATACAGACGGTCGCGCGTAACGGCCGGGGCTTTTTGATATTCGCTCACGACTTGCTTGAATCGCGCTGAATCGCCTTGCGCATTTGCGACCACTCGTGAACGATACGCTTCTGCTTCTTGCATTAAACGTGAGGCCGCGCCACGTGCCCTAGGAATAACATCATTCGCATAGGCCTGCCCTTCATTCTTTTGGCGTTCGCGATCCTGCCCCGCTTTAACGGCGTCGTGGAAAGCAGCCTGTACTTGCTCAGGCGGCTGCACACCTTGAACGGTGACGTTGGCGACACGGGCACCGGAGTTATAGCGATCGAGTATCTGCTGCATCAAAATCTTTACATCGGCGGTTACCTTGGCACGATCTTCATACAGCACGAAATCCATCTTGTGTTTGCCGACCACTTCGCGAATCGACGACTCGGCAATTTGCTTCACCATTTCTTCTTGGTCGCGATTATTGAACAGCCATTTCACCGGGTCGCTCAACATGTACTGAACGGCAAACTGAATGTCGATGATGTTTTCGTCGTCGGTAAGCATCAGTGATTCTTTGGTTTGCTTATTACGTACGTTGCCACGAAAGCCAACCTCAACTGTACGAACCTGCTGCACGTTAACGATTTCTTGATTTTGTATGGGGTACGGCCAGCGCCAATTAAAACCAGAACCGGTCTTATGGCTGTATTTCCCGAATGTAGTGACCACTGCGGTCTGGCCTTCTTGCACGATAAAGAAACCGCTGATCAACCAAAGGAAGAGCACGATAGCGATCACCGCGGCAACGCCCAGACTTGCGCCGCGCCCAGGCGTCATACCGGAGCCCCTACCGCCACCACCGCCAAAGAAACGATTCAAGCGCTGATTCATGTCGCGCCATAATTCGTCTAAATCAGGCGGCGTGTCGGGCTTTTTGCCTTCCTGGTTACGATCGTCGTTCTGCGAACCGCGCCCCCAGCGGGGATCGTTGATCGACATCTTTACACCTATTTTTTTTAGTAGCGGTAAAAGCATTCTGAACGATCGGCTGTTTGATGGGTGGGAATGCTCAGGGAGATTAAATGCGCGCGCTGTCGGTTTCAGATATGGCCGCATCGGGCATCTGGCTTGTAGATTCACAACGCGCAATTTCCGCGATGGATAGTCTTAGCAAATCCAAGCCAGCTCCGTTCTGGGCACTGATAAAAACACGACGGATTCTATCATATTCGTCATGTTCCACCGCCGGTTCCAAACCTGCCGCATCGATCTTGTTCCACACGAGAATCTGCGGAATCTGGTCGGCGCCGATTTCCTTTAACACCATATTGACCTGTTCAATCTGTTCCATGCGTACCGGACTGGCGGCATCCACCACATGCAGCAGCAAATCTGCATGAATGGTCTCTTCCAACGTTGCGCGAAATGCCGCGACCAGCTGGTGCGGCAATTCTCGAATAAATCCTACCGTATCGGACACGACGATATTGCCCGCGCCTTGCAGGTAAATGCGGCGCGAGGTCGTATCCAAGGTCGCAAACAGCTGATTGGCAGCATAGACGCCGGCCTTTGCCAAGGCATTGAACAAAGTCGATTTTCCGGCGTTGGTATAACCTACAAGCGAGACGGAAAAAGTGTGATTTCGTTCGCGAGCACGTCGCTGCGTCTCATGCTGACGACGCAATTTAGCCAAGCGTCCACGTAATACCTTTACCCGCTCACCTAAGAGCCGGCGGTCGGTTTCCAACTGCGTTTCACCTGGACCCCGTAAGCCAATACCGCCTTTTTGCCGCTCCAAGTGCGTCCAGCCGCGCACCAGCCGAGTTGCCAGATGTTGCAGCTGGGCGAGCTCCACCTGGACTTTACCTTCGTGACTTTGCGCACGCTGGGCAAAGATATCGAGAATTAAGCTGGTGCGATCAATCACTCGGACCTTGAGATGCCGCTCCAGATTACGCTGCTGCGCGGGCGACAAGGCATGGTTAAAGATGACGATATCGAGCTGCTCTTCACTGACCGCCTGGGCAATTTCATCGGCCTTGCCGCTACCCACGAATAGGGCCGCATCCGGACTGGCACGCTTTCCCGTGATAGTAGTAGCAGGAGTTGCCCCGGCTGACTTAGCAAGCAAGGAAAGTTCGTCGAGACTCGCGGCAAAATCTCCCTTGCCGAAATCAACGCCTACCAGAGCTGCACGCATACCGGATTGCGCATCAAATTGCAAAAAAGCAATTTATTCCGCGTCAGACTCAAGGTTTAGATTCACGGCACGTGCCGGCACGACGGTGGAAATGGCGTGCTTATAGACCATTTGGGTAACCGTATTGCGAAGTAGGACCACGTACTGGTCGAACGATTCGATATGGCCTTGGAGCTTGATCCCATTGACCAGATAAATCGAGACGGGGACGTGCTCTTTGCGTAAGGTGTTGAGGAACGGGTCTTGTAACAGTTGCCCTTTATTGCTCATGACAGCTCCATTGTGTTGTTGTCTTAGAGGGTACGACCCTCTGGGAGTTGGGGATGACCTGATGGAATTTCAAGCGTCTCCCCGTGAATGCACTTCGACTGTAATCTATTTTCGGATTTCTTGCCAGGAACCGCTTATTTCCCCGCCCCGGCGAACGGATTTTTACTTGAGCGAAACTCTATACGCAATGGAGTGCCCACAAGCGAAAAAGTTTCACGAAAATGTTTTTCCAAATAACGCTTGTAGTTATCGTCAACCGCTTCCAAAGCATTACCATGTATGACCACGATGGGCGGATTCTGTCCACCTTGGTGCGCATATCTAAGCTTTGGACGAACCGATCCTTTGCGACGCGGCTGCTGATGTTCAACCGCCTCTTCCAACGCCCGCGTCAGCTTCGGCGTCGGCAGCTTGATCATCGCGGCAGCATAAGCAGCATCAATCGACTTCATCAAGGGAGCTATACCGGTACCCTTTAGCGCCGAAATGAAATGGAACTTGGCGAAGGAGAGGAAATTCAGCTTTCGCTCCAGATCTCTCTTAATTGCATCACGTTTATCGGTATCCAATCCGTCCCATTTATTGACACCGACGACAAGCGCCCTGCCCGACTCAAGGATGAAGCCTGCAATATGCGCGTCTTGTTCGGAAATGTCTTGTTGCGCGTCAAGTAACAGCAAAACGACGTTCGCTTCTGAGATCGATTGCAGAGTCTTAACCACCGAAAACTTTTCTACCGCCTCAAAGACTTTGCCGCGACGGCGTATACCCGCGGTATCGATGAGGGTGTAGTGTTTACCTCCACGTTCGAAGGGAATTTCAATCGAATCGCGCGTGGTTCCGGGAAGATCGAAGGCAATAACGCGCTCTTCGCCCAGCAAGGTGTTGACTAAGGTCGATTTACCGACATTGGGGCGGCCAACAATTGCAATCTTAACGCCGTGATGCACGTCTTCGTCGGTAACTTCTTCTTCAACTTCCCGGTTGGTCGCAAGGTCCAGGGCCTCTGCCACCAAATCATGTACGCCATCGCCATGCGCGGCCGAAATGACATTCGGATCACCCATGCCCAATTCATAGAAATCAGCTGCGACCGAGGTGTATTTCATCCCTTCGGCCTTATTGATTACCAGCAGAACCGGACGCCCCGTCTTACGCAGAAAATCGGAGATGGTCTTGTCGTGAGGTGTAATACCTTGACGGCCATCGACCAAAAAAATCACGGCGTCGGCTTCCGCCACCGCCTGCTTGGTCTGTTTGGCCATCTCGTGCATGATGCCGGTCTTAGCCACCGGCTCGAAGCCGCCGGTATCGATCACGAGAAACGGCCTTTCACCGATGCGTCCTTCGCCATAATGGCGATCGCGCGTTAAGCCGGGAAGATCCGCCACCAGCGCATCACGCGAACGTGTCAGCCGATTGAAGAGCGTAGACTTGCCGACATTAGGTCGGCCAACAAGTGCAATAACCGGCTTCATTCAATCCTAATCCGTTCCTAACGCAGTCAGCATTCCGGCTTGCGTTTGAAAAATCGCATGCGGCCCAGCTACTAAGGGCGTACCGACGACTTGGCTACCGTCAATCGTCACCCTTGCCAACAGCGAACCGTCTTCACGCGACAAGAAATGGATGTAACCTTGATAATCACCCACCGCAACTGCGCGCCCGAATGAAAGCGGCGTAGATAATCGGCGGTTGGCGAGCTTTGTATTGCGCCAAACGCTTGCGCCACTTTCACGCGAAAACGCACTGACCGCACTCCGCTCATCTACTGAGAATACAAAACGTTCATCTCCGCCTAGGCCGACGTCACTGGATAACTCCTTGGCCCAACGTACAGCGCCATTGATGGCGTCAAAGCACGCCACGCGTCCCTGGTAAGCCACCGAGCAAATTTCACGGCCCAACATCAAAGGCATGCCGGAAATATCGGCAATGCGTTCCAATTCGGTCGCACCGCGCGGCTCACCTACAATTCCTTCCCAACGTACGCCGCCATTGTTGAGCGCAACTGCGAGCAATCGCCCCCCCGGCATAGCAACGTACGCATTCATACCGGAAATCGCGATGCCGGGAGCACTACGCAAAGTTAATGCCGGCGCATTGCGCTGAACGCTCCAGCGACGTGTACCCGACTCGGCGTCGAAGGCAGTGATGCGGTTATCCAAGCCGCGCACGACAACAAACCCGCCGCCGACAGCCGGCGCGGACAATACCTCGCTCGATGCTTGGGCCTTCCAGCGCTCTTTGCCATTCATATCGAAGGCAACAATGGCGCCCTTTTCTCCGGCAACGACTACAGTATTACCTCCTGCACCCACGCCCCCTGTAAGCGCCATACCGGCATTAGCTCGCCATACCGTCCGACCGCCATTAATTTCTACCCGCACGACCGTCCCATCCGCCGCCGCGGCAAATACGCTATCTCCAACCGCCGCAGGAGAAAATACACTGGTTCCTGCGCTACCCACCGAAGCCGACCACACCGTGCGAACCGCCATCGTAGGCTTAAGCTCAGTCAGCTCGGCCGGCGGATTACGCGGCGGCGCCTTGCTGGCAAACGGATTAATTGCCGACAGTGCGGAACATCCCGCCAACACAACAGCAATGCTTAACAACCCCAGCTTGTGCGCGATACGCATGGTTTCTCCCTTAGCGAATCAAGATCAAGCCGCAGCTTTAGCCGGCGCACCGCCGATGGCATCAAGCTTGAGTTGAACCAGCTGGCGCCCCGGATCTTTGCTATCCATTTTTTCCAAGGCAGTTTGATAGGCCGTCCGAGCTTCCGGCAGCTTATTTTGCGCGACGAGAACATCTCCCTTGCGGTCGGCTACGCTGGCGGCAAACGATGGCGGGAACTCGCTTGCCAATTGCTTTAATGCTTCGTCATAAGCTTTTTCGTCCAGCAGAACGCCGGCAAGACGGAGGCGAGCAATTGCCTTGTACTCGTCGTTGGAGCCGTTTTCAATCACCCACTGAAGCTGGGCCTTGGCAGTTTTCAAGTCATTGCCGTCGAATGCCGACTTGGCGGCAGCCAATGCTGCCATTTGCGCGTAGGCAGTACGACTGAATTTAGCTTCGATATCCGCGGCAATCCGCTGCACCTTCGCGGCATCTTTTTCTTTTGCGGATTTTTGCAATTCATCATAAAGCTGGGATGCCTGCGTAGATTGGCCGCGCTGATGGTTTTGCCAAAAGCCCCAAGCGGCATAAGCGCCGAGCGCTGCGATAAGCACCCAGGTGACCAAATTGCCAAACTTGTTCCACCATGCCTTGAGCGAGGCTAGCTGTTCCTGTTCTTCGAGATCGTATGCCATGATGTTTTGAATTAATGGTGATAGTGAATGTGTTCGGAATGATCGTGTTCGTCTGCGCCGACTATTTGATCGACTACAAAGTCGACCACCGCATCGAATGCAACTTTGGTTTGGTTGTTTTCGTGTTCGGCATCACGTAAAGCCTTGATTGACGCAATGCCTTGAGCAACCTCGTCTTCGCCGAGGATGACAGCATACGCAGCACCGCTTGCGTCTGCACGTTTCATCTGCGACTTGAAGCTGCCACCGGATCCCGCAGACGCGCAATGTAGCACAACATCCAGGCCGGCATCGCGTAATCGTTCGGCCAGCACAAATGCTTGCAATTGCGCGGAATCGCCCTGATGCACCAAATAAACGTCGCATTGATTACGTGCGAATTGCTCACCGCTCGCTTTCATCAGATCAAGCAAGCGTTCGACGCCCATCGCAAAACCGCAAGCAGGCGTCGGCTTGCCTCCGAACATTTCGACTAATGGATCGTAACGACCGCCGCCGCAAACCGTACCTTGCGAACCAAGCTGATCCGTAATCCATTCGAACACTGTGCGATTGTAGTAATCCATACCGCGTACCAAACGCGGATTGATAGTGAACGGAATGCCGGCATGACGCAAAATTCCCTGCACGCCTTCGAAATGAGCGAGCGATTCCGCCCCCAGATAATCGATCAGCTTGGGCGCGCCATTGACCATTTCCTGCATGGTCGAATTTTTGGTATCCAAAATTCGCAAGGGATTCGAATACAAGCGCCGTTTTGCATCGGCATCCAACACATCTTGATGCTGTTCGAAATAAGCGATCAAGTCGGCGCGATGTCGATGACGTTCTTCGGCGTCGCCAATGGAATTCAACTCGAGGCGGATGTTTTGCAAACCGAGATCGTCCCACATGCGCTGGCACATGACGATCATTTCGGCATCAATGTCCGGGCCGGTGAAGCCGATTGCTTCAGCGCCGACTTGGTGAAATTGACGGTAACGGCCACGTTGCGGACGCTCATGGCGGAACATCTGCCCTGCATACCATAGACGCTTGGGACCGTCGTACGTGAGATTGTGTTCGAGCACAGCTCGCACGACACCCGCCGTGCTTTCCGGGCGAAGCGTCAAATTGTCGCCATTCATCGCATCGACGAAGGAATACATTTCCTTTTCGACGATATCGGTGACTTCACCCAAACCACGCGCAAACACGGCGGTCGGCTCAACGATGGGCGTACGAATCTGCTGAAAACCGTAACTCTTCAATACCGATTGGACGGTATTGTCGAACAGCTCCCACAAAGGCGCATCGGCCGGAAGAATATCGGGCATCCCTTTGACGCCGACAATTTTCTCTAATTTTTTTTGCTCAGACATGGTGATGAATTTTGGATAGGCCCTTGAATCAACAGCGATTATGCTGCCTCAGCTTCGGCGCGGTACCGGGTTTTGACATAGTCCAAGACGATCGCCTGGAATTCTTCTGCGATGCGCTCGCCGCGCAGGGTTACCGTCTTCTGGCCATCGACAAACACAGGTGCAGCGGGCGATTCGCCGGTACCCGGTAAACTGATGCCGATATTGGCATGCTTGGATTCACCGGGGCCGTTGACGATGCAGCCCATGACGGCAACATTCATATTTTCCACGCCGGGATATTGTTTTTTCCAAGTCGGCATCTGTTCGCGCAAATAAGTTTGAATCCGATCGGCCAATTCTTGGAATACCGTCGACGTCGTGCGTCCGCATCCGGGGCAGGCAATTACCATCGGCGCGAATTTGCGCAGGCCCATGGTTTGCAAAATTTCCTGCGCAACCACGACCTCCTTAGTGCGATCCCCTCCCGGTTCGGGTGTAAGCGAGATGCGGATCGTATCGCCTATGCCTTCCTGCAGCAGTACGGCTAAAGCCGCGGTGGAAGCAACGATGCCTTTGCTACCCATGCCCGCTTCGGTCAAACCGAGATGTAAGGGGTAGTCGCAACGGCGCGACAGCTCACGATACACGGCGATGAGATCCTGCACCCCGGAGACTTTGCACGAGAGGATGATGCGATCACCCGGCAAACCGATTTCTTCCGCCCGTTGGGCATTTTCAATGGCCGAAGTCACCAGCGCCTCGTACATCACAGCTTGTGCGTCCCACGGCTCGACACGGCGGGCATTCTCATCCATGATGCGCGCCAACAGCACTTGATCGAGACTGCCCCAGTTAACACCGATGCGCACCGGCTTGTTATAGCGGCATGCGATTTCAATCATCTGCGCAAATTGCGTATCTCGCTTGGCTCCCTGCCCTACATTGCCGGGATTAATGCGGTACTTCGACAATGCTTGCGCGCATTCCGAGTACTCGCGTAGCAACGTGTGGCCGTTGTAGTGGAAGTCGCCGACCAGGGGCACGTCGATATCCATCTTGTCGAGCTGTTCGCGAATTGCGGGCACTGCAGCAGCCGCTTCGGGATTATTCACGGTAATACGTACGACTTCCGAGCCGGCGCGAGCAAGATCCTTAACTTGAATCGCTGTGCCGATTGCATCCGCAGTATCGGTATTGGTCATCGACTGCACCATGACTGGCGCATTACCTCCCACCTCGACCGTGCGGGCGCCACAAGTGATCGCGACGCGCCGGCTTTGTCGGCGCGCTGCCGGACCGGAGGAAATGGGAAAACAGGAGAAAGACATAGCGCTTATTTCAACTCCACGCGGGCAACATTGGTCTTGGCAATCGGCTTCAATTCCAAGGGTTTGCCTCGCACGACAACATCTACTCCAGCAGCATTACCAACCACTAAGGTAGCAGGTTTAGTCAAATCAAATGCCTCGGTCGATCCTGCCTTAACGAGGCGCGAAATCAACACCGTTTTATCGGAACGCCTAATCTCAATCCACGAATCCTGATTTATCTTTAAGACGATGTTGCTTTGAGTAGGTGTAGGAGCTGCGAGTGGCAACGCGGCTGCATTTGCCATTGTTTGGGCGGGACTTGTATTTGTTCCCGCTGCGGCTGGGGAAGCGATTTTGACGTTTGCCGCCGTGCCAATTGTAGAGGCTGGCGGCGTCGCAAGGGGCTGCACAGGTACTGAGGCTGCAGATTTCACTTGGTTCGATTCGGAAGCTCTATGTCCTTCAGAAACATTCGATGCCGGAGGCACCGAGGCAACTGCCGTGGCATTTAGAGATGACGGCAAATTCGAGCTGACGGATGGCTCGTTATTCGCTTGCGGCACCGGGACAGGAGTCTGCACCGCGGCTGGCTGTGATTTGATTTCAGTCTTAGTGGAAGGGGCTGACGACAGAAATGACCCTTCCCCCATTTGATAGACCACAAACGCTCCAAGCAGAACGACAATGGCTAAAAGAACGCCATTCCTCCATCCGCTTGTTGGAGATTTGCGCTTCATTTCGGGAAGCATCGACCCGGAAAGCGATTCGGCAAATGCGCGTTGCATTTCCAGGGAATCCATATGAGCACCGCTCTCCTGGGCTACCAATGCAACCAAGGGCGCCGCATCTACCTTGAGTAGCTTGGCATAGGCGCGGACAAATCCCTTCGCGATGACAAGCCCCGGCAATGCAGCGTAGTTATCATTTTCGAGTGCTTGAATTTGACGTGAGGCCAAGTTCAATTGGCTAGCAACTTGCTCAATGGTCAGACCGCGCTCCTCGCGAAACGCTTTCAGTTGCGCACCCGGTCCCATTGGCTGTTTGGCTTCGTCCGGCGGCGTGCCCTCAGCAGGAGAGGAAGCGCCGCCAATTTCAGCGTCACTCATCGTATGCTCCGCGTTGATAAGCCGCATATTCCACCGAGTTTGGATGGCGGCGGCGCAACTGAGTGCCCAGGCTTGTCTCGGCAACACGGTCGCCCAGCTTATGTTCAATCTTGATCGCAAGCCAAAGTATGTCGGCGGTCATGATGCCTGCACTGGTCACGCGCTTAACGTAGAAACGCGCGCGCTCATAATCTCGACGGTCGTAATTCAGCTTCGCCAAGTTGCCGTTCACCAGCGGATTGGCAGGATCGAGGCGGAAGGCGTCATTAAAATAACGTTCCGCGGCTGCCAGGTCTTTGCGGTTCAGGCTACACACGCCGGCGTTAGTCATCGCCTTGGCGGGTGACTGGTAATAACGATTTTTGATCGCTGCTTCAAAACGCGCCATAGACTCGTCGACGCGTCCGTTCTGGCATAAAAACCAGCCGTAGTTGTTTTGAAAGTCAGGATTGTTCGGTGACAGACGCAAGGCATGCTGGAAGTTTTCATCCGCCAATCGTGTCTCGCCCATTTCCATGTAGATCAATGCGCGTACGCTATACGCATCGGCGAGATTAGAATCCGCTTGCAGCGCTTGTTTAATTTCGTCGAGCGCCACCGCAGGCTGGCGCTGCTCGTAGTAACCGATGGCCAATTGAAGACGAATACGCGCGCGCTTTTGGTTATCGGTTTGATCCGAGCTGGTCGGCAATTCCTCACTCGACCCGGATGGACCGGATGCGCATCCAGCCAAGACGAGGCCAAGAGCCAATGCTGCAAAAAATCTCGTCACGTCGACACCTCCACTATGCGGCCAAAATCCTTGCCATATTTTTTTTGATATTCCGCCATTTTTTGCATACGCTCTTGCACGCGCGTGCGGTCTTGTACTTCACCGGCCAATTGTCCGCATGCGGCGTCGATATCGTCGCCGCGTGTCTTGCGAATTGTCGTGACGATGCCCGCATCCATCAAGACCTGTGCGAACGCTTTGATGCGTGCATTATTCGAGCGTACCAAGCCTGATTCGGGAAACGGATTGAACGGAATGAGATTGAATTTGCAAGGCACGGGATGAAGAGGATTCCGCACCAAGGCCAACAATTCGCGTGCGTGCTCGTCGGTATCGTTGACACCGTCAAGCATGCAATATTCGAAGGTAATAAAATCGCGCGGCGCGTAATCCAAGTAGCGCCGGCAAGCAGCCATCAATTCAGCCAGCGGATACTTTTTATTGAGAGGCACCAAACTATCGCGCAGCGCATCGTTAGGCGCATGCAGCGATACCGCCATGGCGACCGGACATTCTTGCGCGAGCTTATCGATCATCGGTACCACACCGCTGGTGGACAAGGTAACGCGACGACGCGACAAACCATACGCATTATCATCCAGCATAAGTCGCATCGCCGTCACCGTCGGCTCGAAATTGAGCAGCGGTTCGCCCATGCCCATCATCACCACGTTGGTGATCTGCCGCTCACCCTTTGGTCCAGGTTCGATGCCTTTAGTCTGGCGCAGTGCGAATTCCGCCATCCACAACTGACCGATAATCTCGCCCACAGAAAGATTGCGGTTAAAGCCTTGTTTGCCGGTTGAACAAAAACGGCAATTTACCGCACAGCCAGCTTGTGTGGATACGCACAGCGTGCCCCGATTTTCTTCGGGAATGAAGACGGTCTCGACTGCGTTGCCTTGACCAACATCGAGCAGCCATTTGCGCGTGCCGTCGGTGGAGGTGTGATCACTGATGACAGTCGGCGCCTTGACGATGGCGTGCTTTTCTAATTTTTCACGCAGGGATTTCGCCAAATCCGTCATCTGCGCGAAATCGTTCGCGCCGAATTGATGGATCCAGCGCTGCAACTGCTTAGCGCGAAACGGCTTCTCACCCAGCTCGCCGCAAAAAGCGGTGAGCTGTGCGGGATCAAGATCCAGCAAATTGGTGAGGGTCGTCATGCGCGCTAGCCACCATTCTTCTCGATTAACGAGAATAAACGTTCAATGCCGGGAAGAAGTAGGCGATTTCCACGCGTGCGGTTTCGGCGGCATCAGAGCCGTGCACTGCGTTCGCATCAATGGAATCGGCGAAATCAGCGCGAATCGTGCCTTTTTCAGCCTTCTTCGGGTCGGTAGCGCCCATCAATTCACGATTCTTGGCAATCGCACCTTCGCCTTCGAGCACTTGCACCATGACCGGACCGGAAATCATGAAATCGACCAAGTCCTTGAAGAAAGGACGCTCACGGTGCACGGCATAGAAACCTTCTGCGTCTGCGCGAGACAGATGCACCATGCGTGACGCAACGATTTTCAGGCCAGCGTTTTCAAAACGGGTGTAAATTTGGCCGATCACGTTCTTTGCCACGGCGTCGGGTTTAATAATCGACAAGGTGCGTTCGATTGCCATCTAAAAACTCCAATAAAAAGAAAGGGTTAAAGGTAAAAGCGAAGAAATCGTCTAACCTTTAATTTTAGCATGAAATGCCCCAGGATAGACTTGGCTTTCCTCCTGGGAACTGTTGGCGCCTAAAAATGGGGCGAAGCTGTTCAAGCCATAGAGCCGTGGTATCCTCTTATGCGCTTTTCTGACTAACTTTCGGAGCTTACATGGATCAGCAGATGCAACAGACTTATATCGGCTCGGGCGATATTGCGATCGTCCGAAATCGTGTCTTACGCAACACGTATTGGCTGCTTGCGATTTCCATGGTGCCGACCATCCTCGGCGCCTGGCTTGGCGTACAGCTGAAATTTTCATTTTTCAGCGGTAGCCCACTGATTGGCTTCGTCGCCTTCTTGGCAATCGCTTTTGGTTTTTTCTATGCTATCGAGAGAACCAAAAATTCCGGCTGGGGCATAGCCTTCCTGCTCGGCTTTACCTTTTTCATGGGGCTAATGCTGTCGCGCTTGATTGGCCATATTCTCGGCTTTTCGAACGGCGCTACCCTCATCATGACCGCATTCGGCGGCACGGCTACTATATTCGGCGTGATGGCGACCATTGCTACGGTTAGTAAGCGCGACTTTTCCGGTATGGGCAAATGGCTCTTCGTCGGGGTGCTGGTGATACTAGTGGCCGCGTTGGCAAACGTATTCTTGCAATTGCCTGCCTTGTATTTGGCCATTTCTGTTATTGCGATTGGAATTTTTTCCGCGTTCATTCTGTATGACGTGCAACAAGTCATCAATGGCGGTGAAACCAATTACATTTCTGCGACGCTCGCAATTTATCTTGATGTCTACAATATTTTCAGCAACTTACTTGCCTTACTTGGGATCTTCGGCGGCAATAGAGACTGAGCGAGAAACCGCTAGAAAAAACCGGTCAAGAGGCCGGTTTTTTTATGCCAAATCAAATACCGCGATCGATTCAACGTGCGCAGTATGCGGGAACATATTAACCACGCCTGCTTGCTTTAACGTGTAGCCCGCTTCATGAACTAACACACCGGCATCGCGCGCCAATGTGGCTGGATTGCAAGACACGTACACAATACGTTTCGGTCGCAATTCAGGACGGCTCTTCGCAAGTTCCGCTAATGCCAAAGAGATCGCCAATGCGCCTTCGCGCGGCGGATCAACAAGCATGCGGTCGAACTTACCTAACGCAATTAAGTCTTCCGCTGAAACCTCAAACAGATTGCGGCAATGAAAAGTCGTCCTCTGAGCCAAGTCATTGAATTGCGCATTCGCCAGGGCGCGCTCGGTGAGTGCTTTGCTGCCTTCGATGCCTACCACCTCGCGCGCTTGCGTGGCGAGCGGGAGCGTGAAATTCCCCAAACCGCAAAACAAATCGGCGACCCGCTCATCTTTTCGCACATCCAACAGCTTGAGTGCTCGTCCCACCAAAACGCGATTGATCTGGTGATTGACTTGCGTGAAGTCGGTCGGTTTGAATGGCATGGTGACGCCGAATTCGGGCAATAGATAATGCAGCTGCGTGTCGAGCGGATAAAACTGATATGCACTATCCGGGCCGGCGGGTTGCAGCCACCACTGCACGTCATATTGGTCGGCGAATGCTTTTAATTTGTTCTCATCATCGACCGTCAGCGGCTCCATATTGCGCATCACCAGCGCCGTGATGGTCTTGTCGCTGCCCTCGCCTACCGCGAGCTCCAGCTGGGGCACACGCTCAATGATGGAAAGCGAGGCCACCAGTCGACGTAGCGGCATCAACATAACGGAAACGTTCGCCGGCAGTATCTCGCACGTTTTCATGTCGGCGATAAAGCTTGATTTTTGCTCATGAAAACCGACTAGAACGCCGCCTTTTTTTACGACATTTCGGACCGATAAACGAGCGCGATAGCGATATTGCCAGGTGGGGCCGTAAATCGGCCGCATCATGTTTTCGGCCTGGACTTTGGCAAGATGTTTGAGATTGTCTTCCAGTACGCGCTGCTTGATGGCCACCTGCGCGGCCGGTTCAAGGTGCTGCATCGCACAGCCGCCGCAGATGCCGAAGTACTGGCATTTGGGCTTTGTCCGTAATGCGGATTCGCGATGCAGTTCAGTCAGCTCGGCTGCTTCCCACTTCGGCTTCTTACGAAAAGATTTGAAGCCGACGCGCTCGCCAGGCAAGGCGCCTTCGACAAAAATGACCTTGCCCGGCGTGCCGTCGTCATTCTGTAAATGACCGACGCCACGCCCCTCCATATCGAGGGATTCTATTTCGATAATGTCGTGCTGCATGGGAAACGGGATGGAAGAAACCCGTCATGATAATCGATTCGATTACTTCGTGGGCCAGCAGGCCAGGTACTCTTTCCAGTGTTTGCTATCCATCGCGGATAAGGTCGAGCGCACCAGCGCAACTTCCTCGTCGTATCCGGCTTGCGTCAACTCGCCGCGCATGAGCTGAAAGCGGCAATAGACGAGGTAAGTATTAACGACGTCGGTCTCGCAGTAATCCCGAATTTCCTTCAAACGCCCTTCTTGGTAGAGCGTCCAAACTTGGGAACCGTCGACGCCGAGCTTACCGGGAAAGCCGCACAGTTTGGCAAGGTCATCCAGCGGCGCATTGGCACGCCCCGTGTACAAGGCTAGCAAATCCATCAGGTCGAGATGGCGGGTGTGATAACGGCTAAGGTAATTGTTCCATTTGAAGTCGCGATCTTCGTTGCCCATTTCCCAGTAACGAGAGGCAACGACGCCGTTGATCATCGCGCGGTAATGCAACACCGGCAGGTCGAATCCGCCGCCGTTCCACGACACCAGTTGCGGCGTGTATTTGTCGATCACCCGGAAAAAATCGTTGACGAGACGCGCTTCGCCATCCTGCAGATTGCCGAGAGAGCGAACGCGAAAACCATCGTCATCGCGGAACACGCAAGAAATCGCCGCGACTCGATGTAGATGATGCGGCAGAAAGTCGGAACCGGTTTTTTCGCGGCGTGCGGAAAACGCGATCTCGGCGACCTCGGCGTCATCCATCGAAGAAGGGTGACCGTGAAGATTGCGCAAACCCTCGACATCGGGAATCGTCTCGATGTCGAACACCAGGATCGGCGTCACAACAGCGCGTCCTTCCCTACGCCGTTGGAAGTGAGCGCGCGTTTGAGTTTGATAAGGGCTTCTTGCTGGATTTGACGTACGCGTTCACGCGTGACACCCATTTCCTCGGCCAGCTCTTCGAGAGTGGCAGGATCGTCATTATCAA
The DNA here is from genome assembly GCA_016177875.1 of Burkholderiales bacterium. GTDB lineage: Bacteria > Pseudomonadota > Gammaproteobacteria > Burkholderiales > Burkholderiaceae_D > Paucimonas. The sequence continues at coordinate 52,881 of JACOUL010000001.1, forward strand.
GGCCGAAGCGGCGCAAAATCACGATACGCTGCTTATCCGGAAGCTTACTCAGCCAGTCGCGCACCTTGACGGTCATTTCGTGCAACTCGGCCTGCGAATCCGGACCATAAGCCGTATCACTGGGAAGCATATCCATTAAGCTGGCCTGAGGATCATTGTCCAGAGGCGCATCAAGCGAGGTTGCATGCTCGGATAAGGCGAGAATATCCTGCACATCTTCCACTGGGCGATCGACCAGGTGAGCGATATCTTCGGCCGTCGCTTCCTTGCCGTCATGATGCTGCGCTTCGAGGTGATACTTGGCGCGCAGAATTTGATTCAGTTCTCGCACCATATGAACCGGCAGGCGCACCGTACGAGCTTGATTCATGATGGCGCGCTCAATGCTCTGGCGAATCCACCAAGTCGCATACGTAGAAAATCGAAATCCGCGCTCGGGCTCGAACTTATCGATCGCGCGCATCAGACCAAGATTGCCTTCCTCGATCAGGTCGAGCAGCACCACACCGCGATTGATGTAATGCTTGGCGATGGACACCACTAAGCGCAGGTTGTGCTCGATCATTTTTTGACGAGCCGCAAAGTCGCCTTGCTTAGCCAAGGTGGCGTAATGCACCTCTTCGGCCACGGTGAGCAAGGGACGCGCGCCAATTTGATTCAGGTAATGCTGAGTCGTGTCGGTCGACAGCTCAGCTGCAAGAACCGACTTCAATTCGTCGACGGGATCGACGACGGCTACGATACCCGTGTCAACTTCCTCACCCAGCTCTTCTACGGCATCGCTGGTGAGATCGACAGGGAGGTCGGCTGCATCGTCCGACAGCATTTCATCATCCAATTGTGGGCGCTGGGGTTGGGTCATTATCGGTTAGGCAGGAATTTTGACGGATCCACGGGCTTTCCTTGCTGACGAATCTCAAAGTGAAGCTTGACAGCGTCGGCGTCCGAGTTGCCCATTTCGGCGATCTTCTCACCTTTGGCGACGCTTTGACCTTCTTTTACTAAGATTGTTTTGTTATGGGCATAGGCCGAAAGCAGATTATTGGTATGTTTAACGATGACAAGATTGCCATAACCGCGAATGCCGCTACCGGCGTACATCACCTTGCCGGTTGCCGCCGCTACGACTTGCTGACCCAGCTTACCGCCAATATCAATGCCCTTCCTGCCATCGTCATATGTACCAATGAGCTTACCGTCTGCCGGCCAAATCCATGAAATGGCGGCGTCTTCGGCGCTTCCATTTGCCGCAGGCTCAGTCGACTTATCAACCGGTTTGCTTTCGGGCTTGCCGTTTGCGGGCGCGAGCACTGTCATATCCGGCTTTTGCATCTCGGCGAGCGTCGCTTCCGAATAGGGTAGTTTCTCACCGCGAGGGCCGGTTTTAATTTGTTGGCCCGCAGCCGGCTGAGCTGCGCCGGCAACCGGCTGTCCCAGCGGCCTCACTTCAATGCCGGGGTTCGTCGAAACAACCGATGGTTGAGCGGTAGCAGGCGGTACCACGCGCAATACCTGATCGACGCGAATATCGTTGGCGTTGGCCAAATTGTTCCACGCGACGAGATCGCGATAATTCTGTCCGAAATCGAGTGCGATCTGATGCAGCGTGTCGCCCTTCTTAACCGTGTAAAAACCATGGCTGTCCATTTGGCGCGGGCCGGCAAGCGCAGTCGTCGCCGGAATAGGCCTACTCTCCGGACGTGGGCTACGATCGACGATAGGGGCCGTATGCTGTGTTGAACTACAACCGGCAATCACTAAGGAGAAAACGATCAAAAAAGCAATGCGCATTCTATTGAATCTCATTCCACTCAAATTTTTATGCTTACACAGTGCCCGCCCGCAGCGGCACAAAGTGACAATCCTCGAGCGTGGAGTTAATCCATTCATTACTCCCGACCCGCTCGATCAAATGCAGCATCTGATGTCTGCCGCCTACCGGCGCCACCAAACGCCCACCGATTGTCAGCTGTTCCAACAATGCTTGCGGAACTTCCATTCCGGCGGCCGCCAAAATAATGCCATCGAAAGGCGCGACCTGCGGTAAGCCAAGCATACCATCACCGTAGTGCAGGCGGATATTAGCGATGCGCATCGGCCGCAAATTCGATTTTGCCAGCTCATGCAGCGGCTTGATACGCTCGATCGAATACACTTCTTTAGCCACCAGCGACAGTACTGCCGCTTGATACCCGCAGCCGGTGCCTATCTCTAATACACGGTTCAGTGCGCCGCCGTTGCGATTATCACGCATGACCTCAATCATGCGCGCGACGATGTAGGGCTGAGATATGGTTTGATGGTAGCCGATCGGCAGCGACGCATCGACATAAGCCTGGCTGGCCAAGCCGGGTTCGATAAATAGGTGACGCTGCACTGCTTCCATTGAAGCGAGAACCAGCGCATCTTTGACGCCTTGTTTAGCCACCCGAGCAACCATTGCCTTGCGCACTGCCTCGGAAACCAGAGGTAAGGCACGCTCAGGGCCGCTCGTCGAAACAACCGCTTCCTGCATTGCGGTGCGGCGCGCTGACGCCGGCGTCTGCTGCACTGTCTTCGATTTTTTGTCGACCACCGAAGACAGCGGCAGCGGAAAGCGCTTGTTCCCGTCGCTCATTCCAGTTCCTTCTTTAGGCTAGCAAGCTGAGCTGTGTGAGTCAGGTCGATTTGTAGCGGCGTAATCGACACATTGCCGCTAACCACAGCATGAAAGTCCGTACCCTCCCCAGCATCCTTAGCAGGGCCGGCCGCGCCGATCCAGTATATTTCCCGTCCGTTTGGATCCTGCATGCGAATCACGCCTTCGGACTGATGGCGCTTGCCGAGCCGAGTCGACACGATCCTGCCCAAGCGATCATAAGGAAGATTCGGGATATTCACGTTTAGTAAAAATGGCCTTGGCAAAGTATCAAAACGCCTTTGTACGATTTCCTTTGCTATGCGCGCGGCCGAATCTAATTCGGCCCAGCCTTTGTCGGCCTGAGAAAACGCGATGGCCGGAATGCCAAACAGATAGGCCTCGGTGGCTGCGGCTACGGTTCCTGAATACAGGGTGTCGTCGCCCATGTTCTGCCCTTGATTGATGCCGGACACAACCAAGTCAGGTTTTTCAGTCAATATGCCGGTTAAAGCGACGTGCACGCAATCCGATGAAGTTCCATTAACAAAATAGAATCCATTTGCAGCTTGATAAAACGATAAGGGCCGGTCCAGCGTGAGTGAATTTGAACATGCGGAACGGTTGCTGTCCGGCGCGACTACGACGATATCCGCTATGGGAGCCAAAGCGTCGGCCAGCGCAATAATGCCGGGCGCGAGATAACCGTCATCGTTACTGATCAGGATTTTCATATGCGGATTTTACCCGATGCCGGCGCCTAAAAAACCGGCTTAGCGCTAATGAAAATTCATCGCCGTGCTAATCGATTTCCGCCAATGTCTGATGTACGAATGCAGATAAGGTCAAACGCTCTATGTCCGGCACGTTTACAAATTCGATTCCATGACGATATCCCTCGCCGGTGTCGAGTTTTGCGATGGAGCGCAGAATGATCGGGATATTCAAGTAGGCATCGACGTCCGCCGCATTTACTTTAAATTTGATCCTGCCTTCTTCTCCCTTGATCCCCAACGGTTCCTTCACGATGGCCGAAGTGCCGCCCATGCTCAGGTCAATTAGCGTTGCCGCGGTCGTACGTTCCGGCTTACCGAGCGAGACTGAGGCGATGACCTTTACGTCGATGCGCGCGCTTTGCCGGACAATAGTACAGCGCACTTCCTTAGGATAAGAAAGCAATAGGTAAGGATGCGGCGAATGCATGGATTTCATGGCTGCCGCCGTAAATGCGTAGGCCCTCTTGCCCGAAAAAGCCCGCACGACAAACGTCTGCCCATCGCGGATCAATACGAACTTGCCGTCGACAGTGGGCGCCGTGACAAACACTGAGCGATTTTTTAAAAAACCGATTAAGTGCACGGCATAACGCACGTTAAGATTGTCATGAGGCTGTAATTGCAAGGACTCGCCGACGCGCCAATGCACCTCATCCATACTTGCCACCACCTCCTTGCCGACTGGCGGCAGTTTGTGGTCAGCCTGATCAATTGCTTTTGGCTTGATGCTTGCCGTTTTATCCGACGCGGTGCTTTCTGCAACTTTCTTTTCAGGAGCGGCTATTTCAGCAACAGGTTTTTCAGGAGGAGTCTTTTCAACTACCGGTTTTTCCGGCATCTTCCGAGGTGCCAAATCCCAAGTCATGTCTTGGAAAAAACCGCCATCCAGAATTTCTTCGAGCTGTTTTTCAGACTGGACGAGCGTGCCGGCCTGATGCAAAACGTTGCCATGCCAGTCATAAACCGTCTGGGCCAATGGGGCTCCCACCGCCACCTCGGATCGGCGTATCGGCAATAGGGAAATCGGCTCAGCCATGCAGCTCCTCAGCTGGAATAGGTAATATCAAGAGTATAACGACTACTCGGCTGCTGGACGAAAAAAAGCCAGCACTTCCGTGACTTCGCGCGTGCGTTTGAACGGCGGCAGACTTTGCCATATACGCCGCCCATACGGTTTGGCAATCAGCCGCGGGTCGCAAATCATGAGTACGCCACGATCGGACTCGTCACGAATCAGTCGCCCCGCTCCCTGCTTGAGATTGATCACCGCTTCAGGCAACTGGTGATGCATAAAACCGTTCAGTCCCTTTTTCTCCAGCGCCTCAATGCGAGCGGCGAGCACGGGATCGTCCGGCGGGGCAAAGGGCAGCTTATCGATGACGACAAGCGAAAGCGCTTCACCGCGCACATCCACGCCCTCCCAGAAACTTTGGCTGCCTATCAGTACTCCGTTGCCGGCGGCGCGAAAACGCTCGAGTAATTCGGTACGTCCGGTTTCGCCCTGAACAAATAAGGGAAACGATAATCCGCGTTTAGAGAATTCGGTGCGCAAGCGCTCGGCCGAGCGCGTCACCGCTCGCAACGTTGTGCAAAGCAGGAAAGTGCGCCCCCCGGCTGCCTCAATGATCGGCAAGGCAGCGTCGACCACGGCGTCGGTATAGTCGAGTGTATTCGGCTGCGGCAGGTTCGGCGGCACATAAAGCAAAGCCTGCCGGCCGTAATCGAACGGACTGGGCCAAGTCCGAGAAGGCGCATCCGTGAGGCCCATTTGTGCCGCATAGTGGCTGAAATCGTTTTTAACGGCCAAGGTCGCTGACGTAAAGATCCAGGCCCGCGGCGTGCCTTCCCGCTGCTTGGCAAAGATGGGCGCGATCGACAAAGGCGTTTTGTGCAACTGGAGCGACGATGAAAACGCTTCCACCCATAAGACCCGCTCTTCCTCATCGTGCACAGGCTCGGATTGCGCATTCCATGCAGCGATTCTGGTTTGCAGGTCCAAGGCGCGTGCGCGGCATTGCTCGATCGTTTCGGCGCGTTCGGCTTGGCTTTCGAGCACCGTGGTCAGCGCAGTCAACTCGGTCTTTAATTTTTCGAGCGCGGGAAAAAATTCGCTCGATGGCGCGATCTGACCAAGCGCCAGCCGGACCACGTCCTGCGGAAAAGCAAGGCGCAACTCACGTGCAGCGCGCTCCACGGGCGAAACGACTTTCCCCCAGTCGGCGCCGTCGCGTGCATGCGCCAAACCTTCTGCAAGCACATCACGGCATAATTCCAGTATTTGAGAAGTCGAGACGCTATCGCCGAAAAATAAGGATGCCGTTTCGGGCAATTGATGGGCCTCGTCAAAAATAACGGTGTTTGCGGTCGGAAGCAGTTCCGCTACGCCGGTATCCTTCAATGCCACGTCGGCAAAAAACAAATGATGATTGACGACCACCACATCGGCCTGCTGCGCTTCTTTGCGCGCTTTCATCACGAAGCAATCCTGATAATGGCGGCATTCTGCGCCCAGACAAGTGTCGCGCGTCGAGGTCACTAAATTCCACACCGGCGCGGTTTCCGGCACTCTGGACAATTCGGCCTTGTCGCCGGTCCCGGTCGTTTTGATGAAGCGAGAAATCTCGCGCAAGTAGTCGACGTCTTCACGCGAGGTTAAGCGTCCGTTTTCTAGCGTGCGTTCCAAATGAAAATGGCAAACGTAATTGGCGCGCCCTTTTAGCAACGCGACTGACACCGGAGCACTTAAAGCCTTACGCACCGTCGGGATATCACGCAGGAATAATTGGTCTTGCAGATTTTTTGTGCCGGTCGAGATGATGACCTTACCACCCCAAAGCAAGGCGGGTACCAAGTAGGCGAACGTTTTGCCTGTACCTGTTCCGGCTTCGGCAACCAATACCTGCTGGTGCGCGATGGAGGTCGCCACCGCTTTGGCCATATCGGTTTGAGATTGGCGCGGACGAAATCCTTCAACCGCTTCACTGAGCGGCCCCTCTTGCCCAAACAGACGGGCAATGTCTTCGTCGTGAGCACTTTGCTCTAACGTGACGGGGACTTCTTCGGCCAAGGTAACCAAGTGTAACGAATGGCGCGGTAACGCCTAAGGAATAATAAATTAGGCAGGAATATCGGGAATCAATTGCATTTTGAGCAGCATGATATGGTCCTTCAATTGCAATTTTCGCTTTTTCAGCCGGCGTAATTGAAGTTCGTCGTGCCGAGCATCATGCGACAGCGTATCGATAACGGCATCTAGATCTCGATGTTCGACTTCGAGTTCAATAATGCGGCGCTGAATGTCTTCGGTAGAGAGGGAACTCATTTTGTGGCGTTTGAAACAAAAAGATTCTACATTTGAGCTTACCGCAGTTCCTGCGTGTAATAATAATCCATTGCGGAAAACAGTTGCCAATACGCAGTTTAACCTAGAATGAGCCAATACAAGATCGAAGCTGGCACCGCCCAGCATATCGGGGACCGCGCAGAACAACAAGATCGCACCGCCTTGTTTACTGCGCCGAAGGCTCCTGGATATGTTATGGCAGTTTTGGCAGACGGTATGGGCGGGCGTAGTGGCGGCGCTATGGCAGCCGAACAAGTTATCCGCACGGCGAAACAAAATTTCGACCTTTATTCCCCTCTTACCGATACCATCGAAGGCATGCTTGAGACGGTGGCGCGTGAAGTACATACTGTCATTAAATTAAACGCCTTTTCGTCTGAGAAACAGCCGCACAGCACCATGGTCATATTGGTGTTGACGCCGGAGAAAAATGCAGTTTGGGCTCATGTAGGTGACTCACGCCTCTACCGATTCAGCGGCCCCAATTTTGCAGAACATACAATCGACCATTCCTATGTCGAGCAAATGGTCAGCCAAGGGAAACTGACGCGCGAAGACGCGAAGGACCATAAGCTTTCCAATATCCTGGTCAATGTATTGGGCAGCCCCAATGCGGAACCTTACATCACGATCGGACAGCACCAAGGTTTGAAAGCCGGCGATGCATTTTTGCTGTGCTCGGATGGTTTGTGGCACTACTTTACCGATGCCGAACTTGGTGCCGCATTGGCCATGAATTCGCCGCGCCAAGCTTCGGAATTTTTGATAAAAAAAGCGAGAGAACGCGCAGAGGGCACAGTGGCCGATAATTGCACCCTAGCAATTGTGAAGCTGGTTGCACCTCCCAAAGAGACGCCTACCTATACTGTCCAAAAAATGCGGCGTGCCGTATAAGCAGCTAAAGCAAATAGCGCCAGCAGTCTATTTATTTGTAGTAGTTCCGACTTGATCGTACAGTAAGACCTTGCCAAAGGGTGGGGTTACCCGGTTTGATAGAGGTGCGAATCTTTATCAATCTGCGCTAAAAGCGCCAAGGAGTAACCCCATGAGTAGTGTTCATCAGAAC
>JACOUL010000015.1 GCA_016177875.1 Burkholderiales bacterium
AGTTTGGATGAGCAGGTCAGATTGTTTGTTGCGCATTTGAGTGGCCTGTCGAATCAGGATGCTCTGCAAACCTCGGGCGTACTGTCCGAGAAATTTTGGTTGAAACGTGTTTTGTCAAAAAACTTTTGCGGATCTGCTTAGTGCTGCTAGCGGCACTAATTTTCCCGGCAAGTGGCTCGGGTCAACATGTTGATTCCGCAAGCGCGCAAGAAGAGCGAAATTTGAGTCAGCGACTGGCGGAAGGCGAACGTCTTCTGCATTCCAGGAAAGTGGAAGAGTCGCTCGACTATTTTGACAAGGTTGCTCTCGCCTACGAAGAAAAATTCAGCGGAAATTCGACGAAGTACTACAGTGCCCGGACGCCGAATGAAGGGATGATGTACATGGTCGAAGCGGCAAGTACGAAGGCAGGCGCGGCAAAGGTTGTTTCGTCGAATTGGGCACAGGCTTTTTTTCTGAAAGCGTATGCGCTCGTAGAGATGAGAAGACTCGACGAGGCGAAAGCGGCGTTGGAGCGAGCCCTTGCGCTATCGCCTCGCAATTCCAACTACTTGTCGGAATTGGCTGCCATCTACCTCCACAAGAAAGATTGGGCATCCGCTTTGCAGGCTTACCAGCTTGCCGAGGCGGCCGCCAAGGATTTTTCGCCGCCGAATCTCAAAGATAGCGAACTCGCTCGCGCCTGGCGCGGAAAGGGTTATGTATATGTAGAACAGAATCGACTCGACGATGCGGAAAAAATGTATCAGCAATGTCTCGAGCTGAATAAAAACGATATCAAGGCAATAAACGAGCTGCGTTATATCCAGAAAATGAAAAGCAAAGCCGCCGGCACCCAATAAAAATCCCCCATGACTCCCCGCTGCATTTTCATCACCGGCGCCTCCGGCTACATGGGCCGCTTCCTCATCCCTGCGTTGTTAGCGCGCGGCCACAGGGTTCGCGCTTTGGTAAGAGAAGGCAGCGCGCATCGCGTGCCGAGCGGCGCGGAAGTCATCATCGGCAATGCGCTCGACCCATCCACATTCGCCGACGCCATCGCACCAGCCGACACGTTCGTTCATCTGATCGGTACACCGCATCCGGGACCGGGAAAAGCGGCGAGCTTTCGTGCCGTCGATTTGCCGTCGGTCGACGCCGCGTTGACGGCATCGCTCAAGGCAGGCATCAAGCACTTCGTCTATGTGAGCGTGGCGCAACCGGCGCCGATGATGCAGGCGTATATCGAAGTGCGGAAAAAAGGGGAGGAGATGATTCGTGCAAGCGGCATTCCGGCGACGCTTCTCCGGCCTTGGTATGTGCTCGGCCCCGGCCATCGTTGGCCTTATCTTCTGCTGCCGTTTTACGCCTTGTTCGAGCGCTTGCCCGCTACGCGTGAAAGCGCTATGCGCTTGGGCTTAGTCACGCTGGAACACATGATCGCTGCCTTGGTGGTAAGCGTCGAGCAGGGAGGCGACGGCGTGCGCGTGATCGATGTGCCCGGCATTCGCGCGGCGCAGAAGATTTAACCGCTGACGATTACCATCTCCGGCTTCCTAGGTTCCGCCGAAAACAGCCATGCTGCGGCGCCAGAAACAATCCCTCTCCAAATTCCCTTGACATTTTATGTCAAGACCCTATACTTTCGACATAATATGTCATTTCGCCTTTGCGCTAAGAGCAAGCAAAACACCACGCTGGGAGGATAAATGGAAGACGGGATGGAAAGGTTCTTGAGCATTGAAAAAGTGCTGGCCGCGCGCTTAAATTCGGTCGGCGTGAGCGCCAGCCTGTTGCCGGCCATCGAGCCGGATGCGGTGCCGGTCGTGCGCATCACCATCGAAGGGCAGGAAGAATTGCCGGTATTTGTCACGGCGTCGCCCACGCAGGTGCTGTGCATCAGTTATCTCTGGACCGAAGAAGAAGTGCGGCTGGAGCGTCGTGCGGAGATGTTGGAAGCGATGATGGATTTGAATATCTCGATTCCGCTGTCGAACTTCGGACGCATCGGCAAGCATTACGTGATTTACGGGTCGCTGGCGCACGATGCCAGCGTGGAAGACATCGCAACCGACGTGGCGATGGTGGCCGATAACGCCATCGAAGCTTTGGAAGTGTTCACCGAATACCTGAAATAAGAAGGAGGACATCATGGCTGTATTCTCGAAAATCCTGACGATGTTGCGCGGCAATCTGCGCGAAATCGGTCAGAGCGTGGTCGACGGCAATGCCACCACCATTTATGAGCAGGAAATTGTCGGCGCTAAAAATCATGTCGCCGTCGCGCGCCAGGATCTGACCGCCGTCATGGCCAAGGAAATGCAGACCGGCCGCGAGATCGAGCGGCTGCAGGAAGAAATTCGCAAGTTCGAAGGGCTTGCCATGCAGGCGCTGCAAAAGAACGAGGCCGGTTTGGCGGAAGAAGTGGCGGCCAAGGTTGCCGACCTTGAAGCCGCGCTGACCGAGCAAAACGCTGCGCGCAATGAATTCGCAGCGCACGTCGTGCGCCTGAAGGAGTTGATCCGCAATGCCGAAGCGACACTGCGCGAACATGAAAGGCAGCTGACCATGGCCAAGACGACGGAGAGCGTCTACAAGGCGACGGCGACGATTTCGCAAAGCATGGGATCGAGCGGGTCGCGCCTAATGAGCGCCAAGGAATCGCTGGAACGCATCAAGCAGCGCCATCAGGACATGGCCGACCGCATGCAAGCGGCGGAAGCGCTTGAGGGCGAATTCGGCAGCAAGGCGCTCGAGAGCAAGCTGGCTGCCGCCGGCATTGGCGACAAAGCCAATCGCAAGGCGGAAGTGATGGCACGTCTGCAAGCGCGTATGCAAACCGAGTCCGCACGCGAGGGAAGCGCCGATATTCAGGCGAATGCGAGGGAGTGATGATTCATGGTGCGTAGTTCATCGCGCTGGTCAAGTTCGGACGCGGCATTGCGCGCCGTGCAAGTCGCGTTCGACGTCGAAATGCAGGTGATCGAAGCGGTGCGTTATGCCGCTCTCGCCAACCAGCTTTCGCCGTCCGACCAGATCCGCAAGATCCTCGGTTTGCCGGTGACCAGCAAGCCGGTGCGTCCGCGCTTGACCGTCACGCTAAACGATGATGACTATGTGTTGCTTGCCAAGCGTTTCGGCATCGATGTGGACGATAAGCGCCAAATTAAGGAGACGCTGCATCAGGAACTGATAAAATTTGCGAAAAAACAAACGTCACGCAAAGAATAAAACGCTCGCCTTGAGAAGCGCGCGATAAACATTGAATAGGGGAGAACGGGATGTCCATCTGGCAGCTGCTCGTCAGCTTTCCTACCGCGGTGCCGACCGTCTTGCTGGCGATACTCTTGATCTATTGGTTATTGTCGATCGCCGGTATCGTCGATATGGGGGACAACCTTGACGTCGACGTCGGCCACCACGACTTTGAGATCGGCCATCACGAGATCGACGCCGGCCACGCCGCCACCAGCGAAATCTCGACCTTGGCGGGTTACCTGGTAGCTCTCGGTCTGGGTGGCGTGCCGTTTTCCATCATTCTCACTTTGCTGGTGTTTTTCACCTGGCTGGCTACGGCATTGGTGCACCAGTACTTTCTGGCTTTCGTGCCGACCCAATTGTTGCAGATCTTGCTGGGCATATTGACGCTCGTCGTTGCGGGTGCATTGTCGATTCCCATTTGCGCCAAGCTCATCAAGCCGATGCGGCCATTGTTCGTCAAGCATCATGCGCGCAGCAACCGCAGCTTGGTTGGGTTGACCTGCAAGATATTGACGCAAACCGTCGATGAAAAATTCGGCCGCGCGGAAGTCAGCGATAACGGCGCGAGCTTAAATATTCGCGTTTGGGCAAAAACCCCGAATACATTGACGAAGAATTCTTCCGCCGTGGTTCTGAGCTACGACGAAAACACGCAGCAGTACGAAGTACAGGTTTCACCCCATTCTCATTAAACATAAACGCCAACCACCTCCAGAAGGACAACCATGGATATCATGTTACTTGCCATTGGCATCGGCACAGTCGTACTGCTGGGCTCCATCGCCCTGTTCGCCAAGTTCTACCATAAGGTCGAACAGGGTCATGCGATGATCATCAACACGCTGCGCTCCGAGCCGGAAGTCACTTTCACCGGCGGCATGGTCTATCCCATCATCCACAAGATGGAGCTGATGGAAATTTCCTTGAAGACTATCGAGATCAGCCGCCTGGGCCGCGAAGGCTTGATTTGCCAGGACAATATTCGCGCCGATATCAAAGTCACCTTCTTCATCCGCGTCAACAAGACGGCGGAAGATGTCCTGAAAGTTGCGCAAGCCGTCGGCTGCGAGCGTGCTTCCAACCAGGAGACGTTGGAAAACCTATTCTCGGCGAAGTTTGCGGAAGCATTGAAGACCGTCGGCAAGGCGATGGATTTTGTTGAGCTGTACCAGGCGCGCGACCGCTTCCGCGATGAAATCATCCGCCAGATCGGCGATGATTTATCCGGCTATGTGCTGGAAGACGCGGCGATCGATTATCTCGAGCAAACGCCTCTGGATAAACTGGATGGCCAAAACATTCTCGACGCCCAGGGCATCAAGAAAATCACCGAGCTGACTGCCATCGAAAACATCCGCACCAATGAATTGAAGCGCGACGAGGAAATGCGCATCAAGAAAAAAAATGTCGAAACGCGCGAAGCCATCCTGGAACTGGAACGCCAGCAGGCGGATGCCGAATCGCGTCAAAACCGCGAAGTCACAACGGTGCGCGCACGCGAGCAAGCTGAAGCGGAAAAAGTAAAGTCAGAAGAGCATGCCAAGTCGGAATTGGCCCGCTTGCAGGCCGAGCAGTTGATCATGGTCCAGCAGGAAAATACTGTACGCGAAAAAGAAGTCGCGGAAAACAATCGGAAGCGCGCCGTCGCCATCGAAGAAGAGCGCGTCACCCGCGCGCGCCAATTGGAAATCGTGGAGCGCGAGCGCGAAGTGGCACTGCAGACTATCGAGAAAGAAAAGGCAGTCGAAGTGCAGAAGAAGGCGATTGCCGACGTCATCCGCGAGCGCATCGTGGTCGAACGCACGGTCGCCGAGCAGGAAGAGGCGATCAAGGAAGTACGCGTGGTATCCGAGGCCGACCGTCACAAAAAGTCGGTGGTGATCGTTGCCGAAGCTACCGCCGAAGAAAAATTGCTGTTGACAGTCAAGGCGGCGGAAGCCGAAGAGCGTTCGGCAAAACACAAGGCGGCGCAGGAATTGACGCTGGCAGAAGCGCACCTGAAAGTGGCGGAGAAACAGGCCGAAGCGAAAAAACGTGAAGCCGAAGGTAAGGAGGCCGAACTGGCCGCGCCTGGCTTGGCAGATGCCAAGGTCAAGCTGGCCGATTCCGAAGCCATCGTTAAACAAGGTGCGGCGAGAGCGGAAGCCACCCGCTTGCAGATGGAAGCGCAGGCCAAGGGCAACGAGCAGCTGGGTCTGGCCAACGTGACGATCAAGACGGCGGATGCTGCAGCTGTAATCAAACATGGCGAAGCAGAAGCCCAGGTGGTACAGGCCAAATTCGAAGCAGAGTCGACCGGCTTGCGCCAGAAGTTCGAAGCGATGTCGGCGATGAGCCCGGAAACCCGTGCCCACGAGGAATACCGTATGCAGCTGGAGATCGCCAACGAGCAGATCATGAAGGGCCTCGATGCGCAAATGCATATCGCCAAGGACCAGGCCGACGTGCTGGGCAAGGCGATGCAGAATGCGAAGATCGATATTGTCGGCGGCGAAGGCGATTACTTCGATCGCTTCGTCAAGGCGCTGGCGATCGGCAAGGGTATCGATGCAACGATCGACAAGAGCCGCACGCTGCAGATCGGCTTGAAGGATCATTTGAGCGGCGAACGCGATATGGTCAACGACATTCGCGGTTTGATCGGCGCGCTGGGCGATTCTTCCGGCGAACTGCAGAATCTGACCTTGTCCGCTTTATTGGCCAAGGTAACGCGCGACGGCACGCCGCAGCAGCAGTCGGCCTTGCAGGGCTTGCTCGCAAGTCTAGGCCAGACTACGGAAGCGGCGCCGAAGACGCGGAAGTAATTCCGTCAACAAAAGGGAGACGACTATGTTATGTCCAGCCTGCAATAGCCACGGTTTCGCGAACACTGCGCTGGAATCAGGGCTGGCAGTTGAGAGTTGCACCAAGTGCGGTGGCGTGTGGATGGAGCTCGATGCTTATCGTCGCTGGCGTGAAAGAACGCCGGACGCAGAGACGTCGGCGGCACAGATGGTCGATTTGGAACCGGCTGAGGGTGCGGCACGTCTTTGCCCGAAAACAGGTCTAATGATGGCGCGTATCAAGGTCATGAACGAAGTCCCCTTGCGCCTCGATTACAGCGCAATGGCGCAAGGCGTCTGGTTGGACGGCGGCGAATGGGAAGCTTTGCAGGCGCTCGGCTTGCATCGCCAGCTCGACGGCATCGTCTCGGAACGCTGGCAGCGCCAGCTCCAGGAAGCGGCATCGCGTGAACGCATGGAAAAGGCGCATCGCGCGCGTTTCGGCGATGAGGCGTATGACAAGCTGGTCTCGATGCGCCAGTGGCTATCCCAGCAAAACCACCGCGCCGAAATGATCGCCTTTTTGAATGCGCGGGAACACTGACAAGCGTCAGCCTGAAACCTTGCCGTGGATATCCACACGATGAGCCAAGCACCCACTGAAGCACCTTCCGATGCCGCCGGTATCGCCGAGCGCAACGTTGCGCAAGCCGTGGCGGACTCCAGCAGTTTCGACTTGCTGCGCAAGCGGCTGGCGGCGCAAGGCAAGACCCTCCTCGAAAAAGCGGCGCTGGTAAACGAGGCGCGCCTGGCCGAGTTCGGGCGCGAAGACATGCAGCTGCTGGCGCGCACCCGTGCACGCACGGAAAACAATTGCGTCGCGCGCGACATCGTGATGGTCGGCGATTTGCTGCTGTTCGGCTACAACGTCTTCATCGGCTTGCGCCAGGAGACGCGGGTTGCCGATGTGTTTTCTCTGTATCGCCTGAAGCAGGATGGCGAAAATGTCGAACTTGAGCCGGTCGATACGGCAGGAAGCTTTCTCGACGATAGCCGTTTTCTCTCGGAATTCCGCGAGCTGTACAGCTATTATCGCAATGCCCAGCTAGTGCAGTTGCGCGTCACGCAGGGTAAGCTGCTGGCCGCTTTCAAGATCGGCGAGCGTCCGACCGACGTGCGCGTATTCCGCTGGCTTTTGAGGGAATCCGGCGAAGTCAGTTATCAAGACAACCGCGGCGAGCGCGATATCGCCCTGCCGCCGACGCACGATTTCGAATGGATTCCCACCACACGCGAACAGCACGTGATGGGCAAGCATCCGCATGTCAACGTGCTGGATATCTTGTTCGTTGAAGCCATCGGCGGCGACCTGACCGTCAAGATCGAAAACAACACCGAAACCGGCCTCGGTATTTATTCGGAGCCGGTGGAAGATAAGAACCAATCGCTGAATGATGCGGAGATAGCGTATGCTGCAGTGGGCGAATTGATCCTGCTGCGCATCAAGCCCTATCGGGAAAACGATACACGCTACCTGGTATTCAACCGGCGCACGCAGCAAGTCACGCGCGTCGATGCGATCGGCGCTTCTTGCGTGCAGCTGCCAGAAGATCATGGCATCGTCTTCCCCGGAGGCTATATCCTGCAAAACGGCGAGTATAAATTGTTTGCCGACTTGCCGACCGGATTGCAATTCAAGCGCAGGGTGATCGCGCCTAACGGCGAAGACGTGCTTTACGTCTTCTACAACGTCGAGCATGGGCTGTATGTTTTGCTGACCTATAACCTGATCAACAAGACGTTGGCGCTCCCGCTGGTTTCGCATGGTTATGCGCGCTTTCATGACGGACGCATTCTTTTGTTTACCGCAGAGAGCGACGAGCCGACGCGCAATCACGCCATGCAATTGTGGCAAACGCCTTTTCATAGCGACGAGCATGCCGCCAAGCAGCCGCCGCGTCAGACTTTCTTCGGCAAGATCGGTAATCGTGAGCTTGTGCGCGGCTTGTCCGAACTGTATTCGATCGCGCGCCTGGTGCGCGAGCAGGAAGAAACCGCGCGCAATCAATTGCCGACCCGTTTCGTCTACGAATCGCTGATTCGCCAATGCCGGCGCTTGCTGGATGCCTATCATTGGCTGAACGCCGAGCAGGCTGAGCAAGCCGGCGCCGAAGTGCGCGCCATGATCGATGTGGCGACCGCCACGCTGGATGAATTCGACAAGGTGGCCGCCGCCCAGCGCGAAGCGCAGCGCACCTTGCAGCAGACAGAAAAAGCGCAGCGCCAGCTGCTGACGGAAACAGCAACGCGGCTGTGGCAATCGCCCACCGATTTCATCGATGCCTTGGATCAGCTTCGCCTGATGCGTGGGCAGCTGGCCAGCTTGCGCGAACAGCGCTATATGGATGCAGCCCAACTGGGCAAGCTGGATCTCGAATTGGGCGAAGAAGAAAGCCGGGTGGTCGACCGTACGGTGCAGTTTCTGGCGCGCGACGATGCATTCGCCAAGACCAATGAAGAACTGCGCCGGCAGCGCGATCTGCTGCCCGGCATTCACACCACCGCCGAGCTTGTCCCTCTTAACGAAACGTTGGATAAGACAGCGACCAATTTGAATGGTTTGACCGAACTTCTGGGTACGCTTGCGGTCGGTGACGCGACCCTGCGTACCCGCATCCTGGACACCATATCCAGTATCTTTGCGGATGTGAATAAGTTGCGCGCGGAAGCGCGCCAACGCCGCAAGCAATTGTCGCAAAGCGAATCGGCCGCTGAATTCGCCGCGCAGTTCAATTTGTTCAGCCAGTCGGTGGAAAGCGCGCTGGAACAATCGGAAACGCCGGAGCGCTGCGATGAACTGCTGACGCGCCTGCTGGCGCAACTGGAAGACCTGGAAGGCAAGTTCGCCGAGCAGGACGACTACCTCGCCGAAATCGCGCAAAAGCGCGAATCGGTCTACGAAGCATTTGAAACGCGCAAACAGGGTTTGCTCGATGCGCGTTCGCGGCGTGTGCAAGCCATCGCGGAAGCGGCGCGGCGCATTCTGGCAGGCGTGCCCAAGCGTTTGGCGCAATTTAACGATGCCGCGCAAATGGAAGCCTACTTCGCTTCCGACGCCTTGCTGAACAGGATCAAGAGCAGTATCGACGAATTGCGCAAGCTCGGCAACAACGTGGCGGCGGACGACCTCGCCGGCCAATTGAAGAATGTGCGCGAGCAAGGCCAACGCACACTGCGTGACCGCAACGAACTCGTCACCGGCAACACTATCCGCCTCGGCCGGCATGCTTTCACGGTCAACCAGCAGGCGCTCGATCTCACCATCGTGCCGCATCAGCAGCGCTTGGCTTACCACTTGACCGGCACCGATTATTTCAGTCCGCTGGAAGATGCACGGCTGGAAGAATTGCAAGCGTACTGGAGCCTGGAAAATGCAGCCGAAAGCCGGCATGTCTATCGCGCGGAATACCTGGCCTACCGGATCGTGGAGGCGGCAGAGTCTGATGCCGACGGATGGAACTGGGCCGAATTGATCGAGCAAGCGCGTCAGTCCGAATCGAACACGCTTGACGACAAGGTGCGGCGCTTCGCTGCGCCGCGTTATCACGAGGGCTATCAGAAAGGTATTCACGATCACGATGCGGCGCGTATTTTGCGTGCATTGATTCCATTGTTGGAAGGTGCAGGCTTGTTGCGTTACAGCCCGCTTGCGCGCGCTATCGCTATCCTTTATTGGCAACACCTGAGCGCGACACCCAGTTTGCAAATGGCTGCGCAAACGCTCAAACATCAAGCCGAGCAGGCGGAATTGATGAAGCACCAGTTCGGCAGCGTCAGAATGTGGCGACAGATTGCCGAGCAGTTGCGTTTAGCGGTCCAGAAATTCCTGGAGCAGCAGAATCTCGACATGCAGCAATGGCTGGATGCCGAGACCGAGTCTCTGTCCATGCTGATGGAACAAGCCGCCGCTTATCTCATGGACGAACTCGGTTTGGAAGCTGGAGCAAGCAGGGCACAAGCGCATGAATGGATACTGAGCCGCTCCGCAGCCGATTTTGCGCAAGGTTTGCAGCAGCATCTCGCGCGCCACGGTATTGCCGCGCCTTGGCAAGACGAAACGCTCACCTGGCGCGAACGC
Source organism: Burkholderiales bacterium (assembly GCA_016177875.1). Classification (GTDB taxonomy): domain Bacteria; phylum Pseudomonadota; class Gammaproteobacteria; order Burkholderiales; family Burkholderiaceae_D; genus Paucimonas. Next base: position 10,141 of record JACOUL010000015.1, read on the forward strand.
TGGCAATTGGCTACGGAATGGTTGTATAGCTTCGCCGGCGAGCAGCAAGAGCGCATGCCCATCTTGCCCGAAGCCGCCGCGATGTTGCTAACCAATTTGCCGCGCCGTTTCCAAGCGTCCGAACTGCAAGCCAAAGTGGACGGCTTGCTGGGCGAGTATGCCTCCATCGCGGCGCAAAGTTTGACCTTGCAGTTGAATGATTTTCTGCGGCGTTTGCAGCATCACACGCAAGTGGTGGTGCCGGCATTCGAAAAACTGCAGCAATTGCGGCAAACGCTGGTGCAGGAAGAAAAAGCGCGATTGAAGCTTCAGCAATTCCAGGCCAAGCCTTTGTCTTCCTTCGTTCGCAATCGCTTGATCGATGAAGTTTATTTGCCCTTGGTCGGCGACAACCTCGCCAAGCAAATCGGTGCCGCAGGCGAACAGCGCCGCACCGATTCGATGGGCATGCTGCTCCTGATTTCGCCGCCGGGCTACGGCAAGACCACGCTGATGGAATATTTGGGCGACAGGCTCGGCATGATTTTCGTGCGCATCAATTGCCCCGTGCTGGGCCACGGCGTCACTTCGCTCGACCCGGCGCAAGCGGCCAACAGCGCAGCGCGCGCGGAATTGGAAAAGCTCAATCTCGGTCTGGCGATGGGCAACAACGTGATGCTGTATCTGGACGACATTCAGCACACCCATCCCGAGTTCCTGCAGAAATTCATCGCACTGGCCGACGGCACCCGCCGCATCGAAGGCGTCTGGCGCGGCGAGACGCGCAGTTACGACTTGCGCGGCAAGCGCTTCGCCATCGTCATGGCGGGTAATCCTTACACCGAATCGGGCGACGTGTTCAAGATCCCGGACATGCTCGCCAACCGTGCCGACATCTACAATCTCGGCGATGTCTTGAACGGGCGCGAGGAAGTGTTCGCCATGTCGTATATCGAAAACGCCCTGGTGTCGAATCCGATCCTCCAGCCTCTGGCGTCGCGCGACCCGCAGGATGTTTACCGTCTCATTCGCATGGCAAAAGGCGAATCGATTCCGTTGTCGGAATTCGCGCATGCCTATACCCAGCAGGAAATCAACGAAATGTGCGCTGTGTCGCAGCGCCTGTTCAAGGTGCGTGACGCGCTGCTCGCCGTAAATATGGCGTATATCGCCTCCGCAGCGCAAGATGATGCCTATCGCGCCGAGCCGCCGTTCAAGCTGCAGGGCAGTTACCGCAACATGAGCAAGCTCGCGCCCAAGATTTCGTCACTGATCAATGACGAAGAATTGGACAGCCTGCTGCGCGACCATTATCGCGGCGAAGCACAGACCCTCACCACCGGCGCGGAAGAAAACCTGCTGAAGCTTGCACATTTGCTGGGCAAGCCGAGTCCAGAAGAAACGACGCGCTGGCAAGAGCTGCTGCAGGAATTCGTGCGCCTGCGCAAACAAGGCGGCGCCGATGCCGACGGCGCCACCAAGGCCGCCAACATGCTGGCCGATATCAGCCAGCAGATCAGCGCATTAGGCCAGCGCTTGGCGCCCGAATTGCAGACCAATGCAGATGAGCGTGAACTAATACAAACAGCCATTGCGCGTCTGGCCAACAGCTATGAGCAGACTTTATTGCCGATGTTAAGCGCGATGAATCATAAGATGCGGCTCGATCATGGCATCTGGGATGGTGTGCGCGAGATGACGGCCAATCTCACGGCGCTGGAACTGCGGCTGAACCAGACAAAACCGTCCAAGGAAAAGGCGGCGCACGGCGCGGCAGCATCCGCCAAAAAGCCCGCTGCGGACAAATAAGTGAATTCGGTCAGATCGCCAAAAGCGACCATAGCACCATCGATCGATGCTGTCTTGCGCCATCTCGAGACCAGCATTGCCGATTTGCGTTTAAGCGACGACGAAAGACGCGAGCTGGTATCGCTGCTGCGCGAAATCGCGGCGCCCGAAGAAGGCCTGCGCCGTGTGCGTAATCGTGCGTTCGAGATGGTACGCACACGACTGGTTGATGCAGATACGGTCGCGTTGCTGAAGTGGCTCGACGGTGTTGCACGTGCTCTCGACAATGCGCGCGAACCTTTTGCAGCGATACAAAACGAAGCCTATTTCAGCCCCGGCGACGATTGTTTGCGCGCAATTCAACACCGCCTACGTGCCGCGCGCCAGTGCATCGATGTATGCGTCTTTACGTTGTCGGATGATCGCATTACCGAAGAAATTCTGGCGGCGCATCGGCGCGGGGTGCAAGTGCGAGTCATCACCGATAACGACAAGGAATTCGATGCGGGGAGCGACGTCGAAACTTTGCGGCGCACCGGCATCGCCGTCGCTGTGGACCGCACATCGGCGCACATGCATCACAAGTTCGCGATTTTCGATAATGCCTGGCTGATCAACGGAAGCTACAACTGGACGCGCAGCGCTTGCGAATCCAATGAGGAAAACCTGGTGGTCACCAATGATTCGGCATTGGTGCGTGCCTTTGCGGAGCAGTTTGCTTCGCTGTGGAAGGCGCTAGCTTGAATCAGGTGGAGAAGACCGTTGCCATCAGTGTCAAATAACAAGTTAGATAAAACAGTTTATCCGGGCACGAATTCGATTTCAACGTTCCGCTGCGCGTATCAATTTCCACCGCGCGATGCCGAGTGCTGACCTTGTCGCTTCATATTGCGCTAAAAAATATATTGAAAAAAATCCACTTTTTAATTAATTTAAGTAAATTCACGCTAATTTTTAAATAAATTATTGGCCGCTTAAAGAAATTATGACGGAATCTCTCGGTTTTAAATGGATCTCGGAACAGACTAGGATTGTTCCAGTGCAAGCATTCAAGGTGGTCAGTAGCTTAGGCGCTACTCGTAAATCCTTGCATGCCGATGGGCTTGCGCAAGAAATATATCCAGCCCAGTTCAGACCTGAACCGACTATACCTGGTCATCTCACTTTTGCGCTGAAATATGAGATTGTCCATTTGGAGTTTTTGTCTCGACTCTTCAGCACGATCGATCCCGGTATTCTTGAAGAATGGATCCGAAATGAACCAACCGGCAGCTTTGCGCGCCGCGTGGGCTTCCTTTACGAGTGGCTCACCGGCAAGCGGCTCGACGTGCCTGATGCCGGCGGCAATTACATCGCGGCCCTGCCTGAGGATAAGTACCTGACGGCGGCCCGGCCGGTGAACCATCAGCGCTGGCGCGTGCGAGACAACATGCCCGGCGCTCCCGGTTTCTGCCCGATTGTGTACCGTAGCCAGCAAGTGGCGGCCGTGGAGGGCTACGACTGTGCCAAGGCGCTGAGTGATTTGGAAGTCGAGTACGGTGCCGACCTCCTTATACGTAGCGCCGTCTGGCTCACTACTAAGGAGAGCCGGGCAAGTTTTGCCATCGAGCATGAGGAAAAACAGGTGGACCGGATTAAGCGGTTCGCTGCGGCGATGGCGGAGCGCTGCGGCAAAGGAAATGATCCTCTCGATGTCGATGAACTGACGGCCCTGCAGACTGCAATTCTCGGGCGCGCGACGCGCTATGGGCTTCGCACGTCTCCTGTGTTCGTCGGCCATTCCAGCGGTTACGCCGAGATGGTCGACTACGTGGCGCCTCACTGGAATCACACCGGCGAGCTCTTGACTGGCTTGCAGGAATTTCTCGCCCGCACGCGACAGCGTTCGTCCATTCTTCGCGCGGCCGTCGCTTCATTCGGGTTTGTCTACATTCACCCTATGGCCGATGGCAACGGCCGCATTTCCCGATTCTTGGTCAACGACGTCTTGCGGCGTGACGGAGCGGTGCCGGAGCCATTTATTCTGCCGATCTCAGCCACCATTACCAACACGACGAGGGCCAAGGCCGAGTACGACCATGCATTGGAGAAGTTGTCGAAGCCTTTACTGAGCGCTTACAAGGATCGCTACCAGTTCGGGCAGGAAGTGTCCTATGAGGACGGCGTTGTCAGCAATTTTCATTTCGACGCCTACCATGAAGCGCTGCATGTCTGGCGGTATCCAGATCTCACGTCGCATGCAGAATACATGGGTGAAGTCATCCAGATGACGATTCAAGACGAAATGAGCAAGGAAGCCATGTATCTTCGCAACCTGGAGCGCGCGCGCGAAGGCGTGAAGAATTGGCTTGAGGGACCGAACACCGATATTGACCGCATTATCAGGTCGGTGTCGCAGGGAGGCACATGGAAGGTGTCGGACAAACTTGCCAAGGAATTTCCAGCGCTTGCCGAGGCGGAGGTGGCGGAGAACGTGGTAAAGGCTATTTGGGAAGCCTTCAATCAGGGCACGAATTCGATTTCCACCTCGCGCTGATCGGATCTTCCCTTCTCATCAATCACGCGCAATTGATAGCGGCCCGCTGCGCTCGGATTCCAGCTGAGCGTTTCCGACGGATGGCTTTTCCCGATCAAGCCGTTATTGGCGAACCAGAACAGCGTGCTTTGCGCCATCGTGGAATTTGCGCGCAAGGCAATCGGATCGCGCTTTGACAGTCGCAGCGAATAAGTGGTCGATTGATTGGGCGAGGCAATCACCGGCCCATCTTCCGCCGATTCATTGGCGCGCCCGCAATCCTGCAGCGGCGGCGCTTGCCTTCGCGGCATGCCCGCTTCGCGGAACATGCGTTGCATATCGGTCGGCCAGAATTCGAACACTTCCGTCTTCACAGTAGGGCCGTCGTCGCACACGGCCTTGCCGCTGCGCGTATCGATTTTCACCGCGCGATGCAGGCTGCTGATCTTGATGGGCGACTTGCCCGGAATGAACCAGGTTAGCGCCCTGTCTTTGCAGAATTCGTTCGGCAATTCGCCGCTCGCGCTGCAGACTTCGATGCGCGTCACGTTTTGAGGAGGCGGCGTTTCCGGCTCGCCCGGATCGAGGCGCTGGCCGCGTATGCTGTCGACGATCTTGAAAAATAGCGGCGCGGCTGCCTTGATGCCGACAAAGGCGGGATTGCTGACGTTGTTGAAATTGCCTACCCAAACCACGAGCACGTAGCGACCGAACACGCCGGCCGTCCAGGCGTCGTGGAAGCCCCAGGAGGTGCCGGTTTTCCATGCCACCGCCGGCCGCGCGGGTTCACCGGTCTCGGGCCGCGCATTGGTCTTCAACATTTCCAAGGTAATGAAGGAAGCTTCTTCGGAAAGCAAACGCGGCACGCCTGACGTCAGCTTGAGCAGTTCGCCGCGCGCAAGCCGTTCGTCCGCGAGCGGTAGCATGAAACCTTGATTGGCGAGCATGAGATACAGCTGCGCCAATTCCTCCATCGTCACTTCGCCGCCGCCGAGGGACAATGCAAGTCCGTAATGCTTTTGCGAGGCCATCTTGGTGATGCCGGCGCTTTTTAAAAACTCGTACAAATTGGGTTGCTTCAGTTTCGATGCCACCAAAACGGCGGGCACGTTGCGGCTGCGTACCAAGGCATCTTGTGCGCTGATCGGGCCGACAAAACGTCCATCGAAATTTTCCGGGCTAAACGGGCCGTAGGCGATAGGCGCATCTTTCAATACGGTGAGCGGATGCAATATGCCTTGGTCGAGCGCCAAGCCGTAAATAAACGGTTTTAATGTCGAACCCGGCGAGCGCTTGGCTTCGGTTCCGTTCACCTGGCCTTCAATGTTTTCATTGAAATAGTCCGCCGACCCGACTAAGGCGCGGATTTCGCCGGTCGTACGATCCAGCAGCAGGGCGCTCGCATTGTTGACGCCTTGCCCTTGGCGGTTTTGCACATATTGAATCAAGATGCGTTCGAGCGTCGTTTGCAGCTGCATATCCAGGCTGGACCAAACCTCGCCTGGACGTTTCTTGCGCAATACGCGGTCGGTGAAGTGCGGTGCGCGGAACGGTAACTCGGAAGCAGAGGATCGAAGCGCAGCCGATTTGATTTCCGCTTTGTATTTAATGGCGTCGGGATGAGCAGCCAACCAACTCTGCCATAAGCGTTCACGCGCGGCGCTTAACTCCGATGAAGAGAATTCGGTTTTGGAAATTCGGCCGCGTTTTCTGGGGTTTTGCGGAATGACTGCAAGCGTCAACACTTCCGGCAAGGTGAGTTGTTGTGCCCGCTTATGAAAATAAATCAGGCCGGCGGCGCCGACGCCTTCGATGTTGCCGCCGTAGGGTGCGAGGTTGAGGTAGGCCTCAAGAATTTCACGTTTGCTATAGCGAGCTTCCAGCCAAAGCGCGGCGGCAATTTGCTTGAATTTGCCGCGAACGGTATGGCTGGGAATCCGATACAGCCTGCGGGCCAATTGCATGCTGATGGTGGAAGCGCCTTGGCGCGCGCCGCCGAAATAACTCGCGGCGGCGGCGCGTGCCAAGGCGATCGAGTTGACACCCGTGTGCCAGCGAAACCATCGATCTTCGTATAGCTGCACCGCCTCGACCAGGCGTGGATCGATGTCGGAAAGCGGCACCCATAATCGGTACTGTTCATCGGCTGCCAATGTGAGACGCAAGAGTTCGCCGTCTTTTGCATAAACGGCCGTCGATACCGCCACCGCTTCGCGCAGCGGCGGATGCGGCCAAAGCCGCATGGCCAACAATCCGACGCCGATTGCCGCCGCGCCGACGGCAAACAGGCGCTTCATCCCTTTCATCCCGCTTTCATCCCATTACCATCGGCATTCACCTATTTCTTGGGCGGAGGCTCAACCGTCATGTTTTGTCCTCCTGCGGAGCGTGCCTGGACCGACCGCTCATACATCGATTCCGCGTAAGCAGGCGGCGTCAGGAAGCGTCCGCTATTGGTTGCCTTGATGCGGTACGTGATCTCGCTGAAATCCTGCGTGACCGTGCCATAGAAGACGACTCTATCTTCGCGCACATCGGCGTATTCGATATTCCAGTTCGAGCGTGCTCCGGACAAGCCTGCCAGCGACGGCTTTTGCTGATTCCTGGCCGAGCCGGCTCGTGCGGTATCCGACGAGCTCGGCTCGGACGGCGTATCCAGGATCGGCTCAAAACCGCCCGGCATCAAATCAACCAAAGCGACATTCGCAATCGCGCGCCGATCCACGGCACGGAACTTCAATCGCACCGTCACTTCATCGCCAACCTTGACCGAGGTAAGCGGTTTGCCGTCGTGCCCGACGAATTCACGCAATATCTCCATGCCGGAACGTAGTTCCGCCGCCGGGATTTCACGGTCGAAACCGGTTTGCGCGACCGAGTAATAGCTGGTGATATTGGCGTCATTGCCGAACTTGAGCTTGGCGGCCTCCGTCGAGAAGGGTACGCGCGGAATCAAGTTATTCGGCAGGCCCAATATTTTCTTGTTGCCCTTGGCATCGATTTCCGTGATCGACAACTTACCCAATGCTTCCGGTCCGACGGCGGTGGCATAAGCGTCTAAAGCTAGGATCAGGTAAGCGCTGGACAGCGTGTTGTAGCGGCCATCCGCAATCGGCTTGACCATATTCGCCATCGCTGCCGGCGGCAAGGCTTTCACGCGCGCCGGGAAATGGCGCGACAACAAGTACAAGGCTTGCGCATCGTGAATCAAGGAATCGTAAAAATAATAACGGCGTTCTTCCTTTGGCACTGCGCGCTTCACCAACCGTTCGACTTGCTTGTCGATCAGCGGGCCGGCCGCACGCTCTTGCTTCTGCAACTGATAAGCCGCTGCGATATAGGCGCCGGCAAGATCGCTTTGCCATTCCTTCGGATATTTGGTTTCCAGCGTTTCACGGATGCTGGTCAAAATAGGCGTGGTAACGACCATTTGGCGGGTTAGCAAGTAGGCGGCGTAAGCGCGCGTACGCAAGCCATCCAATTCCGTTGCCGGGCTGGCCGCCAGTTTTTGCGCGAAGTCCAAACCTTTTTGCAGCATATCGGCCGGCATCGCTTCGCCGCGATCGCGCGCTTCCAGCATCAGATGCACGGTGTAGATGGAGGCGAATTCATCGGCTTGGACCGATGCGCTCCACATGCCAAAACCGCCTTCGGCGTTTTGCCGTGTACGCAGTATGCGCAGCGCTTCTTCCATGCTGCGCGCAACCGGCAGGCTGGCTTCAGACTTGCCGAATTCCGGCCGCTTGCCAAGGATCAGCACCGGCACCGCTTGGCTCACCAGCTGCTCGGTGCAAAGGTGGCTGAAGTTGGAGAGGTATTCGGCTAAGCCGCCGGAAAGCACCAGCGGCAGCGGCGAAACACCCGCCTCGAGTTTGCGGTATTCAGAATACATACTGCGCGTCACCGGTACTTCGGCCGAGCCCTTGAAGTCGCCCAGCGTCAGCTGCGTGTAGCGCGGTATAGGCGGGCGCACCGACACGTCGGTCGAGAGCTTCGCACTTTTGTTTCCCAAGTTGGAGGTGAAGGTCAGCGTCGCCGAGCCGAGCATCGCCTTCGGCCCGCCGACTGCTTTGACGCGATACACAGTAACGCCTTCGCGCATTTCGCCGATCTTCAAGGTTTGCGTCGCTTCTCCCACGACTTCAAGATGCGGCGAAGTTTTGAGGGTGACTGCAACCGACGCCTCTTTGCCGGATTTCGGCACGTTATTTGCGACGCCGACGCTGACGTCGAATTCATCGCCAGGCGCCACCGCCAGCGGCACGTTCGGCGATAGAACGAAGTCGCCGCGCACCAGCGCCTTGGTTTGCGCGGTGCCGATCACCGCATCATTCACGGCGACCGCCATCACGCGCATCGTGCCATTGAAATATTCCGGTACTTGGTAAGTGAATTCTTGTTCGCCATTGACGTCGACAATGCCGGACCAATATACGGCCGGTTTGTCGCGTTTGCGTTTGAACGGATTGAGATGTTTGCCGAGCGCTCCTTCAGCATCACCGCCGGGCGCGCTGGCGTCCATTAATTTCTTAAACTCCGGCAAAATCAAATCGAGAATCTGCGAGGTGCGCACTTCCAGCATGCGCTTCTGGAAAAACATGCCGAGCGGATCGGCCATCTGGTAGCGCGCCACTTGCAAAATGCCTTCGTCAACGGCGAACACCACCGCGCGCGTCGGCTGTGCCGCAGAAAGTTTTATCTTCAGCACCTGACCCGGCTTGACCAGATCAGGCGTAGTCAGCTGCAGCTTGTTGGTCCGCGCCGACAGGTTGGTGGCAAACGGCGCGACGCCATAGCTCAGCGGGCTCATGAAGATTTCATCGGAAGCCGGGTTGCGGATGAATTGCACGCTGACGTAACCGGTGCCTTCGAAATCCTTCGGCAGCTTGATTTTCTGAACCGATGCCAGCGTATCGGTTTTGAACCATTGATGCGTAAAGACTTTATCGCGTTCGATGGTGATCAAACCGGAGCCGACATAGGGTGCCTTGATGCTCACTTCGATTTCTTCGCCGGGCACATAATCTTTTTTGTTTAAGGTCAATTGCAATTCCGCATTGCGCTCCAGGTTGCGCGTGACATTGCCTTTGCCTGCCACGGCATATTCAATGCGATTGAATTCCAGGCCCTGTGCGTCGCGAATGACATAGGAGAAATTGCCGGGGTTATCGGTCGCCAGCGAGAGGTTGAAGCCGGCAGCAGGAATCGACAACGGCCATTCTTTCACCAGGACTTCTTTCTTGCGCGATTCATACTTGTAAGTGTCGTTCGCCTGCTTGGTCAACACGGACACATACTTGCGCTCGACCAGCTGCAAAGTCATTCCATCGACCGCAGTACGTTCCGCCTTGGGGTTGATGGCGACGAGCGATACGACACGCTTGCTTGAGCGCGAAACGAAATCCATGGCGCCATCGGTTTTAAAGCCGACCAGGTAGGGGAGCTCGGACACCAAGGTCGCCGCCTCCGCCGCTACCCCGCGTCCACCTTGTTGTTCGAACACACGCGATAGGAAATGCAGGCGATAAGTCGCCTTCGCGTATTTTTCCAATCCCAGTTTGAATTCCGCATTGCCGTTTTCATCGGTGGTTTGTTCACCGGGTTTTTCGCTATAGCCTTCCTTGGCGCGCTGCGGGTCATAGAACTTGTAATCCGCGTAACGCTTGAATGCCGGGAAGGCAGGGCTCAAGGTCACTTCCGCCGTCACCCGACGGCCTTCCGCCGGCGTGCCGAATAGATTTTGCGCATTCACGAGCACTTTCAAATCTTTCGGACTCACCCATCCGTCGGTCGGCTCGCCGGAAAACTTTGCCGTCACTTTCATCCGGTCGGGCTGGAACTCTTGCACCTTGACGCTGGTGCTGCCGATCTGTGCGCCGGCTCTGCCGTCTTTGACCAGATGAAGATTGACGCTATAGGTGCCGGTCGGCGCGCTGTCCTGCGTCGCGTAAGACGTTTCAATGAAGCCGCCCGCCGGCAACTTGATTTTTTCACGCTTGACGGTCAAGCCGCGCGAGTCGAGGATTTCCACTTCCAGCGGCAAGCCGGTGATATTGGTCGCCCAGTTGGCTGGCTTGGCGATCATGCCGATATGGAAGGTGTCGCCGGGGCGATAGATGCCGCGATCGCTGAAAAGATAGGCTGACAATTGATCGGCAACCGCCGCATTTTTTGCACCGCCGATATCGAAGCGCGACATATCCAGGTTACGGTCGTATTTATTCAGCGGCATGAAGCTCATATCGCCGGCCTTCTTCACCAAGACCATCAAGGGCGTGCGTTCGCGCGACAACCCTTCGATCTTAGGGAATCTTGCATGCCCCGCCGCATCGGTATTTTGCGAGAACAGCACGAGACCGTTCTTGCCGATGATATCGACCGTCGCGCCGTCAACCGGCTTGCCGGTGTAGATGGATTGCACGAACATGTCTTGGGAGCCGTCCATGGACTTTTTGATCAAGACGCCCAGGTCGGTGACCAGGATCAGGCGTTTGTCGGTCTTGGATTCTGCAGTAGCGTCTCCTTCGCCGTCGCAATGACGGCCGCAGCCTTCTTCCTCTTCAGGTTCGGCCGATTCTTGCGGCGCTTCTCCGGCTTGGCGTTTGTTGCGTTCTTTGATTCTCGCTTCGCGCGCTTCCTGTCTTGGATCGTAGCTGCTGACCGTCATCAGGAAAACGCCGCGGCGTTCCGCACCGTCGCCTTTGAGGTACTGCGCCATGTCGACAGGCTGGTAATGGGCCTTGCCGCGTTCGAGATTGGGCAGCGGCACTTTGAACTCGAAGCGTTCGACCAGATTGTCCGGGCCGAAGCGATCGTAAAATTCCGGATTGGTGTAGTTGCCGCTTGCTTGCGACACCAGATGCTGTAATTGCGTCGGCAATACGCGGCCTAATTCGACTTTGAGCCCCGGCAAGTCTCGCACCAGCACGGCGACTTTTTTCTCGCCGCTCATGGCAAGCAAGGCGCCTTGTCCCAGGATTTTCAATTCGGCAGGGAAGGATGGAACCTGCAGCACGCGCCCGTCCGTTTTTCCGAGCAGGTATCCACCGAAGGATTTCACGCCCTTGGCCACTTTCACATAGATATAACTCCCTACGTCCGCGCGATATTTGAAACTATGGACCTCGGTGTTTTCTTGCTCGGCAGGGATCTGCTCCGGCGCAAGCTTGGCGGACTGCTTCAGGATGGCATCCGTTACTTCGTCCGGATTCCAGGGATGCGGTTCATCTTCATTGCGTTGTTCCGGTTTCGTGTTGGGATGGAACTTCGGCAGTACCCACATCGATACCGCCTTTTGCATTTCACGTTCGGGGACCGTGGCCGATGTCTGCAGCAGCAATACCTGCTCAGGTTCGTTCTTGTCGTTGGTGACGACTTGCAGAGAGACGTCGTTGAGGGCAAGGCTGTATAGGCCGGGTATGCGCACCGATTGTGTCAGCTCCGCATCGAAGGGCGCACCGCCGCGCTGCGCGGGCAGGCCTTTGGCAATTTTGATATCCAGACTGGAATCGTCTTTCGGTATAGGCAATGGTTCCGAATGGATGTAGGCGTTCAACTTGAGCTTGTCATAGCTGATCGTGAACTTGGTCGTTTCCTTGCCGATGCCGAGTATGCCGTCGGATTGTTTCGGCATCCTTAGTTCAATAAGTTTTTCCAGCTCGGCCGGATTGACCGGGTGCGAGAAATTGAGATCGACCACCACTTTCTTCAGCGTCGGGTTGACCGGATCTTGATAAAACACGGCCTTGGAGATTTTGACGAGAAAAGGCGCAGTGATGAACTTCGTGTCGTACTGCACAAGCCGAACTTCCGGCTTAAACAGCTTGCGCTCGAAGTCAACCTTGTACTCGGCGCCGATAGGCCAGTCTTCGCGCGGTGTGAATTGCAGTGTTTTGTCGTCGATCCAAAACCATGTGCCTGCGACTGCAGGCGACGTGGTGAGTCCGGAAGCGACTTCTTTTCCTACCTGCGCCAGCGGCGCAACGGAATTGTCAAACCGGATCATGACGATTTTAGGTTTGCGCAACTCAGGATCTTCGGCTTCGATTTCAGTGCGGCCGGGGCTCGTGACGCTGAAGTTCACCTCCAAAGGTTTGGGACGCGCTTGCCACCAAGTGTAGCCATACCATCCTGCGCCGATCAGCAAGGCGGTCACTATCAAGACGATAAGCGATGCACGCGGATTCGCACGCAATACTCGGCATGTGGTCGATGCCGCCCGCTTGCTGCGATCGCCAACCCATATGCCCCACGCAGGCGCTTGCCATTGCAAACGGCCGAACAGCTTTTCCAGTATCCAAAGAAGCGGTTTGCCGGTGATTGTCCAAAGAAAGTGCAAGACCGTGCCGATCGCAAGGCATATCGATCGCCCGAGGGCAGCGACACGTTGAAAGCCACTGGGGTTTTCCATGGAATCTGACATGGTTTTCTCGCTTGTTATTGTGGGGTAGGGGACGACCGTGCCGAGGCGACCGGACGAAGAATTATAAACGCGACATTAAGCTGGATAGCTCGTTCATCCGAGCATTAATTTATTTGCTGATGATGCACTGCGAAATACGCTTGATGTTGAAGTCCAGCAATTGGAATTCGTTTTGATCTTGAAGGACGAGCTATTCCTCTACGCTTCACGAAATTTCTTCACGAAATTTGCGATGCAGAGAGCGGAAAAAAACGGCTCGAATTCGGCGCGAGGAGCAGGACACGCCTAATTCGAGCCGCCGAAGTATCAGCAAGCGTAGCCTACGCGGCCGTAGTAATCGCGCACGAGTGTGCAACCGCGGATAGCGCGATGGCTGTAGTCGTCGACGGCATTGCTGGTGCGTTGCGAGTTGCGCGACTGCGCGCGGTTATAGTCCATGCCGGCTTCATTAGCACCGTTGATGCTGTTGCGTAGCGACTCGTTCGTTACGCCGGTCGGCAAGGACGGGCCGGTATAACCCCTTGCGCGCATTTGCTGCATTCGGCGCAGGTAATCCATCGCGGCGGCATTGGCGGCCGCTTGGCCGTAGGCATAGTTGTTCATCTGAGATTGCATGGCCCACGACATATCCATCGGAGGCGCATACATCTGTGCGTGTGCCGTCGACGACGCAATAGCGGTAAAAGCGATGGTGGCGGCGGCGATTTTGAGGGTGCGGGTCAACATGGCAATCTCCTTTTTTATGTTGAGTACTCGGAGCCGGGTGCGCTTGTACTGCTTGTTTTACTCCCCCTGCGCAGCTCGTTCCCTTACACACAGATTAGTCTTCGGGATGGGAGCGAGGTAGTGAATATTTCACTGTTCGGAAGGGTAATCTTCAGCCGAGAGTGGAAATGAGGCCAAAGACGATCAAGAGGAGAAATACGGCGTCCGCAATGCCAACCTGAAGCAACACTTTGGGCGGAGTCTTGAGGCGGGGAGAAAAGCGGATCAAACCAAGCACGCCCAATCCGATCCAGCCGACAAACGCCAGCGTGACGCCGAGCGCCGCCTTCGGTCCAAGCGGAATAAGGATATAGAGAACGGAGCCGCCGATTGCGGCATGAACAAAATAGACCAACAGCGCCACCAGGCTTTTTTGAATGAATCTTTTGTTAATGCGCGGGTCGGTAAAGAGTTGGACTGCGGCCGACAAGGCAATGATAAGAAAAAGTAGCGAAGCGGCAGTCGGGTTCATAAGATGGTCAAGTCGGCATTTCTATCCGTATGATGATAAAAAAATCCATGTAAAGGAAAAAATATCCATCAAGTAGTTGATTTTAATGCCTCTGCATGTGACAATACGACTTGGTCAATCATAAACGACTTTATACCGACGAGGGCATGGTGAGTCGATTCACGCAAGGGCAAATGAAACAGAACAGGCACATGGCGTCCCATCCGGCATTGTCCGTTGCCGCCTCGCGCATCGATTGTTGCGGGCACTGGATAAACCTTGCAGGCATCCGCCGGGAATATCCCAGAAAATAATTGACTCAACATGTGCGATTGACCTGACGGTCAAGACCCGCAGCCCGGATGCTCCCCTAGGACTTCCGGGTTTTTTTATTTTTCAATCAGGAGAAACAAATGCAGCAGGCAGTACAAAAAATTCTCGAGATCACACGCAAAGCGTGGGGTGTTGAGACCATCCAAAATTCTTCTTGAGACGGCGATCAACTCGCGTGGCGCGCCACTGTTGTATTTTTTATTGACTTTACTCTTTGCACTAGAAGAGTGCTATCTTCATAGAGGTTCGCCCGGGACAAATCACGCAAGGATACAGGTGAAGGAATGACCGCTCATATTCTGGCCCTCGACATTGCAGGCAATCCATTTGATTGGATCGCGGCCCAGGACGCCGTTCTCTATTACGCGACCGGCAAGGTGGCGTGGGAACTCGGCAGCAAAGAGATCGTGTTCCGCGGCGGCTATTCGCGCGCCGGTATTCAATCAAAAATCCGCATCAAGCCCATCATCGCCATCGCCGGCAGTGAAATCATGGCGCGCATGCTGCATGCCGAGCTGCCTCTGGGAAATCAAAATCATTTGCTGTTCAAACGCGATCGCTACACTTGTGCGTATTGCGGCGGCCGCTTCGTGCACAAGGATTTGTCGCGCGACCACATCCTGCCGCAATCGCGCGGCGGCAAAGATACGTGGATGAATTGCGTAACCGCCTGCCGCAAATGCAATCAGGACAAGGGCGATCTTCTGGTGGAGCACTTCAGATCCCTCTTGTATGTGCCGTATGTGCCGTGCCGCGCCGAGCATTATTTGCTGAGCGGGCGCAATGTACTGGCGGATCAGCATGAATATTTAGCGGCGCAATTGCCCAAACACAGCCGACTGCTTTAAACGAGGAGACGCAATGAATCTTTTTTTTCGCCGCTCAGTATCCGTATTGTTGGCAGCCATGCCGCTCGTGGTCGCACACTCGGCGTATGCCGGCGTGATGGATAAACTTAAGGCAGCCCAGGAAAAACACGACAAGCAAGCCAGCCAGCCGGTGAAAGTTCCGATCGCCAGCGGCAGCTTGGTCGAGCATGGCGACGACATCAAAAGGTTGATGGCGGCATTCAAGAAAAAGGCCGTCGGCGCCAATCCCTTTATGGTGTATGGTGTGCGGCTGAACTGGAACAATCAGGTATCGGTCGTCTATCGACCCCTCACCGATCGCGACAAATTGGAAATGATGGTCTTCGCGAATGGCGAGATCCAAGGCAAACCGTCTCCGTTCAGACTTACCGGCAAGGACGTCAAGGTAGAAGACAATATATTCGATCTCGGCAAGGTGAATCTCGGCGCCATTCCCGATCTGGTTAAAGTCGCGCGCGACAAAACCGGGGCGGCAACCAAAGCCAAAAGGACTTACGGGGCATCCGTCAGTATCGTACAAGTCCGGCCCGCCACCGGCCAGGGGCAGCAAGTCCGCATCGTCGTCAATGTCGCGGCGGATGATAAAACCTCGAACGAGCTGGTCGGCAGCGTGTTGACCGCATTGAGCGACAATCGGCCGGCCAAGGGCGCGTCCGTCGGGCAGCTGATCGCGGACGAGAGCGGCAAGGTAGTTGATTTCCGGATGAAGTAAGCCGGCCTCTGTTTTTTTTGGGCGGAGGATTGAATACACCCCCGCCTTCCATCATCGTTTCAAGGATTCAGCAGCACTGCTGATGCGCCAAACGGCACCTCGGTTCCATTGGTGATCGCCAGGTACATCACCTGCAGCGTCAAGCTGTCGGTAGGCGTCAAGAAATGATAATCGTCGATGTAACCTGCCGCGGTGTTGTCGAGCAGGTCGCCGGTGGGCCACAGGAAGTTAACCCTGCGTGCGGCCGACTGGCTTTCCCAATCTTCAAAATCAACGCGGTCGGTTTGGCCGCTTAAGGTGCCGTCGGCATAAATTAATTTCTTCGGTCCGAGGAAAGGCATCTGGCTACCCGATAATTTTCCGGTTGTCACCGAAGGATCGCCGTAATAGAGCTTATAGCGCACGCCGCCGATATGTAAGGGGAAAGCCGCTTGCGCGCTCTTGAAGAGTTTCGGGCATCCATTTGAAGCATATTGAACATTCCAGGCGCTGCCATCCCATACTGCATAGCCGTGGTTCATGTTATAGGATGAGCAGCCGCTTACTTGGTCGGTGGTGAACACCATGAAAGTGCCGGCTGCGCCGTTCCAACGCCAATCGGTTAACGTGGGGAAGCCGACTTTGTTTTGACGTGCATTGACGATTTTGTTGTTAGCCCCCGTACTATCGCCTTGCACGCCGATCGCCAAGGTGGGCACGCATCCGCCGCCGTTGGAATAGTCGGCCGTCGTCGAGCAGAGGATGGCGCTGCCCGAATTGAAATCCTGCCCTACATAGCCGTCTTGACTATCGATTGTGTAAATTCGGGTTTTTCCGTCAGCGCCTTCCGCTTCGAAGAATAGACGTACTTTCGCACCCATACCGGAAGAAAGCGGCACGCCTTGACCGGTAGCGACAGTTTTTACAGCTGTTGATGCCGTCGAAGGACTGGACAGGCCGGTTGTTACGTTACTGCTGGTGAAGCTCAGGTAGCTCGAAGGCGAAGATGCATTGATGGTACTCGTGGATAGCGCGGTCGAAAGTGCTTGCCGCGGCGCTCCCATGGGGCCGTAATACAGCTGGACGCGATTCGCTGTTTGAGAAGCGGAATCCGAACCGAACTTGGTTGCGCTGATGCGCACGTTGCCGTCGCTCACGATGCGTGTCAATCCGGCGGTCGTACTGCCAGACCCTTGCAATTGCCAGTACTCTTCCGCAGTCGTGCCGCTTGCGGCAGTACTTTGGGTGTACTGCGAGCAGTCCGCGTTTTTGCAGGCGACGACGACAACGCTATATGTCGTGCCTGCCTTCAAGCCGGTTAAGGTGGCATTGGTGTCGGACGATGTTGCGGTAACTGTTGCATAGCCCGAACCGGACGTCTGCGTTGCGGTGATCTTGTAGCTGTTGACGGTAATTCCTGTCGGCGCCGTCCAGCTTACTTTCAATTTCGATGAAGAAGAAATGGTGGTGCTCTTCACCGTCTGCGTATCGACGTTGGTGACGCTGACATTGCCCGGCACATCCGAACCGGAATTGGTGCCGAAGGTATAGCGGGTGAGCGGAATCACTCTGCCGCTGGATAAGGTCATCGTCGCAGCGCTTGCGCCGGTAAACGTCACCGTCACATTGCCCACCGATGCGTTCACTATCGATGCCGGCTTGAAACTGCCGCCTAGGGTTTGCCCATTGCCGTACTGTTGCAGCGTTCCTGAATAGGAGGTGCTGCTGGTCATCGCCGTGGGGCCGGACGCGTACCAGATTGGATAGCCGTCGTTGTCATACATATAGCCGGCCAGGAACATCGTGCCGTTTTGAATTTCGATGGAATAGCCGCTGCCGCCTTCCGCCGCATTCCACCACCATCCTGTTTGCGGCGATCCGGCGCTAGGCGTCATGCTCGCACCGTCGGTGACGATGTTGTAACGTTCGATCGCTGTCGTCGTTTCATCCGGCCACGTGACGACACCGCGATTGGCATCTGAAAATGTGATGCTGATGTTGCCGTTACTGGCATTGCCTGTCGGCGCGCGATAAGTCCCGGTCAGGGTTTGTCCGCCGGTATAGGTTAACAGCGGTGCGGTAAATGTCGAGCCGTTCATGGCGGCGGGGCCGGCGGCATACCATGCCGCTCGCCCTGAAGTGTCGTACATGTAGGCCGCCATGAAGATATTGCCGTTCTGGACTTCAATGGTGTAGCCGCGCCCGCCTTCGCTTGGATTCCACCACCAGCCGGCTTGGGGCGTGATGGCCGTCGTCTTTGTGGCTGCAACTGTTTTGGGAGTGTCTGAAGAAGAGGGGCTTTTGCCGCCGCAGCCGGTTAAGCCGATGACGAATGCGAAGAAAAGCAGATATTTTTTCATGGACGTCACCCTTTTATTATTTTGAAGCCGACTTGGTTTATTTAGTATTTGCGGTATGGCAACAGTATAAGCGGAGCGTGCGCGTATGGCGACGAGGCGAAAGAGATCGTCTCGAATTGACCACGATGGTGGCTCTTAGCAATTCGTTACTCTTTGGAATTTTGACTGCATAATAGCGCCTGTACGCTCGGCCCAGTCCTTACTGGCTATCCACTGGAATCCCCGTAAACATGACAGCAATACTCATAACCGGTGGTGCCGGCTTTCTGGGCTCGCATCTTTGCGAGAAACTGATCGCCTCAGGCCACGACGTACTCTGCGTCGATAACTTTCACACCGGCTCCAAAGCGAATGTTCGGCATCTGATCGGCCATCCCAACTTCGAACTGATTCGCCATGATGTGTGGCTGCCGCTGTATGTCGAGGCGGAGCAGATCTACAACATGGCTTGTCCTGCCAGCCCGATACACTATCAGCGCAACCCGGTATCTACGGTAAAGACCTCGGTGCTCGGCGCCATCAATATGCTCGGATTGGCCAAGCGCTGCGGCTCACGCATTTTGCAGGCGTCCACCAGCGAAGTGTACGGCGATCCTGAAGTGCATCCCCAGCCAGAACACTATCTCGGCCACGTCAACCAGATCGGACCGAGAGCATGTTACGACGAAGGCAAACGCTGTGCCGAGACACTATTCTTTGACTATCACCGTCAGCATCGCGTCGACATCCGGGTAGCGCGGATCTTCAACACCTATGGTCCGCGCATGCAACCCAATGATGGCCGGGTGATATCGAATTTCATCGTTCAGGCTCTTCAAGGAAAGCCGATCACCTTGTACGGCGACGGTAGTCAGACGAGATCGTTTTGTTACGTGGACGATTTGGTCAAAGGCTTGATGAAATTGATGGCGCAGGAACGTGCGGTTGACGGCGTCTCTCCAACCGAACCGGTCAATCTCGGCAATCCCGCAGAGATGACCATTCGCCAGCTCGCCGAACTGGTCATAGAATTGACGGGTTCATCTTCGAGTATCGAATACCGCCCCCTTCCTCACGACGATCCGCGACAGCGGCAACCGGATATCCGCCGCGCCAAGACCCTGCTGGATTGGGAACCTTCTGTCGATCTGCAGAGCGGATTGCAACAGACCATCAGCTACTTTAGAAAGTTGTTGCAGTCATGAGCATGAATCTTGTGCCGGCGAATTGCCCCGCATGCAGCCACCACGTTGCGAGTATTTTTTTCGATGGCGGCAAACAAACGCTGGCGACGCTTGCGTGGCCGGCATCCGCCCAAGCAGCGCGGGAGCTACCGCGCCATCCACTCGATTTTGTTCAGTGCCCGAAATGCACTCACGTATGGAATCGCTCATTCAAATACGATGCTATTCCGTATCAAAGCAATCCGAATCGGATGTTCAATAAGGGCAGCATTTGGAAAGGGCATTTGGCCGCGTCCAGTGCGCAATTGCTTGAACGTTTGCCCGACGCTCCGACGGTGGTTGAAATCGGTTGCGGCGAAGGCCATTTCATTCGCGGACTTGCCGACACACGAGGCGCCGGCCGATTTGTCGGCTTCGACCCCAACGCCCATCCGGAGACGGGGCAGGGCGTTGAATTCTATGCGCGATTGTTTGAGCCGCTCGTCGATATGGCGGCATATGCTCCAGACGCCATTGTGATTCGCCATGTGCTGGAGCATTTGACGACGCCGGCGGAATTAATCGAACAGCTGGCATGGGCAGCATCGCAAGTGGATAAGCCGGTGTGGCTGTTCGCCGAAGTCCCTTGCATCGATCGCGTGTTTGCCACGAATCGTCTGGCAGATTTTTTCTACGAACACGTTTCTCATTTCACGACCGAATCGTTCAGCACTCTCATGTCGCGCGCCGGTGAAGTGGCCATGATTGCGCATGGTTATGACGGCGAAGTTGTCTACGGCCTCGTCAAGCTTGGCGTACCGGCGGAGATGCGCAATCGAGCAAAACAGGCGCAGGAATTTTTTGCCGGCGCAAAAGGCAGCCGTGCCACCATTGCGGCTCAGCTATCGAATTTGTCCAGCGCCGAAAAGCGCGTGGCGATCTGGGGCGGCACCGGCAAGGCGGCTGCGTTCATCCACTACTTCGATGTCGATGCCAAGCGCTTTCCCTTGGTGGTGGACTCCGATCCGGACAAGGCCGGGACCTTTGTGCCGGGGACCGGCCAGCAAATTCAATTCCGCGATGTTCTCAAAACTTCCGTGCCGGACGTGGTAATCATTCCGACCCAGTGGCGGGCCAAGGACATCGTTGCAGAGATGGAAAGGGAAGGCATTCGACCCGCTGTTGTGTTAATTGAACATGATGGAACGCTTGTCGACTATTTCCGCGATTCGCATCCCTACCGCGGATAAAGCTTAGCGTATGAATCGTTCAAGCGTTGGAAGAAATGAGCCTTGTCCCTGCAGCAGCGGACGCAAATTCAAGCATTGTTGCGGCAACGTCGCCGCAAGCCGGCAATCCACTTCCCGCGAACTAACGATACCTGATGCCATACAGGAAGTGGTTCGCGCCTTGGAGTCCGGTCGCCTGATCGATGCCGAATCGTTTTGCAATCAGATATTGGCGGTCGCTCCGGATAACCCGGACCTCCTGTATCTGGCCGGCGTCACGGCTCGTGCGCTTGGCAAGAAAGCCGATGCCGTCCATTTGCTGTCACGCGCGGCAGCCGTCATGCCGAACAATCCTAGTTTTCATTGCACGCTCGGCGTCTCTCTGAATGAAGACGGACAGACGGAAGCATCCATTGCCGCCTTAGAGCGAGCCATCGTTTTGGAGCCGCGTTACGCCGATGCGTACAACAACCTTGGCTTCATCCACATGCTGCACGAACAGGACGCGTTGGCGGAGCCAAATCTGCGCAAGGCGATTTTGCTTGAACCGAATTTTGCCCTGGCCTATGCAAACCTAGGTGTTGTTCTTGCTCGCACCGGACGGAAGGACGAAGCCGAATCCTGCTTGCGCAAGTCCTTGGCATTGGATCCACATAACGCAGATGCCTATAACAATCTGGGCAGTATTCTTCTTGACCGCGGCCAATTGGCGGAAGCAGCTAATAATTTTCAGCAAGCCATCCGCGCTAATCCGAGGTTGACTCTTGCTTATCTCAATCTCGGCACGGCATTGCAGGCGCTAGGCAATCCCGCCGAGGCGATTCAATGTGCACAAAGCGCCATCCAAATCGAGCCGACTTCCGCCGATGCCTATGCCACGCTCGCTGCGGCGCAGAAAGCGGCAGGGCAGGTGGAGCAGTCGATTCAATCTGCGGAGCACGCCTTACGCCTGAATCCTAAACAGCTCGACGCCTATCGCATCCTCGGTGCGGCGCTTGAGCACGTGGATCGCAATGACGAAGCCGTCGAGTGCTACCGGAAAGCGCAAGCCGTCGCATCGCATGATGTCGAATTCCGATTTCGCGAAATGGCCGCCGGTTTGCCGCGTCTTGCCGATTCAGATGAAGAGATCCGGCAATTACGCGCGAAACTGTTGGATTCGATGGAGCAATTGAGTGCAATCGACGGCAAGGTCGATCACCCTGAAGGCGCGACCTTCACGCTGTTTCCGCTCGCGTATCACGGTGAAAACGATAGGCCGCTGCACGAACAGGCGGCGCGCTTAGTGCGCTCGAAAATTCCGTCGCTGCAGCAAACCATGATCAAGGGATCGCTTTCGGCAGACGGCCGCATTCGCGTCGGATTCATCTCCAGTCTGTTTCGCAATCACACCATCAGTAAACTGAACATCGGCTACATCCGTCATCTGGACCGCTCCCGTTTTCATGTGACGGTTATCCATGGACCAGGACGTAAAGCCGATCATGTGAGCGCAGAGATCGATGCGCTTGCCGATGCAGTCGAATATCTGCCGCAATCGCTCGACGTAGCGCGCCAACGGATTGCGGATCTGTCTCTTGATGTCCTGCACTACGCGGATATCGGCATGACGCCGATGACGAATTTTTTGGCGCATGCGCGGCTTGCGCCGGTGCAAACTGTTTCATGGGGGCATCCGGTGACGACTGGGCTCGACTCGATCGATTACTTCCTCTCGTTCGATCCGGCTGAACCGGAAGGCGCGGAGTCGCATTACTCCGAGCAGCTGGTCAGGCTGAAGCGTGCGCCGGCTTATTACGAACCGGTTGTAAGACCCTCGACCATGCCGTCACGCGCGGCGCTTGGATTGCCGGCTGAAGGGAGGCTGTACGGTTGCCTGCAATCGCTGTTCAAGTTTCATCATGAATTCGATGCGGTGCTTGCGGATATCACTGCGCGCGATCCGCAAGCTTGGATCGTGGCGATTGCAAGCGAGGATTCCAGGCTGCAGACGCAACTGCGTAAGCGCTGGAGTGGGAGTTATCCGAATCTGGTCGAGCGGGTGGCGTTCGTGCCGCCGGTAAGCGGCGATGATTTCATCGGCTTGATCGGCAATATGGATGTATTACTCGATACGCCGCACTTTGGTAGCGGCAATACTTTTTACGAGAGTATGTCTTGTGGAGTGCCGACTGTGACTTGGCCGGGGTACTTCATGCGTGGACGCTTGGTTGCTGCTTTCTATCATTGGCTTGGGATTGAAGATGCGCCGATTGCAGCGTCATTGGATGACTATGGGCAGGTTGCGGTGGCGCTGGCAACGGACACGGATAGGCTGGATCGCTTGCGATGGCAGTTGCGGGAGAAGGCGGGAATGATCTTTAGCGATATTTTGGCAGTGCGTGAGCTGGAGGAATTCTTTGTCGCTGCGACGGAGGCGGTGCGTAGATAATCTCAAAAGTAGATTCTCTTTGTTTGGCCGGCATGCGAGCGCAAAGCAGGAAATTGATCGGGAAACATTGCAATGATTAGAAGCGGGAATTTCCCTGTCTTCGCGCTTGCAAGCGCGAATCCGCTCGCGGGCTCGCCGCATGCGGCTCGAATTCCCCGCTCGCCCCGCGGGTTCAATACTCATCAACTGCACCACCCAATAAAAATACCACCGCAAGGGTGGCATTTTTATTGGGTGGTGGAGGCGGCGGGAATCGAACCCGCGTCCAGAAGCCCTCTACAGACAGTTCTACATACTTAGTGCTGCCGATTGATTTAACCCGGACGACGCGGACGCACACGCTTCGTCAAGGCGAGCCACCTATTGTTTAACTTTCGGCCAAGCAGCCCGGTCGAAAGCGATTCCCTGTGTATGACTCCGCTGCCGTTGCCGGCCCGCCCCAGGGAAGAGACGGTGCGGAGCTAGAAAGTTCTTAGGTTCCTAGTGGTTTACGCTGCGAGAGCGTAAGATTCATCGTTTGCATTTAAGCATTTCCGGTTGGATTAACGAGGTAGCCAGTCCTCGGTATGCCCTGCGCTGCTTTGTAACCCCTGTCGAAACCAGGTCGCCCCCAAAACAGAACTTCATTGTATCGCATTAGATGAGGATGGGTAGGCGTGGTTCAAGAGCATTTCTTCTTTTTATCGATGAAGCATCTTGAGTATATGCAGCGGTGTTTCAACGAGTGCGTCTGCGTTCCAGCTTGCCGGCTCGATAGCGCCGCAATATCCCCAGCCTGCAGCAATGGTCGCCATGCCGGCTGCGTGGCCCGCTTGAATGTCGCGCAAGTCATCGCCGACATACCAACACTCTTGCGGTGTGAGAGTTAACCGGCGCGCGGCTTCCAATAGCGGGGCAGGATGCGGTTTGGCATGCGGTGTGGTGTCGCCCGAAATAAGGCAGGCGGCTTTTTGCAAACCAATTAGCGGTGCGAGCGTATCGGTGAATCGTGCCGGCTTGTTGGTGACGATGCCCCAACGGATATTGTTTGTTTCCAAATCGTTCAGCAGCTCTGCAATGCCGTTGAACAAGCGCGTGTGTACCGCCATCGCCGCCGCATAGTTATCCAGAAACTCAATCCGCAGCGCGTCGTAACCCGCGTCGCCCGGGGCGATGTCGAAAGCAACGCCGATCAAGCCGCGTGCGCCTGCCGAGGCGACCGGTCGCAATAATTCAAATGGCGTAAGCGGCAATCCGCGATCGGCACGCAACTTATTCACGGCGGCCGCCAGATCAGGAGCGGTATCTGCAAGAGTGCCGTCGAGGTCGAACAGGATTGCGTGCGGAGCTGTGGGGGGCATGCGAGTAAATTACAGTGGTCGCGTACAGGCCGCCAGATAATTAACGCTGGTATCCTGATTAAGCGAATACATCTTGGTGAGCGGGCTGTAGCCCATACCCTTCAGGGCATCGAGCTGCAAGTCTGTGTCACGGATAAAGTGGGAAAGCTCGGCCGGCGTGATGAATTTCGCGTAATCATGCGTGCCTTTCGGCAGCAAGCGCAGCAAGTATTCCGCTCCGATCACTGCAAACAAATATGCTTTAGGATTGCGATTGATCGTCGAGAAAAAAACATGGCCACCCGGTTTCACGAGCGTCGCACAGGCACGCACGATCGCAGCCGGATCCGGCACGTGTTCCAGCATTTCCATGCAGGTGACGACATCGAAGCCGCCCGGCTCACGCACTGCCAATTCTTCCGCGGCGATCATTTCATAACGCACTTGCACGCCGGACTCGAGACTGTGCAGGTCTGCGACTTTCAATGCCTTTTCCGACAGGTCGATGCCGGTAACGCGCGCGCCTTTCTTGGCCATTGACTCGGCTAAAATGCCGCCGCCGCAACCCACGTCGACGACCGCCTTTCCTGCCAAGGGCACTAGCGCATTGATCCATTCAAGGCGCAAAGGATTGATTTCATGCAAAGGACGGAATTCGGAAGTCGGGTCCCACCAGCGATGGGCGAGTTCACTGAATTTTTGTAGTTCCAGAGGATCGGCATTCATATGAATAATGATAGCAGCCATAAAAAAACCCCGCCGAAGCGGGGTTTATTGCTTTGGAAGCAGATTACTTGGTGCGGGTGCCAACAACTTCGATGTCTACGCGACGATTCGGCGCTTCGCAAGCGATCTGCTTTTGACGGTTTTTCTCTTTGCAGGTCACTTTCGGTGCGGATTCGCCTTTGCCTTCAACGTAGACGCGGTTTTCTTCTACGCCTTTTTCAACCAAGTATGCCTTGACAGCTTCTGCGCGCTTCAGGGACAGCTTTTGATTGTAGGCGTCGTTGCCGATGGAGTCGGTGTGGCCGGTGGTCACGATAACTTCCAGCTTCATGCCGAACAGTTTCAGGAACAGGTCATCGAGGGCTTCTTGACCTTCAGGCTTCAGCGTTGCCTTGTTGAAGTCAAACAGCGTATCGGAAGCGAAAGAAACTTTTTCAATCTGCGGGGCGGGTTTCGGTGCCGCTTTCGGTGCAGGTGCTGCGCCAGCCTTCGGAGCTTCTACTTTAGCGATCGAGCCGTCGCAACCAGCCACGGCATCAGCCGGGGTCCAGTAGCTGGCGCGATAGCAAAGGCCGAACGTATTCTTGGCGATTGCGCCGCGTCCATCTTGCAGATAAGCGCTCTTGGTCGCATTTGCGGTTTGAGCGTTCGCGGATACGGAAAAGGCAATTACTGCAGAAGCAGCGAAGATTTTTACAAACTTATTCATATTTCTCCTCTCGGGTGAGATTTCAGCACAGCAGTAACTGCGCAACAATTGGCAACTTCCAAACAAATACTACCACGGCGGTTATATCAACTTGCAATAAAACATCCACCTACTATAGACATAACTACATGCCATTTTGCCACAGGCTTGTCATTCTGCCCAAGGACGCTAAATTTAAGAATTTAGCTTTCACGAAGCTTTGTTGCGTTTTTGCGACGAGACACGACAAAATCCTTGTCTTATTAAAAACTTTTTCGTGGCCGGAGTTGACTGGTTGGAGCAACCGCTGCTGGCGCAGTTCGTCATTGCCATAGTCTAGCAAGGGCCATTTGCAGTTCTTTTGTTTTTAAATAAAACGAGGTCTTTTAATTTATTCGACTTTTTCCGTATTTGTCGCGAAACGCCAAGAGGATTGCTCGTTGAAATTTGGCGCAAAAAACAAGTCTTCCGCCGAGCGGCTTTGTGCAGAGGGGAAAGCATGCGCGGCATGATAAAATTACGGGTTTAATCGGCGCAATACATGCAGAGATGCGTGCGTTGGCGCTGCTTCGGATTTATCCGCATTTTTTAGTTCAAACCGGTTTGCACGCCAATGGATCAGTTCGCCAAAGAAACCCTCCCGATTTCCCTCGAAGAAGAGATGCGCAAGAGCTACCTCGATTACGCCATGAGCGTTATCGTGGGCCGTGCTTTGCCCGATGTGCGTGACGGCTTGAAGCCGGTGCATCGGCGCGTGCTGTATGCCATGCATGAGACGAACAATGTGTGGAATCGCCCGTATGTGAAGTGCGCGCGCGTGGTCGGCGAGGTAATGGGTAAGTACCACCCGCATGGCGACCAAGCGATCTATGACACGCTGGTGCGTATGGCGCAATGGTTCTCGCTGCGCTACATGCTGGTGGACGGGCAAGGCAACTTCGGCTCGATGGATGGCGACAATGCGGCGGCGATGCGTTACACCGAGTGCCGCCTGGCGAAAATCTCCACCGAGCTGTTGGCCGACATCGAAAAAGAAACAGTCGACTTCCAGCCCAACTACGACGGCAAGGAAAAAGAGCCGACCGTATTGCCGACCCGTATTCCGAATTTGCTGATCAATGGTTCGTCGGGCATTGCGGTCGGTATGGCGACCAACATCCCGCCGCACAACATCACCGAAGTCATCAACGGCGCGCTGCATTTGCTGCGCACGCCGACATGCACGGTCGATGAGTTGATTGAAATCATTCCAGCGCCTGATTTCCCGACCGGCGGCATTATCTACGGCGTATCCGGTGTGCGCGATGGTTATCGAACCGGGCGCGGCCGCGTCATCATGCGCGCCAAAACGCACTTTGAGGAATTCGGCAAGGATGGCCGCACCGCGATCATCGTCGATGAAGTGCCCTACCAGGTCAATAAGAAGTCGCTGCTCGAGCGTATCGCCGAGCTGGTGCGCGACAAGAAGTTGGAAGGTATTTCCGATATTCGCGACGAATCCGACAAGTCGGGTACCCGCGTCGTGATCGAATTGAAGCGCGGCGAAGTCGCGGAAGTGGTGCTGAACAACTTGTTCAAGCAAACTCAGCTGCAAGACACCTTCGGCATGAACATGGTCGCGCTGGTCGACGGTCAGCCTAAGCTGCTGAACTTGAAGCAGATGCTGGAGTGCTTCCTGTCGCATCGCCGCGAAGTAGTCACGCGTCGCACCGTGTTCGAATTGCGCAAGGCGCGCGAGCGCGGTCACGTGTTGGAAGGTTTGGCTGTCGCGTTGGCAAACATCGATGACTTTATCGCGATCATTAAAGCGGCGCCGACGCCGCCGATTGCTAAAGCCGAATTGATGGCGCGTGCATGGGATTCTTCCGTTGTGCGCGAAATGCTTGCGCGGACAACTACCGAAAATATCGGCGGCATCGAAGCCTTCCGCCCTGAAAATCTGCCCAAGCACTACGGTATGCAAAGCGACGGCTTGTACAAGCTGTCGGACGATCAGGCGCAAGAAATTTTGCAGATGCGCTTGCAGCGTTTGACTGGTCTGGAGCAAGACAAGATCGTCAACGAATACAAAGATGTGATGGCGCAAATCGCCGACTTGCTCGATATCCTCTCCAAGCCGGAGCGTGTGACCGCCATCATCACCGATGAATTGAATGCTGCGAAGAACGAATACGGCGAAGGCAACAAGGATGCGCGCAGAGCGGCCATCGAGATGAATGCCGCTGACCTGGAAACGGAAGACTTGATCGCGCCGCAGGATATGGTGGTGACCTTGTCTCATTCCGGTTATATGAAGTCGCAGCCGGTGTCCGAATATCGCGCGCAAAAACGCGGTGGACGCGGCAAGCAGGCGATGGCGACCAAGGAAGACGATTGGATCGACCAGCTCTTCATCGCCAACACCCACGATTACATTCTTTGCTTCTCCAACCGCGGCCGCATGTATTGGCTGAAGGTATGGGAAGTGCCGCAAGGTTCGCGTAACTCGCGCGGCAAGCCGATCGTCAATATGTTCCCGCTGCAGGATGGCGAGAAGATTACCGTGGTGTTGCCTCTGTCCGGTGAAAACCGCACGTTCCCGGAAGATCGTTACGTATTCATGTCGACCTCGCTGGGCACCGTGAAAAAGACACCGCTGACCGAATTCTCCAATCCGCGTAAGGCCGGCATTATCGCGGTAGATCTCGACGATGGCGACTTCCTGATCGGCGCTGCGCTCACCGACGGCAAGCACGACGTCATGTTGTTCTCCGACTCTGGCAAGGCGGTGCGTTTCGATGAAAACGACGTGCGGCCGATGGGCAGGACGGCGCGCGGTGTGCGTGGCATGAATTTGGAAGATGGCCAGCAAGTCATCGCCTTGCTGGTTGCCGAAAACGAGCAGCAATCGGTGTTGACCGCAACCGAAAACGGTTTCGGCAAGCGTACGCCGATCACTGAATACACACGCCACGGTCGCGGCACCAAGGGCATGATCGCCATCCAAACCAGCGAGCGCAACGGCAAGGTGGTCGCAGCGACGCTGGTCGACGTGAGCGATGAAATCATGTTGATCACGACCGGCGGCGTCTTGATCCGCACCCGTGTGGCGGAAATCCGCGAGATGGGCCGTGCAACCCAAGGCGTGACCTTGATCGCGGTGGAAGACGGCACCAAGCTCTCCGGCTTGCAGCGCATCGTCGAAACCGACGTGGAAGAGGAAAACGGCGGCACGGAGGCTGAATGACGGTCTATAACTTCGCCGCCGGCCCAGCTGTATTGCCGAAGGAAGTTTTGCAGCAAGCCGCTGCGGAAATGCTGGATTGGCATGGCAGCGGCATGTCCGTGATGGAAATGAGCCATCGCGGCAAGGAATTCATCTCGATTTACGAGGAAGCCGAGCGCGATTTGCGCGAGCTGCTGGCGGTGCCTGCCAATTACAAAATTCTGTTCATGCAAGGCGGCGCCATCGCCGAGAATGCCATCATTCCGATGAACCTGGTCGGCAGAAAACCGCAACCGGCAACGGTGGATTTCATCAATACCGGGTCTTGGTCGATCAAGTCGATCAAGGAAGCTAAAAAGTATTGCCACGTGAATGTGGCAGCAACCGCAGAGCTCAATAAGTTCACGACCATTCCGCCGCGTGTCGAATGGAAGCTTTCCAGAGATCCGGCCTACGTGCATATCTGCAATAACGAAACCATTGACGGCATCGAGTTCGACTTCACGCCGGACATTGCCGCGGACACCAACGATGCGCCGCTGGTGGGAGATATGTCTTCCAATATCCTGTCGCGAGCAATCGATGCATCGAAATACGGCGTGATTTACGCCGGCGCGCAAAAGAATATCGGCCCGGCCGGCCTGACCTTGGTCATTGTGCGCGAAGACTTGATCGGGCATGCATTGCCTTTCTGCCCTTCGGCTTTCGATTGGAAGTTGGTGGCGGATGCGGATTCGATGTATAACACGCCGCCCACTTACAGCATTTACATTGCAGGGTTAGTATTTCAATGGTTGAAGCGCCAGGGCGGGGTAGCAGCGATTGAGCAAGCGAATATCGCCAAGGCTAAGCTGCTGTACGATTATCTCGATTCGAGCGAGTTTTATATCAATCGTATTGTTAAACCCTTCCGTTCGCGCATGAATGTGCCATTCTTCTTGCGCGACGAGTCCTTGAATGAGACCTTCCTGGCCGGCGCGAAAGAGCGCAAGCTGTTGCAGTTGAAGGGCCATAAATCGGTCGGCGGCATGCGCGCTTCGATTTATAACGCCATGCCGATTGAAGGCGTGCAGGCATTAGTGGATTATTTGAAGGAATTCGAAAATAAGCACGGGTAAGCGAACAAGCAAATGGATAAGAAGCTCAAACCCTTGCGCGAACAGATCGATGCGATCGATGTTCAGATTCTCGATCTGCTGAATCAGCGCGCGCGCATCGCGCAACAAGTCGGGCACGTCAAGGCGGAAACCAACGCACCTGTGTTTCGTCCTGAGCGCGAATCGCAAGTGTTGCGCAGCGTCGCGCAGCGTAACGCCGGGCCGCTTGTCAGCGGCGATGTGCAAACCATTTTCCGCGAGATCATGTCGGCATGCCGTGCGCTCGAACGGCGCGTGGTTGTGGCCTTTCTGGGGCCTACCGGTACGTTCAGCGAGCAAGCGGTCTACAAACAATTCGGTCATGCGGTCGAATGCGAACCTTGCGTCTCCATTGATGAGGTGTTTCGCGCAACCGAAGCAGGCACGGCGGACTTTGGCGTGGTGCCGATTGAGAACTCCACGGAAGGTTCGATCAATCGCACCCTTGATTTGCTGCTGCAGACGTCGCTATCGATCAGCGGCGAACTGTCTATTCCCATTCGGCATAGCCTGATGACCAAAAACGGCTCCATGGATGGCGTGACGCGCATTTGCTCTCACTACCAATCCTTGGCGCAATGCCAGGCTTGGCTGAATCAGCATTATCCGAATATCGAACGGCAAGCCGTTGCTTCCAATAGTGAAGCGGCGCGCATGGCGAGCGAAGATCCCGAGGTCGGTGCGATTGCCGGTGAAATCGCGGGCGAGAAATATAGTTTGCAGGTGGTGCACGCCAGCATTCAAGATGATCCGCATAACCGCACGCGCTTTGCAGTGATCGGGCGCTTGCAAACCACCCCTAGCGGCAAGGACCAGACTTCGCTCGTGCTGTCGGTACCCAACAAGGCAGGCGCCGTCTATAACATGCTGGCGCCGCTTTCCAAACACGGCGTGTCGATGACGCGTTTCGAGTCGCGTCCGGCTCGTACCGGTACCTGGGAATACTACTTTTACGTCGACGTCGAGGGCCATTTGCTAGACACCAAAGTGGCGAAGGCCTTGGAAGAGCTGCAGCAGAACGCAGCCTTTTTTAAAGTGCTCGGCTCCTATCCAGTTAATTCGTAACCAGCAAACCTCTTTTTTGCGGATCTGTCATGTCTATTCAATTCGGACCCGATTACGTACGGGCCATCGCTCCCTACCAGGGCGGCAAACCCATCTCTGAAGTCGCGCGTGAATTCGGCTTGAATGAAACCGATATCGTTAAACTCGCCTCCAATGAAAACCCGCTCGGCATGCCCGAGTCGGCGAAGAAAGCCATGCTGGCTGCAATGGCGGAACTGGCACGCTACCCGGACGGTAACGGTTTTGAATTGAAAACGGCAATCGTCGAGAAATACGGCGTGCCGCAAGAATGGATCACGCTCGGTAACGGCAGCAATGACATCCTTGAGTTGGCTGCGCACGCATTCGTTCAGCCCACGCAAGAAGTCATCTATGCGCAGTATTCTTTTGCGGTATATGCGCTTGCCGCGCAAGCAGTCGGCGCACGCGCGATTGTCGTGCCTGCAAAAAATTACGGCCACGATCTTGCCGCGATGGCGAATGCGATTACGGCCGATACGCGGTTGATTTTTATTGCCAATCCCAACAATCCGACCGGTACTTTCATTCCGGCGGCGGACATTGAAGCGTTCTTGAAAGTGGTGCCGCAGAATATCGTAGTGGTGCTGGATGAAGCGTACAACGAATATTTGTCGCCCGAAGTGCAATACGATTCGATCGATTGGGTGCGGCAATATCCTAATTTGCTGGTGTCGCGCACCTTGTCCAAGGCGTATGGACTTGCCGGTTTGCGTGTCGGTTTCGGTATCGCTCAGCCGGGAATTTCCGATTTGCTCAATCGCATTCGCCAGCCTTTCAATGTCAATTCTTTGGCACAGGCGGCAGCAGTCGCTGCTTTGAATGATGCTGACTTCCTCGCCAAAAGCGCCCAGCTCAATGCTGAAGGTTATCGGCAATTGACCCATGCATTCGACGCCATGGACCTGGAATATGTGCCATCTTACGGCAACTTCGTGCTGGTGCGCGTGGGCAGCGATGAAGGGGCAGGCGCACGCGTGAATCTGGCACTGTTAAAACAAGGCATCATCGTGCGGCCAGTCGGCAATTACGGCTTGCCGCAATGGTTGCGCGTCTCGATCGGATTGCGCGAGGAGAACGCGGCCTTCATTGAGGCGCTCAAGAAAGTATTGGCTTAACCGTGCTGAAAAAAGTTGCAATCTTTGGCGTAGGGTTAATCGGCGGTTCGTTTGCGCTGGCTTTAAAGCGCGCGCGCGCTGTGCAACAGGTAGTCGGCGTTGGCCGCACCGCTGCAACGTTGGAGCGCGCACGTGAAATCGGCATCGTCGATGCCATCAGCACGTCGGTACAGGAAGCTTTGCAGGATACGGACCTGGTATTGATCGCTGCGCCCGTGGCGCAAACCGAAACAATTCTTGCGACGATCAAACCGCATCTGCAGGCCGGCACCGTGATCACCGATGCCGGCAGCACCAAGACCGATGTGGTGGCGGCGGCGCGCAAAGCCTTAGGCGACAAGATCGGCCAATTCATTCCCGGTCATCCGATTGCCGGACGCGAATCGAACGGCCCGGATGCGGCGATTGCCGACCTTTATATCGGCAAGAAAGTGGTGCTTGCGCCGTTGCCGGAAAATGCGTCTGCCGACGTCGAGCGGGTTGCGCAAGCTTGGCAGCAATGCGGTGCGCTCATTCATCGTTTGTCGCCGGAAGAGCATGACCGCGTGTTTGCCGCTGTGAGTCATTTGCCGCATTTGTTGGCGTATGCGCTAGTGGACGATGTTGCCAACAAGCCGCACGCGGATTTGTTGTTTCAATATGCGGCCAGCGGCTTTCGCGATTTCACGCGCATAGCGGGTTCATCGCCGGAAATGTGGCGCGACATCAGTCTTGCCAACCAGGCAGCTCTCTTGCAAGAACTGGATGCCTACATCGCCCAACTAACCAAACTGCGTGCAAATTTGGTCGCTGCCGATGGGAATGCCTTGCAACAGATGTTTGCCCATGCCCAGCAGGCGCGTCAAAGCTGGATACGCACCATCGAGGCAGCTGAAAAGCAGAACCGTAACGGCGGCGATTAATTATGAAACATTACCCTCATCATCTCGATTTGCTGCCGGCTATGCATGCCAAAGGCACAGTCCGTCTTCCCGGATCGAAAAGTATTTCCAATCGCACTCTGTTGTTGGCGGCAGTGGCAAAAGGCACAACGCAGATTTTGGATTTGCTCGCTTCCGACGATACCCATGTCATGCTGATGGCATTGCAGAAATTGGGCGTCAAATGGGAGCACATCGACGGGGCACAAAACTATGTCGTTCATGGTGCAGACGGTGTGTTTCCGGTGCGTCAGGCCGATCTATTCATGGGCAATGCCGGCACCGCGATCCGGCCCTTGACTGCTGCTTTGGCAGTGATGGGCGGTGATTACACGCTGCACGGCGTGCCGCGCATGCATGAACGGCCGATTGGCGATTTGGTGTATGCATTGAATGCGGTTGGCACGCAAATTGAATATACCGGGGAGAGAGGATTTCCGCCGCTGCGTATCCGGCGCGGCCATATTCACGCGAATCGCATGCAGGTGCGCGGCAATGTATCGAGCCAGTTTTTGACGGCCTTGCTGATGGCAGCGCCTTTGATGGCGCGCGATCATGAAGTCATCATCGATGTGGTGGGCGACTTGATTTCCAAGCCCTACATTGAAATCACGCTCAATCTGATGAAGCGCTTCGGCGTGACGGTGGAGCGCAATGGCTGGCAATCGTTCACGGTGCCGGCGGGACAGCATTACCTCAGTCCGGGCTCGATTCATGTCGAAGGCGATGCGTCCTCGGCGTCATATTTTTTGGCGGCCGGCGCGATCGCCGGCGGGCCGGTGCGGGTGGAAGGCGTGGGCAGAAATAGTATTCAAGGCGACGTGCGTTTTGTCGAGGCACTGGAAAAAATGGGCGCAAGCATCACCATGGGCGACAACTGGATCGAAGCGACGTCGAATGGCGTGCTGCAGGCGATCGACGAGGATTTCAACCATATTCCCGATGCGGCAATGACGATTGCTGTTGCTGCGCTCTATGCAAACGGACCGAGCCTGTTGCGCAACATCGGCAGCTGGCGCGTCAAGGAAACCGATCGTATTACCGCGATGGCGACTGAATTGCGCAAGCTCGGCGCCAAGGTGGTGGAAGGGCCGGACTTTTTGCGTGTTACTCCGCCGACGGAAATTCAAGCGGCAAGTATCGATACATACGATGATCACCGCATGGCCATGTGCTTTTCTCTGGCTTCGCTCGATGGCGCG
This sequence comes from Burkholderiales bacterium, assembly GCA_016177875.1. Classification (GTDB taxonomy): domain Bacteria; phylum Pseudomonadota; class Gammaproteobacteria; order Burkholderiales; family Burkholderiaceae_D; genus Paucimonas. The sequence continues at coordinate 44,513 of JACOUL010000015.1, forward strand.
GCGCGGCGCGGCAATAAAATCCGTATCAACGATCCTAAATGCGTTGCCAAAACTTTTCCCGATTACTTTGAGGCGTTTGGCAAGATTGCCCAAAACAATTTATTTTAATGACCGCTTCCCATCACCATCATCATCACGTTCCTGTCATCACGATTGACGGGCCGACCGCTTCCGGCAAGGGTACCGTCGCGCATAAGGCGGCCTTGCGCCTCGGTTTTCACTATTTGGATTCCGGGTCGCTTTATCGGCTGACCGCTTTGACGGCCTTGCGCAAAGGAATGGATTTGCGCGATGAACACGCTTTGGCCAAAGCTGCGGAGTCCCTTCATTGTTCTTTCAGCGGCGACGCCATCTTTCTGGCCCACGAGAATGTCACAGCGGCCATTCGTGCCGAAGAAGTCGGCAATACCGCCTCTAAAATTGCGGCCTTACCTGCTGTGCGTCAGGCCTTGTATGGATTGCAATTGGGTTTTCGCAAGGCGCCGGGATTGGTCGCCGACGGCCGCGATATGGGGACGGTGATTTTCCCTCATGCACAACTCAAGGTGTTTCTCACCGCGAGTGTCGAGGCGCGCGCTGATAGGCGGTATAAACAATTGATTGAAAAGGGTTTTTCTGCTAGTATGGAAGACCTTCTAAAGGATTTGCGGGAGCGGGACGAGCGGGATGCAAACCGCAAGATTGCCCCCTTGAAACCGGCCGAAGGGGCGCACGTGCTGGATACTTCCTCCATGACTGCCGATGAAGCGGTCGAGCAGGTACTCAAGTGGTACGCGGATTTAAAGAAGCATCACGCGATTTAATCTCAAGATCGATCGCAAAGGTGTTCGCGAAGGTGTTCAAACATGCGCAAGGCTTGTTTGAGCGTTGATTAACTTAACCCGATTCGCCTTCAGGCGAGATCGTTTAACTTTTTAATTTACATGTCTACTGTAGCTACCTCCTCCTCTTCATCCTCCGGCATGGAAAGCTTTGCCGCCCTGTTCGAAGAATCGCTGTCGCGCCAGGATATGCGCTCCGGCGAAGTGATTTCCGCTGAAGTCGTTCGCATCGACCACAATTTCGTGATCGTCAACGCCGGCCTGAAATCCGAAGCCTTCATTCCTATTGAAGAATTCAAGAACGATTCCGGCGAGCTCGAAGTCAATGTAGGGGATTTCATTACCGTCGCCATCGAATCGCTGGAAAACGGCTTCGGCGACACCATCCTGTCACGCGATAAGGCTAAGCGCCTCGCCTCCTGGCTCTCGCTCGAAAAAGCGATGGAGTCCGGCGAAATCGTGACCGGTACCGTCAACGGCAAAGTCAAGGGCGGCCTGACCGTTCTGACCAACGGCATTCGTGCCTTCCTGCCGGGTTCGCTGGTCGATACCCGTCCGGTCAAGGACACCACGCCGTACGAAGGCAAGACCATGGAATTCAAGGTCATCAAGCTGGATCGCAAGCGCAACAACGTCGTGTTGTCGCGTCGTGCCGTGATCGAAGCTTCGATGGGCGAAGAGCGCGCCAAGCTGATGGAAACCCTGAAAGAAGGCACCATCGTCACCGGCGTCGTCAAGAACATCACCGACTACGGTGCGTTCGTGGATCTGGGCGGCATCGACGGCCTGCTGCACATTACCGACTTGGCATGGCGCCGCGTGCGTCATCCGTCCGAAGTGTTGACGGTCGGCCAAGAGATCACCGCTAAGGTTCTGAAGTACGATCAAGAGAAGAATCGCGTGTCTCTGGGCGTCAAACAGCTGGGCGACGACCCGTGGACCGGTCTGTCCCGTCGCTATCCTCCGAGCACCCGTCTGTTCGGCAAGGTTACCAATCTCACCGACTACGGCGCATTCGTCGAAGTCGAGCAGGGCATCGAAGGCTTGGTGCACGTCTCCGAGATGGACTGGACCAACAAGAACGTGGCACCGAGCAAAGTTGTCCAGCTGGGCGACGAAGTGGAAGTCATGGTTCTGGAAATCGACGAAGAGCGTCGCCGCATCTCCCTCGGCATGAAGCAGTGCAAGCCGAATCCGTGGGAAGACTTCGCCATGAATCACAAAAAGGGCGACAAGGTCAAAGGTGGGATCAAGTCGATCACCGACTTCGGCGTGTTCATTGGTTTGGCCGGCAATATCGACGGCTTGGTGCATTTGTCCGACCTGTCCTGGACCGAAACCGGCGAAGAAGCTGTGCGCCGGTTCAAGAAGGGCGACGAGCTGGAAGCCGTTGTGTTGGCCATCGATGTCGAGCGTGAGCGTGTTTCCTTGGGCGTCAAGCAACTGGAAGGCGACCCGTTCAACAACTTCGCCGCCATGAATGACAAAGGCGCGGTTGTTACCGGTACCGTCAAGTCGGTTGAGCCGAAGGGCGCTGTGATCCAGTTGTCCGAGGAAGTTGAAGGCTATCTGCGTGCTTCCGAAATCTCCCGCGACCGCGTGGAAGATGCCGGTACCCACCTGAAGGTCGGCGACAAGGTCGAAGCAATGGTCATCAACGTCGATCGCAAATCGCGCAGTATTCAGTTGTCGATCAAGGCTAAAGACAATGTCGAAACCCAGGAAGCAATGCAAAAGATGTCGGCGGACTCCAACGCGTCTTCCGGCACGACCAGTCTGGGCGCTTTGTTGAAGGCTAAGCTCGATAACAAACAATAAGGTTAAGTCTTAAATATGACTAAGTCGGAGCTGATCGCCCGTCTGGCCGAACGTTTTCCGCAGCTGGTAGCGAAGGATGCGGATTACACGGTCAAAACCATACTCGATGCAATGGCCGACGCATTGGCGTCCGGCCAGCGCATCGAGATCCGTGGTTTCGGTAGCTTTGCGCTGAATTGCCGTCCGCCTCGGATCGGACGTAATCCCAAGTCCGGCGACAAGGTGATGGTGCCCGAAAAACGGGTGCCGCACTTTAAGCCGGGTAAGGAATTGCGCGAACGTGTCGATGCGATGGTGGGACAGCCGATCAAGGAAGATTGATGTTGAGGGCAGGGTACCGCTTCTTCGCTCTGCTCCTCTTCAAATAGTCGCTCAAACGGCATCTTAGGATGCCGTTTTTTTTAGCTTCGTTTCACGTACAATTATTATTAATTTAAGACCCGGTTCAATGCGATGAAAATCCTGTTCAGAGTTCTTGCAGTGATCTTGTTCATCATATTTTTCGGCTTTGCGCTGAAGAATACGAGCGATGTCGCGCTCAAATTCTTCTGGGACTATGAAATGCGCGGGCCGCTGGTCTTGCTGCTGCTCGGTTTTTTTGTGGGTGGCGCAGTGCTCGGCGTATTGGCAATGACGCCGACGGTATTTCGCTATCGGCGCGAATTATCTAAGCAAAGAAAAATGGTTGCGGCCATGCAGAAGGAAAATGAAGCGCAAGAGCAAGCGCGCAATCAGCCGCCTCAGCCAGCTCCTATCGTCGGCACATAACAAAAAAATCCATGGAATTTGAAATCTGGTGGCTGCTCGGCATTCCGTTTTTTTTCTCCCTTGGATGGATTGCGGCCCGCGTCGACATTAAGCATCTGCTGAATGAGTCCCGCACGCTGCCGCGCGGCTATTTCAAGGGATTGAATTTTCTGCTCAATGAACAGCCGGACAAGGCAATCGATGCTTTCATTGAAATCGTCAAACTTGATCCGGAGACGGTGGAGCTGCATTTCGCATTGGGTAATTTGTTTCGCAGGCGCGGTGAAATCGAACGTGCCGTGCGCGTGCATCAAAATCTTTTGGCGCGGCCCGATCTGCCCATGGAATATCAAGCCCATGCGCGTTATGAATTAGGGCAGGATTATTTGAAAGCAGGCTTGCTCGATCGCGCAGAAGAAACCTTTAATCGTCTGGCGGATACGCAATACGGCGCCCAAGCCCGCCGCGCCTTGCTGGAGATTTATCAGCGCGAGAAGGAGTGGCAGCGTGCCATCGATGCTGCAACCGCTTTGCAGGAATCGGGCGCGGGCTCGCGGCAAAAGGAAATCGCGCAATTCTATTGCGAATTGGCGCAAGACGAACTGGTGCATACTCATCCTGATGCGGCGCTTCCTTTATTGGAAAGAGCGTTGGCGGCCGATCGCAAAAATGTGCGCGCTACGATGTTGATCGGCGACGTGTATCTCGCAAAAGGTGACGTCGAAGCGGCTCTTTTGGCATGGCGTCGTGTCGAGCAGCAAAGCGTGCCGCACGTGGCCCTGGTGGCACAGCGGCTGATGGATGGCTATCGAAGCGCTGGCCGCCCGCTTGAGGGCGTTAATCTGCTCAAATCTTATTTGGCAGAGGCGTCGTCAATCGATTTGCTGGAAGTGGTTTTCAAAGCGGTATTAGAGTTGAATGGCGAGGAAGCGGCCAATCAATTGGTGAGCGACGAATTACGCCGTACGCCGACGCTATTGGGTCTCGACAAGCTGCTTGAGGCGCGCTTGATCAATGCGCCGCCGGAAATGGTTCCGGAACTCTCCTTCGTGAAGAATCTGGTGCATAACTATACGCAAAAATTGGCACGCTATCAGTGCAGTCATTGCGGCTTCAAGGCACGCCAGTTTTATTGGCAATGTCCGGGCTGCAACCAGTGGGAAAGCTATCCACCGCGCCGCACGGAAGAACTCAACGTAATGAATTGATGTAAGAACGAAGTTCTGTAAAGAGAAAATTATGAAGATCACGATTATCGGCACCGGCTATGTTGGATTGGTCACCGGCGCCTGCCTTGCCGAACTCGGCAATACCGTGTTTTGCCTGGACGTCGATCAGCGCAAGATAGATATTCTGAATAGCGGCGGGATTCCCATTCACGAACCCGGCTTGGCTGAAATCGTTGCACGCAATCGTGCCGCCGGCCGTTTGAGCTTCTCTACGGATGTGGCAGCCAGTGTTGCGCATGGCGATATTCAATTCATCGCAGTGGGGACGCCGCCCGATGAAGATGGTTCTGCTGACTTGAAGTACGTGCTGGCGGCGGCGCGCAATATCGGCCGCCATATGCAGGGCTTTAAAGTCATCGTTGACAAATCGACCGTGCCGGTAGGAACCGCCGATAAGGTGCGTAACGCCGTTGCATCTGAGTTGACGACTCGCGGTAGCACCAGCAAGTTTGCCGTCGTATCGAATCCGGAATTTCTCAAGGAGGGCGCAGCCGTCGAAGATTTCATGCGCCCCGATCGTATCGTCATCGGTTGCGATGATACGGCCGAGGGGGAGCAAGCGCATGCATTGATGAAAAAACTGTATACGCCGTTCAATCGTAATCATGAGCGGACATTTTGGATGGATGTGCGTTCGGCGGAATTCACCAAGTATGCCGCCAATGCGATGCTGGCAACGCGCATCTCGTTCATGAATGAGCTGGCAAACTTGGCGGACCGGGTGGGCGCCGATATTGAAGCTGTGCGCCATGGAATTGGTTCCGATCCGCGCATCGGTTACAGCTTCCTGTATGCGGGCTGCGGTTACGGCGGTTCTTGTTTTCCTAAAGATGTGCAGGCGCTTGAGCGAACCGCACGCGAGTACGGCCAGGACCTATTAATTTTGCGCGCGGTAGAAGCTGTCAACGATAGGCAGAAACATGTCCTCGGTAAGAAGATCATCGAGCGCTTTGGCGAAGACCTTAAGGGTCGCCATTTTGCGCTATGGGGTTTGGCATTCAAGCCCAATACCGATGACATGCGTGAGGCTCCTTCACGCGTCTTATTGAATGAATTACTTTCGCGCGGCGCAACGCTTGCGGTGCATGATCCGGTTGCAATGGAGGAGGCTAAGCGCGTGTTGGCGCTGGATTTCGCTGCTGCGCCGCATCTCCTGGAGCGAATCCGCTTTGCTGAGAATCCGATGTCGGCGCTGCCGACAGCCGATGCGCTGGTGATTGTCACCGAATGGAAAACATTCCGTAGCCCGGATTTCGATCAACTCAAGCAAGAGCTCAAAACCCCCATCATTTTTGATGGCCGCAATTTGTACGAACCGGAATTGATGGCGGATAATGGATTTGAATACCACGGGATCGGGCGGTCTGCTTTGACGCGGCAATAAACGCTCTGCTTGCCGGATCGTATGTCAACCGTGCTAGAGAGTATTCGTTAACCGCATAGGATGACGGCTATCCTATTCAATGCAATTCTTCAAAATTCATCCGGAGGAAATCCTATGTTGAAAAAGTTTTTGCTGGCTATCGCGACGCTTATCATGACGATGGGAATTGCATTTGCTCAGGTTGACGTCAATAAGGCGGATCAGGCTGCGCTCGATGGCGTTAAAGGGATTGGTCCCGCGCTCTCCAAATCGATCCTTGCCGAACGCAAGAAGGGCGGCGATTTCAAAGATTGGGCCGATTTTCAAAAGCGCGTTAAAGGCATCGGCGATAAAAGCTCCGATAAATTGTCTGCAGCCGGTTTGACCGTCAATGGGCAGCCCAAGTCGGGTGTTGCGGCATCTGCTTCGGCGAGCGCTGACGCAAAAGCCAAGGTAAAGGACGCTAAGGCAGATACTAAGAAAGAGGCCGCCGACGCCAAAGCCGATGCTAAAGCGGCGAAGGCATCTGCCGCCGCCTCGGCGTTTGCTCCGGCAAAGAAATAATACTAAATCTCTGAATAAAAAACCCGCCGACTACGGCGGGTTTTTTATTTTCGAACGCAGGTTTTAAATCATCTCCGTTTCGGAGTTTCGGAATATGAACAAAGCTCGATACGGGCGCAATGTCATGTATCTGTCATATGCATGCGTTAATGTTGCACCGGCTGTACATGCAACCGATATGCATGATGGTTAGTCGGTGTAGTCAGGCTTGTCCTGACACACCGAACTTTGCGATACAAACTAATTCCCCAGCAGACGAGCCATGCCTTTTGCCATGCTTAGGCGGGATGCGGATGACGGATGGCTTGACGAAAAGGCTGACGGTGAATCGGTGGCAGCCATCTTTTGATAGAACCTCACCATGGCTGGAGACGGCCACCCGGCCCGGTGGACAAGAATCATGCCCAATTGATCGGCTTCCTGTTCTTGCAGGACCGAAAGCTGTGATAAACGCAATTGCAAAGTCAAGTCCGTTTCAAGTTGCAACATGATGATGTCGAGAGATGCCCTCGGCAATGGACTGATTCGACGAACATTGGACAGCATTTCCCGATGATGGTCGGCGAGAGCATGAGCCATTTCATGCGCGATTAAAGCGGCAAGTTCCCCATCATCCAACTGAAGTCGCCGTACGAATTCACTGCCGATCAGCAGTTTACCGCCTGCCATGCAAAGTGCCTCGACAGTTGGATTGCTCGTGGTATGCACTTCCCATTGCCAATTGGCTGACTCGGGCTTGAGTGAAATAGCTGCCCGCGCCATGTTTGTCACGATCGTTTCAGCTCGTTTAAGCAGTACGGTGTCATCATCTAGATGATTGGTTGACGCGAGTTCGACGAGTAAGTCCTGATACTGGAAGCCTGCGCGTAAATGCACATCATGCGCCGTGTAATCCAAATCCTGCCACCGGCCCAACTCGGAAATCTGAGCCGAAGCCGCCGAGCAAAAGCTTATGCTTGCAATAAGAATTTGCAGCGCACGTTTCATATGCTCTTCCCCTCCCTGCTCGACATGGCCATATTGGCGTGATGCCTTCGTGAAGTTTCATCACTTCATTTTTTAATATAGGAGACTTCGCTGGCTTATTCAATGCTCCCACAGGGCCAGAGGGGAAAATGCTTATCGGCGGACGAGTAGGTCCATCTGCGTTTACAATGTGCATTTTGATCAGGACAGATAGAAGTTCTCCATGCCTTATCGCACTCTTGAAGACACCGTAGGCAATACTCCGCTGGTTCAGCTCAAACGCGGCATCGGCCAGGAAGCCTTACAGCGCAATAACCTTATTCTCGCTAAGTTGGAAGGCAATAATCCGGCAGGCTCGGTGAAAGATCGTCCGGCGCTGTCGATGATCAAATGTGCCGAGGAGCGAGGGCAAATCAAACCGGGCGATACGCTCATTGAGGCGACCAGCGGGAATACGGGAATCGCGCTCGCGATGGTGGCAGCCATGCGCGGCTATAAGATGGTGCTCTTAATGCCGGAGAACTTGAGTGAAGAGCGCCGTCAAAGTATGGCTGCTTATGGCGCCAAAATTATCTTGACGCCGAAGACCGGCGGCATGGAGTATGCGCGCGATTTGGCGGAGAAAATGCAAAAGGAAGGACAGGGCATTATTCTCGACCAGTTCGCCAATCCGGATAATCCGCGCGCGCATTATGAAACCACCGGCCCTGAAATTTGGCGCGACACAGAAGGCCGCATTACGCATTTCGTCAGCGCGATGGGAACTACCGGCACGATCATGGGCGTATCGCGCTACTTGAAGGAGATGAATTCCGACATTCGTGTCGTCGGTGCGCAGCCGGAAGAAGGTTCGCAGATTCCGGGCATACGAAAATGGCCGGAGGCTTATCTGCCGAAAATCTTCGACAAGTCACGTGTGGATCAAATGGAATACGTCGGCCAAGCCGCTGCCGAAAAAATGGCGCGGCGTCTTGCGATGGAAGAGGGGATTTTCTGCGGGATCTCGTCCGGGGGCGCTTGCGAAGTGGCGGCGCGCCTTTCGCGCACGGTCGAAAACGCGACGATCGTCTTTATCGTGTGCGACCGTGGCGACCGTTATTTGTCTACCGGCGTTTTTCCAGCGTAGGGAGAAACGCCGGTAGTGCAGATTACAGCTTGTCGCCGTTGTCCTTCGGCTTGAACTGTTTGTCGCTAATGCGGAATTTGTCGCGGCGATCGCCCATCAGGATGCGCAGATCTTTAATGCTCAAGTCGCTGACTTCATGCATGCGGATCAGAAGAGATGCGCCAACCGGCAGTCTGCGGTGACGAATTTTGCTGATCACCGGCGGAGCGACTTCCAGAGCGCGCGAGAGCGCTGCATCGTTCTTCAGATTCAGCTTCTCAATCAATGAGTCCAATAGGTTGTTAGGATCATAGCCGGTTTGGTCGGCGAGGCGGTTGCTTGTCATAGGCGTATCCGACTGGGTAGTCATAATGTAATGCTTCCGGGTTTTAGTGAATCACGTTGTTAACAATGCTGGAGGTTCAAACGTGATGATTAGAGTCAATACGAATTAATAAGTTGCAATAACTTGCTGCACTACTACACAAAAACTTTAATAGTTTCATAAAAACATTGTACTTTGGAAATATAAATAAGAAATTCCAAAAAAGCAATATTTAATTGAATGCGTGTAGATTATATTGCATCTTTTCCCCTTTCCTTTCCTAAACCCTACCGTGAAAGGGCAAAAAACGTGCAATAGCAGCAATATTGTTGCTATGCGCTAAATTTCAAGGGATTGCAAATATTCAATCAATTCTACCGAAAGAGGCAGAGGCGACTTTGAGGACACGCAATCTCATTTGGAAGGCTTTGAAAGCAAGGCTCGCCATCCCGCCAAGCCAAGTGCTTTCAGCGTTGTCATGTTTTTTTCATAGATGTCGGCGGCATCCGGAATGGCTGCCACGGCGCGCTCAATGCTTGCTTCGCGTAACAAATGCAGCATCGGATAAGGCGAGCGATTGGTGTAATTAGTAATGTCGTCCGGAGCGCTGTCCGCAAATTGATATGCCGGATGAAAGCTTGCGACTTGCAATTCGCCGGCTAAGTCCAATTTTTCCAGCATGGCATCGGCCACGTTGAGAAAGTCGTTGTATTCAAGGAAATCAGTTAAGACCTGCGGATGAATGAGAAGAGTCGTATCGGTTTGATCTGGATTCGAGGATTGCAGGAGCAGCAATTCGTCATGCAATTCTTGCGCTAATGCTTGCGGCGTTTGAGCCCGGCTCACCACATAACGAATTTGATTTTTGATATAGACGGCTTTAGCGAACGGACACAAGTTTAGTCCGATGACCGCTTTGGTTAGCCAAGCTTCGGTAGCGGCAAGAATTTCTTCCTCGGCGAGAGCATGATTTGCGCTCATGATGAATATTTTTAATTCGTAGAGCCGCGACGCGCTGCCTGCACCGCACGTCCTAAATCGATGACGGACATCGCATAAAAGAAACTGCGGTTGTATTGTGTAATGGCGAAGAAATTCGCCGCACCCAACCAGAATTCCGTCGCATCCTGTCCATTCTGCAAATCGACCAAGCCATAACTTAGTTCTGCGGGTGGTTCGGTGCTCGGCGTGATGCCGGCTGTTTTCAATTCTTCCAATTTGAATTTCGCTTCCAAGCTTTGGCCGATGAAGTTCTCCCATCGGCTTTCGCCATTGCCGCTTTCTGTGCGCACGGTGGTCACCGTTGCCGGAAACACGGTGGGTTCACCGCGCTTCCAGCCATGCTGGACCAAAAAATTCGCTACGCTGCCGATGGCGTCGACAGGAGAGTTACGCAAATCGATTCTGGTGTCGCCGTCAAAATCGACGGCGAATTTGCGTATGCTTCCGGGCATGAATTGCGGCCAGCCGATCGCGCCGGCATACGAGCCGAGCAGTACAAAGGGATCCAAATTACTTTCGCGCGCATACAGCAAAGTATTTTCGAGTTCGCCGCGGAAAAATTCCATGCGCGCGATGCGGTTCGGTGTTACCGGATAATCGAATGCCAAAGTACTTAATGCATCCATGACGCGGAAGTTGCCGGTATTGCGGCCATAGATGGTTTCGACACCGATGATGCCGACGATAATTTCAGCCGGTACGCCATAGGTCTCTTCGGCGCGTGTCAAGGCATCGGCATAATCGTTCCAGAACTGCACCCCGGCGCGAATACGGATCGGCTCCACAAAGCGAGCGCGATAAGCGCTCCAATTTTTCGGCTTACCGGGCGGCGCGGGTTTAATCAATTGAACGGCGCTCTCGACATAATGCGCTTTGCGGAACAAAGCATCCAATTCAGTTTTGTCGAAGCTGTGTTTGCTCACCATTTGGTCGATGAATGCGGCGACTTCTTTCCATTGGCTGAAATTGGTGAATTCCCCGGCGGTATCGGGGCTATACGCAACCTTGCGTATTTTCGCCTTGCCGCGAGTCGTGGCAGCATCTATCGGCGTCGCGACGGTGAGTGCCGCGGCAAACAAAGTGAGGCAAAGATTGCGCAGCGAGTTCTTAAAAAATTTCATCGACATTCAGCAAGCAAAGATTTGAGTCGCGCGATATTTGCGCTGCGCGAAAAATCGCTTACCGTACCATATTGCACGGCCTCATAGAATGCAAGAAAGCGTGCGGCAGCGGATTTTTTTTCAGGCGGCAGGGACGATGCCTCGCGCTCGATACGCATTCGATAATCGCGTGGCCCTTCATGATCGGCACGGCCACAACCTTTATTGGCCATCAATTGGCAAAAGCGTAAATACAGAGCACGTGTCGGATCGGATTTTTGCCGATTGGCTAACAATGGCAGGGCGATCACCGCTAATACGATGGTGCCTACAATTGCCAATAGAATGGAAAGCGTGCGCCAATCGACCTCGTCAAATCCCAGCGACTTGATAAAACTTTTTTGCTTTTCCGGCGTGTAGTTCAAGACCCATTGATTCCATCCATTGGCAACCGCATCCCAGCGATAGCGAAGGGTGGCGAGCCAGGAATTTCCATTTAAATCTACGGTAAGTAAGCCGCCCAGCATGGTGCGCGGCATGGCGACGCTCATGCCGCGTTCGACGCGTTCCGGCGCCACGGCTGAAGTCGGGTCCACGCGTAACCAGCCCTGCCCGGGCAACCAAACTTCTGCCCACGCATGCGCATCGGATTGGCGCAGGGTCATGAAGCCGTCGACAGGGTTGATCTCTCCGCCTTGATAGCCGTTGATGACGCGCGCGGGAATACCCATGGCGCGCATCAGCACAACGAAGGCGCTCGAATAATGTTCGCAAAAACCGGCGCGCGTGGCGAACAAAAATTCATCGGTCACGTTGCGGCCGAGAGCCGGCGGGTGCAAGGTGTATCGGAACGATTCATCGCGAAAATACCTCAGCACGGCATTGATCCGCTGGATATCGTCCGTGGTGCTGCGACGCAATTGCCGGGCAAAGGAGATGGTGGCGCTATCGAAACCATACGGCAGCTCCAGCCATTGCTGGAGCTGTTCGGCGGACATATCAGGGAAGACTCTGGCGCCTATATAGGATTGCGCATCGTAGCGAATCCTATTGGTAATCGGTTGATCCGTGCTGGGTTCCAGCTCCAGGTTCAACGTTGTCGACATGCCCTCGATTTTGGGCGGCGCACCGGGCGTTTCGAGCAGCATCAGCCAGCGCTTGCTATTCGGTTCCAGGGTCACCTGATAGCGTACCGGCTGATGGCGTAATTGGAACTGCGGGGTATCGGTCGGACGCGCATTTTGCCGGCGCTTCCAGGTACGGCCGTCGTATTTGCCGAGCACAATAGCGCGCCAGTACAAATGCTTCGGCGCCGGCACGGGATCGTAAAATTTCACGCGGAACGCAACGTCGTCCGATTGGACCAGATTGGCGAAGTTCCCTGGTGTCATCGTCTCGGATAAACCGGTCCGCCCGCTTTGTCCTTCGCCCGGCATACCCCATAGCGGTCCTTGAATCCTCGGAAATAAAATGAACATCACCAGCGTAAGCGGTACCGCCAGCGCAACGATCGATGCCGACAATTTTAGGCGCTGGAACAAAGGCGGCACCATGCCGGTATATTGGAAAGACAATTGCGCGGTCTGCATCATGATGACGGTGATCACCATCAATAACGCGGTGCCGATACTCTGCGAATTGAAAAGATTGGTGAGCATCAAAAAGAAGCTCAGGAAGATCACGACGAATAAATCGCGTTTTGCATGCATTTCCAATAGCTTTAAGGCCAGCAGCAGCAAGAGCATGGTCACACCGGCGTCGCGGCCTATCAGCGTTTTGAAGGTGGCGTAGACACCGCACATCGCCAGGGCTGAAACCGGCATCAATAGCCAGCGCGGCGGCATGCGGTTGCCGCGGAAAGTCAGCCAGCAGCGCCAGGCCAATAGCAGGATGCATGAGGCAGTTACCCATGCGGGAGCTTGCGGAAGATGCGGCATCAATACCAGGGAGCAAGCGAACAGCAAAAGTAGCGTGTCGGCTTTTTCGCGCGACATCGGACGCGCATTACGCAGGAAGGGAAGGTGGGAGGCGAGCTTCATCTCTACCCTTCGAACAATGCCATGGCGCGCAAGCATCCTGTTTGATGCGCAGGGCCGATTGCGGGCGGATAGTTCGTATCGCCCAGACGAAACGCATAAGGTAAGCCGCGCGTTTCGGCTTCCAGCACCCAGCGCGTCATGCGCGATAATTTTTCTTCGGTATTGAGATACGGCGGCAGCGCAGCGAAATCGATGACGAGTTCGCTGGCCGCGCCCCCGTCGAAATGTTTGGTGATCAAGGGCGAATTTTCATTGGCTTGCAAGCGCGCGATTTGACGCCATGCCAAGTGTTTCAGCGCATCGCCGCTTTGGTAGGCGCGTACGCCGGCGAAATCGTCATGACCGGCTTGGCCGCTGCCATCTTGTTTTTCCAGAGCAGCGGTCGGCAAGGGCGCGGCAAAGGTCTCCGGTTGCGGATAAACCAGCACTTGCATGGTGGGTTGCCAATAGCTCCATGCCTGCAGCAAGCCGAGCGGGAAATGCGTCTGTAAGCGCACGCGCGGCGCCTGCAGCCATCCACGCTTGCCGGCGGTGATGTTGAGCGTGACGGTTCGAGTGAACTGCGCCGGGATATCAACCGGCTGCGCAAGTTCGGCGGTTTCACGGTTGACGAATGCAAGCCAAATGGCATAGCGGTCGTATTTGCTGCGATTGATGAGCTGTAGTTCGAAGCGCGCCTCTTCTCCGGCAAATACCGGCATGGCGCGACCGCCGGCCAAGAATAAATGCGCTAAATTGCGAAAGGTGAGATGCATGTCGATGATGGCGCAGCCGCCCAACAAAAATGTTAGGGCAAATCCGAGGCTGAGGTTGTAATTGATCGACCCGATGAACATCAATCCCAGCATGACGCCAAAGCCCAGGCCCGGGCGCGTGGGAATGATAAATACGCGACGTTGCTTGAGTTGAACCTCGCCGGCTTCCGGGCCGCCCAGTCTGAACACCCAGCGTTCGAAGCGGCGGCGGAAAAAACTTTGGACAGCCTGATAAATCATTTATACGGCGACTGACTTCATTAATTGCAACACGAGTTCTCGGCTGCCTAAAGCAGTGCCGCTGGCCGATTTCAGCGGCCGCAGACGATGTGCAGCTACCGGTACCAACACCGCTTGCACGTCCTCTGGAATGACATGATTACGACCTTCCATCGCCGCCCAAGCACGCGCCGCCTGTAATAGCGCGATGGCCGCGCGCGGACTCATGCCTTCGGCGAACATGCCGTTTTGCCGAGACGCATGCGCCAATGCTTGCACATAATCGATTAAGGCAGATGAGGTGTGAATTTGCTTGAGGGCTTGCTGCGCAGTGAGCAACTCTTCCGGCTGCATGGCGGTGGACATGGATTTGAGCATCGTGCGACGGTCTTCGCCCATCAGAAGTTCGCGTTCTGCCGCCGTATCGGGGTAGCCGAGCGAAAGACACATCAAGAAGCGGTCCAGCTGCGATTCGGGTAATTGGAAAGTGCCGATTTGGTGCGTGGGGTTTTGGGTGGCGATCACGAAAAAAGGCGAGGGCAGATTGCGCGTGACGCCATCCGCCGTGGCTTGCCGTTCTTCCATGGCTTCCAGCAATGCCGACTGCGTTTTCGGTGTGGCGCGGTTGATCTCGTCGGCCAGCAGCACTTGCGTGAAAATCGGTCCCGGATGGAAGACAAAGCCGTTTTTTTCGCGGTCGAAGATGGAAATGCCCACCACGTCGGCCGGCAGCAAGTCGCTGGTGAATTGGACGCGATTGAACTTCAGTCCCAGGGAAACCGCGAGAGCGTGCGCGAGCGTGGTTTTGCCGACGCCCGGTACGTCTTCGATCAGCAAATGACCGCCGGCTAATAGGCAAACTAAGGCTTGCCGAATTTGGGTTTCCTTGCCGATGACGATTTGACCGACTTGGCGGGCGACTGCGTGGACTTTGTCGAACATAGATAATTAAGTAAGTGAGAAAAGTCTGAAGGGCTATTGTATTGCAGACAGGTAAAAGTTCGCTCGATGTTCCGTCAATGTTCCATTTGCCGGTTTCTTGGTTAAACTAGAAAGTACTCAAGCCACCTGCGCCACCCAAGCGGCGCTGTATTCCAACATGACCACCGGTTTTTATACGCATCCCGATTGCAAGCGTCACGAAATGGGCAGCTGGCACCCCGAATGTCCTGCGCGTTTGCAGGCAATTGAAGATCAGTTGATCGCCAGCCGCATTGACCAGTTCCTGGACCATCGCCGTGCGCCGGAAGCGACTTTGGCAGATATTGGACGGGTTCACACCGCACAGGCGATATCACGCATTCACGACAATGTACCGGTTGCGCAAACCGGCCACTTCCCTCTTGACGGCGATACTTCGCTCAATGCCCATAGCTGGAATGCCGCCTTGCATGCTGCGGGCGCCGCGGTAGCCGCTACCGATGCCGTGATTGCCGGTGAACTGGACAATGCATTTTGCGCGATCCGTCCACCCGGTCACCATGCGACACCGGCTGAGCCGATGGGCTTTTGCCTGTTCAATAATATCGCCATCGCGGCGCGCCATGCGCTAGACGTGCATGGTTTGGAGCGTGTCGCGATCGTCGATTTCGACGTGCATCACGGTAATGGCACCGAAGCGGCTTTTATTCACGAAGATCGTGTGCTGATGGTGAGTTTTTTTCAGCATCCGTTTTATCCTTATAGCGGGACGCAGGATATCGGTGCGCATGCGGTCAATGTGCCGGTGCCGGCATACTCCAAAGGCGATGTGGTTCGCCAGCTGGTCACGGAAAAATGGTTGCCTGCATTGCATGCACATCAGCCGCAGATGATTTTTATTTCGGCCGGGTTTGATGCGCATCGCGAGGATGATTTGGGGCAGCTGGGTTTGGTCGAGGCGGACTATGCCTGGATTACGCAGCAGATCATGGGGATTGCGCGGCAATATGCGCAGGGGCGGATCGTGAGTTGTTTGGAGGGGGGATATAACCTTTCTGCGCTTGCGCGCAGCGTTGTGGCGCATATTAAAGTTTTGGCTGATTTGGATTAATGGAGGCTGCTGCCGGGCCACCCCCGGCAAATGCCACCCCCGGCAATGAATGCACGCAGGTAAAATAGCGCCTTAATCCTCAAAGCCCATCACCCCATGTCCATCCAATGGTTCCCCGGCCACATGAACGCCGCCAAAAAGCAGGCAGCGCAAGCCATGGAAAAAATCGACATGGTGGTCGAAGTGCTCGATGCGCGTGTGCCGCAAGCCAGCAGCAATCCCATGATCGCGCAGATGCGTCTGCATCGCCAGCGCCCCTGCCTCAAAATTTTAAACAAGACGGACCTCGCCGATCCTACCGCCACGAGCGAGTGGCTTGACTTCTATAACAAGCAAAAAGATGTGCACGCGGTTGCACTAAGCTGTAAAAAGCCGGCCGACGTCGCTAAGATTGCCGGCTGGTGTCTGAAGATCGCGCCCCATCGCGGCACGCCCTTGAAGCCCTTGCGCATCATGATCATGGGCATACCGAACGTCGGTAAATCGACCTTGATGAACGCCTTGCTGAAGAAGCGCGTGGCCAAGGTCGGTGACGAACCGGCTGTCACCAAGACACAGCAGCGTCTCTACTTAGGCAACAACATGGTGTTGATCGACACGCCTGGCTTGATGTGGCCTAAGATCGAGCATCCGAGCGATGGCTTGATGCTGGCCGCGAGCCACGCTATCGGCAGCAATGCCTTGATCGAAGAAGAAGTCGCGACCTTCTTGGCGGACGTACTGCTGGTCCGTTATCCGCAATTGTTGGCCGCGCGCTATGGTTTTGCCGTCGATGTAATGGATGGCGTTGCGGTGGTCGAGGGAATCGCCAAGAAGCGCGGTTTTCGCTTGAAAGGCGGCGATGCCGATTTCGAGAAGGCTGCGCATACGCTGTTGCAAGACTATAGAAGCGGTGCGCTGGGACGCATCAGCTTGGAAACGCCGCTAAGCCGTGAACACTTGCTGGCTACTTATCAGCCTGCGCCTTCTCTCGGTGAAGTGCAGGAAGATGAGGAAGAGTGACCATGAAGTTCGAGAAAGTCGTCTTGGACGGAAAGCGAGTGCGGCTCGAACCGGCATGCCCTCTGCATCGCGAGGGGCTCGCAAAAGCAATTGAAGACGGCGAATTGTGGAGGCTGCCGGTCACCGTCGTACCGCATCCGAACGATTTGGGCACATTCTTCGAATTCGCCGAGGAGGCGTTTCAAGTCGGCCGCGAGCTTGCTTTCGTCACTATCGATAAAGCGAGCAATACCATTGTCGGCAGCACGCGATTTCGCAATTGCGAACCTGCTCATCGTCGCGTGGAAATCGGTTTTACGTTTCTCGGGCAATCGTGGCAGCGTTCTCACGTCAACACCGAGGCGAAATATCTCATGCTGCAGCATGCCTTCGAGGTATGGGAAATGAATCGGGTCGAGCTGTTGACCGATTTTCTCAATACGAAGTCACGCGCTGCTATTGCCCGCATCGGCGCCAAAGAAGAAGGCATTTTGCGCAGTCACATGGTCATGCGCGACGGCCGTATACGCGATTCCGTCATCTTCTGCATTACGCGCGGCGAATGGCCTTCGGTGAAGATGCAACTCGCCGAAAAGATAGACAGATGAATTCCGGCTTACTGTTTAAACAAAGTTAACTCGCCGCTCTGCGATCCAGGCGCGCCTTTTCTGCCGAGGGTGCCATATATTTTCGTTCCATCCCACTGCAATGATGCCGTGAACGTCATGGCACCGATTCCCATGTTGGTAAAGTACAGCGCACCGGTCGTAGCACCTACGGCGCCGGCTTCACCGGTAATGGATCCGCCGGTCTCTTGTATCGTGTTTGTCAATTCACAGGTGCTAGTCGTCCTGAATTGCACGCCGTTTGCGTAGTTCGTCGAGCCGCCGATGATGCCTGTTGCGATTGCTCCGTTAGGTATCGGCTTGCTTTGAGTTAACGTGATCGATATGGCGCCGCCATCGACGTAGGTGCATGCAGGATTGAGTGGGGAGCGTCCCGTCCACTTCCACGTTCCTACCCAGGTCCCTGCGAGCGAATAGCTGGAATAAGTAGGTGTGCCGTTCGTTAGTTCTCCAATGTCCCGGGTTCCCGTGAAGCTTCCTGAAAAAGAACCCTCATAGACGGAGTTGCCTGTGTAGGTGCCGGACACCGCTCCTGTCGATAGATTGATCACCCCATTCAAGGTCGCGGTGATATCAACCGGGTTTTGTCCATCATTTCCTGATACCTGAAACGATCCGTTCGATGAAACGCTGCCATTGCATTGCAATATTGAGCCGCTCGAACAAGTCGTGATTTGTCCGCTGGCGTTAACCTTGAACGTGACTGAGACGCCTTCCGCGCTCACAGTGTAAGTACCGGCGTAAGCCGACCCGGCAGTAGTAGTCGGCGTCGACGAGGTAGTGGTCGTCGTGCCCAGCGTGGTCGTGGTCGTAGCGGACGAATTAAATATAAATCGCTTGACCGATATGGCGGTACCGTTTGGCAGGGTCAGGTTGCCGGTGTTATTACCGCTAAAGCTGAAGGTAATCGTGCCGACGTTTGCGTTACTTGTTGCGGCGGGCGTGTAGCTGCCCGTGAGCGTTTGTCCGCCGCTATATTGTTGCAAGACCGTACTCACCGATTGACTGTTTTGCAGCGTGGCCGAATTTGCGTACCAGACGGGTGCGCCATTCGCCTCGTACATGAAGCCGGCGATAAACGCTTGAGAGCCTTGCACCTCGACGAAAAACCCGCGGCCGCCTTGTGCTTCGTTCCACCACCAGCCGCTTTCAAACGAGCTGTTAGCCGTGGCAAACGCCGGACTGGAAATCGGAAAACGCTGAAGAGAAATCGTCTTGGCAGAATCGCCGTTCGTTGGCTCTACCAGTAGCGACGCGTCGGTCGCCGAACTGAAATTCAAGGTGATGGCGGCGACGGTCGAATTGCCGGTCGGTGCTTTGTAGCTGCCCACAAGCGTTTGTCCGCCGGCATACTGGAGCAATTGACCTGTGTAAGCGCCGCCGGATTGTTCAGTTAATGTCGACACATACCACACCGCATTGCCTGATGCATCGTATAGAAATCCCGCCAGAAATATTTGATTGCCTTGCTTCTCGATGGCGAACCCGCGTCCTCCTTCCGCAGGATTCCACCACCAACCGTTTTGCGGTGTGACCGAGCTGCGCGGGACGGCGACTACGTCACCCAATTGGAACGATGAGGCTTGGGCTTGTGCCGAGCGTTTTGCGTTAGTTTCTTGGCTTGAGCCGCCGCAGCCTTGAAACATCATGATGGATGCGAAGCATAACAATATCAACGATAGACGCATGTTCAGCTTTTATTCTTTGCGAAAGAGGGGACCAATGAAGGCTGCTAATTGGGGATTTTAGAATTCATTAAATGATGGTAATCAGCCAAGCGTAATTTTAGGTGGTTTTGAATTTATTTGCCTTACAGCTACCTTACAGTTTTATGCAAGGCGGGAACGTGGGGATGTTTCTACTTGTTCCGCTAAAAAAAGAAGCCCGCATTGCGCGGGCTTCTTTGTGGCTGATAACGTCGCGGACGATTACATCATGTCCATGCCGCCCATGCCGCCCATGCCACCCATACCGCCCATGCCACCGCCGGCAGCCGGTTTCTCTTCAACCAGTTCTGCCACCATGCAATCGGTGGTCAGCATCAGGCCGGCGATCGATGCAGCGTTCTGCAGCGCGGAGCGGGTTACTTTGGCAGGATCCAGCACGCCCATTTCGACCAGGTCGCCATAGGTGCCGTTGGCGGCGTTGTAGCCGAAGTTGACGCCTTTGCCTTCCAGGACCTTGTTGACGACCACGGAAGCTTCGTCGCCGGCATTGGTGACGATCATGCGCAGCGGCTCTTCGATCGCGCGCAGCACGATCTTGATGCCGGCGTCTTGGTCAGGGTTGTCGCCCTTGACGGTCAAGTTGGCGCGAGCACGCAGCAGAGCTACGCCGCCGCCGGGAACGATGCCTTCTTCCACTGCTGCGCGAGTGGCGTGCAGCGCGTCTTCGACACGTGCCTTCTTTTCTTTCATTTCAACTTCGGTGGCGGCGCCAACCTTGATCACGGCAACACCGCCTGCCAGCTTGGCTACGCGCTCTTGCAGTTTTTCACGGTCGTAGTCGGAGGTCGCTTCTTCGATTTGCACGCGAATTTGCTTGACGCGTGCTTCGATTGCGGCAGCTTGACCTGCGCCGTCGATGAGGGTGGTGTTTTCTTTGCCGATTTCGACGCGTTTGGCTTGGCCGAGATCGTTCAACGTGGCCTTCTCCAAGGTCAGGCCGACTTCTTCTGCGATCACTTGGCCGCCGGTCAGGATGGCGATATCTTCCAGCATGGCTTTACGACGGTCGCCGAAACCAGGCGCTTTCACTGCGCAGGTCTTCAGGATGCCACGGATGTTGTTCACAACCAGGGTAGCCAGTGCTTCGCCTTCGATGTCTTCAGCGATGATCAACAGCGGACGGCCGGCTTTTGCCACTTGTTCCAGGATCGGCAGCAAGTCGCGAATGTTGGAAACTTTTTTGTCGTACAGCAGCACGAACGGATTGTCCAGGATCGCGACTTGTTTTTCCGGGTTGTTGATGAAGTACGGCGACAGATAGCCGCGGTCGAATTGCATGCCTTCGACGATGTCGAGTTCGTCGTTCAGGGACTTGCCGTCTTCCACGGTGATGACGCCTTCCTTGCCGACTTTTTCCATCGCTTCGGCGATGCGTGCGCCGATCGATTCATCGGAGTTGGCGGAGATCGAGCCGACTTGGGCGATTTCCTTGGAAGTCGTGCAGGGCTTGGCGATTTTCTTCAGCTCTTCGACGGTGGCGGTAACAGCCTTGTCGATGCCGCGCTTCCAGTCCATCGGGTTCATGCCGGCGGCAACGAACTTCATGCCTTCGCGAACAATCGCTTGTGCCAGCACGGTTGCGGTGGTGGTGCCGTCGCCGGCATTGTCGGAAGTCTTGGAAGCGACTTCCTTCACCATTTGCGCGCCCATGTTCATGAGCTTGTCTTTGAGTTCGATTTCCTTGGCAACGGAAACGCCGTCTTTGGTGACGGTCGGCGCGCCGAAGGAGCGCTCGAGCACAACGTTGCGGCCTTTCGGACCCAGGGTGACTTTGACGGCGTTGGCGAGAATATTGACGCCTTCAACCATTTTGTGGCGAGCGGAATCGCCGAAAACGACATCTTTAGCAGCCATGTTTGTTACTCCTTACTTAATATTCGATTTTGGATTTGTATTACAGATTGACGATTGCCATGACGTCTTCTTCGCGCATCACCAGCAGCTCTTCGCCGGATACTTTGACGGACTGGCCGGAATATTTGCCGAACAGGATACGGTCACCGACTTTGACATCCAGCGGACGTACCTTGCCGTCTTCCAGAATCTTGCCGTTGCCGACCGCGAGCACTTGGCCTTGATCAGGTTTTTCTGCTGCGGCTTCGGGGAGAACAATACCGGACGCAGTCTTGGTTTCCTGGTCCAGGCGCTTGACGATGATGCGATCGTGCAAAGGACGAAGATTCATACAAACTCCTTTAAATTCAGTGGGTTGTGTTAGCGTGCAGTTGCTTTTTGGCAAATTTTGCCTCGCACCGCACTAAAACGGGTAGGCCAGGGGGAATTGTTAGCACTCTCCCCTAACGAGTGCTAAGTATATGGGCGAGGGGTGGTTTTTTCAAGTCAAGACTTGTATTGATGCGGGTTTAATCAGAGCTCTCCTTAGGGCGATATGGTAAC
This sequence comes from Burkholderiales bacterium, assembly GCA_016177875.1. Lineage (GTDB taxonomy): Bacteria > Pseudomonadota > Gammaproteobacteria > Burkholderiales > Burkholderiaceae_D > Paucimonas. The sequence continues at coordinate 66,329 of JACOUL010000015.1, forward strand.
TGCGGGTAATTTTTTGGGGACGGGGGGTTGCTACCTGTAGAATCGCAAACCTGGCCTTTTGCCAGCGTATTTTTGTCGTGATCCAACAGACAATATTTTCGGTAACCCAATGAAATTCGCTGGCTTCCTTCCAACTAGATTCTTGCGCATCCGACGCTCTTTTCGCTTTGGGCCGATTGAGCGCAGGCTCTTTCTTATTGTGCTGGCCGGCCTATTGCCATTGGCCTTATTCGCATTCGAAACGCTGGTCGAAAACGCGGAAAATCAAAAACGGCAATTGATCGCAGCGGTAGAGAACACGATGCAGGCGATCGGTACCGCCGCCGATTCCGAACTGAATCTGTCCATCGCTTCGCTGGATGCGCTTGCCAGCAGTCCGCGACTGGCTAACAGAGACTTTGCCGGATTTGCCGAGGAGGCAGGCGAATTATTGGTGCGACGTCCGAATTGGGTCAATGTCATTTTGTCCGAACCATCGGCGCAGCAGGTGGTGAATGTGCGCCACCCGCTTGGGGCGCCTTTGCCCAAGCATGTGGATTTGCCGGGAATAGAAGCTGCTGTCCGGACCGGAAAATCCGGCATTAACAATGTCATTTATTTGCCGGTTCTGAAGATGTACTCGTTTGCGGCTCAGGTGCCCATCAAGGAGGGAGACCGAGTAGCTTATGTTCTTTCTGCGATGATACAACCCGAATCGATTCTGGACGTGTTGAGAAAGCAGAACATTCCAACCAATGGCGTCGTCGGCATTTTCGATCGCAATAATAATTTCGTGGCGCGTTCGTTGGATCAAGAGAAGTGGATCGGCAAAGCGCCGTCTCCTGATTTGCTGCAGATGCTTAAGGAAGGCAAGAATGGCGGCTGGGGCGTCACGAACACTTTGGAAAGCAAGCCTGTCTATTCCATTTATCGACGATCGAGATCGACCGGCTGGTCGGTTGCAATCGGAATTCCTGCCGACGTTATCGATGCGTCGATTACCCGTTCGTATATTCTGCTCGGCGGCGGAATTGCCATTTCGGCGCTGGTAGGTATATTCGCCGCCTTTCTCATTGGCCGCACCATTACCAATCCGATGCACGACCTGGAGCGTGCCGCAGATGCGATTGCGAGTGGCAAAACGCCGCCTGCACCGGACACGAATCTTCCGGAAATCCGCCAAGTGGCGATGGCATTGGCCGCGGCGCATGTCGAGCGCGAAAAATCCTTGCAAAGCGAACGCATCGCACGGCGTCAAGAAACCGAAGCGCGGCTTTTGGCGGAAAATGCCAATAAGGCTAAAGATGAATTTGTGGCGATGCTGGGGCACGAGTTGCGCAATCCTTTAGCGGCAATTACCACGGCTTCGCAAATCCTGGAGTTCGACGAACATGCGCCTTCGAAAGAGGCGGCAAGCCAGGCTAAGGCCATTATCCGGCGACAAGTGCGGCTGCTTTCCCGCTTGACCGATGACATGTTGGATGCCGGGCGGGTGATGCAAGGCAAGGTCGAACTCAATCGCAAGCCGATCGACCTTGCCAGCATTGTGCGCGGATCGGTCGATACCTTATGGAACGCCGGCCGGCTAACGGATTATGAGCTCGACTTGTCGCTTACCTCGGTTTGGGTAGAAGGCGATACCAGCCGGATCGATCAGATTGCCGCTAATCTCTTGATTAACGCCGTCAAATTTACGCCAGCGCATGGAACCATCGGCGTTTCGGTGAAGCGCGAAGGCGACGAAGCGGTTTTCCGTGTTCGGGACACCGGCTTGGGGCTGGACCCCGAGATGTTGCCGCGCATTTTTGACTTTTTTGTGCAGGGTACTCGCTCGCTCGCGGGCACCGAGAGCGGCCTCGGTGTAGGGCTTGCGCTCGTTAAACGATTGAGCGAATTGCATGGCGGCCATGTTGAAGCGCGCAGCGCGGGGCCGAACCAGGGCAGCGAGTTTATCGTCCGCCTGCCTGCCATCGACAAGCCGGAACCGCAGGCACCGATCGCCCCGCTATTTGCCGCCGAAAAGCATTGCCGCATCGTGATTGTTGAAGACAATAACGATGTGCGCACCAGCCTGCGCGATTTCTTGGCCTTGCACGGTCATCAAGTGGTTGAAGCGGCTGACGGGCCTTCCGGCATTGAAACGATATTGCGTGAGCGCGCCGAAATTGCTCTGGTGGATGTCGGATTGCCTGGTTTAGACGGTTTCGGCGTCGCACGTGCAGTGAGGCAGCGTGCCAAACATCACGTGCGGCTCATTGCCTTGACCGGCTTCGGAAGCGCGCATGATATCCAGCGCGGTACGGACGCGGGATTTGATTCTTATCTCGTCAAACCGATTGAACTCGATCGATTGAATGAGGAGATCGGTAAGGCGTAAGGTTTGATGAGACTAGATAATGGGATGGGCGACGGCGTGCTTTATACAGAAAGCGTTGCAATTTTGGGTCTCATAACACGCGATGTACATGAAATGCGGGGTAAGGGCGTGTGATAATCGGGAGGTAAAATGCTTTTCCGGTTGAATATGAAATTACCTCGGCAATTCTTCATTGTTGTTTTGCTTTTTCAACTGCCGCTCATCTGTCGCGCGCAGGAGCCCTTGCCCTCCGGCGTCTATGAAGCCTTTCGGCGTGCCGGCATTCCGACGAGCGCCGTCGGCATCCATGTGCAAGACGTCTCAGTCGACAAGCCTCTCCTTGCCTCCAATGCGACGGTGCCGATGAGTCCGGCATCCATCATGAAATTGGTGACGACAAATGCGGCGCTGGAGTTGCTCGGTCCGACCTTTACCTGGAAAACGCAAGCCTACGTAACCGGCACGCAAAGCGGCGATGTTTTGCATGGCGATTTGATTTTCAAAGGCAGTGGCGACCCCAAGCTGGTAATGGAAAATTTCTGGCTGTTTTTGCGCCGCATTCGCGCTGCCGGCATACGCGAGATCCGCGGCAACGTCGTGCTCGACCGCAGCGCATTTGCCGATGTCTATTATGACTCTTCCAAATTCGACGGCGACCCGGCCAAGCCCTACAATGCCGGCCCGGACGCCATGCTGGTCAATTTCAAGGCACTGAGTTTTCGCTTTATCCCCAATGCATCGCCGGCCACGGTGTCGGTGGTAGTGGATCCGCCGGTAGCGGGTTTTCCCATCATTGCGCCGAAGCTGGGCAACGGCGATTGCGGCGATTGGAAGCAAAAGCTGCGCTTGAAGATCGATAGTACGGTTGCGGAATTCAGCGGCGTTTATTCCGCCGCTTGCGGCGAAAAGGTTTGGCATATTCATCCTTTCCAGATCACGCATGGGCGTTACTTCGATATGGTGTTTCGCCAAATGTGGGCCGACGTCGGCGGGGCATTGAAGGGGGAAATCAAGAATGGCATGACGCCGGCCGATGCGCGCTTGGTCGCGCAGTGGGAATCGACGACGCTGCCGGAAGTCATCCGCGATATTAATAAATTCAGCAATAACGTCATGGCACGCCAGCTGCTGCTGACGCTTGCCGCTCAATTGGCAAAGCAGCCGGCCACGGTGGAAGATGCCACGCAAGTGATTCGCAACTGGTTATCCGCAAAGCGCATCGATGTCCCTGAATTGGCGATCGAGAACGGTTCCGGCCTGTCGCGTACCGAGCGCATTACGTCAAATACGCTTGGACGTATTTTGGTTGCGGCGTTCAGATCTCCCCTCATGCCGGAATTTATCTCCTCGATGCCGCTTGCCGGCTACGACGGCACCATGCGGTCCCGCGTGAAGCAAAAGAGCGTTGCCGGCAATGCGCATATCAAGACGGGGTCGCTTAACGACGTGCGTTCGATGGCCGGTTACGTGCTGGCGGCTTCGGGCAAACGTTATGCGGTGGTTTGCATCGTTAACCACGTCAATGCGGCGCGCAGCCATGACGCGCAGGACGCATTGTTGCAATGGGTGTACGAAAACGGCTAAGAACCCTGGGGATTGCTTGCAAGATTTGCATAAGAGAGGCATTTTCTGGGAACATCCCATAAAGAAGAGGGAGAGCCCATGAACCGGCTGCTAAGCATCGTGATGTTGGCCATCACGCTCATCGCCATGAGTATGGCCGCGCACGCCCGCGAAGAGTCCGCATCTGCCTCCGCCGGCGCAAGCGCTCATGCGGAACAGGATTACAACTGGCAAAAAGGCCCCTTGCTTGCCACTTTCTACGATCAGGCGACGCTTAAAGTTCCCGGCGGCTATGCTTTCCTCGCGTACAAGGATGCGCAAAAGCTTTTGGTCAGCTTGGGTAATCCCGATGTTAAAAATGTCTTGGGTGTGATCGCCGACGGCAGCCGCGAATGGATGGTGGTGGTGCGTTTCGATAAGACAGGCTACATCAAGGATGGAGAGGCCAAAAGTTTACATGCCGAATCCTTGCTGGAGACGATACGTAAAAGCGCGGAAAAAACCAATGTGATTCGAAGCAAGCTGAACATGCCGGCGTTGGAGATTCTCGGCTGGCTCGAAAAACCTGCCTATGATCCCAAGGCTAACCGTATGACGCTGGGCATTGCCGTGCGCGACAAATATACGGTCGACCCCAATAGCCAAGGCATTAACTTCAACACTTACCTGTTGGGGCGGCAAGGCTATATCAGCTTAAACATGGTCACCAGCTTGCAGAATATCGGGCGCCATAAATCGCACCTCACCAAGCTATTGTCCGGGCTCTCATTCAAGGACGGAAAAAAATATGCCGACGTTAAAGGCGGCGACAAGGTCGCGCCATTCGGCATGAATGAATTGGCTGCCGGTTCGGTGCCGACGCGTAAACCCGGATTGCGCGGCGCGATTCAAGGCTTCTTCGCCGACTACGGCAAGTGGTTACTGATCTTTATTGTGCTCATTCTTCTTGGTGTAGGCGGCTTTTTCGGCTGGCGTTATTGGAAAAAGCACCATGGCGCACCGGAATCTTTGCTATCGGAGCCGGTTGAACCCACCATGGAACAGTCTGCCGGCGCAGAGCAAAAAGACGCATGAGCGCCGGGGCGGTCATGCCACGCACCGAGTCCGAGTCGCCGGCCGAGGAGCCGGCGCTCGAACAAACTCAGCGCTTCGAATTCACGGGCAGCGGCGGCGAATATTTCCGCATTTGGGTCGTCAATCTGCTGGCGACCATTGTCACGCTCGGCGTTTATTCCGCCTGGGCCAAGGTGCGGCGTTTGCAATATTTCTATCGCAATACCCGCGTTGCCGGCGATATCTTCGATTACCACGGCAACCCGATCGCCATCTTGAAGGGGCGCATCCTGGCAGTGGGTTTGCTGGGTACGTATCAAATCGCGGTCGGCATTTCCGGCGCATTTGCGGTTATCGTTATCTTGCTGCTGCTCGCCATCCTGCCCTGGCTGTTGGCGCGGGCCTTCCGTTTTAAATTAGCCAATTCCAGTTATCGCGGCCTGCGTTTTCGTTTTCACGGCACCGTTGCCGACGCTTATCGCAAGCTCATCCTGCTTCCCGTCATTGTTGCGTTGGCCGGATTTTTTGTTTGGAGCTTATGGACGTCGTTTGCCAGTCGACAGAGTATCGGTTTATATGTCGTCGGCGTGCTGTTAATGCTTGCCGTGGTGGGGGGCGTCGTGCCCTTGGCGCACTATCTCTTGAAGCGCTACCAGCACGACAATGGCTATTTCGGCCAAGCGCCTTTCTTTTTTCACGCCAAGGCTTCCGATTTTTTTAAGGTTTACGGCAAAGCGATCGGCATGGTGATCATCGGCATGGTGGCGACGACCATCTTCACCATGCTCACCGCAAAACTGTACATGTCGCTCGCCAACTCTTCTTTGGGATGGCTATTCGAGTCGCTGTATGGCTTGCTCGCTACCTATTTGCTTTACCTTTTCGTACGTCCTTACCTGGATAGCCGTATTCAAAACCTGGTGTGGAATCAAACCGAATTGGCTGACCATCATTTTGAGAGCACGGTCAGCGCGCGCAAGCTCTTGTGGATTCATGCTTCCAATTTGGCCTTGATCGTTGTCACCCTCGGCCTTTACAAGCCTTTCGCGACCGTACGTTTGATCCAGTACCGCGTCTCTTGCATGGCACTGGTGCCCAAAGGCGATTTGGAAGAATTTTTAGCGGATCAAACCGCAGACGATGCGGGTGCTGCCGGGCAGGAAGCCGGCGACTTCTTCGATATCGATATTGCCCTATGATCGAAGGCATTTATTTTGACGGAAAAAGCACGCACCGCCGCCCGGTAGAGCTGGCGATGTTAAAGCGCATTGTCGCCATTCGCGGCGAAGGCATGCTGCAAAAACATCGTTTGTCGCAGCTGAAGGTATCGGAGCGGTTGCAACATGCGCCGCGCATCATTTACTTTCCCGACGGCGCTTGCGTGCACATCGCCGATCCCAAGATCGATGCCATGTTAAAAGCCAACGGCTACCGCGAATCGCGTGTGGTCGAGTGGCAGCAAAATTGGTTGCGCTCCGTGTTGGCCTTGATCGGACTCTTGGCTACATTGATCAGCGGCTATCAATGGGGTTTACCGTGGGCAGCGGACGTGCTGGCGCGGCATCTCCCGACATCGATCGAAAAGAAAATCGGCGACGAGGCGTGGGACATGATGAAGGATAAAAAATGGGTGTTGCCTTCAAAGCTTGATCCTGTTGATCAAGATCGCTTGCGTAAGCGGTTTTCCGAATTGAGGCGGCCGCATGGCGACAAAACCGAATATCGCCTTGAATTTCGAAATAGTAATGTGGGGCCGAATGCATTTGCGCTTCCCAATGGCGTCATCGTCATGACGGATCAATTAGTCATGCTTGCGCGTAATGACGAAGCCGTGCTGGGTGTATTAGGTCACGAGCTGGGGCATTTGCAGCGTCGCCATACCTTGCGGCGTATGCTGCAGGCAGCCGGGACCGGCGTCATCGTCAATCTTTGGATGGGAGATGTATCGAGCTTACTTGCGACGATTCCCACTATCCTGCTGGACAGCAAATATTCGCGCGACTTCGAGCGCGAGGCTGATCAGTACGGCATCGACATGATGCGCGCCAACGGGATACCGATGGAACCGATGGCGCAGTTGTTTGAGAAAATGAAGATCGTCGGCGAGGCGCACCAAGGGAAAAAAACAAATGAGCAAGCAAATGAAAGAAAGCGGAAGACGCGCCGCCGCCACGAGGAAGATGAAAAAGTAAGCGAGCCAAACGAGTACTTCAGTTCGCATCCGAGCGACACCGAACGTATCGTCAGGTTCCGTGCGGCCGATAAGCAGTAAGGCGTCGCAGCAAGTTCCTCAAACAATCAAGGGGCGATTCGGCAATTCATTCGCATTTTCGCCTTTCGCCGGAAAAGGCGTGTGCAGCAAATCGTTCATCGTTTCCACAGCAGCAATCGCGCTTGCCTGATAGTCGCCGCGTCTGAATCCTGCCGTCATGGTTTGGCAAATGGCTTGCCAGTCGGCTGACGCAATCGTGCGGCCGATGGCGCGATCGGTCACGATCTCGACTTTGTGGTCGGCTAAATTTATGTAGACAAGGACGCCGATGTTTTCTTCCGTATCCCAGATGCCGTAAGTGGCGAAGAGCTCCCCGGCCCGTTGGCGTGCGCTTTTTCCGATGATGACGTCCACCAGCGGCAAAGCAGGTTCGATAATCAAACGAATCTCCGCGCGATGCCGCACTTCGCCGTGAGCGATCGCCTGCTGAATCGCCTCTAGCGTCGGCGGCGGAAAGGCTTGGCGGCCGTCGCGTTTGGTCGTAAACAGGTGTGTGAGGAAACGTTTGATCATCACCAATCTCCCGACGCACCGCCGCCGTCGAAGGTGCCGCCACCGCCGGAAAATCCACCGCCGCCACCAGAAGAGCCTCCGCCGAATCCACCGAAACCGCCCAATCCGCCGCCGCCGCCGAGAATAATGCCGGACGAGCGCCCCCAACGGTTGCCGTAAAAACTCCGCTGCGCGCGCCGTATGCGGGAAATCATCATCCACATCATGAAGAGGATAAAGAGAATCGGCGCCCATCCGCCAAAACTATCTTCTTCAGCGTTTTGCTGCTTGGCACCTTGAGGGGCCGGCAAATGTTCGCGATCCAGCAAATTGGCAATGGCTGAGACACCGGCTGCGAGTCCGCCATAAAAATCGTTCTGCCGAAAATGCGGCGCGATCACATCTTGCAAGATGCGTTTGGATTGGGCATCGGTGAGCGAGCCTTGCACACCGCGCCCCGCTTCAATGCGCAAACGCCGCAGCGCTTTCGGATTGTCGCGCGCGACGATCAGAATCACGCCGTCGTCCACACCTTTGCGGCCCACTTTCCACGCTTCCGCCACACGGATGCCATATTGCTCAATCGCTTCCGGCTCGGTTTTGCCGACCAGGAGAATAACGATTTGGCTGCCGGTGCGGGTTTCATACTCTTGCAGCACGTTTTCCAGGCTTTGTTTTTGCGCAGGCGTCAGCATGCCGATGGTATCGGTGACGCGTGCAGCGAGCGGCGGAATCGGCGCAAAATTTTGCGCGTTGCCTGCGAGTGTCACCAGCAACAGAACCAAGCCCGCCAAGCTGCGCAATAAAGTCATGAGCGATTCATGAGTGAAAAAGCACGCAACTTATTTGCCGAAATTGACTGCAGGCGCGGTGGAAATCGCCTTTTCATTTTCGACCGTGAAGGAAGGCTTCACTTCATATTTGAACATCATGGCCGTCAAATTCGTGGGGAAGCTGCGCGCGAGGATGTTGTACTCCTGTACGGCGGTGATATAACGCTGGCGTGCCACAGTGATGCGGTTCTCCGTTCCTTCCAATTGGGATTGCAGATCGCGGAAGCTGGTGTCGGCCTTCAAATTCGGATAATTTTCAGCGACTGCCATCAAACGCGACAGCGCCGACGACAGCTCGCCTTGTACTTGCTGAAATTTCTTGAACGCTTCCGGGTTGTTCAATACCTCAGGCGTAATTTGGAAACTGGTCGCTTGTGCGCGTGCGCGCGTAACCGCTTCCAGCGTTTCTCTTTCATGAGAAGCATATCCCTTGACCGTATTCACCAGGTTGGGAATCAGATCCGCGCGCCGCTGGTATTGGTTCACCACCTCTCCCCAGGCCGCCTTGATCGCTTCATCTTTGGCTTGGAATTGGTTGTACCCGCAAGCGCTCAAGTTGGAAGCGAGAAAAAACATTGCCAGCCATTTCAGCCAAGTTTTCATACTGTTTTCTCCGCGAAATAAATGATGGAGTGCAGCCTATTTATGGGCGTTACCGCTCGGTTTCAACAGCACCGTACTCATTGCAGCCAAAATTAATACCATGGCGCCGTAATCCTGCCAGTGCGGTGTTTCACGCAACATCCGTGCCCCGGAAAATACGCCCAGAACCGGAATCATCATCACCGAAAGTCCGGAGGCCACCGGCGGCAAGGTGCGTGCCAATTGGAACCATACCACGTGGGCAAAGCCGAACACGATGACGGCGTTATAGATGACCGCCGCCCATTCCGTGGAATTCGGCACGCGCCATTGGGAAGCTTCGAAGACAATCGCTGCAATCGCCAGCATGGCGGTGGCCAAGGCCAGCATCCAAAACGTCAGCGAAACGGTCGGCATGTCGATCTCGGTGCGCTTCATGATCACGGTGCCGTAAGCCCAGCCCGCGGCGGCAATCAGCACGAAAATGCTGCCAAGAGGCTGTCCGCTCAGCGCGGAGAATTCATTCGACAATAGCAAAAGGGCGCCGCCGGTAGCGCACACGATACCCAGCCACGCCAGACGCGAAATGCGATCGCCGAAAATAAATAGACCGAACAGTACAGCCCAGGTCGGCATGGTGTAGCCGAGAATCGCGGCGCGTCCCGAGGACAGCATTTTCACGCCGATAATGATGAACAAGTGCCAGATCAGCATATTGGGAATCGTGAGCTTGATGACGGTGCCCAATTTTCCTTTGGGAATGGCAAGCGAGGCGCCTTGCATGCGCGCCGCAATCCAAATCACGGGTAATCCACCGAGCATGCCTAGGGTGCGGAAAGTCAGGGGCGGATAATCCAGGACGCCGATTTTCATAATCGGCCAATTAAAGCCCCAGGCGAGGGTCAGTAGGATAAGAAGTATCCAGTCTTTCTTGGAAAGAGTCGTCATGCCGAAAGCGTAGCACGAGGCGTTACAATGTGCATATTCAGTCTTCTACTCAGGAAATAGTTGTGAGCACCTTCACCGAAAAATTGGCTGCCGCATGGGCGGATAACCATTCTCTCTTGTGCGTCGGGCTGGACCCGGACATGAACAAACTGCCCGACCATTTGCAGTGGCAGCCCGATGCTTTCTTCCGTTTTTGTAAAGACATCATCGACGGCACGGCTGACATCGTCTGCGCCTTCAAACCGCAGATTGCTTACTTTGCCGCCCTGCGCGCCGAAGACCAGCTCGAAGCCTTGTGCAAGTACGTGCGCGAACAATACCCTGGCCTGCCCATCATTTTGGATGCCAAGCGCGGCGACATCGGCGCCACCGCCGAACAATACGCCCGTGAAGCCTTCGAGCGCTACGACGCCGACGCCGTAACGGTCAACCCCTACATGGGATTCGATTCGATCGCGCCGTATTTGGAATGGAAAGACCGCGGCGTGATTATCTTGTGCCGCACCTCCAACCCCGGCGGCTCCGATCTGCAATTCTTGAATGTGGATGGCTTGCCTCTGTATCAGCGCGTCGCGCACTTGGTCGCGGAAAAATGGAACGTCAACGGCCAATGCGGCTTGGTGGTTGGAGCGACCTTCCCCAAGGAGCTGGAGCAAGTGCGCGCCATCGTCGGCGATATGCCGCTCTTGGTGCCGGGCATCGGCGCGCAGGGCGGCGATATCCACGCGACCGTCAACGCCGGCAAAACGGCGAACGGCGCAGGCATGATCATCAATTCATCGCGCGCGATTTTGTATGCGAGACCCGATGAAGCCGCAGGCGAGGATTTTGTGCAGGCGGCGCGTCGCGTGGCATTGGAGACTCGAGATGAGATCAACTGCTTTCGCGTGATGTAAGCGGAATTTCGAGTCAGCCGGGACGCACCCTCTCTTTTTCACCTGGCCTCCCATCCGGGAATTTCAACCGTTCATCCTATTCGTCTGCCGGCGACTGCCTGCGGTCTGAAAGGGATTTGTTTTGCCGACCTTGTCTCCTAATATTTAATCCAGAAACCACAAGGAGCAATGACGGTTCTCATCATGCCGCTCCGACGACAAGAAGGGCCACGCATCGACAATGAGCTTGTACCGAAATATGGGTATGGACAAGATATTTTTCGTCGCGACGCTGAAGAGAAAATCATGAACAACAACACTCTTTCCATTCGAAGCATTGCAGTTTTCTTTCTTTTATTTGTGTTTTTCTCCGGCGTTGCACGTGCCGTAACACCGAATCCGGGCTGGTGGTGGAATCCTGCAGAAGGCGGCCGCGGCTACGTCATCGAGGCTCAGGACAACATGATATTCATGGCAACCTACATGTATGCGCCGTCCGGGCGCGCTACTTGGTATGCTGCAGGCCCTGCAGCGATGACTGGTTCCACTTTCATCGCCCCTTTGACGACTTATGTGGGAGGGCAGACGCTGACCGGAGCCTATCGCTCGTCGAGCGGGACTGTCAACAACGGCAATGTCAACGTCACATTCACCGATGCCAATCATGGCACGCTCACTTGGCCGAGTGGACTAACGACGCCTATTGAGCGCTACAACATTGTCGCCGGCGGCAGCGGCGCCCCCCAATCTATCGGCACACCGCAAGCAGGATGGTGGTGGAACGCCGCAGAAGGCGGCAGAGGATTCTCTGTCGAGATTCAAAACAGCACGATGTTTATGGCGGGCTACATGTACGACGACGCAGGCAATCCGATCTGGTATGCGTCGGGTCCCGCGCCTATGACCGACGCCAATACCTATATAGGCAATTGGCAGCAGTACGGCAACGGGCAAATCTTAGCCGGCGCCTATAAGCCGGCGGCACTCGTCAATGCAGATGTCGGTTCGTTGAAGCTCATCTTCGATAGTGCGACAAGCGCGACTTTGACGCTGCCCGACGGCAGAACCATCGCCTTGACCAGATTTGCGTACGGTCCGGCCACGTCAAATCCAAATGCCACAGCGCCGACAAAAAGTCTGCTGAATTATTTTGCAACCTTGTCGAAGCAGTCGTCCAACAAGATCGTCTCCGGGCAGCATGTCGGCATGGCGACCGTCAATATCGCCGACTGGAGCAGCACCCAGTCCGGCTACGATAATCTGATCGTCAAGCTGCAGTCGCAAACCGGGAAGACGGTCGGCTTGGCCGGTGCGGATTATGGTTCGAACGATCCTAACTATGTCATTTCGGGAAGCATGCTTACATCCACCAATGCGGCTCTGATCCGGCACTGGGGTAGCGGTGGCCTGGTGACGGTGATGTTCAGCGCACGCAACCCCTGGAGCAAAGGCGTGATGAGTGATCGAACCGGCAACAGCCAGCTCGCCGACATTCTCAAGGTGGGTACGGCGGCGAATGCCAGCTGGATGGCCCAGCTCGATGGCGTTGCGGCTGGGTTAAAGGAATTACGCGATGCGGGCGTCGTAGTGCTGTTCCGACCATTACATGAAGTCAACGGCGCCTGGTTTTGGTGGGGCAGTAATCCATCCAATCCCACCGTGCAGCAGGACGTGACTAATGTTTGGCGCCACATGCACGACTATTTCACCAACAAACACGGCCTCGACAACCTGCTGTGGGTATATAGCGTCAGCGCCAACACCGGTGGAGCGATGGTAGCGGAAGATTATTTTTACCCGGGCAGCCAATATGTCGACATCGTGGGCATCGACATCTACGCGACCTCGTTCGATAGCGCGGCGCTCAACGGCTACCAGGTTCTTAAGAATTTGAAGAAGCCGGTAGCACTGACTGAATTCGGACTCACCAAGATATGGCCAGGTAATTACGATTACGCCACGCTCGTTTCCGAAATAAAGAAAGGCATGCCGGATATTGTGTATTTCATGGCTTGGAACGATTTTTTCACTAACCGGGGCAGCACTTATTTTTCCTTGGTATCGAACCGGAATGCGATCGGCCTGCTCAATGATCCGTGGGTGGTCACTGCCGATGAAATTCCTGCGTCGGCTCGGGCGACAAGCGGCATTGCTACTTCGGTCGCAAAGACGATTTCCGCCGTTGCCGCTGTAACTACCGCAAGCTCGATGACGCAATGCTATACCTCCAGCAACGTGGCACACGTGTTGGCCGGCCGCGCCTACGATAAGATGGGATATGCTTTGGCATCAGGCTCGAACCAGAATATGGGCATGGATAATACGTTCTTCGTTACAACGCTGAAGAAGGTCGTCGCCAATTACTTTGTTTTGGGAAGCTGTCCGTGAGATGGCGGTGTAGCCGCCTCGGCTGCCTTGCCGAGGAGATGAGTTTCCGCGTTTGTATAACTTGCAGTATGAAATCGGTGATATCGTGCTGATTGGCATCTTAATTGCGTTTGGAATGGATATTTATTTTTATATCGGCGCATAACCAATCAGGATCATCATGGCGATTAAAGCTCTCCGTTTAAAAATTTCGATAGCGCTTGTAGTAGGCGGCATTATCTTCTCCGCACATGCACAAGAAAATAAACATCGAAGTGTGATTCAAGAGATGTTGACCCGTACTTCAACGATCGAGGGATTTATGGCAGGCTTGAGGCATGGCCTTGCCGGTGGCGATCAGTCGAATGCCGGATCGAAAAAGCGCGCCGCATGCGTGATCCAGAGCATGAATCGCAGCCAGGTGGACAATCAAATGATCAAGTCGCATATGACTTATTTTTCGATTGCCGAGGCATCCGACATCGTCGCTTTTTACAAAACACCGAGCGGGCAAAAGATCGCGGGATATGCGGCCGATGTCGCCAGCGGCAAGCTGTCGCCCGACCCCAATGTAACGCCGCCCGGCATGACCGACGCGGACGTCGCTGCCTTTGAAAAATTTTCCAAGCAGACCGCCGGCGGAAAACGGATGAATGTGATCGGCCAAAAGCCGGTCGCTGAGGCAAGCGAAATACTCAAGCCATCCATCCTGAAATTGTTTGAGAAATGCAAGACTGCTTCGTGATGTATTAATTAGTGCGCGGCGTTCGCGCGTTTAATTCGAAGGGGAGCCAGATGTCTACGATCGAACGTGCTATCGAACTCGCTGCGCGCGCACATGCCGGGCAAGCCGACAAGGCCGGCCAGCCTTATATCTTTCATCCATTGCGGCTCATGCTGGCCGTGCATACGCCATATGAGCGCATGGCGGCGGTATTGCATGACGTGGTGGAAGATACTTCAGTCACGTTCGAAGATTTGGCAGCCGAAGGATTTCCTTCTGAAGTGATCGAGGCCGTGCGCGCGCTGACCAAAACAAAAGGCGAAGCACGCGTCGACGCTGCGCGCCGCGCCGTCCGCAATCCGATCGCACGTGTCGTAAAGCTCGCCGATGTGACCGATAACATGGACTTGGGCCGAATCGCCGAGCCTAGCGAGAAGGACTTCGCGCGTATTAAGGAATATGAGAAGGTGCGTGAGATTTTGTTGGCGGGGGATGTGGGTTGAAGTGAGCCAGGTTTGAACTAATCGCGTAGTGACACGATAAGTGATAACGGTAATATCCTGAGGCGAAGGGCGCCGACTCCGTGCCGCAACATAACGAGAAGATCAACACAGTCAGTTTCGCAGCTGGCTATCAAACACGTTAGAGGTTCTTAATATGTGTTCTCAAAATTTTCTTGGAACGGTTGCATTTATAGTGCTTGTCCAAGGGGTGCCCACGCTGGCAGCTGCACAATCGAACGCCAACTTCGAACGCCAAAAGATTGATACTGGTTAAGCTAGAGTGACCCATGTCGCGAATTGCCCTATCAATTGCAGTTATCGCCGCGCTTGTATATCTCGGACTTTGCCTAGTCCTATTTGTATTTCAACGCTCGTTGATCTACTTTCCGCAACCACGATCATTTGCAGGTGGCACGACGATCACTTTGCCGGTAGACGGGGCAGAGCTGGTGGTTACCGCGCGCAGCCATGGCGGACCAAATGCGCTCGTCTATTTTGGGGGTAACGCGGAGGATGTTTCCTACAGCCTTCCCAGCCTGACGGCCGCGTTTCCCGACCATGCCATTTATCTCATGCACTATCGGAGCTATGGCGGAAGCACAGGCAAGCCTTCCGAGGCTGCTCTCGTTGCCGATGCATTGACATTGTTCGACAGGGTCCACAAGGAGCACGCCAACATCGTAGTTGTTGGGCGCAGCCTGGGCAGCGGAGTTGCGGTTCATCTTGCAAGCCTGAGGCCTGTTGCACGGCTAACCCTCGTCACGCCGTATAACAGCATCCAAGAACTGGCCTCCAATCAGTTCCCATACTTTCCGGTGCGTTGGCTGTTACTCGACAAGTTCGAATCGTGGAAATACGCGACGCAAGTCGTCGCACCGACATTAGTTATCGCTGCAGAGCACGATGAGGTCATTCCACGTGCGAGCACGGAATCCTTGTTCACGCGCTTTCGCACAGGGGTTGCAGCGTTAAAGGTGGTGGCCGGCACCGGGCACAATACCGTCTCCGACAGCCCTGATTACATTTTGCTTCTGAAAGGCCTGCAGTAAGTTACTCAAGAAATTTCAGCAACCCTTGCAGTGCATGCACCACTGTCTGCTTTCTGACGGCTTGCCGGTCACCTTGAAATACCAGGCGCTCGGTATGCGTATGCCCATCCTTCGACCAAGCGAAGCACACCGTGCCGACCGGCTTGCCGGGCACTGCGCCGCCTGGCCCGGCGATGCCGGTGGTGGCGATCGCAACATGCGCATTGCTGTTGGCGATAGCGCCTTCCGCCATGGCGGCGGCGATCTCTTCGCTGACGGTTCCGTGCAATGCGATGACTGCCGGCGAGACATCGAGCATCTCGGTTTTGGAGGCGTTCGAGTAAGCCACGAATCCGGAGTCGAACCATTCCGACGATCCGGCGATTTCAGTCACGGCTTGCGCAACGCCGCCGCCGGTGCAGGATTCTGCGGTGGCAAGCAAGAGGCCCTTGGCTTTTAAGGATAGGCCGACGCGTGTAGCGAGTTCGATGATCTCATCCATGTTTTCGTCTCCTGTTTGTTAGAGCCTGTTCGAAAACCTACTGCGCGACCAGATTTTGGTCCTGTGGTGCTCAGCGTACATGTCGTACGCATCCGCTCCTCGGCCCAAACTCCGGCTGCTCGCTACGGTTTTCAAACAGGCTCTTTTTCATTTAATCAGATCGAACGCCAAATCGCAAACAAAAGAAGCGTGTAGAACGCCGCGATGATGTCGTCCCACATGACGCCGAATCCGCCTTTGAAATATCGTTCGAATTCGCGGATGGGCGAAGGTTTGACCATGTCGAAAAAACGGAACCACAGGAAGGCCCAAATTTGCGTGCCGCGGTCGGCCGGCAGCAGGAGCAGCAGCACGAGCCAGAAGGCGATGATTTCATCCCACACCATGCTGCCGTGATCGGCGATGCCGAGGTCGCGTCCGGTTTTATCGCATGCCCAGATGCCGATCACGAAGCCCACTGCGATGATGATGGCCCAGGTCGCTTGCGTAAACACTTCCGGCCAGCGCGCGGTAAGCATGACGAATGAGAGCCACGCGAATAAGGTGCCGAAAGTGCCCGGCATAAAGGGCGAGAGGCCGCTGCCGAATCCTTGCGCCAGTATGTGCGCGGGATGCGACAGCATGAAACGAGAGGTCGGTTTGTCGACGTAGACGGTTTGGCCGGATTCGAGAGTCGTCATGAGGGGGCGAAATGGTCAAAGGAAGCGTAGGGAAAATCGATCGAAGCGCCGGCGGCGTCAATGAAGCGTAAGCCGGGCACGGATTCAATGGTGCCGATGCGAGTAAGCGGTGTGCCGCTTGCTGTTGCGGCAGCCAGCACGGCATCACGCTCAGCCGGTGCGGCGGAAAAGCAAAGTTCGTAATCGTCGCCGCCGGTCAGCGCAAAACGGCGGCGCAAGTCTTCGGGTTGTTTTGCCAGCATCGGCCCAAACGGCAGTGCATCGACATCGACTGTGGCGCCGACTGCCGAGCTTTCGAGGATATGGCCGAGGTCGCCGGCTAAGCCATCGGAAATGTCGATGGCCGCGCGCGCTATGCCTTTGAGCGCAAGGCCAAGGGCGACTCGCGGTGTGGGGCTATGCAGGCGCGGGCTTGCTGCTTGCAGGGTGGTTTCATCGAGTTTGATTTCTTCGCGCATGCCGGCGAGCGCCAGGCGCGCCTCGCCTACACTGCCGGACACCCAAATATCGTCTCCCGCTTTCGCAGCGTCGCGCCGCAGCGCTTGTTCTGCGGTGACTGCGCCGAAAATCGTGATGCAGATATTGCGCGGGCCTTTGGTGGTGTCGCCGCCGATCAACTCGCACTGGTATGCATCGGCGAGCGTCAGCAAGCCTTGCGAAAACGGCGCGAGCCAATTTTCATCGGCGTCAGGCAGCGATAAGGCGAGCGTGAATGCGAGCGGCCGCGCGCCCATTGCCGCAAGATCGGAAAGATTGACCGCCAGGCATTTATGGCCGAGCTGATACGGATCGGCGCCGGCGAAAAAATGCCGGCCTTCGACCAGCATGTCGCTCGATATCGCCAATTGCATGCCTGCCGGCGGCGTCAACAATGCGCAATCGTCGCCGACGCCCAAAGCGGCGCTGCTGCCGGCGCGCAAGGGGCGAGTGAAATAGCGGGCGATCAAATCGAATTCGGACAACATGCAGCGATTGTACCGAAGGATCGCGCCTACTTCATTGGGCTGCGAGCAAAGAGGTGCCTATTTCCCTGGCCAGGGCTTGACGGCTGGCGGCGTCCTGCGGCGCGACGCCAAAGCCGTGGATGACACCGTTGGCACCGAGATAGCGGCAAACCGTTTTGTCATTTTCCGTGGTCACTTGCCACTGGCCTGGGCATGCCGGCGGCGGCGGTATTAAGGCCAGCGGAAAACAGGGTGTTTTCACGATAACCGGCGCAGGTTGCCAATCGATCGCCGTCACTTGTCCTCCCAATGTGCGGCCGATTGCACGAGCTGCGCCCATGAGCGGTGCGACATACGGCAGCATCCGGCTCGTACCGTTGGGTTGCGCATACTCGGCGCAATCGCCCAATGCGTAAATATCTTCCTCGCTGGTTTGCCCGAATGCGTCAACTTGGATGCCGCGACCCACCTTCAATTGCGCGGTGTGTGCTAGCGTCACGCTCGGGCGTAGACCCACTGCCGACAAGACGATATCCGCAATCAGCGTGGACCCATCGGACAAGCTGACTTGCAAGGCATCGCCCTCCACATCGACTCGCTCAGCGATATTCTTCAGCCGCATTACCACACCTTCTTTTTGCAATGCTGCCATTAAGCCTTGCGAGAGCGCCGCCGGAGCGAGTGCGCCCAGTGGCAAGGCATTCGGGTCGATGAGCGTGACGGCATGCCCAGCGCGCGCCAGGTCGTTGGCGAATTCGCAGCCGATTAAGCCAGCGCCGAGTATCGCGACACGTTTGGCGCCGTTGTGCTTCACCGCGGCCAGCTTCTCGTGAAAGCGCGCGTAGTCTTGCAAGTGATTGATCGAGAGAATTTGATCCGCAGCGTCGCCTTCGATGGGTAGTTGAATCGCTTGCGCGCCGACCGCTAATACCAGCTTCGAGAATGAAAGCGATTTGCCGTCGACGACTACCGTCTTGTGACGCGCGTCGATTTCTCGTGCGCGCGCCGAGGTCAGGATAGTCGCTTTTAATTGCGAGGCCATTTGGGCGGCCGATTGATTGATCAATTGATCGGCGCGCTTCGCCAATGCGAAAGCATTGGAGAGCGTGGGCTTGGCATAAAAGGCGCCATCATCGGCGGTGACGAGCGTGAGCGGCGTTTGCTGGTCGAGCTTGCGCAGCTCGCGCGCCACGGTGTAGCCGGCCAAGCCGGCGCCGATGATGACGATGGGTTTCATGTCGATACTCCGCACTAAATCTCCACCATGTCGAAGTCTGCCTTGGCCACGCCGCAATCGGGACAGGACCAATCCGTGGGGATGTCATCCCACTTGGTGCCCGGAGCGATGCCGTCTTCCGGCATGCCGGCCGCTTCGTCGTAGATGAAGCCGCATACGATGCATTGATAGGTTTTCATGCGATTGTTTCCTTTCCTCGATTCGTTAAGCTTTTTCGGTAATGCTTTCCAACACGGCGCGGTAGTGGTTGGCGTGGCGCTCTTCCACTTTGGCTAAGGCCGCGAAGCGCTTGGCTGCTTTTTCCAATGTGCGCTTGAAGTTTTCCGCGTGCTCTTTCGATTCGGCGATTTGTTCGTCGTACTCGGCGACGGCGGCGGTATTGCCTTCCTGCTCGGCCAGGTGGCGGAACTTTGGATACATCTCGGTGTACTCGTAGGTTTCGCCTTCGATGGCGATTTCCAAAGCCTTGGCGGGCGTCAGTTGCGCTTTCGGATACAGCAAGTCCAAATGGCCGAAGGCGTGCATGACTTCTTGGTCGGCGGTTTCTTCAAAGACTTTGGCGACTTCTTCGGCGCCGGCTTCGCGCGCCAACTTGGCGAAGTAGCGGTATTTGATATGCGCCATCGATTCGCCGGCGAATGCGGATTCGAGGTTGGTGATGGTGACGGAATTGCTGTTAGCCATGATGTTCTCCTTGGGTTGACTTGAACGATTTAATGAATTAAATCGGCATGGAAGAAATAATAGCTAACACCAATCAATAAATAAAATTGATTGTTTAAATGATTTTGATAGTTTTATGCATGAGACCTCAAGCCGAAGGCTTTTGGCGCCAAATATCCGGCTAATGAGGGTAATCCCTTATAAAAGAAGGAAGATCCCTCTGCTAGAATCCTTAGTTTCCGCAAGCCACGAAAAAAGGCAGTACACATGGATTCCGACCAATCGCGAAAAGAGCAAGTCCGTCAACAGTTGCGTCATGCAGCCCTCGAATACCACGAAGTACCTACTCCCGGCAAAATCAGCGTCACTCCGACTAAGCAATTGACCAACCAGCGCGATTTGGCGCTGGCGTATTCCCCTGGCGTGGCCGCGCCGTGCGAAGAAATCGTCGCCAATCCGACCAATGCGTTTAAGTACACGGCACGCGGCAACCTGGTGGCGGTCATCACCAACGGCACCGCGGTGCTCGGCTTGGGCAATATCGGCCCGCTCGCCGCCAAGCCTGTGATGGAAGGCAAGGGCGTGCTGTTCAAGAAATTCGCCGGCATTGATGTATTCGATATCGAAATCAGCGAACAAGACCCGGATAAGCTGTGCGACATCATCGCTGCGCTGGAGCCGACTTTCGGCGGCATTAACCTGGAAGACATCAAGGCGCCGGAATGCTTCTATATTGAGCGCAAACTTCGCGAGCGCATGAAGATTCCCGTCTTCCACGACGATCAACACGGCACGGCCATCATCGTCGGCGCAGCGATTTTGAATGGCTTGAAAGTCGTCGGCAAGAACATCAAGGAATGTAAGCTGGTGGTGTCCGGCGCAGGCGCGGCGGCGCTCGCTTGTCTGGATTTGATCGTCGACCTGGGTTTTCCGATCGAGAATATTTTCGTTACCGACTTGGCCGGTGTGGTCTACGAAGGCCGTACCGAATTAATGGACCCGGACAAAGCGCGCTTTGCGCAAAAAACCGATGCGCGCACGCTGGCGGAAGTGATTCCCGGCGCCGACATTTTCTTGGGGCTTTCTGCCGGCGGTGTGTTGAAGCCTGAAATGGTGAAGGCGATGGCGGATCGTCCGCTGGTGCTGGCGCTCGCCAATCCGACGCCGGAAATTTTGCCGGAAGAGGTGATGGCGGTGCGCAACGACGCCGTGATCGCTACCGGGCGTTCGGACTACCCGAACCAAGTCAACAATGTGCTGTGCTTCCCATATATCTTCCGCGGCGCGCTCGATTGCGGCGCCACCACGATTTCCCGTCCGATGGAAATCGCGGCGGTGCGAGCGATTGCGGAACTGGCGCAAGCCGAGCAATCCGATATCGTCGCCACGACCTATGGCGTGACCAATCTCGCCTTCGGTCCGGAATACATCATTCCCAAGCCTTTCGATCCGCGCTTGATGATCAAGATTGCGCCGGCCGTGGCGAAAGCCGCGCAAGACTCCGGCGTCGCCTTGCGGCCGATCGCCGACATGGATGCGTACGCCGACCGCTTGCAGCAATTCGTTTATCACAGCGGCACCTTTATGAAGCCCTTGTTCGCCATCGCTAAAAAAGCGCCGGCGGCAAAGAAGCGCATTGTGTTCGCCGAGGGAGAAGACGAACGTGTGCTGCGCGCGGTGCAGATCGTGGTCGACGAGCATCTCGCCAAACCTATTCTCGTGGGCCGGCCTTCGGTATTGAAAAAACGAATCGAAAAATTCGGTTTGCGCATTAAGCCGGAAGTCGATTTTGAAGTCGCCAATCCCGAGCATGACGAGCGTTATCGCGATTATTGGCAAACGTATCTGGAGATGACCCGCCGTAAGGGCATCACCGAGCAATACGCCAAACTGGAAATGCGCCGCCGCCATACGCTCATCGGTTCCATGATGATCCACAAGGGCGATGCCGACGGCATGATCTGCGGCACCTTCGGCACGATTCCGCTGCATCTGCATTACGTTAATCAAGTGCTGGGTAAGCGCGACGGCGTCAATGTCTATGCGGCGATGAATACGCTCATCCTGCAAAACCGGCAGATCGCTTTGGTCGATACGCACGTCAATGAGAACCCGACCGCGGCGCAATTGGCGGAGATCACCATCCTCGCTGCCGACGAGATGCGGCGCTTCGGTTTGAAGCCGCGCGTTGCGCTCTTATCGCATTCTAATTTCGGCACCAGCAATAGCGAGTCTGCGCAAAAGATGCGCGCGGCGCTGGCCATCCTGCAAGAGATGGCGCCCGACTTGGAAGTCGACGGCGAGATGCACGGCGATACGGCGCTCGATCCGGCCTTGCTGAAAAAATCGATGCCGAATACGAAGCTAAGCGGCGATGCCAACTTGCTGGTCATGCCGAACATCGATGCCGCCAACATCGCGTATAACTTGTTGAAAGTGACGGCGGGTAGCGGGATTGCGATCGGACCGGTGCTGCTCGGTTGTGCCAAGCCGGTGCACATTCTCACGCCCTCGGCGACGGTGCGCCGCATCGTGAACCTGACCGCGCTATGCGTGGTGGATGCGGTATCGCAGCGATAAATCGCGTCTGAAATTTTCCGATCGAGAAAGCCGTTCGCCTTTGGTGAACGGCTTTTGTTTTTGTTCAAGTTTCTCGTGAAAACCGCGGAACTACCGATACGGATGCGGCTCAAGAAAATGGTTGGCAATCATTTTCAAGCGTGGCGTCGATGCCGAATGCACCGTTTTCTAACTTATCTCATACAATCCGTGACGCTGCTGCAACTTGGATGGCGGTGACCCATGACGTGCCCATCGTCGCTGTCTTAGTGCAGATCTTGGTAGTGTGGCTGGCGGTGCTCGTCGTTCATAAACTGGGGACGACGGCATTGCGGCGTTTAGCCGCGCCTTTTCCGCTCTCGCGCAAGCTCATCGATTACGGCAATCATGCCGGGCGCCTCGCGGTATTTCTGCTGGTGCTGCAAATTGTCTTGCGCAACGATACCGAGCCGGCAGCCGTTCTTTCCGTGATTCGGCAGTTTGTGTCGCTCGGTTTGATTGCGGCTTTGACTTGGCTGGCTGTACGATCGATCGCCGCGATTGCCGACACCATGATCGAATTGCATCCGGCCGACACGGCAGACAATCTCCACGCCCGCAAAATACAAACGCAGACGCGCGTGCTCGCACGTTCGGCAATGGCCGTACTCGTGATTGCCGGGGCGGGGCTCGCGCTGGCCACCTTGCCGCAGCTGCGGCAAATCGGGACCAGCCTGCTTGCCTCGGCCGGCCTGGTGGGTTTGGCGGCCGGCTTGGCGGCGCGTCCGGTGCTCAGCAACTTGCTCGCCGGATTGCAGCTGGCGCTGACCCAGCCGATTCGCTTGGAAGACGTTGTGGTCGTGGAAGGGGAGTGGGGCTGGGTCGAGGAGATCACCAGCACTTATGTGGTCGTGCGCATATGGGATCAGCGCCGCATGATCGTGCCGCTGCAATGGTTCATCGAACATCCGTTTCAGAATTGGACGCGGACCAGCGCGGAAATTTTCGGCAGCGTGTTGCTCAAGGTCGACTATCGGCTGCCGGTCGATCCGCTGCGTGAAGAAGCCCTGCGCATTTGCCAATCATCGCCGGAATGGGACGGCAAGATGTGCCAGGTGCAGGCAGTCAATACGGACGCGCAAGCCTTGCAATTGCGGGTGCTGGTCAGCTCGATGGATGCCAAGAGCAACTGGGACTTGTGCTGCAAGGTGCGTGAGCACTTAATGGGTTTTATTGCGCGGGATGACTCGCAGTATCCGCCCAAATAATTTGAACGTCTCTTTTGCCGGCGCCGACTACCAGCTTCATCGACCGAGATGTCATCCGCCGACTATTTATCGACATCCCGATAAAAGCAAGCACCATGAAGGTGCAGGCGGGCCTTTCCCCGGCTGCCGTGATCGGAAAATAATTTGAACCTGCCGGCGGCTACCACCGACACAGCCACCGGCGGGCACCAAATCCTAACGTATTGTAATTGCAGCCTAACGCGTTAGAATCCGCTAGGGGTGGGCGTTCTTTGCAATAAAAATACAGGGGAAGAGTCGGTGAAAAATCGAATGTTTGCGCTCGCATCGCGCATTGTCATAGGCGGCATGCCGTTTACCTTTGTTGTGGCGCATGCACAAACGCCCCCTTCCGCGGACGGCAAATCCGACGCTGCCAAGCAGAATGAAGAAGTGTTGCGCATCTGGAAGCAGCAGTCCGGATCGACGGTCGAGTTGAAAACAAACGACACCAGCAGCTCCACCAAGATCGAATTCCACGGCGAAGTAAGGGCTGACATGTACAGCCGCGACGTCAGCGTGCCGGCCGGCAGCGGCAATCTCCAGACGCCTTACGGAACCGGCACATTTTTTAACTTGGTTACCCGCGGCGATTTGCGCGCAACTTCCGCCGACGGCAACGTGACCTATGCCCAGGCGACTGTCACCAATAGCAATGACCGCACGATTCTGTCGCGTTATCCCAACCAGCTGACCAATTTCCAAGTCGGTCAAACCGGACAGGGTTATCAATGGATGTTGGGCGACGTGGCGGTTAATTATTCCCAGCTGAGTTCCAGCATGGGTTTGCGCGGCTTCTACGGCAATATGCAATTCGGCGGCGGTTATTCCTTGTTCGGTCATGCCGGTGTGCTGGCCGATTCGTGGGAAGCCTTGGCGGATAGGGGGGCACTGGACGGCAATCCGGCGCGCACCCGCTATTTGCGCGACGTCTTCGGCGTCAAGTTGGAAAAAGCGTTTATGCCGGGCTTGAAAGTCTACGTTACCGCGCAAAGCTTCGACGATCAAGACGGCAGCCTCGCATCGAGCGCAGTTTCGCTGCTTCCCGCCACCACTCGCTCGTTTACCACAGGCTTATCGTATCAAGAAGGACAGTTCAACTTGACCGGGGAAGTGGGGATGAGCCGCTATCAAGAAAAATACCAGGAAGCGCGTAACGGACATGCGGAGATACTGGACGGTACCTATCAGTTGGGTTCGTTCAGGTTCCGCGGCGGTTATCACAATCTTAGTTCTTCCTATATGTCGCTGGCGCAAAGCGTTTCGCCCGGCATACACGAGTCCTATTTCGGTACTGACTGGACCGCCGCCAACTGGATGACGCTGGGTGTGGAATACCGCGATTCCAACTTGACGACGGCGTCTTATACGCCGGTGCCGCCGCCGCAAGATCCGGCGCTGCCGGCGTTGTCGCCGGTGGTCGGCACCACCACCAAAACCAAGTCGCTCACTTCGCGCGCCACGTTGAACTTCGGCCCCGATTTGCCGGGCTGGGGCTTGACCTTCCAAGACACACGTACGCGTGTGACCGATGCGGCGGGTGCCGAAACGCCGTCCTCGAATTTTTTGACGACGCTGAATTACAGTTCGCAAACTTGGAACGGCATGGTTTCCGCTGGCGTCGGTCGCGTCAACAGCACCGCCAATCCGCAAGCCGATTCGCGCACCAACACTGTTCAATTGCAGTTGGGACGGCAGTTTTCCGGCGCGACGCCGACTATGCCGGCAAGCTGGACAGCCAACGCCAGCATCACTGCCGGACGCCAAGTACAAAACTTGATTAACATCGGCACTTCGACGACGACTACCAACTATGGCTTGACCTTCGCGTACCAAATGCCGAACTCGTTGGTCATGAATGCCAGCGTTTTGGAAAATATCACCACCCAACCGCAAGGCGGCCCGGACCTGAAAACCATCAGGCTACAATTGGATGCTTCTTATCCCTTGGGCCTAGGCTTCAAAGCGCCGGTCATGTTGAAGGCATATATCCGCGACAACGTAATGAATATGGGCGATCCGCTGTTGCGCACGCGAGAGACTGCGGCAGGTATCCTCCTTACCTATGCTTGGTAACGACACTTTTATGGAATACGACAAAATGCAGGCTGATCGCACATCGCAAGACACGCCGCAAGTCCAAAGCCGACAGCGCGGTCGAATCATGATTGCCGCGTTTGCCGCCGCGCTGCTCGTTGCCGGATGCGGTTCGACGGCGCCGGCCGCGAAAAATTCACCCGGCGCACAAGAATCAAAAGAGTCGAAGACGCAAGCAGCACAGAAAACGCTTAACGAGATTTTTCGCGCTTACGAATCCGGCAAGCCGTTTGCGCTGGATGCTTATATGGATACGAAGATGATCGATTATCAGAGTGTGCTCGATGCGGTGCGCGACACGCAGAACCAGCAAAAGCAAATCAGCGTCTTGACCAAGGATGTGCAGGCGGTCGGCACCGGCGACATGGTGATGGTGCAACTGAATTGGGAAAAACGTTATCTGGCATTACCAAACCTGACGCCCAAGCTGGCGAGCGGCCAGGCGTCGTTTCAAATGAAGTTGACGGCAAAAGGTTGGCGCCTTGCCGGCATCAAGGGTGACAATGTATTCGCCGCGCACGCGAAATAATTAAATCGAACGGTTAAATCATGATGAATACCCGAACCACTGACCGCAGCTTTTCATTGGCATCGATACGCCGCTGGTGCGTTGCCGCGTTGACGCTGGCATTGTTGGCCGGTGCGCAGAGTGCCTGGGCCAAAGGAGAAATCAGTTTCGTCAATGGCAAGGCACAGGTCTTAAGCAGCGGCGGCGATGCACGCGCCGCCGCCAAGGGGGCGCGGGTAGAGCCGGGTGAAATACTCGTCACCGGCGCCGACGGCGAGGTGCATGTGAAGATGGACGACAACGCCTTGATTGCATTGCGTCCGAACACTCGCGTCAAGATTGAAGAATATGTGGCGGAAGGCGATGAAAAAGACAAAGCGGTTTTCTCGATCTTCCGTGGTTTTATGCGCTCGGTCACCGGCTGGATCGGCAAGACAGCACCGAAAAATTATGCGGTGAAAACGCCATCTGCGACCATCGGCATTCGCGGCACCGATCATGAAGTAGCGGTGATCGATAACGGCGACGAAGCCGGCACTTACGACAAGGTCAACACCGGCGAAACCGTGCTGGCGACGCCATTCGGCGAGATCTCGGTTCGTCCGGGGCGCGCCGCATTCGCCAAAAAAACCAGCAATGAAAAACCGGTTTTGCTGACTGCAATTCCGCCGCACTATAAGCCGACACCCAATGAATCGCTCATCAATCAAACCAAGGCCTTGCTGGAAAAAACAACGGATGACAAGCTGAAGCAAAAGCAGGAAGAACAGAAAAAGCAGGGCGGCACCAATGAGCAAGGCAATACCAAGATCAGCGATGCCTGTACCCGCGACCCTTCCGCGGTCAACGCATTCAACGATTTCATCCGCGCCTATGAGCTGGGTAATACCGCGCTGATTCGGTCCAAGATGGATTCTTCCATGGTGGGCTATCTGCGCTTTATCGAAGGCATCGTGCAAGACGTCAACCGCTTCAAACAAATGCGCTTGCTACTGTTGAATACGCAAATCCAATGCGGTCCGGATGTGACCGTGATTCAAACCAATTGGGAAAAGCGTTTCCTCGATGTCAGAAATTTCAATCCGGGCTTGTTCACCGGCAGAGCGACCATCCTGCTGCACCGCGATCACGGCGATTGGAAGTTTGCCGCGGTAAGCGGCGATAATCCGTTCTCCAGCGCCAACGGCAATCTCGCTCAAGTGACTTTCGGGCCTTCCTTGTCGATCGCTGCCGTCACCGTGGCGCCGGTTCAGCTGGCGGTGACGATTGAAGTTGTCGACAACGATCTCGCCGGTAAAGGCTCGTTGCCGGTGCAAATCGTCACTAGCCAAGGCGACGCCGAGAATGTCGATTTGCAAGAAACCGCGCCGGGCAAATTCTCCCGCACGAACTATTATTTTTCATCGGGAGCGGTCACGCCAGGCAATGGCGTATTGGAAGTCGCGGCCGGCACGGTATTGACCTTGCGTTATGTCGATCAAAACCCAGGCGACAATCGTCCGGCTTTATTGGTCATGCGTACCATCGCCGCCAGCGGCACGCCGATCGGCAGTACGTCGACCAGTAACTCGACACCTAACCAGTTTAGCTTCAATGCGGTTTCGGGATTGCCGACTTCGACTCCTGTGGCTTCGAATACGGTAACGATCACCGGTAATTCGGCGCCGGCGCCGGTCACAATCGTCGGCGGTACGTACTCGATCAACGGCGGGCCGTTTGTGTCGGGACTTGGAACCGTCGCCAGCGGACAATCGATTACGGTCAATGTGACGACCGCGCCTACCGCGGGCACGACCACCAGCGCTACTTTGAATGTCGGCGGCGTGATCGGCGTATTTACGGTAACGACGGCCGGCGGCTCAGGCGGCACCACCTCGACTTCAACCACCTCGACCTCCAGCACTACGGTGACGTCGACATCGACCACCACTGTCATTGCCGGCGGTACGACGCCGAACCCCTTCACCTTCCGCAGCCTGACGCTGCCGCCTTCCAGAACGCCGGTGACGTCGAATACCGTGACCATTACCGGCAACACAGTGCCGGCGCCGGTGAGCATTACGGGAGGCACCTACTCGATCAACGGCGGCGCGTTTACCGCAGGGGCGGGTTCGATTATCTCGGGGCAGAACATTGCCGTCCAAGTGGTTCCTTCCTCCACGCCGGGAGCGAGCGTCACGGCCTCGCTCAATATCGGCGGCGTGATCGGGACTTTCACGGTAACTTCTTCTGATACCGTGCCCGATCCGTTCAGTTTCCCTCCGCTTACCGGGCAGCAGCCGTTGACCACTGCGACTTCGGCAAGGGTGACCATCACCGGCATCGACACGCCGACCACGATCAGCATCACCGGCGGCACGTATTCGATTAACGGCGGCGCGTTTACGAGTGCGGCCGGCACGATCAGCAATGGCCAGACGGTGGCCGTCAGCCTGGTCAACTCGCGTTCGCAAAACACCACCACGACGGCCACATTGAACATCGGCGGCGTGGCCGGCAGCTTCAGCTCGACTACGTGGAATACGACCCCGAACCCATTCTCTTTCAATACGGCGTCGGTGGTTCACAGTACGCGCACCTCGACTTGCATCGCGACCTCCAATGCAGTGTCGATCAGCGGTATTACGGCGCCTTCCGCGCCGATCAGTATCAGCGGCTCCAGCGTTCCCGCTGCGACTTACAGCGTTAACGGCGGCGCGGCGACGTCTGCTCCCGGCACCATCACCAATGGTTCAACCGTGACCGTCACGGCGACGGCCCCCTATAACGCGCGCAGTACCGCGCCGCAGCCGGTTGCCACTCTTAATGTAGGCGGCGCGTCCGCGACATTCAGCATTATTTGTAATTAGTCCCATACTAGCCTTGCGCTATGCACGCGGCCGCTTTCGATAGCGGCCGTTTTTATTTTTTGAACCTCCCAGCGTTTCAGTCTGACTTAGAACCTGATCGGTATTTTTTTGGCAGGTGCGTTCGGCCGGGAAGGGCGCATTGCTGCGATCAAGAAATAATTCATAAGCACAATCGATTCGGAGTCATCATGAAAGCATCGCGAAAATACCTCGCCGTTCTGCATGCCGCATGTGCGGCTGCTTTTGCAGCTCAAGGGGCGATCGCCGCCGAACCGGCAGAGGCACAAAAGCAGGCGGATAAGAAACTGGAGAAGAAGAGTAAGCCAGGTGAAATCAACGGCTTCAATCCACAGCCGGAACCGCCGGGCGATAAAAGCGGCAAAAGAAATCCGGGCGCTGCGCAAGGCTTCAATCCGCAACCAGACCCGCCCGGCATCGGCGGTAAAGCGAATCAGCAAATCAAGCAATAAGAGTCTAAGTGCCTAAGCGCCGGAAAAAATTAGCTTCATGGCGGTGTCAAAGTTCGCAAACAACTTGATGCAATTGCTCGGGTGCGAGCGGTTTATGGAGCAGTTTGAAACCGGTCGCGCTGGTTTCACGTATGCGTTCGGGCGAGGTGTCGCCGGTAATGATCACGGCGGGAACTTGACGTCCTAGGCGGGCCGTCACGGCACGAATGGCATCGGCGCCGTTGACATGCTCGGCTAGACGGTAGTCGGACAAAATGAGGCTGATATCGGCTTTGTGCTGATCCGCTTTTTGTAAGGCTTGTTCCAAAGTTGAAGCGATGACGGCAGTATGCCCCCATGCCGCCAGCAATTGCTGGATCGCTTCGAGAATGTCCGGATCGTCGTCGATGGCGAGAATGGTTTTTCCGGTGTTGCGAGGCGCCTCTAGCGCAGCGCGCTTGGTTTCTACGAGCACCGGAGCATCGGCAAGCGGCAGGCGGAACGTAAATACGGAACCCTTGCCGGGCATCGATCGTACTTCGATTTCGGTATCGAGCAGTTTTGCCAAGCGCTGGACGATCGCGAGGCCCAAACCCAAACCTTGCTCGCGATCGCGGGCAACGTTATGGACTTGATAGAACTCTTGGAAAATTTTCGGCAATTGATCGTCGGAGATGCCGATGCCGGTATCCCACACTTGTATTTCCAGGGAATCGGCGTGACGCCGGCAGCCGACCAATATCCGCCCGCGCTGCGTGTAGCGGACGGCGTTCGACACCAGGTTCGACAAAATGCGATGTAAAACAATGGGATCGGAATCGACCCACAGCGACGCTGGAACTACCGTCAGCTCGACGCCTTTTGACCGCGCCGGACCGGAGAATTCGTCGAAAACAACTTGCAAGGTTTCCTGTAAAGCGATGGGGCGTTTATTCGTTTCAACCACACCGGCATCGAGGCGCGATACATCCAACAAGGCGTTGAGCAATTGGCCCAGGTTTTTCAATGCGCCCTGCAATCGTTCGGCGATATTTTCGACATCGCTGCGTTTTAATTCCGGGCGCAAGGCCAAAGCACGCAGTGCAGCGACAAACAAGGCTAAAGCGTGCGTAGGTTGGCGCAAGTCATGGCTGGCGGCGGCGAGGAACTGGGACTTGGCGCGATTGGCCGATTCGGCGCGTTCCTTTTCTTGTGTGATCTGCCGGATCAGAGCGAGGTTCTCAAAACGCATCGAGACCGATTCGCGCATGACGCGTTGCATGTTGCGGCAGTACCCGAGATTAACTATCAACAGCAACAGCAACAAGATGCCGATTACGCCGATGAGATTTTCGTTCGGCAGGAAGATGGCGCGCAAGGCGACCGGCGCGAGCGCCGGTATCGCCAGCGCGCAATACGCCGGCCAGAATGAAGACAGCGAAGCAACGCCGCTCGACGTAATGCCGGCCAGTAGAAGGCAGATGAAAACGGTGACGAACAAATTGTCGGGAGTGAAGAAGACCAGCGCGAGCGCGGCCCACGAGCAGCCGGCCACAGCGGTGAGTAAGGTGAATCGCCAGGCGTTTTTCCGCCACTCCCCTGCAGGTGGCGGCGTGCGTTTGTGCCGGATCGCCAGCGTCAAGCGAATGCCTGCCAGCAGGGAGCCGAACAAGCACCACATGAGCAGGTAGTCTTTACGAACGTGCGGCCATAGGACGTAGACAGCGACCGCGATCGTGATGAACGTGCCGATCGCGGCGGAAATGGACTGCCGATATAGAATGTTGACGAGTTCGGCATCCACTTCGAGTGCGGGCAGCTCGTCTTTTTGGACGGCAGGCACGTAAGATGAGTTTGTTATCATGAGGCGAACGGTGATTGCTGGAGTCGAAGTTTGCGGCGTTCAGTATGACATATCCGGATACGCTCAAAACTGAGAAGGCAGGACAGGTGCGTCGATGACGACGATATTGATAGCGGATGACCATGTGCTGGTGCGAGATGCCTTAAAGCTTCTCCTATCGATGCAGCCGGGCTGGGAGGTGGTGGCCGAAACCGGCGACGGCGCCGAAGTCGAACAACTCGTCCGGCAAACTCTGCCCGATTTGCTCTTGCTTGATCTCGATCTGCCCAATTGCCGCGGCGAGAAAATCGCCGCCAGCATCCGAGCGCGATTTGACGCAGTTAAAATCCTTATCATTACCGGCTCGCTTCATCCGGAATCGGTGCAGCGCGCATTGGCCGCCGGCGCGGACGGCTATGTCGTCAAGCATGGCGACAGTACGGAACTGATTCATGCGGTAGAGGCCGTGATCGCGGGCAAGCAATATGTCAGCCAAGGCATAGCATCGTTATTTGCGCATCAAAGCAATGCGCAGGCTTTTCCCGGCGATAGCGTCGAGCCGGTGACGCCGCGCGAGCAAGAGATTATGTGCATGATCGCAAGCGGCCTGAGCAATGAAGAGATCGCTGCCGCATTGAATCGAAGCGTACTGACTGTACGCAAACATCGCCAAAATTTGATGGACAAGCTCGGCTTGCGTAATGCCGCCGAGGTCACGGCATTCGCCATCAAGCATGGTTTTTATCAACCGCTCTAATCACTACCTTAGCTGTGAGTACGCCGGCCGCTTGACGAGGCCGGCGCTTGTTCGCTCTTAGCGGCGCACTAGTATCGCCGAGATTTTGTCGACGTCGACTACCGCGTCGAACACTTCGCGGCCGCTGATCTCACCCAAGTGAAGCAGATTGCCGGACACCGATTTGACGGTGCCGCTCAGTTCCTCGCCCGAGGCAAGGCGAATGGTAACTTTTTTACCTTTTTGAACCTCGATTTGTTTTTGCATCGTATCGCCGGCGCGCAGCACAACCGGGTCGGCCCAGCTCGGTGTTGCTGCAGCTGTCATCAGGAGGGCCAGATAAATCGAAACGGCAGTTTTCATTGCAAGCTTCCTTTCTTGGTTAAAGTCTTAGAGGCGCGGTCCCGGCGTGCAGTGCCTATCGGGATACGCTCGTTGCGGAGGTTCCAAAAGCCGTCCGCGGCGCGGTTCTTGGTCGGTGCAGACGCTTACTTGGTTCAAAAGCGGGAACGTCGGGTATTTATACGTGGGATTTTGCGACTTGTCGACAAGCAACAGAGGCGAGTCCGGCACGTGCTTGGCCGTGAATATTCACGCCGGCAAATACTACATCCGCAGTATTTGCCCATATTGACTCCTTCCGTAGGATTACCGCAACTTGAACTGCGCGCAAAGCCGGCTGCCGAAAGGGCTGGCTAATGAAGCGTGCATTTGCAATTTTGGGATGAACCGATTGCCTGGCCATGTCGACCAATTTAAAGCAAATTGAAAACGAAACTGCGGCAACTCTGTTGACGAAGATCGCCCAAGGCAACACCAAGGCGATGGAAGAGTTTTACCGGATGTTTAGCCGCACCGTCTATGCTTTCGTTTTGCGCCGTTTGGACAATCAAGTCGAAGCGGAAGAGGTGGTGGTGGAGGCAATGTATGAGGTGTGGCGCAATGCCGGCTCATTTGCCGGCCGATCGGCGCCGCGTACCTGGCTGTTGGGTATTGCGCGGCATAAGCTGCTCGACAAACTGCGTGCCTCTCACGGCCGCCCATTCGAGCCGCTTGAGGAAGAAGCCGAAAACATCTCGGCCGACGAGCCCAGCATGTTTGAGCGATTGGCGCAGAAGCAAACGCAAGAACAAGTGCTCAGCTGCCTGGAGAGTTTGCCTGAGGAGCAGCGCGAATGCATACACCTGATGTTTTACGAGGACCTCTCGATTGCAGAAATCGCCGAGATTCAGCAATGCCCGGAAAATACCATTAAGACGCGTTTATTCCACGCTCGCAGAAAATTAAAAATCAACTTGGAGCGTCAAACCCGCTGGCAACCGGATCTTCGCTTATATGCACTTCAAAGATAATAATCTGTCGAGTTTGCTGCCTTGGTACATCAATCACTCGCTGGATGAAGCAGAGCGCCGTAGAGTAGAGCATGGTTTGAAAGCTTCACCGCTGCTTCAAGCAGAGCTGACTTGGATGCGGCGCTTGCGTCAACAAATTCAGATTTCCCCCGCGCGAAGGCGTTTACCTGCTTGGGATGCCGGGCTGGATCGCCTGATGCAGATGATCGAGACGAAAGATTAGAACTCATTTCATCAATAGGCGAGCCCTCGTATTGATGAAATGAGTTCGAAACTCACATCGCTCATCCTGTTTTTTCATTCTACGTAAATCCCTGGAAAGCAAGTTGAACCGCTATGCGCTTGAGAGCGACTTAAGCGCGAGGATTGATTGTTTTTATTTAAAAAAGGGGAATGTAGTGAAAAAAAGATTGCTATGTTTGGCGGGTCTCGCTGTGTCAGTCGCAGCTATTCCTGCATTGGCCGCCGATGGTTTTGTTGGCATGAGCTTCGATAAGCAGGAATACAAAATCAATGAAACCGTCGCTATGACGGTACAGGGTATGGGCACCTGCAAGAACATCGTGGTGGATTGGTTCGACGGCACCAAGACCAACGTCGATACCTTCGTGTTCGGCAATGTCGTCGGCCAAAATTCCTTGAAGGTAGAGCACAAATATCAAAAGGGCGGCAGTTTCTATCCCTCGGTAAAGACCATTCCCGGACCGACGCTGGCAGAGCAGTGCGGATCGCGCAGCGGCAGCGTGAAAGTGGTCGAGCCGGGCAAGGTCACAGGCATTACGGTCACGCCGACCAATGCGGCGCCGGGCCAGACCATCAGCGTCAAGGTGGATGGAACCGGACTATGCGATGCGCCGCGCCGTATCCTGTACGAGTACCGCACCGTGCAAAATCAAGTAGGCAGCAATCACGATGTCATGAGCTTTGCCGCCGATGCACCTTGGCCGCGCGTAGCGAGTTTTACGGCCGATAAGACGGGTTGGTATGTGGTGTATTGGCTGGGCACCGATTCTTTATCCGCACCGCAGGGTACGTGCGTATCGTATTTTGCGCCGACGTTTGTGGAAGTGAAAGCTGCCGCGCTTCCCAACATCCAAGTGACGCCGGCGATGACGAAACTGCCGAACAATGCTCCTAAACCCACGATCACACCCAAGGTGCCGTGTAAGAAGCCGGCTAAGCCGGGCATCAACGAGGACAAGTGCGACAACTAACCCTGTTTCGCAGTCGAAAAAAACGGCCGCGGCGATCAATGCCGCTTAGTCTGAAGAAACCTTAAACTTCTTTCTTGATCGGGACGCGGCCGGTCGGCACGAACAATGCCGCGCGGTCGCAATGTCCGGGATGGTCGTCGAAGAACATGTGCGGTTTAAATGCGGCAAGTACTTCCGATTTGGCGACGCCGCCCATGAAGAAGGTCTCATCGATCGCAATATCCCAGGCGCGCAAGGTGCGGATCACCCGTTCATGCGCCGGCGATGAACGCGCGGTCACCAGCGCGGTACGGATCGGTGCTGCGCGTCCGTCCGGCGCCTTGAAATTGTTTTGAATGTAAGAGAGTGCTTTGAGCAGGCGCGCGAAGGGGCCGGCCGCCAGCGGGTTCCTGGCATTTTCGCGCTCGTGTTTTTCGAATGCTTCGATGCCGTGCGCTTGGAAAATGCGTTCCGATTCATCCGAAAAAATCACGGCATCGCCGTCGAAGGCAATGCGAATCTGATCCAATTCTTCGAAAGCATTTTCCGGCTTTTGATACAACAATGCGGATGCAACGCCGGAATTGATGGCAGCTTGCACATCGTCTTCGTGCAAGGACAGAAACAAGCTGACATTAAAGGCTTGCAGGTAAGGCGCGAGCGAGGCGCCGCCGGATAAAGCCGCCCGTGTAATGTCCAGGCTGTAGTGTTCGATCGAATTGAAAATACGCATCGACGTTTCCGACGAATTGCGCGACATGATCACTACTTCGACAAACCGCTGGTTATCTGTGAGCTTGTTGAGCTTCAACAAGGCACGCACCAAGGCAAAACCGGCGCCGGGCTTCAGAATTTCATTTTCATTGGCGAGTTGATGCTGCCGATACGCTTCTAACCCCTGCGTACGGAAAATCGCTTCTTCCGCTTCCAAATCAAATAGGGCACGGGAAGAAATACCGACGACAAGTAAATTATCGAGAGAAACGGGCATGGCGATCGAAGAAATTTAGCGCCATCTATTATAGTCAGTGTTGGCCCTAGCCTATGATCAAGGGCAAGTTTTTCGCTTTATGTGTGACGGTTCACCGTTTTAGTGCTAAAAAAACTTCCTTCAACAATTCCCTTGCCCTATAGTCTGAAAGCGGTGCACTTGTCCCTGAAAAGGCGGCATCTTGAAAGCGTATGGTGCATAAGGCGTGGCATGAAAGTTGCTGAAAATTACCTGCTGCTTCTGCAGATTATCCATTTCCAGTGCAGCGATGCGAGCGGTTGGAAGGTGCGCCACCAGCGCGCCGGCAAGCCGCTTTCGACGCAATCGATCACGATTGAAAGGACTGATCATGAATGCCTCTCCCCACGCCATTTCTTCCATTTCTTCCCAAGCAGTCGCTGATATGCCGCCGATGTTATTGCCGCCGGCATGTCTGATTTTTTCATTGGGCACGAAAAAATTTGGCCTTGACGCCGGTAAAGTACGCGAATTGCTTCAATACGATGCGTTGACCAAGTTGGCGGACGGGGCGCAAGTGATCGAAGATGTCGTGGTCTGGCGCGGCAATGTCGTGCCGGTGGTCGATATGCGCATTCGTTTTAATTTCGGCATGCCGTCGTACGATGCCCGTACTTGTATACTCATTCTTGAAGTCGGCGGTCGGTACATCGGTATGGCCGTCGATAGTGTGGCGAAAGTCGTCAAGCTCACGCAGCAAGACATCAAACCATTGCCGGCAGGAGTTGCGGCAGCCGCTTCTTGTTTACTCGGCCTCGGCATGGATGAAGAAGATAATTTTATTCTGATCGATATCGACAAGCTGATGCAGATTACCGACGTGCACGCAAACCAGAAGCTCAGCTAATACGCCGGGACGTGCGATACGAGCGCGGCGCCTCTGCAAATTGCGACCGCTTCTACGTCACCAGTGATTTCCGCACCAAGGCCTCAAAATCGGCTGCGGGAATCGGCTTGCTGAAATAGTAGCCTTGCATTTCGTCGCAGCCGCCGTCGCGTAAGAAATTCAGCTGCATCTCTTTTTCCACGCCTTCCGCGATGACTTTCAGCTTCAAGCTCTTGGCTAAACCGATGATGGCGGTGACGATGCTCGCATCGTCTTCATCGATGCCGATATCGCGCACGAAGGTTTGATCGATCTTGAGTTTGTCGAGCGGGAAACGCTTCAAGTAATTCAAGCTGGAATAGCCGGTGCCGAAATCGTCGATCGATAATTTGACGCCGATGGTCTTCAACATCTTCATGACGGCAATCGCTTGATCGACGTTTTGCATGATCATGCTTTCGGTCACTTCGAGTTCGAGGTGGTGCGCCTCCAATCCGGTTTCCGCCAATGCCTCTGTAGTCACACGTTCGATGCGGCCGCAATCGAATTGGCGCGCGGAGAGATTGACTGCCATGTCGATCGGCGGCAGGCCTGCGGTTTGCCAGGCTTTATTCTGCCGGCATGCTTCACGCAATACCCATTCGCCCATCGGCTGAATTAATCCGGTCTCTTCGGCGACGCCGATAAATTTACCCGGGAAGACCAATCCCCATTCCGGATGCTGCCAGCGGATCAAGGCTTCGGCGCCGACGATGCGTCCGGTCTGCAAATCGACCTGCGGCTGGTAGTGCAATACGAATTCGTTGCGCGCGATGGCGCGGCGCAGGTCGTTGGAGACGCGCAGGTTCTCCAATGCGCGTGCCGTCATCTCCGGTTTAAAGAAGCTATAGGTATTACGTCCGGATGCCTTGGATTGGTACATGGCCGTGTCGGCATTGCGGATCAGCGTCAAGCCTTCACTGCCGTCGTTCGGGCACACGCTGATACCGATGCTGGCGGTGATATGCAGCTCTTGTCCTTCGATCTGATAAGGCTGCTGGATCGCGGCCAAGGCTTTCTCGGCAACGCGTGCGCTATGTTCGGGATCTTTCAGGTTGGGGAGTAGGATGGCGAATTCATCGCCGCTCACATGGGCGACCGTGTCTTCGCCGCGCACCAAGATGCGCAGGCGTTCGGCAACGGTCTTCAAAAGCAGGTCGCCGATTTCATGGCCGAGCGAATCGTTGATCCGCTTGAATTGGTCGAGGTCGATGTAGAGCACCGCCGCGTTCCAGTTGTGGCGCACGGCGCTTTGTACGACTTGGGAAATGCGATCCAACAAAAGCGTGCGGTTGGGCAGGCCGGTCCACACATCGTAGTACGCCAAGTATTCGATAGTGCGTTCGCTTGCTTGGCGTTTGATGAATTCGTTGTGCAGGCGCTCATAAGAACGCAGTGCCAAAATAACCGAAGTGTGCAGACGGTCATCGGACAATTCCGCCTTATTTTTGTAATCGTTGATATCGTAGCGCTGGATGACTTCGGCTTCGGGCGCTTGGCCGGGTTGGCCGGTGCGCAGAATGATACGAATCAATCGATTGCCGGCGTCCTCGCGGATGAACTTGACCATGTCCAAGCCGGCGCTGTCGGTTTCCATCACGACGTCCAACAGGATTACTGCGGCATCCGGGTGCTCCAGGATCAGCTGACGTCCCTCCATGGCGGAGTATCCGCTGATGAATTCAACCGGCCTGCCGAGAAAGTGCATCGAGCGCAACACAAAGCGGGTGACTTGATGCACTTCCGGCGAATCGTCCACCATCAGAATTTTCCAGGGGATGACACCAGTGTCCTCGGTTTCCTTTGATGATGCATCCTTGGCATCATCTTCGAAGGAATACAGTTCGTCGTCTTGGTCGCTCATAGCGGTCCTTGTTATTTTCATAAGCAGGCACAAATGTCTCCTACCTTATCTACATTTCGTGCCCTATCTTGATTGTGCCAGAAAATTCATGAATACTTGAAGCG
Organism: Burkholderiales bacterium; assembly: GCA_016177875.1. GTDB lineage: Bacteria > Pseudomonadota > Gammaproteobacteria > Burkholderiales > Burkholderiaceae_D > Paucimonas. The sequence continues at coordinate 104,602 of JACOUL010000015.1, forward strand.
AATGTGTTGTTCCCATCACTATAAAAATAGAATGAGCCAGGGAGAGCATGGAGACGTTGTCTGAACACACCGCGGTCAACCGCCAGGTGGCAAAGGTATTTTCCACGGCCACCTTCCTCACACAAGCGATCAACTTGACGGAGGCGCTTGGACAGCTGCATGCTGCCAAGACTATTTATAAAACACTCACACCACAGTGTTTCAAGATCGATCCCGCCACGCATAGTGTGACATTGGCCGCGCCGGGCACGATACGTCCTTCAAACAATCTTGAATTACTGACCTATAGCTCGCCCGAACAGACTGGACGCACCAATCGCCAGGTCGATTTTCGTACCGATTACTATTCGCTCGGCGTCATCTTGTATGAAATGGGGTGTGGCTCGCCGCCGTTTACTGCGGATGATCCGATGGAGTTATTGCATGGGCATTTGGCGCGCATGCCGTCGCCGCCCGATCAACTCAATGCGCAGCTGCCGCCCATTGTCGGCGCAATTATTTTGAAGCTGCTGGCCAAGCGCCCCGAGGATCGCTATCAAAGCCATGCCGGCTTGACGCATGATTTGGAGCAGTGCCTGTTGCAGCTGCAAGGCGGCAAGGCGCAAATCGCGGAATTTTCCTTGGGCTTGAACGACATTTCCGACCGACTGCAAATTCCGCAAAAGCTGTACGGGCGCGAAAAAGAAATCGGTGTGTTGTTCGACGTCTTGGAGCGCGCCGCGCAAGGCAAGCCTGAACTCGTGCTCGTAACCGGTTATTCCGGTATCGGTAAGTCTTCGTTGGTGCAGGAGATACGTGCTCCGATTATCGTGCGCCGCGGTTATTTGTTGGCTGGCAAATTCGATCAGTTGAAAAAGAGCACGCCGTATTCCGCCATCGTCCAGGCGCTCGATGGATTCTTGAAGCAGATTCTCACCGAGACGGAAGAGCAGTTGCAGGATTGGCGTTCGAAAATTCTCGTTACGCTCGGTAACAATGCGCAAGTGCTGGTCGATCTTTTGCCGCGCTTAGAGCAGATCATCGGCTCGCAGCCGGAGCCGCCGGCCGCCAATCCGGTCGAGGCGCAAAATCGTTTCAATTCGGTGCTGCAGCATTTCTTGAAGATGCTGGCCAAACCCGAACATCCGGCCGTGCTCTTCCTCGATGACTTGCAATGGGCCGATGCGGCATCGCTCAAGCTCATCAAGTACATCTGCAGCGAATTAGGGGATGCCAGCATCTTGCTGGTGGGCGCCTATCGCGACAATGAAGTCGATCAGACGCATCCCTTGACCAGCATTCTCGACGAAATCCGCAAGGGCAAGACGCCGGTGCATGAGATTCGTGTGACGCCTTTGCCGCTGGCATCGATCGAAGACATGTTGGCCGATGCCTTCCGCAGCACGCCGGAAGGCGTCAAGGAATTAGCGGTCTTGGTGGAAGAGAAAACCGGCGGCAATCCATTTTTCATTCATCAATTTCTCGACACGCTTTATAAAGAAAATCTGATCTATCTTGACGATGCCCGCCAATGGACGTGGCATATCGATACCATCAAAGGGCTGGCGATCACCAATAACGTGATCGATCTGCTGACCAAGGCCATGGAGCGCTTTCCGCAAGCGACGCAATTGGCTATTTCTTGTGCTGCGGCGATCGGTAACAACTTTGTCTTAGGCACCCTCGCCACGGTCATGGAGCAGGAGGTCGAAGTCACGCATGAAAGCCTGCAGTCCGCCGTGGCGGCGGGTTTGTTGATCGATATGGATGCGATGGCGGATCAGATTGCGTTTGCCGAGCGCACTTATCGCTTCTTGCATGACCGCGTGCAGCAGGCGGCTTATGAGCTCGCCAAACTCGGCGGCAAGCCGGCGCTGCACTATCGCATCGGCCAACTCTTGCTGGGTAATGCGGATATCGATAGCCTGCCGGACGACAAGCTGTTCATGCTGGTGGAGCATCTCAATTGCGGCGTCGAGCTTATTACCGCTTCCGATGAAAGACTCCGGCTTGCGCAATTGAATTGCATGGCCGCGAAAAAAGCCAAGCTGGCGGCGGCATTCGCCATTGCGATGGATTATCTGAACCGCGCCGCCGAGTTGTTGCCGGAGAATAGCTGGACCACGCATTACGACCTGAGCTTCAATATTTTCTTCGAGCGGGCCGACATCGAACGGCTGAGTCTGAATTACGCTAAGGCCGATGAGTTATGTGCGGTGTTGATGACCCGCACCCAAGTGAAATTGCATAAGGCAATGGTATTTGAGCTAATGTTGGAGCGTCATAAGAGCGCCAACGATTATCGGCAAGCCATTGCGACCGGCTTGGATGCCTTGAGATTATTCGAGATTGATTTGCCGCTGGAGCCAAGCCAACAGCAGTACGAGGATTACTATGCGCGCCTGGAGACCATCAAGTTCGGCGAAGACAGCGAGGCTGTGTTGCTCAGTCCTCCCATGTCGGACCCTGCTTATATTTTATTGACGCGTATCGTTTCCAGCTTATTGCCCTGCGTATGGAACGGTAGTCCGTTATTGTGGCCGGCGCTGATTTATGAGCAGGCGAAGATCCTGGCGAAATACGGCCATACCGGCGTCAGCTTCCTGTCTTACTCAACGTATGCAGTGACCTTGTGCGCCAATCCGCGTACGGCGCAAAAAGGGGAGCGGGTCGGACGGCTGTCGGTACATGTTGCCGAGAAGTTCGGCGATCCCGGACTGCGTAACCGCGCGATGTTGAGCTACGCGGCATTTTTTGCGCCCTGGACTCGACATCTAGCCGACACGCCGGCAATGCTGCTTGATGTGTATGACTACGCCGCCAACGTCGGCGATATCGAGTACTTGAACTATGGTCTCGTGTTCGGTTTCACGCACCAGTTCCTGATCGGTACGCCCTTGCCGAAAATGGCTCAGCTGAGCAGAAAATACAAGGAAATATTCAAGAAATTCGGCTCGAACCAGTATCGCGTCACCTTTGCGATCGACAAGCTCATCATTGCATTGTCCGGCAAGGATCAAGACCTGATCGCCGATGATTTCAATGAGGCTGAATATCTGGAGCTGATGAGGAAAGCGAAAGGCTATACCTCGCTTTTCTACTATGGCATGGAAAAAACCATGCGCAGCTATTTGTTAGGCGATTATCGCTCGGCTATCGAGGCGGGACGCGAGGCGAGCGATTTGTTCTGGATCTTCCAGTCGCGCTCGATTGCGCCTTTTCATAATCTGTATTTTTCCCTTGCTTTGCTGGCCAGTTGCGCGGAAACGGAAGACCGGCAAGCCTATCTCGAGCAAGTCGAGAAATTGCAGACGACCATGTCCTTATGGGCCGCTAATGCTCCCCAAAATTTTGAGCATAAATGGAATCTGGTCGAAGCGGAACGGCAGCGTGTATTGGGAAATAACGAAGCCGCCGCCGACCATTTTGACCGGGCGATCACCGGCGCGCGCCGCAACGATTATCTCAATGACGAGGCAGTGGCCAATGAATTGGCGGGCAAATTCTATCTCTCGACCGGCAACAAAAATTGGGCACGTTATCACTTGGATGAGGCGCGCTTGAAGTATCGCGAGTGGGGCGCTTACGCCAAAGCCGAATTGATCGATAAGGATTATCAAGATTTGCTGGCGGAAGCCCGGCCTCGCAGGCAAGCCGAGGGCGATTCCGGCAGTCAGCAGCAATCGCAGAATAAGGCGGTGGACGCGGCTGCCATGGTCAAGGCTTCACAGGCTTTGTCGAGCGAGATTCAACTCGCTAAGCTGCTCGAAAAATTCATGCGCATCATTATCGAAAATGCCGGTGCGGACGCAGGGTGCTTGATCGTGCAAAAAAACGACAAGCTCCTGATTCAAGCGCGTATCGGTGAAAACAATGTGACTGTCTACGACGATCCGCAGCCGGTCGATAAAAAAGAATTGCCGACCAGTCTGCTGAACTACGTCAAGCGCACTTCCGAGCTGCTGGTGCTGGACGACATCAGCTTGGATAGCCGTTTCAACAATGACCCCTATATTCTTGCCAACAGCCCGAATTCGCTGATGTGCGTGCCCATCATCAAGCGCGAAAAGCTGGTGGGACTGCTTTACTTGGAAAATCGTTTGATTAGCAATGTATTTTCGCCGGAGCGCGTGGAGTTGCTGCAAACCCTGGCAAGCCAAGTGGCGATTTCCATGGAAAACGCTGAACTCTACGATAGCCTGGAAGCGAAGGTAGAGCAGCGCACCGAAGAATTGGTCGGCAAGAACCGCGAATTGCAGGAAGCGCAGAAGCAATTGGTCGAATCTGAAAAAATGGCATCGCTCGGCCAATTGGTAGCCGGCGTGGCGCATGAAATCAATACGCCGATCGGTGTGAGCTTTACGGCGATCACGCATTTTTCCAAGCAAACGCGGCGCTTGGTGCAGACCTTCCAATCAGGCCAAGTCAAGAAATCCGATATGACGGAATTTCTTGACCTTGCAGAGGAGGCCAGCGAACAGTTGATTTCGAATTTGTCGCGCGCATCCAAGCTCATTCAAAGCTTCAAGCAGGTGGCGGTGGATCAATCGTTCGACACCGTGCGCGAATTCGATTTGGCGATTTACTTAAACGAGCTCATCGTCAGCCTTGCTCCGGCAGTGCGCAAGTCCGGTCATGCCACCAAATTGACCTGCCCCCAGGGGATCGCCATGAAAAGCTTCCCCGGCGCCTTGGGCCAAGTGGTGACCAATCTCGTCATGAACACGCTCATGCATGCTTTCGACGGCGTCGAAGGCGGCACGATTGAAATCACCGCCAAACAGTTCGGCGGCAATGTCGAATTGAGCTGCCGAGACAATGGCGTCGGTATTCCGGATGACATCCAATCCAAAATTTTCGATCCCTTCTTCACCACGCGTCGTGCTTCCGGCGGCAGCGGCCTTGGACTGCATATCGTCTACAACCTGGTGACGCAAAAACTGCATGGCCGCATCGGCGTTGAAAGCAAGGTGGGCGAGGGAACTAAATTCTGGATGAGTTTGCCGGCGGAAGTGCAATAAGAAAAACTGGGAGACGCAATGAGCACGCAAGACGACGATGAAATCTACTGCTTCGATGACGATGCGGCGGAATCTTCGCAAGGGGCTAAATCGCAGGTGGCCTTGCCTCCTTGGAAGGTGCTGATGATCGACGATTCGCCTGAGGTGCATCAGGTGACGCGCATGGTGCTGAAAACGGTGCGTTTCATGGATAGAGGCGTTGACTTCATCAGCGCGTTCAGCGCGGCGGAAGGCAAGCAGCTCATCAAAGACCATCCCGATGCCGCCGTGGTATTTCTCGATGTCGTCATGGAGACCGATCACGCCGGTCTGGATATGGTGAAATACATCCGCGAACAGGTGGGCAATAAGCTCATTCGCATCATCTTGCGCACCGGTCAACCCGGCCAGGCGCCAGAAGCGGAAGTCATCCAGCGCTACGACATCAACGATTACAAGGATAAGGCCGAACTGTCCGATGACCGGTTGCACACCACCTTGATCGTGGCGCTGCGCTCCTTCAACGACTTGGTGACCATCGAAGAAAGCAGGCGAGGCTTGGAGCAAATCTTGGCAAGCTCGACCGAACTCATGCAGGTGCACTCGACTGAAATGTTTTTGTCGGGAGTGCTGAAACAGCTGCAAGCCATGTTCAATTTTGGCCAGGATGCAATTTTGTGTGCGCGCAGCAAGCCGGAAAGCGAACGCCCCATTTTGCCCGAACCAAAGGTGCTGGCCGGATCGGGGCATTACGAGCCCTTGATCGGCAATGGTTTGGAAGAGACCGGATTGACGTGCAAGGATGAAGTGCTTAAAGCATTCGAGTCGGGAAAGGGCAGTTTCTCCGAGGGGAATTACTCCATTTATTTTTACTCGCGCGATGTATTCGAGATCGTCATTCTGCTCGATTCGCCGCATGAACCTACGGCGTTCGACAATACCTTGATCAACGTGTTCTGCAATACGGCGGCGGTGAATCTCAGCAATATCCATTTGCTGGAGACTCTGGAGAAAAAAATAGAGGAGCGCACCGATGAATTGAGTAAGGCCAACCAGGAATTGCAGATCATGGCCACCACCGACATGTTGACGGACGCATATAATCGCCGGCACATGCTCGATCTCGGCAATAAACAATTGCATATCGCGCGCCGCTATAAGAGGCCGCTGACTTTAGTGATTTTTGACGTCGACCGCTTCAAATCCATCAACGACACTTGGGGTCATGCCGCGGGCGATGCGGTCCTGGTCGGTATTTCGAAAGCCTGCAAGGCGCTTTTGCGTACTGCCGATATCTTTGCTCGCTACGGCGGGGAAGAGTTCGTTGTGGTTTGTCCCGAAACCGGATTGCCTGGCGGAGTCCTGCTTGCCGAACGTTTGCGCAGCGCAGTCGAACATATGACGATTCCTGAAGTGGCTGGTTTGCCGCCGATCACCATCAGCTTGGGCGTGGCGGACATCGTCGACTCTGATAGCGACATCACCAACACCATTCATCGAGCGGATAAGGCGCTGTACCAGGCGAAGGAACAGGGACGCAACGCAGTCGTTGCTTATCATCCAGGTTAATGCGTTAGTGGCGTAACGTAGTTCGACTGCAGCACACTTTCTATCTGATCTCCCGGCGAGGGCGGGAAAAACAAATAAGCTTGTGCGCTTTGTGCATGCCCGCGAATTTATTTGCCAAGGCCGAGTTCCTATGAGCGTCCCACTTCAAGCCGAAGATGCGATTGCTCATACGCAACCATCCCAAAATTTGCCCTATTGCCTCAAGTAAAGAGGATGCGGCGAGAGATCGCATCATGGCGTCGTTTTCGCAAGGCGCAAAAAAATCTCGACTATCCGTCACTTTTTCCCACCGCTCGTCACTGCGTATCCTCTTTACGTCACATTTCCGCCATGCGGCGGATCAGTACAGCTATATTGACGCGTCGGATTCAGAAGGCGATTGTGCAATTGATCTTTAATGGAAAGAGGCATATGAAAAATGGCGATGTGGTGGACAGCATACGGCGCTTTGGCCGGTTCGGCATTTTGCTGTGTTTTTTATTGTCGGCATGCGGAGGAGGAGGAGGAGGAGGGGCGGATTCCGGCAATGCTACGGTAACCAACGTCGGCGTGACGACGAATGCCGGCTCTTATCTTCTGTATGTACCGCCCAATTTCAAGCCGAACGAAAGCGCGCTGGTGCTGGCCCTGCATGGGTTGAACGGATATCCCGAATACATGTTGAACATGACGCAGTTGAACCTGAAGGCCGATCAGGCTGGGTTTGCGGTTGCATACCCTGGTGCTGCAGGCACTGGACCAGGCTCCTGGAACTCCTTCTTCAAGAGCGGCGCGTCGCATATCCCTTACCTCAGGGGCATCATCCAATCCCTGCAGGCCGGCGTGAAGCCAAACCCGAAAAAAATCTATGTCATTGGAATTTCCGATGGCGGCTTGATGGCGCATCGGGTCGGCGTGGAGTTGAGCGATCTGGTGGCCGCGATCGGCGTGGTCGGTGGGTCGCTCTATCAAAACGATCAGCCCGCCGGATGGCCGACGATGCCGTCGACTATCGCACCGGTTTCGGTGATGATACTGCACGGCGACCTGGATCTTGACCAGAACGCGGGTTACTGCGGCAAACGCAATGTCTTGCCGACCCAGGACGTGGTATTCGATTATTGGGTCGGCTCATCCGCCAATGACTGTGCATCGGTCGACACCGCGGCGCCTTTATGCGTCGGTACGGTTCCTTCCGCAGTCAACTCGAAAAAAGGGACGAGCTGTAAGGGCGGAACAGAGGTTCAATTTCATAAGATGATCGGCGCCACGCACAATTGGCATGCGGTTACCGGCAACTGGTCCGTGCCGATGAACAATCCCTCAGCTCCGCCTTACAACCCGAACTTCAATGCGAGCACCGGCATTTCCACCAATGACTTGTTGTGGAATTTTTTTGCAGCGCATCCCAAGCCATGATGAATATGAAGATATTTTATAGAGGGTGTATTTCGCTCATTCTCGCCGCTGGCCTGGCGGCATGCGGCGGCGGATCGAGTTCCTCCGTAGCGCCTACGGATGTCGGCAAACTGGAGTCGGTGTCCGTGCCGAGCGCCGCGCTGGGGGGGAGTCGTGCCGTCAACATATATACGCCGTATGGCTATAACACGCAGACAAAGTATCCGGTCCTGTACATCTATCACGGCGGCAGCGGAACACAAAATTCCTGGATGCCCACCATGGGCATGCAGTATCGTGCCGACCAGCTGATACGAGAGGGAAAAATCAAACCCTTGATTATCGTGGCGCCTCAAATGATCCAGGAGGGATATGGCGCGGGGGCGGAAGAAACTTTCGTATACAAGGATCTGGTCGACTATATCGACGCGCGTTACAGCACCGACGCCAGAAGGGAAGGCCGCTACATCGGCGGTTTATCGATGGGCGGTTTCATCGCCTTGCGCAACGCGTTTGCGCATAACGACGTCTTCAGCAAGGTCGGCGGCCACAGTCCGTATTTATATAACACGATCACCAATAGCTCGATCGAGAACCCTATTACTACCGCTGGATACAAAGACTTGCGAAACCTGAAGGTCTATCTTGATACCGGCGTCAGCGATCGATTCAATTTAGTGCCGACCAATGAGACTTTGTACAATCTTTTGCAGTCGAAGGGTGTTCCGTCGGAAAATCACCCAGGGCCGGGCGCGCATGACGTTGCTTACTGGAGCGGCAATATCGACAATTATTTGAAGTTTTATGCGGGGATGTAAGAGCCCGTTTGAAAACCTACTGCGCGTCCAGATTTTGGCCCTGCGGTGCTCTGCGTACAAGGCGTACGCGTCCGCTCCTCGGTCCAAACTCCGGTCGCTCGCTACAGTTTTCAAACGGGCTCTAAGGGACTTTGGCATTAGGCGGCTAATGCCTTGCGGAACTGGTCAAGATATTTTCGACTGACCGGGACTTGACTGTTATCGCTCATGTCGATGCGTGCGTCACCCGATTCGAGCTGTTCAAGCTGGACGACATGGTCGAGATTGGTTATGTAGCTGCGATGCACGCGCACAAAACGCTTGGGGTTGAGGCGCGCCTCGATCGCTGCCATCGTCGAGCGCAGCAAATAATCATGTCCGCGTACCCGCAAGTTGACGTAATTGCCGGCCGCTTGGATCCATTCGATATCCGTGGCGGGTAGAAGGAATTCCTTGCCGCGCTTGCGTACGAGGAAGCGTTCAGGGCGTTCGACCGGTTCCACCGGCGGCCCCTCTTCGGGCACATCAAGCAGCTTCGCTTCACCCTGCAGCTGCAACAGCATGAAGCGATAGAAATTCAGTACGATAATAACGAAGAAATAGAAGCGAAAATCGTTCAGATATTGGAAAAATAGCCGGTTCCACCAATTGTCGACGAGTCGCGTGTTGTCGCCCATGCTGAGGTACGCCAGCTTGATCAAGGCGACCGTCAAGAGAAAATGGACGGTGCCATACACCATGCTTGCCAAGAGATGGAATGGCAGGTGCCGCTTCAAGGTTGCCCATTGCAAGGGGATGCGCCGTTCGAATGCGACGACCGCCGGCACCAGAACGAGAAGCGCGAGATTGCCGCTGACATGCCAGGTGCCTGGCTGCCATGGCTTGACGATTTTTGGGACAAGTCCTCCATTATTGACGTCGATCCAGGCGATCCAGCCGTTGACCAGGGCTTGCAACGTGTAGAACGCGATCCAGAATCCCGGTTCGACCAAGGGCTTCCATGGCTGATAGCGCGCGAGCAGGTCCGGTGCCGATTTATTCATACGGTGGATACTTGACGCAATTGATCGAGATAGCGCCGGCTTACCGGAACTTGACTGCTGTCGCTCATGCTGGCGCGTGCGTCGCCCGACTCGAGAGGTTCGAGCGCACGTATATGGTCGAGATTGGCGATATAGCTGCGGTGCACGCGCACAAATTTCTTGGGGGCGAGGCGCGTCTCGATGGCAGCCATTGTTGAACGCAGCAGATAGTCGTGCCCGCGCACCCGCAGGTTGACGTAGTTGCCGGAAGCCTGGATCCATTCGATATCCATGGCAGGCAGCAGGAATTCTTTGCCGCGCTTGCGTACGAGGAATCGCTCAGGGTGCTCGATCGGCTCCATCGGCGGGCCGTCTTCAGGCGTATCAAGCAGCTTCGCCTCGCCTTGCAGGCGCATGAGCACGAGCCGATAGAAATAAAGAATGACGATGACGAAGAAATAGGTGCGGAAATCTTTCAGGTATTGATAGCCCAGTAGTTTCGGCCAGCTCTTCACGACATATTGCGAGTCGAACGGGAGATAGAGCAAATTGTATAAGGCCACCATGGCGACGACGTGGGTAACGGAATACACGATGGTCGCCAGAAAGTGGTAGTGCAGGTGGCGGACAAGCGTTCCCCATCGCAAGGGAAAACGCCGCTCGAAAGCCAACACCAAGGGAACCCACATGAAGAGGACGACATTGCTGGCCCCGATGTGAATGATTTGCTGCCAGGGCTCGATGGTCCTAAATGCGGGTGGCAGGCGTTGTATGTTGTTGATCGCTTGCCAGGAATTGAACCACCCCTGCATCAAGAAAAAGGCAAACCAAAAGCCAACTTCCACATAAGGCCGCCAACGCTGATATCGCGTAAAAAGATCGGAGGGTGGTTGAGTCATGGCGCAGTTCAAGCGTACGGGGTAACGATAACTCCAGGCAAAAACGATTCGACAAGACAAATAAAAAGCGCTCCGAGGTGGAGCGCTGTTCATCTTGGTGCCGAGAGCCGGAATCGAACCGGCACGGTATCACTACCGCGGGATTTTGAGTCCCGTGCGTCTACCTATTCCGCCATCTCGGCAACGGGACCGCCATTATCCACTATTTGGACTTCCTGATCAACCGCTGGCGTGTTTTATGCATGCAAGATCGTTTTATAGGCTGAAATGGTGCGAATTCGCCCTTCTTTTCCTGCATTCTAAAAATGTTGGGAGCGCCTATAGTGAAGTTGTCTCCTCACATCCCTCCAAAGGTGTGAATTCAGCCCGTGACCTCACCGTCGCGGGCTTTTTTTATCCAAGGAACAAAGCTTGATCTTGCTCATGGCTCGCTAGTTTCCCCGGACTATTCTTTCTCTTGCGCATTCGAACAACAACGGAAAAAGAGGAGAAGAGAATGACTTACTTCACTGCACGCAATAAATTCAGCGCGTCGCTCATGGCCAAAGGTTCCTGCTGGTACTGCAATAAGCATTTGGATGATGTCCGCCGATTCTGCGGCCGCGAATGTGCGGAAGCTTTCGAGGAAGATGAGATGGCGATGGAACGCCGCATGCAGGCAACGCGTCAAACCATCACCGACGCGACGTACGCATCCGCATGAATATTCATCTCACCCTAGGGCCATTGATTTCACTGATTGCGGGCATTCTGATCTTGGTTATGCCGCGGTTGTTGAACTTCATCGTCGCGATCTATTTGATCGTGATTGGCTTAGTGGGATTGTTTGGCGGCGGCAATCTGAAACTTTAAGCGAGCCGATAAAAACGGCGCTCGAAAGCCTGTCGAGGCAGGCTTTATTATTTAAGCTGGCGCAGTGACTTCGACTTCGCCGAAAGTCATGTAGACATAGGTGTCGGGCGTAATGCGCGCACGATAAGCGCCGCTTGCTTCCGCCAGCAGCATGGCTAAGGCCGTATATTCCCATGCCCGTTTTTCCGTCGCCGGTACTTGTGCGGTCGTGAATTCCGGGCAGTTGTATTCCTCCCCGAAAGTTTTGACGCACGCCGCATGATTTTGCAGCGTACGCTGCACCGATGGGTGATCCCATCCCCACATGAAGCTGCCGTTCTTGACGTGATGCGTGCCGATCACTTGGACTGGTGCGCTGACTTCGCTGCCGTCGGCGAACGTAAACACGATGCGACCGTCGCTTTCATCGACTTTCCAGGATTGTTCGCGGCCGAGGTTCCAGTTTTTGCGATGTTCGGCATTCATCAATTGCAGGCTTTCGACGCTGCCGGCGATGAGCGCTTCGATATCGAGTTTCTTTTTCTTAAAGATGCCAAGCATGGTTGTCTCCCTACGAGCGCCTAACAAAATGCCGCTTGCGGTGTTGCGGCTCCTTGTCGTAGATCTGTACTGTCTTCGTCGCCGCGCCTTGCAATCGACATTTTGTTAGGCGCTCTAATTTATTTTTGTTGCGCGTACTTTAGGGGAAATTTCACATTGCCGCGATGGCAGATTGGTAATTGAAAATTAGGCAACCGAAATTTACATTGTTTTACTTTTTCGCATGCTCGCTTAAGAAGGTTTCGACTTCTTCACGCGTGGGGATGCCGGCGCGTCCGCCTTGGCGCGTGCACTTAAGCGCGGCAACTGCACTGGCAAAGCGCATGGCATGCGTCACCGTTTGGCCTTCGCCCAACGCAAACGCATACGCGCCGTGAAACACGTCGCCGGCGCCGGTGGTGTCAACTACGTGTACGGAAAATGCCGGCTGATGGTGCAGGCCATGATCATCCAGCCAAATCGTTCCTTTGGCGCCGCGCGTGACGGCGGCAACGCGGCAGCCGAGATCGCGCACTTTTTTTAATGCGGTACGGCGGTTGGCATCATTGTCGAGGCAATCTTTCCCGCAGAATGAACGCAGGCCGGGCTCGGAAAAAATGGCGTGATCGACCAAGGGCAGCACGGCGAGGTAAGCGCCGTCGGCGGCGATCTCTCCATCGAGCACAGTGGGAATATTCGCAGCGCGCGCAACGGCGAAGATCGCGCACGCGCCTTCCACCCAGCGAATGTCCGCGTGAATCGCTTGCGCGGCTTTGACTTGATCGAGCGGCAGCCAATCGGGCGCGTCGGGAATATCGGCGCCGCGATAGTTCACGATCATGCGTTCGCCGTCGTGCGATACGATGATCGCCGAAGTCGACGAGCGCGCATGTTGGAAAAGCCGGAACTGCGAGACATCGACGCCGCAGGCCGCCATCTCTTTTTTCATCGTATGACCGGGCACATCGTCGCCGGCTCGTCCCCAGTACGCGGCATCTCCGCCGAGGCGGGCGGCCGCCACAGCGGCATTGGCGGCCATGCCGCCGCCGAGTTCCATGTAATCGCTTGCGCGGAATTTACCGCCGGTAGTAGGCAAGTCGTATACCGGCCAGACTTTGTCCAGCACGGTGTTGCCCAAGCAAATGATTCGTACGCTCATTGTCGTTTATTGTTTTGAATGAGATGTAGATACCATAACAAGCTTATGCCGGCTAAGGCAACACTGGCAGTATTGCCGAGCCAAAAACCGGCCGCGCCTGTTGCATAAAGCGGTATCCAGTCGAATACGCGAAAGCCGAATATATAGCCGCCGCCCAAACCCACGCCCCATAACATGACGGCATAAATGATGGTCGGAACGACCGCAATTTTGTAGGCGCGCAGTACGAAGGCGGCGCTGGCTTGCAGGGCATCGAAAAAATGATACATCCCGATGAACATATATAGCGGCAAGGCAACCGCGATCACGGCCGGGTCCGGCGTGTAAGCGCGCACGATCCCCTCGCGCGCCAGCCATACGATGAGTCCTACGCATGCCGCCAGCAAGGCAGCGAATCGTATGCCGGCTTGGGCGATACGGCGTGCTTCTTGTGGATTGCGTGCACCCACCGCGTGCGCCACCAGCGTGCCGGTCGCGCTGGCAAGCGATAAGGGCATCATATAAAGCACGGTGACGAAGTTGGCAGTGATCTGATGTCCTGCCACCATGTCGGTGCCCAAGCGCGCGATGAAGAGCGCCATGAAGGCGAAGGCGGAGACTTCAATCAGGTAACTGAGCCCCATCGGGATGCCGAGAATAATCAAGGCGCGCTGCGCGCTCCAGCGCGGTAAGACGAAGCCGGTGCCGAATATGCCAAACACGCGATAAAACGGCGATCTGCGCAATAGGATGAATCCTGCCGCAAGGCTGACCCAGGCGGTGATGGCGGTAGCGATCGCGCAGCCCGGTCCGCCGAATGCCGGTAATCCCAAGCCGCCGAAAATAAACAGCGTATTAAGCGGGACTTTCAATGCCAGCGCTGCGACTTGAATCAGCATCACCGCCTTGGGCCGGGCGACGGCGTTGTTTAATGCGCCGTACACCCGAAAGGCTAACGCGGCAGGTAGGGCGAAGGCGAGCGCGCGCAAGTAAAACGCGGCTTTGGCGTTCAGTTCCGGCGAAGCTTGCGCAAACGAAAGCAGCGGTTGCGGAAACAAGAGCAAGAGGCCGCCGGCGATCGTTAAGAACAGCGCCAGCCACGCACCTTGCTTTACTTCTGCGCCGATCTCGTCAAAGCGTTTGGCGCCGAATAATTGGCCGATGATCGGCGACAGGGCTTGCAGTACGCCGTTGGCGCCGACGAACACGCACAGATAGATCGATACGCTGATCGATAACGCCGCCAAGTCGGTGGCCGAATAGCGCGACGTCATCGCGGTATCGATCACGCCGTTGGCAATCGTCGCGAGTTGTCCTACCAGAATGGGCCAAGCAAGCGATGCGATGCGCACCGTCGGGCGGCGCGGAACGGTTACCGTCATTAATGAATGCGTTGATACAGCCTAAAACGTTCATCGCGGTCGGCCGGACGCCGGCCTTCCCACAAGAGGCGCCACTGTTGCGCCGAACGCGTGATGATGCGGACGTCGTCTTTCCTGCGATTATTGTCCTGCAATAGCAGGTAATCGCATTGCGCCGAATCATTTCGGGCGAATGTCACGCCGCCTAGGTAAGCAAAGGACGCGCGTTGCGCAGGGCCGACGTAAGCTTCGACGCAATAGCCGGTATGGGGTAGTTCAAGCGCAAGTTGTCGCGCAACGGCGCCATAACTGCGCATGTAATTACCCCATGGCAGCCAGAGCGTCATGATCAGCAGCCAGCACAAAATCACGCCGCCGGACGAGAGGACGACGGCGCGCCACAGTACCGGCGGACGCCGTGAAATGCGCCAGTGCACCAGAGCGATCCAACCGGCCGATGCGGCGATTGCCACGATCAAGGCAAACAAATTGAATTCCGGCTTGAAGCCCGGCGCGAGCTTGAAGGCATTGCGTGCCAGCTGCGCCGGCCAGCCGGTTTGTTTGGCGATCCAGCCGAGCCAAATGAAGCCGGCAACCGTCGTCAGCGTCATGACCGAGAACCAGTCGACGGCATTGATTGTGCCGCGCTTCATGGTGGGTAATCCAAAGGCCGCAAGTATCGCCAGCGACGGCAGCAGCGGCAGTAAAATGCCCGGCTCGGAATGGACATTCAAGATCGCCAGCAGCGCGATCGTATTGCAAAAAATGAAGGGCAGCGCGATGTGCAGCGCATTATATTGGCGCCGCCACGCATATACCGCCCAGGCGGCAAACGGCCAAGCCGGCCAAACGAACCAGATGCCGTTGACGACGAGGTACTTCAGGGCGTCGAGCGACGGCGGATTGAGCTGCCGAAAACTGGTCGCCATCCAGGCGGCGAATTGCATGTTGCCGGCCGCTTGCGTCGAATGCAGCGCAATTATCCAAGCGCTCGGCACCAGGACGGCGATCGGCAGAGTCAGTGCCAACAGGCGCGGATTCAGGGACTTGTTTTGCAGCGTGTCGTAAATGACCAGTGCCAGCCAAAGCGCAAGGGGCATCAGCCAGGTGCGTGTGAGGGCCATCAAGCCCAGCGCAATACCCAGCACAATTGCCGCACGCGCCGAATTGTTTTCGAAGAAACGCGCCGCTGCATACAGCGAAAATGCCACCAGCGAAATATGCAAGGCGTTGGCGCTGGTGGAGTGGCTATGCACCAAGAGGCCCAGACAACCCAGGAAGATCAGCAGCGCGCCGTCCGCCAGAGTGCGGCCATAGTCTCTCGGCTCGGGTTGGCCGCCGAAGGCTAAGCGCAAGGGCTGAGAATCGTTGCGGCGACCGAGTAAATATGCGGCATACCATACCGAGGTCGCGCCGACCAGAAAGAATGCAACGGAGGCGATGCGCGCCGCCAATACGTCGCCGAGCAGCCAGCCGAATAATTGAATGAAGAGCGCGCCGATCCAATAAGCGAGAGGCCCTTCCTGCGACATGGCCAAGCCCACGATATTCGGCGTTAACCAGTCTTGCCAAGTGCCGTGCGCCATCGTCCACATGATGCCGAAGCCGGCGGCGTCTTCATTCTTCCAGGGGTCGCGGCCGATCAAGCCGGGCAAGATGTAGAGTAAGCACAGCGCGAACAATCCCCAGCGCGGTAGCGCATTGGTGGCGGAGGCGGGAAGACGTACTGGCTTCATGCGGGAATGATCGTGGACTTGGAATTAAACACTTGTTATCGGCCAGCCGTATTGTGCCGCATTAGACGAGAGGGTCAAACAAAAAAGGCAGCCTTAGCTGCCTTTTTGATACGCTGAACGAAGCGATTAGCCTTGTTGCGTCTTGGAACCGACAGTACCGAATTTCTTGCGGAATTTATCCACGCGGCCGGCCGTGTCGACGATCTTGTGCTTGCCGGTGAAGAATGGGTGGGACTCTGCCGACACCTCGATCTTTACGAGCGGGTATTCCTTGCCTTCGAAATTGATTTTATCTTTGGTTTGGATGGTGGAACGGGTGATAAATTTGAAATCGCAGGAGAGGTCGTGGAACACGACTTCGCGATAATCAGGGTGAATGCCTTCTTTCATGGTTTCCTCGATATGTTTGGTAGCCAACCGCCACTTCGTCGGCCGTACTGCTTCTTGGCCCGATTGCCGATCACTTGCCAGGTGGTAAAGAACTAGAGATTATACAATAGAATCAGTTAGTTGCAAGTTCTGTTCCCTGGATCGGAAGCTTGATCGCACGCTCAGCCTTCCGTCCACGGTGCCGCTTGCAAGCGGCTTCGATTCGGACAGCGTGAGGCAATGCCTCACGAAACCCTGTCCTCATCCACCTCGTCGCATCATCTCAAAGAACTCGGCATTGTTCTTCGTTGCCCGGAGTTTATCCAGGATGAATTCCATCGCTTCGATCTCGTCCATGCCGTGCAGGAGCTTGCGCAGAATCCAGATTTTTTGCAGTTGATCCGACTTGATCAATAATTCTTCGCGGCGTGTACCGGACTTGTTGAGGTTGATCGACGGATAAACGCGCTTCTCGGCCAGGCGGCGCTCCAAGTGTACTTCCATGTTGCCGGTGCCCTTGAATTCTTCGTAAATCACGTCGTCCATGCGGCTGCCGGTTTCGATCAGGGCGGTGGCGATAATGGTGAGCGAGCCGCCTTCTTCCACATTACGCGCGGCGCCGAAGAAACGTTTCGGGCGCTGCAAGGCGTTGGCATCCACACCGCCGGTCAGCACTTTGCCGGAGGCGGGAATCACGGTGTTGTAGGCGCGTGCCAAGCGGGTGATCGAGTCGAGCAGAATCACCACGTCTTTTTTCATTTCCACCAGGCGCTTGGCTTTTTCCAGCACCATTTCGGCGACTTGCACGTGGCGTTGCGGCGGTTCGTCGAAAGTGGAAGCGACCACTTCGCCGCGCACCGAGCGCTGCATTTCCGTCACTTCCTCGGGACGTTCATCGATCAGCAAAACGATCAGGGTGGTGTCCGGATGATTGGTGATGATCGAATGTGCGATGTGCTGCAGCATCACGGTCTTGCCGGATTTCGGCGAGGCCACCAGCAAGCCGCGCTGGCCGCGGCCGATCGGCGCAATCATGTCGATGATGCGGCCGGTGATGTTTTCTTCGCCGCGCATCTCGCGTTCGAGATGCATCATCTTGTCCGGATGCAGCGGCGTCAGGTTTTCAAACAGGATCTTGTGCTTGGAAGCCTCGGGCGGTTCACTGTTGACCTTGTCCACCTTCACCAGGGCGAAATAGCGTTCGCCATCCTTGGGGGTGCGGACTTCGCCTTCGATCGAATCGCCGGTATGCAGGTTGAAACGGCGGATTTGCGAAGGCGAGATGTAAATGTCGTCGGTGGACGCCATGTAGCTGGCGTCGGGCGAGCGGAGGAAGCCGAAGCCGTCAGGCAAGACTTCGAGTACGCCGTCGCCGAAAATTTGTTCGCCGGATTTGGCGCGTTTTTTCAAGATCGCGAACATCAATTCCTGCTTGCGCAGGCGAGCCGCATTTTCAATTTCGAGGCTGATTGCCATTTCCAGCAGGGCGGAAACGTGCAAGGCCTTAAGTTCAGATAAGTGCATAGTAGTTGTGTAAGTGTCCCGTGGCGGGAAAGAGTTGGTGGGGGAGGGGACTGCGAGGGTTTATTCAAAAAGCGGCGCTGCGAGCGCAGCGCCGCGACTAAAATTAAATGTTGCTGTCGATGAAGGACGTCAGCTGGCCCTTTGCCATCGCGCCGACCTTCTGCGCCGCCGGCACGCCGTTTTTAAACAGGATCAAGGTCGGAATGCCGCGGATGCCGAACTTGGCCGGCACGGCTTGATTGGCGTCCACGTCCATCTTGGCAATCTGCAGCTTGCCTTCGTATTCCTTTGCAACTTCTTCCAGGATGGGCGCGATCATCTTACAAGGTCCGCACCATTCAGCCCAAAAGTCGACCAGCACCGGCTTGTCGGACTTCAGCACGTCAGATTCAAAGGATGCATCGGAGATGTATTTAATGTTATCGCTCATGATTGCCTCAAACGAGGGGAAAAAAGATCACACGTTTTTTAAGGCTTACTCTCGTTGACGAAAGTCAGCCCACTACGTAGCCGAATTACAAGATACAGCACTGAAATGGAGACGTCTTGCGCGAATTCAAGTTCCCGTAACGGGTGGCAAGATAGTAATACGGCGGGATTCGGACAAATCATACCTGATTTTTACGAAAAGTGGGGGTCGCAGGGTCAATTTCTATGTTGGCTCGCATAAAATTCAGCATATGTTTCCCGCTCCCATTCTGCTTGTGCCCGACAAAGCCTTTTGGGCCGCTGCTGCACGCCTCCTATGCCAAACGCCGTTTCTGGTGCGGCCCCGCGTAATAGTGCCGACCGCGACCCACGCCCGGCTTTTGAAAGAAGCGCTCATGGAGCAGGGCACGAGCACGATGCCTCGAATGACGACCTTGTCGGCTTGGTTGGAACAATCGGGTGGGCCGGAGATTGCCGTAACCACCCCGAGCAGCCGCCTGATGAGCCTCTATGCGGAACTGCGTCAGCATGCGTGGCTAAAAAAGCTTTTCACCGCGCGCCGCAATACGGATTTGCTGCCGCTCGCGCAAATCCTATTAACGCTTTCGGATGAACTGACGCAAGCGCTGTTGCCGCAGCTTCGTTTGGCGCCGGCCGTCGTGGACGAGCGCTGGCAAACGGCGCTGGAACAGTTAACGCCGTCCGCCCGCCAAATGCTGTCGGACGAGGCGCAGCTGGTATGGACCATCTGGAAAAGCCAACTCGACGGCGCCGACGCTTGCGCTGCACGTTTTACGCGCATGATGCGCCTGGCCGAGCATGCCGATGCGCCACTGGTGTGGATCGAGGCAGCCGAAGCCGATGCCTTCGATCTGGCATTTATCGAGGCATGGAGCGCGCGGCAGGAAGTTATGTTCATCGCGCCGGATTGGCGAGCTTCCGCTTCGCCTTCGCTATATGCTGCCGCGTGGCCGGAGGCGATGAGCGACGCAAGCGATTCACTCGCTGCTGATGAGCTGGACGTCCCGCAAGGCTTGGCATTGTGCCGCGCTAAAAGCATGGAGGATGAAGCCCAGCAAGGCGCGCAATCCATTATTAACTGGCTGACGGCCGGCAAGTCTTCCGTCGCTATCGTTGCGCAAGACCGGGCGGTGGCGCGCCGCATCCGTGCCTTGCTTGAACGCGCTCAAATTTTCGTTGCCGATGAAACCGGCTGGAAGCTTTCCACTACGCGGGCTGCTGCGGCAGTCGCCGCGTGGTTCGAAGTGATTGCATCGCGCGCGGAAACCGTGGCATTGCTCGACTTGCTCAAATCCCCTTTCCTATTTGCCGACGTGCCGGACAAATCCATGCAAGTCATGCGCATCGAACTGGCATTGCGGCGAGCGAATGTGCCGGGCGGTTGGGACGCGGCGCTGTCCGCATTGGAAGACGCGCCGCAAGAGCGAGAATTGCTGTTGCGTATCGCTGCACAAGCGGCGCGCTTTGCGCAACGCAAATCTTTGTTGAAGTGGATCGATCTCACGCTCGATGCTTTTGATGAGCTGGGAATAAGTTCGGCATTGTCGCAAGACGCCGCCGGCCGACAGGTTCTCGATCTACTCGATTCGCTCAAGCAGGATTGCCGGCAAATGGGACACGCTTTCTCGATCGCGGAATGGCGCGCCTTAGTGTGTTTACAGCTGGAATCCATTGATTTCATTCCGGAGCAAAACGATAGACGCGTCGTGATGCTGCCTTTGAACGGCGCGCGCCTGCGTTCGTTTGACGCCGCGCTGGTGGTCGGTGCCGATGCGGACCACTTGCCTTCGCAAGCAAGCGAGACTTTGTTTTTTGCGAACGCCGTACGGCGCGAGCTTGGCTTGGCGACGCGCGAAAGTCTGCAGCGCCAGCAATTGCGCGATTTTATTGCCGTGTTGTGCACTTGCGATGAAGTGGTGCTGTCATGGCAGGCACATAAAGACGGTGAAGCGAATGCCGTCAGCCCCTGGATCGCGCGCTTGCAGCTGACGCTGGAGCGCCGGGGGCACCGGTTGCGCGAGCATCGGGTCGCGCTCACGCAGCGTGAACTGACGTTCGCCATGCCGAGCATGCCGGCGCCGGCTGCGCCGCAATTTTTGCCGAAGCGATTATCGGCAAGCGGATACAACAAATTGGTCGCTTGCCCATATCAGTTTTTCGCTTCGCATATGCTGGGCCTGGCGCCTTTGGATGAGTTATCCGACTTACCGCAAAAGCGCGACTACGGCGAGTGGCTGCACCAAGTGCTCAAGAAATATCACGACACGCTGGCCGGCCGTCCGATCGCGCCGGATGCACGCGCGGCACTGCTCGCGCAAATTTCCGAATCCGTATTCGGCCCGGTGTTGATTCAAAATCCGGCGGCGCTCGGCTATTACGTGCGCTGGCAAAAAGCGATGCCTGCTTATATCGCCTGGGCCAACGAACGCGAAAGCAAAGGGTGGCGTTTCGCGTTCGGCGAAAAGCAATTCAGAAAGAGCCTGCAATGGGAGGGCGGCGAAGTCATGCTGCACGGCTGGATCGACCGCATGGATGAAAACGATGCCGGCGACGTCGCGCTGATGGATTACAAGGCGATCAATTTCACGTCGCTCAAAAAGCGGCTGGACCAGCGCGAGGATCATCAGCTGGCTTTTTATGGCTTGATCGCCGACCGGCCGGTGGCGGCCGCGCATTATGTGTCGCTTGAACCGTATAACGACAAGATGCGCGATGCGCCTGCAGCAGAATATCCGCAGTGGCAGCAACAACTCAAGGCGCAGATCGTCGACAATCTCCGCGCGATTTCTCAAGGCGCGCCGCTTCCGGCTTCGGGGATCGAAATGGAATGCCAGTATTGCGACGTGCGCGGCCTGTGCCGTAAAGGAGCGTGGTAATGCATGCGGCGCGCGCCTGGGATGCGGACGGCCGGGCCGTCGCTGCGAACGGCTTTACGTCGCTCGCTTGCGATCCAAGTCATTCAGTCGTGGTCGAGGCTTGTGCGGGAAGCGGCAAGACGTGGCTATTGGTGGCGCGCATGCTGCGCCTTCTATTGTCCGGCGCGGAACCCGCTGAATTGTTGGCGATTACCTTCACGCGCAAGGCGGCGCAAGAAATGCGCGAACGGCTATTGCAGTTGCTGCACGACTTGGCTTTACTTCCCGAAGATAAAGTGCGCGATCTTCTGCTGGAGCGCGGTGTGGCGGAATCCGAGCTGCCCGTGTTGTTGCCGCAGGCGCGAGGTCTTTATGAAAAAACTTTATCGAGCGCGCAAAGCCTATCCATCGATACCTTCCACAGCTGGTTCGCCAAGCTGATCCGCATCGCTCCTCTGGCTGCCGGCGTGCCGCACGGCTATGTGCTGACTGAAGCGACCGGCGAACTGTTGGCGGAAGCCTATGGACGATTCATGGAATCCTTGAACGACCGCGGAAATGAAGCGACACGCCAAGCCATGCTGGATTTGTATGAGCAAGTGGGCGATTGGCAAGTGCGCGTACTGCTCGATGCTTTCATGGCGCGCCGCGCCGAATGGTGGGCGATGGAAGGCCGTGGCGACCCATTTGATTTTCTGCGCGAGCTATGCGGCGAAGACGGCGAACGCGATGCGCGCTTACGGCTTTGGGAAGATGCGTCGCTGAGGACGCGTATTGGGCAGATCGCTGCATTGCTCGGGCAAGGAACCGAAACCAATAAAAAGCGTGCCAATGCAATTGAATCCGCATTGACCGCGGGCGCATCGGCAGAGAATTTCGAGCGGATCTGCAATGAATTTTTCGACGGCGACGGCAAGGGACGCAAGAATAATGCCAAAACCAAAGCACTGGCCGCGGTCATCGAAAAAAATTTCGGCGAGCAGGGAGCGGCGCTTTTCGAAGAAGAATGCGAAGCCCTCGCGCACGCATTGAAAGAATTGCAGCGGCGCGGCTGCGAGCCGCGCGTATTGGCCTTGAATCGCGCTTTGTTTATCGCCGGCGCGGCTTATGTGCAGCACTACCAGGAAATCAAAGAGGAACGCCGCGTTTTTGACTTTGCCGATTTGGAATGGCATGCATACCGCTTGCTCACCGACGAAGCGCATGCCGCCTATCTGCATACTCGGCTCGATGCGCGTTACCGGCATATTTTGCTCGATGAATTTCAAGATACCAATCCGCTGCAATGGCAGATCGTGCGTGCCTGGTTGCAGGCCTACGGCGCGGACGGCGGCAAGCCGAGCGTGTTTATCGTCGGCGACCCTAAGCAATCGATTTATCGCTTCCGGCGCGCGGAGCCGCGCGTGTTTGCCGCCGCGCGCGAGTTGCTGAAAGCGGAAGGCGCACGCATTCTGAAAACGAATCAAACGCGCCGCAACGCCGCCGCGATCGTCGAGGCGCTCAACACAGGCTTTTCCGCCAACCCGATTTATGCGCCGCAAAGCACGAATGCACAAAGCACGGGTGCCGTGTGGCGCTTGCCCTTGGTCGGCACGTCTTCCTCGGAAGAGGAAGAGAGCAACGACAAGGACGACGAGGAGAACCCGGCGTTTGCCTTGCGCAATCCGCTTTCCACCCCCTTAGAAGAACAAGAAGACCGGCGGCGATTGGACGAAGGAAGAGCGGTGGCGCAGGCGTTGCTGCGCGCGCGACAGGAGCGCGGTTGCGCGTGGAAGCAAGTCATGCTTCTGGTAAAAAAGCGCCAGCACATGGGCGCATATGAGATGGCTATGCGCGAAGCGGGTATCCCTTTTGTTTCGGATCGGCGCGGCGGCTTGCTCGATGCGCTCGAAGTCCTGGACTTGATTGCCTTGCTCACTTTTCTCACCACGCCGGGCGACAATCGCGCGCTTGCGCATATTCTGAAGTCGCCGATGTTCGGGGTGAGCGATCGGGATTTGATTGCGCTTGCCATATGCACGGAAGAGGATTGGTGGCAGCGGCTGCAAGCCGAAGCGCTTCGTACACCCGTTTCCGTATTTGCCGATGCGGCCAATTTGTTGAGCAAGTGGATACGGATCGCCGCGCACTTGCCGGTGCATGATTTGCTCGACGTCATCGTTCACGAAGGCCAGCTGATTGCACGTTATGCTCAAAGCACATCGTCCTTAATGCGCACGCAAGTGCTTGGCAATATCGATGCTTTCATCGAGTTGGCGCTGAATTTGGATGCGGGGCGTTATCCCAGCTTGCCGAAATTCATTGATGCTTTGTCGCGCTTGCGCAAGGGTGGCGATTCGGATGCGCCGGATGAAGCGGGCATCGATCAAGCCGCCGATGCGGTACGCATGTTGACGATCCATAGCGCCAAAGGTTTGGAAGCCGATGTCGTTGTCTTGTTGGACGCCAACCATAGCGAACCGGCGCGCGACGATGTCGGCATTCTGTGCGAATGGCCGCAGCATGAAGATGCGCCCGCGCATTTTTCCGCCTTCGGACGTAGAAGCGAACGCGGCGCGGCGCGCGACGCGATCTTCAATGATGAAGAAGCGATCCGGCAGCAAGAAGACTGGAATCTCTTGTATGTGGCCGCCACGCGCGCGCGTGAGTTATT
Source organism: Burkholderiales bacterium (assembly GCA_016177875.1). GTDB lineage: Bacteria > Pseudomonadota > Gammaproteobacteria > Burkholderiales > Burkholderiaceae_D > Paucimonas. The sequence continues at coordinate 128,702 of JACOUL010000015.1, forward strand.
GATCGTCAGTGGTGTCGCCGCCGGCCGTGGCGCCGATGCGGAAGGTGTTGCTCACGGTAGCTGGTATTCCCGCTTGACGCATGTTCCGCTTTGCGACGTGCCTCAGTCAGAGGCGATTCATCCTGAGATCGCTCAAGCGGAGAAGCGCTTCCGCTTGTCGGTTTTCGACCCTCCTATCCTTCCAGCTACTAAAATTTCTTCTAATTAAGTCAAGCTGTCTTACGTTCTCTCTTCCCGCTCGGAACCTTGTGGAAATATAAATCGTCCAACAGTGGCTCATTGATTTGATGGAGCGCAATGCTCCGCATCAATAGGCAAAAATGGAGGATTGGAGGCATGGAATATCTGGGGGCGCTGTTAAATACCGACGGCTTTTTGCCGCACGGTTATTCCTATTTATGGACGCCTGCATTACTGTGGATTTACGTGGTTTCAGATATTGGGACCGGCCTCGCGTTCTACTTTATCACCTGGGCACTCACTTACTTCGTTCATAAGCGTACCGATCTTAAATTCAACTGGATCTTCAAATTATTCTCTGCATTTATCTTCTTCAGCGGTACCACGCATTTACTATCGGTTTGGACCATTTGGCAGCCTGCTTATTGGATAGACGCATTGGTAAAGGCCGCGACCGCGGTCGTCTCCGCCATAACCGCCATTCTTTTGTGGCCGCTTATCCCTAAAGCACTGAAGCTGCCGAGCACTGCCCAGCTTGAAGATGTGATTAAGCAACTGCAACATCAGATTGCCGAACGGACTTCCACAGAGGGCGTGCTTGCGCAACTCAATGCCTCGCTGGAGGAGAGGGTGAAGAGGCGAACGCATGAATTGTTGGAAATTAACGAGCGCCTGCAGAATGAAATCGAGACGCGAAAAAATATTGAACACGACTTATATACGGAGAAGGAGCGCGCGCAAGTCACGCTGCGTTCGATCGGGGATGCCGTCATTACGGTGGGTATGCATCAAAAAATCTGCTACCTCAATCCCGTTGCCCAACGGATGACGGGTTGGACTGAAGCGGAGGCACTCGGCAAAGACCTTGAGCAAGTATTCCATCTGATTGATGAAAATACGAAAGAACGCTTGCCGAATCCGATTACCCGCGTACTCGAATATGGGCAGGCCGATCGTCTGCCGCCGGATGTTTTGCTCATCAGTCGTGACGGTGTTCAGTATGCCATCGAAGACTCGGCCGCACCTATGCTCGACGCCGAGGGAAATTTGCTTGGCGCCGTAATGGTTTTTCACGACATCAGCGAAGCACGTAAAACAGCCAAGGAAATGGCGTATTTAGCCAATCATGATGTGTTGACCGGCTTGCCCAATCGCGCATTGCTAAACGACCGCCTGGAAAATGCGCTTGCTTTAGCACATCGGGAAAGCAGGCGGCTCGCCTTGCTGTTTATTGATATAGACCATTTTAAGGACATTAACGATTCGCTCGGGCACGATGTAGGCGATCAATTGCTGGTCGAAATCGGTACGCGTTTTTCTGACGTGATACGCAATAGCGATACTGTATGCCGGCAAGGGGGCGACGAATTTATCATTCTCATGCCGGACATTCCCGACAATATGGCGCCGGCCGAGGTGGCGCGCAAGCTGCTGGATGCGCTAGCGGAAATGCAGGGCGTCGCTCACCACGACATTCGCGTGAGCGGCAGCATCGGCATCGCCGTTTATCCGGATAATGGGAGGGACGCCGAAACGCTGACGCGGCATGCCGACATGGCGATGTATCACGCCAAGATTTCAGGGCGAAACAATTTTCAGTTCTATACCCAAACCATGACGGAATCCGTCGCGCAGAGAATTCGCTTGGAAAACGGTTTACGGCGCGCGATAGAAAAAAATGAATTCGTGGTGCATTACCAACCTAAAATTTCGCTGGATGGCGGGCATATCATCGGCGCCGAAGCCTTAGTGCGATGGCAGCATCCTTCCGGCATGGTTTCGCCTGGTAAATTCATTCCGGTGGCTGAACAAAGCGGGCTGATCAAGGAAATCGGCAGCTGGGTGTTGCGCGAAGTGTGCCGTCAGAACCGCGAATGGCAAATGGCAGGCCTGGGCATGATTCCGATTGCAGTGAACCTCTCGCCCGCACAGCTGCATCAAGAAGGCTTTCTCAATGAAGTCATCCATGCATTGCGCGACCTTGATCTCCCTAACGATTGTTTGGAGTTCGAAGTCACGGAAAGCATTTCTATCCATGGCGAAGAAAAGGCGATCACCTGGCTGCGCACCTTGAAGGAAATGGGCGTACGCCTATCGATCGACGACTTCGGCACCGGCTATTCAAGCTTGTCTTATTTGAAGCGGTTGCCGATCGACACCATCAAGATCGACCAAAGCTTCGTGCGCGATATCACCACCGACCCCGACGACGCCGCCATCATCGAAGCGATCATTCAAATGGCGCATAGCTTGCGATTGGAAGTGATTGCAGAGGGAGTGGAAACGGTCGACCAATTGGACTTTCTGCGCGACAGGAATTGCGATCAAGTGCAGGGCTATTACTATAGCGAGCCGGTGCCGGCCGATCGATTTAGTGAATTGCTGACGGTGCATTAGCAAGTAATCTTGAATTCCAGTCTTAAGCTCGTTTGGACTATTGCCCCAAGTCTCATAAGTAGTTTTAGTACTGACAGTACCTTGGATGTTAAAAATGTCAATCCCATGAATATGGGATATTTGGGAGCTCTTCAAATGGGCACTTAGCCATAGAGCGGCAATCTGATTTTGTCAGCCGTTATCCGCGCGCTTTATTTACTGCGCAAAACCCCATAAATATGGGATACCTCATTCATCCGAGATAGGGTTTAATCACCGCATTCAAAACTAAGCGGGATGGTATGGAAAACGCTGATGCCTTAAGGCGGTTCATAGAAGAGTGGTGCGACGACGCGCCGGTGAAAGTAAACACGAGGTTCATCATTCCTCGTTCTGAAAAAGACCGGCGAGGTTCAGCATCTTTTGCTCCGCCTTACTTCACCGAAGAAGGCATGGTGATATTTGATCGGCGGGAGAATGGGGAGCGCCGAAACAATTGAGCACGTTGTGAAGATTCTCGCTAAAGCACCGCTCTAATCTAATTATTTTGCATTGAACGCGCGAAAGCAGGCGAGCCGGCATCCTTCAACCACAGCCGCGACGACGCCTGCGGCTTGTCGATATCCAGTTGCATCAAGTTTGTTTTCGGTGCCCACAGCGCCGGCGTAATGAATTCATAAACCAAGGTATGGTTATCCAGCCACTCGATTTGATCGTCGATACTGCGGCTTTCCTTGAATACCGTTTCGCGCATGCTCGCCAAATCAAGCACTGCCGGCATCCATTCGCCGCCTATTTTTTTCTTGAATGCGAGACGTGTGCCGTCCGGTGAGAACGAGGGGCATTCGATACCGGCTTTCACGATATCGATACGGCGCGCGCCGATCCGTCCTTTTGCCAAGTATGTTTTTTTGCCGAATGCCGCGGTGACGTAAAATTCATCCGGATTTTTGGGGTGAAAAGTGATTCCCCACAAATTCAGGTCGCGTGCGGAAACGCGCGCATTGTCTTGTCTTGTGTCCCAATATTCGAGCGGCGGCAAGCTGAGTTTCTTTTGCTTGAGCTCGATGATCATGGCCTCGGTCGAAAAGGTGTCGGTGCCGTAGGAGTGGCCGGTAACGAACATGGTGCCGGCGGCATAAGCGCCATCGGGCGAGACGCGGGCACGCGAGACCGTAATGCCGCCCGGCACGTTGCCCGCAAACAGCGGATGGAGGGAAAAGTCGGTCACCGTGAAATCCGCCGGCCCGGCTTGTCCCGGTTTCTTCGGAATGCCGAGACAAAAAATCCTCTCTCGTCCCAGATGCACTCTATCGCAAGCGAGCGAGGTCGGCCGGCGGCTGTTGACCTCCTTGGTGATCGGATCGAACAGCACCAGGTCGATGCGGCTCGGGGCATCGCGGGTGGTGTTGCGCACCAGGGCAAACGATTGCCCGTTGAATGCGCGCAAGTCCGATAACGGCGCCGCATGAACGGCGTCGAAGAGGCCGCACAAAAAAAATGCGGCGAGCAGATAGCGCACTGGGCGAATAAAAATTTTCATCTTCTCTTTTGGATCTTCATCGCCGCCATGAGCGTAATACTTAAGGCCGTTATCATGCAGACGGCAAACCAGCCCACCGCTTGAGTGTGCCCCCATTTTTCCCAGGTCCAGCCGAACAGGATGGAAGAGGCCATGCGGCCGAGGCTGACGAGCGTCGTCACCCAAGCAATGCCCGTAGCACGCAATTCGACCGGAAGCTGTTGGGCGGCAAGCGCGGCCATGACGCCATCTGTCGCAGCGTAATACGTGCCCAGCAGAACGACAAAAATGATCGGCGTGAAATTCAAGGGCGGCAGCACGGAAAACAAGCCATAGGCAAGCGCCAGCAAAACGTAACCCAGCAGGAAGATGCGCAAATGGCCGAAACGATCGGCGAGGCGGCCGGCGGGAACGGCAAGAAGCATGAATACCAATGCGGTTCCGACGAAGAGCAGGGGCACAAGGCTCGCATCGAATTGGAGACGGCGTTGCAAACCCATGTAGAGCATGTTGTCGCTGAGGGTGAAAACCGACAAGAGCGTTGCGGTGAGTGCTAGCAGCATGAAGCGCGGCGCTTTAAGCGCGTGCAAAGTCGCGCCGAATGTAATGGCGCTTGGGTGCGCTTGCATCGGCCGATGCCGCACGAATAATCCGAGCACCGATAGGCCTAATACGGCGAAGAAAATGCTCGATGCGAACACGATGTCAAAGCGCCGCGGCAGCCACAGCAAAATGCCGGCCGCCAACAGCGGCCCGAGCACGGCGCCGACGGCGTCCATCGCGCGATGCACGCCGAACGACGCGCCGAGCGTATCGGGCGTCGCTTGCGCAGCGATCATGGCGTCACGCGGCGCGGTCCGTATGCCTTTGCCGATGCGGTCGACCAAAATAACGGCGGCGGTCGACGCCCATCCCGCCACGCCGGCGATGAACAAGCCGCAGCGCGAGATTGCCGACAGCAAATAGCCGATGAACGCGATCGCTTTATGCCGGCGCGTCAAATCGGACAAATAACCGGCTGCCAGCCGCACGACGGCAACGGCGCCGTTGTATAAGCCGTCGATCAATCCGAATTCGAACGGCGACAAACGCAGTACGGTCAGCAGATAAACCGGCAACACGCTCGCCACCATTTCCGAAGAAATGTCGGTCAGCAGGCTGGTCAACCCCAGCAGATAGACCGTAGCACCGACGCGCACGCCTTTCTTTTGCGCGCCTGCGTGGAGAGCGGTTTGAACGCCCGCATCACTGTGGTACATCGGGAGGTCTTTGCGCCTGGTAAAGACCTTACCTTAGCCTTCGATGGCGACGGAAGATTTGCCGCTTCTCAATTTCCGAATGTGATGGACCGGAGGCTTTTGACCTAGGTCAATTGAATTGACGGTGCGGACCGTAGGATAGCCGCACATGCATCATGCCTCGACGAGCGCATTGCATCGCTTCGCATTCACGCAATATAAAAAGGAAACGCACTATGAAATTCGGGCACGTCGTTGTATGGCTGGATCAAGCCGAGGCACATATCATTCATTTCAATCGCGAAGAGGCTTCCGCAGAGCTGGTCAAAAGTTCTTTTCACCACTTAAAGGCAGGGGTTGGCGCGCAACACGGTTCTTCTGAGCAGGCCGCTTATCTGGAAGAGGTTGTAAAGACATTGGCGGATGCCGATGAGATTTTGATCGTCGGTCCGGGTTTGGAAAAACTCACGCTGGTTAAATATCTTCTGAAACATCACCACGGCGTTTCCGAAAAAGTCGTGGGCGTCGAAACGGTCGACCATCCAAGCGATGGGCAGTTGCTTGCCTATGCGCGCAAGTATTTTGTACGAGCCGATATGTTTGTTTGACCTAAGGGGCCGAGCTTTTCGTTTGCCGAGGCTCGGCGCTTTTCACTCTCTCATTTGCCGATAACGGAACTTCCCACTCCCTGCAAGGGGCCGAGCGGATTGCGCTCATGCTCGAACTGATGCAGATTCGGCTTGCCGCTCCACATTTTGTAGGCAACGGTTTCGCCATGAATGACAATCACGGCGTTGAATTCCCATCCGGTGATATCGGTCTTCCGGTCAAAGTTCAAAAAATCCAACCAAAAATTGCCGTACCGTTTTCGAATAATTTGCTTTTGCTCGATTTCGTAAGCGAAGCAGCGCTCGTGATCTTCTATGCATTCACGCAGACGCGGATTGAAGATCTGCGTGTCGATCGATGAAGACCCGGTCAATCGGCGCAGCACATCGGGATGGGCGAGCAGCGTAATGTTCGGTGTGCGCTTGGGATCGATACCCAATACCTGAAGATCGGCAATTTTCGTTGCGCCGGGAACGATTTTTTCAAACATGGCTTCCGCTTCTGCGTATCCCTGCCAGGGCGTTTCATAATCTTGCTCGGCCTTCGGTAGCAAGGAGGTGCATCCGCTTAGGGCAAGAGCCAATACCGCCGCGCCCATGCTCCGGCAAATGCGCTTGGTTCCGCTTTGCGCCGAAGCTGACATCAATCCCCCTTTTTCGTCAAGACGCTGAAGATGCTGGTTTTAAGATAGCGGCGCTTGCAAGTCGACATTGCCGCTTTGAAAGTCAAAGTCTAGATTTCAAATATGGAATTTGCTTGATTTGAGTCAAAAACTCAAAAATCGCGATTTTTATTTTCGGCGAGCGAGTTTAATCAGTTCGTATCCTAGGACGCTGGAAAGGCCGATACCGAATGCGACGCATAAATCGGCGGTCGAAAGAGGCGAGAACCGGAATGCCGATGCAAGCGGCGGAAGGTAGATGGTGAGTAATAGAACCGCTATCGCTATGCACGCGACAATTAACGGAAGCTTGTTGGATGAGTAGAGTGCCTGGAACGCACTGCGACGGCGTGACAGGCTCGAAAAAATCAACACCAGGTTGCCGACAATCAGTACCGAAAATGCAAGCGTGCGTGCCTGCTGTTCCGGGACGCTGTGCAGGCTCCAGAAGTAAGTTAAAGCCACCAGCAGCATGAGCACGCCCCCATGCAGGAAAGCTTGCGTAAACATGCCGCGATTCAGCAAAGGAGCTTGCGGATCACGCGGCGGCCGGCGCATTGCGTCCGAGTCCGCTTCCTCGTTTTCGAATGCGAGTGAACAGGCAGGGTCGATGATCAGCTCAAGAAAAGCGATATGCAATGGAAGCAGCAGGATGGGCCAGCCGAAAATCACGGGCAGCAGCGCCATGCCTGCGATAGGCACGTGCATGGCAAGCACATAAGACATGGCATTTTGCATATTGGCGAAAATCCGGCGGCCTAGACGGATTCCTCGTACGATGGAAGCGAAATTGTCGTCCAATAAGACGATGGAGGCCGCTTCTCTCGCGACATCGGTTCCGCGGCCGCCCATGGCTATACCGACGTGAGCAGCTTTCAAGGCCGGCGCGTCATTGACGCCGTCGCCTGTCATGGCGACGATGTCGCCGTTGGCCTTCAACGCTTCCACGACGCGCAGTTTTTGAGTGGGCGTGATACGGGCGCATATGCTGACTTCTCGAAGCCGGCTGCGGAGTTGCGCTTCATTGAGCGTATCCAATTCATCTCCATTGAGCACCTGAATATTGGTGAATCCAGCCTGTTGCGCGATGCCTGCAGCGGTGCCGGGATAATCCCCGGTGATCATCAGCACGCGTATACCCGCTTCGCTGCATTGACGCATCGCGTCCGGAATCTCTGCTCGTAAAGGATCGGCTAAACCGAGCAAGCCTAAGAAACGAAAGTCGAATTCGCGCTGGCTTTCCGGTAGATCCGCGCCGGCATATTCGGCGCGAGCGACAGCCAGCACGCGCAGGCCTTGGGCCGCCAATTTATCGAGATGCACCTTCAGCGTGCGGCGCTCGGATTCGCTCAGCCGGCACAAATCGGCTATCGCTTCAGGCGCTCCCTTGGCCGCGGCGATTCTCCGGCCCTCTTTCTCTTCCTCCCATACATGGGTCATTGCCCGCAACTGCGGCGACAAAGGATATTCATGTTGCGGCTCTTGAGCCGTGCGCGCGCCGACGCCGCGTTGGAATTGCTCCGCCAGCTGATGAAAGGCTTTTTCCATCGGGTCAAATGCATGCGGTTTGCTGGCGAGCGCCGCGAATTCCGCCAGCTCAACAAATTGGGGCGGCGGCACGATGTCAATTTTTTCGTCAAGCCGAAGGTCGACGCCGGCAGCATGCATGTGCACGACTTTCATCCGGTTTTCGGTGAGCGTGCCGGTCTTGTCCGTGCAAAGCACAGAGATCGAGCCCAAGGTTTCAATTGCGGCGAGCCGTCGCGTCAGGACCTGGGCACGCGACATACGCCAAGCGCCGATGGCGGGAAATACTGCCAGGATGACAGGAAATTCTTCCGGCAGCAAAGACATCGACAGCGCAATGCCGATCAGTATCGCCTGCAACCAGTCGCCATGCATAACCCCATACACGCCCGCGATGAGCAAGCTGAACATGACACCTGTTATCGCCAGCAATTTGACGAGCCGTGCCGTTTCGCGCTGCAAAGGAGAGCGTTCGGTTTCCAGTTTTTGAAGAGCGCTTCCTATCTTCCCGATTTCACTCCTGATTCCCGTTGCCGTTACACGGGCGATGCCTTCGCCTTGCACTACCAAGGTTCCTGCCCAGACAAAAGGCAAATCTTCACCGCCTGGCGTCGCCTCTTTATTCGCTTCTGCGCCGATCCTTTTTTTCACCGTCCACGCTTCGCCGGTAAGCAGCGATTCATCGACTAGGAGATTACCTTTTTTTCACCGTCCACGCTTCGCCGGTAAGCAGCGATTCATCGACTAGGAGATTACTCGCTTCGATCAGTACGGCATCGGCTGCGATTCGATCGCCTTCCGATAAAACGAGTAAGTCGTCTCGAACCACTTCATGCCCCGGAATGCGAACCGCTTGCCCGTCGCGCACCACTAGGGCACGCGGGCTGCTCAATTCGCGCAACGCACCCAGCGCACGCTCGGTTTTTCCTTCCTGGTATAGCGTTAACCCGACTGTCACGCACACCATAAATAGCAGGAGCAATCCTTCATGCAAATCGCCTAGTACAAGATATAGGGTTGCAGCCGCAATTAAGAGTAAAAACATCGGCTCCTGGATCGCTTCCAGCAATACAGTCAATAGGCGATGTTTGTTTTCCGGCAAGGCATTCGGCCCATCTTCACGGCGCCTTATGGCGACTTCGTCGGGCGACAGGCCTTTAAAGACGGATGCGGATGTCAGTTTTCGCATGCTGCTCTTGTGGAAAATTATTTTTCTTACGGTATAAAGGCCGCTCAAATTCGGCTTGATTCAAATCAACAGCTGCCGATGGGAAGCGCCGGATTGATTCAAATCCAACGTGCAGATGGGAAAGGAAGAGTCTTGATATTTTTATCGGGATTGCATTTTTCCCTCCATAGAATCCGTCATCGTTTGGGCGATATCGGCGCGCGCTCTGATTTGGCTTAGGTGGCCTTTATATAAAAATGCGCCTATCAGTATTAATGCCTCGATGCTTTCTTGAGAAAGCGTTTCCGTGGCGCTTGAAACGATGCGCGCGATGGAAAAGATTAAGTCATTTTGTCTCACATGCGATCTTTCGAGTTTCTCGGCTTCTTCTCCAATCAGCAGCAGGGCTTCGTTCTGAGTCATGTCATGCTCCATTATCGAAATGCATTTTTTGATTAAGGGAAGTATTACTCGATGGTTGATGTATTCACGCTATTTAAATCTATAAAGGTATTTGACCAAGTTCAGGCAAGAATGACTTACGCCATGGCGACTTCCTCTGTATAATTAAGCGCTCACTCGCCTCTTGAGACATTCCTCCTCGTTTCAAGCCGATCAATATCGCACGATTGCTCAGGATACATTCGTGCTGCTGGCGTTCTCGCCTTGGCCAAAGCGCACTGTATAGGCGCATTCGTAGGCTTCCGGTAACTAGGCGAGCCGGTTAACGGCTGCAACTTTGTTTTACCCTGCATGCAGGGCACCATATTTTCCAGTCGTTTCAATTAATTCGGCTGTCCAGCGTACTCGCGGTCCAGAGTTTTCTCCGACACCGCTCTTCTATGGGAAAACCATGTCTAAACAAGATTTGATTGAAATGAATGGCGTGATATCCGAGGTGCTTCCTGATTCCCGCTTTCGCGTGTGTTTGGATAACGGACATGTGTTGATCGCCTATGCTTCAGGAAAGATGAAGCAAAACCGCATCCGCATTCTTATGGGAGACAAAGTCTCCTTGGAAATATCGCCGTACGATTTGAGCAAAGGCCGCATTACTTTCCGTCATATCGAGAAGCGCGGTCCTGCACCGACGGGGTTTCAACGCTATCGTCATTAATAAAGACAGGCGTTCAAGCTAAAAATATCTGGAGCAAGCGAATGGATACTGAAAGAGGATACTTTCCCATTCAAGATGAATGGTCACAGCAAGAGCGCGATTTCGCAAGGCGAGCCATCAAAGATATCGGCCTGGACGCTTGGAACGATTTGATGAGAATGCGTGAGACGCAAGGAAACGGCGCGTTTGCCGATGCCCTATTGAAAATCTGGCCGGGCGGCGCACCGCCGAATTAGTACTGCATTTTAGTGCTGGATTTTAATTATCATCCGACTCACCGGAACCCCGTGTTATCTACGCGGTGGCCCCGGCTGCGGAATTCGAAAACTAAGCGATCAACGGATTCGTTTAGACAATACGAATATTGGTTGCTTTTTCGCCCTTGGCGCTTTGACCGCGCTCAAACGAAACACGTTGATTTTCTTTCAGGCTTTTGAAGCCGGAAGATTGGATATCTTGGAAGTGGGCGAACAAATCTTGTCCACCGCCGTCCGGCGTAATAAAACCAAAACCTTTAGCGTCGTTGAACCATTTCACCGTACCGGTTTGCATACTCATGTCATTTCCTTGTAAATAAATAAGGGCTGTGCCCGAAGCGCACTCGCGACCAAGAGATGTAACAAAAGAGGTTCAAACAGGAATGACTCTAGGGAAGAGCAAGACGGGAGAGAAACCAGCAAAAACTACGGCTTGATGGAAGTGCAGGGGCCACTATACGCTCAAACGCCGAATCAAGCTAAGCTTATTTGCGTAAATCCGAAAATATAAATCCTGCGCAGAAATAATTCTGTTTTCGCAAGTGATCGTCAGGCCAACCGATTTCGATTCCCACGAGGACACGTGAAATGACGAGCATGAACCCTAGCCGCGATGCCGGCATACTCGATATCGGATTTCTTGATGGTCTCGTCGATGAGATCGTGCCGGCTACGCTGGGGCAATGGCGGCCTCTGGTAGTGGAAGGGATCGCCTTCTTCTTGCAGCGATTGTCTCCGCGGCGTCTGATCTCAATTGCGGCGGCACAAGCGGCATTGCCGGAACATGCCGACGCAGCGATGCGTCTGGTCAGCCTGTTGGCGCAATGCCCCACTTTGCACAAGCTAGGGCAAGTGCTGGCGCGTCATCGCTCTTTGTCGGAGGCGCTGCGGGAGCAACTGCAAACTCTTGAGACCTTGCCGCCCACCACGCCTCTTGCCGAAATAAGCCAGGTTCTGCAAGAAGAGGTGCCGCAATTTCCGGCGGGCCTGACGCTGGGCGAAGAAGCACTCGCTGAAGGCAGCGTCGCCGTGGTGTTGCCCTTTACCTGGATAGAATCTGGTAGCCGACAACATGGCGTATTCAAGGTGCTGAAGCCGAATATCGAGCAGCATCTTGCCGAGGAAATCGCCATCTGGACTGATCTGGCAGCGTTCCTGGACGCGCGCGGTGCGAAGCTGGGCTTGCCGGCAATTAACTACCGTGGCACATTGGATGACATCTGCCAGTTGCTCGTCAACGAAGTTCATCTCAAAGAGGAGCAACGGCATTTGCAAACGGCGGCGGCCTTGTACGCTGAAGAACCGCGCGTGTTGATCCCGCGCGTGTTGCCGTGGTGCTCGCGGCGAGTGACGGCGATGACGCGCGTATTCGGCGCCAGGCTGACCGATGCCGACATCGCGCCGAATCAGCATCGCATCCTGGCAAGCAGCCTGGTCGAAATCCTGCTGGGTCAAGCTTTCTGGAGCGCCGAGGAAGATGCATTCGTGCATGCAGATCTGCATGGCGGCAATATTTTTCTGACCGACGACGGGCGCATCGCAGTGCTCGACTGGAGTCTCGTCACACAGGTGCCGAAGCGGCATCGCGAAGCGATCGTCGCGATAGCGCTCGGCGGCCTGACGCTGGATGCGCAAAAAATAGGCCGTGCGGTTGCCGACATGGGGATCGTAGCGGCGGACAACCGCGAGTTGGCAGCGGCTGTCGAGCATGCGCTTGATCGCGAAATTTGGCGCGGCGAGTTGCCGGGTTTTAATTGGCTGCTCCGCTTGCTGGACGATATTGCGATGCGGACATCGTGCACTTTTCCGCAAGACCTGCTGCTATTCCGTAAGACCTGGTTTTCCTTGGCCGGCGTGATTCGCGATATTGGGGTCGCATCGTCTCCGGACTTGCCCTTACTTGGAATCGCCGCTCGGCGATTTGTCGGCGAGTATTCGGCGCGCTGCATGGAGTGGCCGAATTCGCGTCGCTTCGCCACCCACCTATCGAACCTCGATCTAGCAAACCTGCTGGCTTCCTTGATGCTGGTTCCCGCACGCTATTGGAGTCGGTTGCTTGTTCGCGTAGACCCAAGCGCCATCGTAAACATAAGGGTACGGTAAATCTACTAGCCCCATGTGTTTGTTGCGCCGCCGCGTGTCCATTCGAATGCCGAGAGGCTGTCTGACGGGCCGCTTTTTTCTGTCGATTTTCTTCAGACCTTCTGTTGCGATGCATTAGAAATGTCCCCGCAAGATCATTGATAAATCTCAAGCATGCCGGATACAGAAATCGCAACAATGCGCCGGTTTAACAATTTTCGACAGCGGTGGCCCGACTAGTCGACCGATGCGAAGAGGACTTATGGCTGCGACGAAAACACAGTGCGGCGATTTCGTGGATGAGCTGCCTGCGAGCGGGAATTCGCAACGTGTTCGGTCGCCATTTCTGCATTCCGCCAATACCCTTGCCCCGCCGCGCCAGCCGCACATGGAGCGGCGCGCCGAAATTCTATGCCAGCGGCCGATGACCGTTTGGTTGACCGGTCTATCGGGCGCCGGCAAGTCCACCATTGCCGCGGCGCTGGAAGCGCGCCTGCTGGCGCTCGGCCGCCTGCCTTACGTGCTTGACGGCGACTGCCTGCGCCAAGGCGTGAACGGCGATCTCGGCTTTTCGGAGGACGCTCGCCGCGAAAACATCCGGCGCGCCGCGCAAATCGCCGCCATGTTCAACGATGCCGGCTTGATCGTCATCGTCGCCCTGATCTCGCCTTATCGCAGCTGCCGCGAGACGGCGCGCCGTATCATCGGCGCCGACCGCTTCCTCGAAGTGCACGTGGCTACCGAACTCGCGGTCTGCGAACAACGCGACATCAAAGGTTTGTACCGCCGCGCACGCGCAGGTGAGATTCCTGAATTCACCGGCATTTCCTCGGCTTACGAGAAACCCGAGGCGCCCGACCTGGCGATTGATACCCGGACGGTGGACTTGGGGCAGGCCGCGGAATTGCTGTTGCGGATGCTGGCGCAGCGCGGCGCCGTCGCGGTCGCTTAGGCGCTAATGGGTATACCGTAGTTTTACTTTGTGCGTCGCCACGTTGAATTGCATGGTGCGCGTACGCTTCTGCCGCGCGGTTTTTCACTCACTGACTCCGGCAAATTTGTGCTGCGACGCACTACAAAACCGCCGCCAATTTCATTGAGAAATCGCAAAGGTCGCGAATTCATAAATCGCAACAATCCTCTCCTTTGACAATCTTTAGCATTCATCAATGTGTGGAGGACAATGGGACGCCGACTGATTATTTCTATGCTCGACCTTGTGGAGCGCCCCTTGGGCCAGCCCGGTTGGAGCCAAGCGGTCACTCGCTCTAACCGCCCCGAGCAAAAGCTACTCGAAGCGCTGGTGCTCGATCCGGACAATGGCTGGTCGCAAGAACGTCTCGACCTGCGCTATCCCGGCACCGCCGAGCCGATCGAAAACGGCGAGTTCGTCGTCTCCGAGATTGGCGACATCGACGGCGACGGCCGTCCCGAGATCGTGTTCGCGGTGACACCAACCAAAGCACCGTCCTACCTGCTGGCCTACCGCTGCGACGGCGGGACCTGGCAGGCCGAACCGATCTATCGCGACTTCAAATCGGCGGAGTTTATTCGCAGCGTTGCGCTCGGCGACCTTGATGGCGACGGTTGCGACGAGATCGTGATCGGCAGCCGCCCCGACGGCGCCATCGTGCTCTTCGATCGCGGGCCTTCTGGCTATACTGCCGAGCTCGTCGACACGCAGCAGCAAGGCGCCAACAACTCGAACATCCGCGAGGTCGCCATCGGCGACATTGGCAACACCGGTCAGCTCGATATCTTCGCCGCCTCGGCGCGCGCCAACGAGCCGGTGAAATGGGACCGCGTGCCGGGATTCATCTTCCGCTATCGCAAGAGCCGCGGGCACTGGGAGCGATCGGTAATCGAGGATCACGACGGGCAGACGCACACGCGCATGCTGCGCATCGGTAAGGTCCGCGGCGTCCAGCAGGCAGTGTCGTGCGCAGTCGGCGTGCATGACCGCGAAAATCAGCGCATAGCTCCCGAGCCGGTACTGCAAATGCATACGCTCAATGCCGATGGCAGCGTGAAGCACGAGACCATCGGTGTGCTCGAGCGGGCGATCAAGTCGCGCAGCCTGGTCATCGGCGATATCGACGGCGACGGCGAAAACGAGCTGGTGCTCGGCACGCGCTCGCTCGGCTTCTCTGACTACGGCGAAACTTTCCTTTACGTCTTCAAATACGACGCCGCTGCCGGCGCGTGGACGCGGCAGACGCTCGATACCAGCGAGCCGCTGGGCTTTCACTGCGTGACCTTGGCCGATCTCGACGGCGACGGACGGTTGGCGATCATCGCTTCGGATGACGGCAAGGGCGAGATCAAGGCCTACCGATTCCGCGATGGCGCATGGCAGTCCGAGGTCATCCTGTCGCGTCCGAACTTCCTCTTCGTCAATGCGATGCACATGATCGAGTGCTGATCACCACAAGCAATCATAAGAACAAGCTCACAAGGAAAGGGCATTACCATGCACAGCTCGCTTCAACCGGTCTCCAATCCCAGCGTCGAATCGATCGTCGAGGAGCTTTCCGACTTTCGGCATGACTTCCACCTGGGCCGGGATCTGCGGATCATCGCCACGGTGAAGAATTGCTTTCAGGTCGATAAAAACATCCGGCAGGAGGCGCAACGCGCCAAGCAGAACCCTGAGATTCATGGAAGGGAGAAAGTGCGTCCCTTTTACTACGGCTTGGTGGCGGCTTATTCCCTGGCGCACGACCGGTTCACGTGGGACCTCGCTGACGCCGAGTGGAGCTTCTCCTCGCTGGAACCGTATTGCATCGACGTCTTCGATAACTTGATGGCCCTGTGCGGCGGCAACTACGTCGAGATCGTCAATATGAGCAGCGGCGTGAAGCGTTCCTTCACCCACCCCTGGCTGCGCCAGGCGCATAGTGTGCAGTTCTCGAAAGACGGTCGTCGGCTGCTGGTTTCGTCATCCGGCTTCGATGCGGTCTTCGAGTTCGACGTCGCCAGCGGGAAAACTTGCTGGGAGTGGTTTGCCTGGGACAACGGCCTCGATCAATCGCGTCTGGGCGAGTATTACGTCCGCACTCGCGAGAGGGCCGAGGAACTGATCGTCCAGGGCCACAAGGTCGTCCTCGTGGACGATCCCTCGCAGTACGAGCTCGGCATCCCGACCCGCTTCTGTCCGGTGCATATCAACGGCGCTTTCTATGATCGCGAAGAGAACGTCCTGGTGACCCTGTTCCAGCAGGGTGCCGCGATCCGCGTGGACAAAGCCACCGGCAAAACGACGGACATCGCTTCCGGACTCGTCAACCCGCACAAGCTGCATCCGCGCAGCGAGGGCGGATACTACGTCGCCGATACGCGTCGCGGCGAGCTGCTGCTGCTCGATGACGGCTATCAGGTCGAGTGGCGCATTTCCCTTCGCACGGCGCCCGGAGAAGTGCGCTCGCCCACGCTCACCGAGTTCCTGCAGAGCGTCTCCGAAGTGGAAGATGGGCTGTTTGCTTGCGTCGACATTCACCGCAGCACGCTGTGGCTGATCGACGTCAACGCGCGTCGCTATCGCGGTGTTTCTTTCCCGCGCGAATGGTCGGTGCATGATATCGCCCTCAATTCCTGCCCGCCGGCGATGAAAGACCTGGTCGGTAAAATTTTTGGCCGCGTCGACGCAATCATCGATGCCGAGGGACGCAAACGGATCAGCCATTTTTCTCTGGAAGGAGCCGAGAATACGGCCTACATCCTGGGCGCCGACGGGCGCACCCCGGGGGGAAGAATCGAAATCTGATTGGAATGATTTTCTATGACTGCTTCTACTAACACTAACGGAACCACGTTCCGCGATATTTTTCCCTTGGACCGGATCCTAGCGATCATCGCCGTCGTTCCCTGGGCCTATCTGTTCTACTGGAGGTTCGGTCACGTGGAATTCGCGTTTCCTATCCTGGTCGCGCAGATCAACAACTTTTTCTTTATCGCGGGGATGGTGACCCGGCGGCCTCCGCGCCGGGTCACGAACGACTGGCGTTTCTGGCTGGTCTCGTTCTTCTCGACGTATGGCACCTTCGGCCCTGCATTCTTCGCCGAGACCGGGACTCCGCTCGTTTCGCTTTGGATATCGAACGCAATCGCCGCCTGCGCCTTGGTGCTTAGCGTCACCAGCCGAGTAACGCTCGGCCGCAACGTGAGCATCGTGCCGGCGCAACGCAACCTGGTGACGACCGGTCCCTACGCTTTCATCCGGCATCCGATTTACACGGTGGTGTTCCTTACGTATGTGAGTCTCAATCTGCAGTGTTTTTCTATCGTGAACCTGGTAATGACCACGACGGTATTCGCGCTCTTCATGCTCAAGAGCCTGGCAGAGGAAGAGTTCCTGAAGAAGGACACTGATTACGTCGCCTACATGCGTAAGGTGCGGTATCGCTGGATCCCCTACGTTCTGTAATCGATGGCGATGTCACGCAAACTCATCATCGCTATGCTCGATCTCGTGGAACGCCCTCTGGGAAAACCGCGCTGGAACGATACGATCACCCGCTTGAACCGACCCGAGCAAACGCGACTCGAGGCGCTGGTGCTCGATCCGCATGCCGGCTGGAAGGCAGAGCGCCTCGACCTGCGCTACCCCGGCGCTGCAGAGGCGATGGAGTACGGTGCGTTCATCACCACCGGCGTCGGCGACATCGATGGCGACGGGCGTCAAGAGATCGTGTTCGCCGTGACGCCGACCGGCGGCGCTTGCTACGTCATGGCCTATCGCTTCAACGGCGAGTCGTGGCAGCCCGAACCGGTCTGCCACGAGTTGGAGTCGGTGGACTTCATCCGTAGCATGGCGCTCGGCGACCTCGACCGAGACGGTTGCGACGAAATCGTCATCGGAACCCGCCCCGATGGCGTCACCGTGCTTCTCGATCGTGCTGCCTCGCACCCGTCGCACTTCGCGCACTATAGCGCCGAGCTCATCGACGCCAAGCAGCAGGGCGCGGGAACGAACGTGCGCGAAGTGGCCATCGGCGACATCGGCGCGGGGCACGATGTCTTTACCACCGCGGCGCGCAGCAATACGCGGCCGAAGTGGGATAAAACGCCCGACATCGAATGGGATTCGATGCCCGGTTACATCTTCCGTCACCACCGTATAGATGACAACATGAGCGGGCGCTGGGAGCGAACGGCAATCGAGGATCACGGCGGAATGACCCACAGCCGTGTGCTGCGCGTCGGCGAGCTGGCCGGTGCCAAGCGCGTCGTTTCCTGCTCCCTCGGCGTGCATGACCGCGAACGTCAGCGCATCGATCCCGAACCGTTGCTCCGCATGTACACGCTTGGGTCCAATGGAACCGTCACGGGCGAGACCATCGGCGTGCTGGAGAAATCGATCATGTGCCGCAGCATGGCGATCGGCGATATCGACGGCGACGGCGAAAACGAGTTGGTGGTCGGCACGCGATCGCTCGCGTTCGGCGAACACGGCAAAACCTATCTCTACGCCTACAAGTACGACAAGGCCAATGCCGCATGGACGCGCGCAATTATCGACACCAGCGAGCCGCTGGGATTTCGTTCGTTGATCCTCGCCGACCTGGACGGTGACGGCCGGCTCGCGGTGATTGCGTCGGATGACGGCAAGGGGCAGATCAAGGCGTACCGCTTCCGCAATCGAGAATGGCACCCGGAGATCATCCTGTCGCGTCCGAACCTCATCTTCTGCACCGCGATGGGTGTGGTCGACTGCTGATGAGCACGCGACGGCCCCTGTATTGAACTGAAACTCAGGAGACATTACACATGACTACCTCAATGGCATCCCGCCTGACAGCAACGCAGCAGAGGCTAAGAGAAGCAGCACGCACAGCCGGCCGCGATCCGGCATCGGTTCTTTTGCTCGCGGTCAGCAAGACGCAAGCGCCCGATGTGATCCAGACTGCCTACGCCGCCGGTCTGCGTGCCTTCGGCGAGAACTATATTCAGGAAGCGGTGGAAAAGCAGCCGCTGCTGCCGGCCGACATCGAATGGCATTGTATCGGTCCGGTGCAAAGCAACAAGAGCAAGCTGGTCGCCGAGCACTTTGCCTGGTGCCACACAATCGACTCACTGAAACTGGCCGAGCGTCTGAACAATCAACGGCCATCCGCACTGCCGCCGCTGAACGTCTGCATCCAGCTGCATGTCGGCGGCGAAGACAACAAGAGCGGCATCGGCGCTGACGAGATTTTAGAAGTCGCAGCGGCAATCGCAAAATTTCCCCGCCTTCGCTTGCGCGGCTTGATGACCATCCCACCGGCCAGCGACGACCCGACCGAACAACGGCGCTGGTTTGCCGAGGCACGCGAAGTTTATGAACAACTGCGCGCTCAGCATGCAACAGTCGACACCCTATCAATGGGCATGTCCGGCGATCTGGAAGCCGCGATTGCCGAAGGCAGCACCATGATCCGGGTTGGTTCGGCGCTGTTCGGGCCGCGGCCGGTAAAGGCAGCGGCGTTGACGGCATAAAAGATCAGCCAGGAAAACCATGCAAACAGCGACCACGGCACTCGCAGAGCTCATCGTTCGCACGAGATTCGAGGACTTGCCATCAGAAGTGGTGTGGGAAGCAAAGCGCAGGATAGCGGACGTTGTCGGTGCCGGCCTCGCCGGTTCAAGAACATCCATCGGGACACGCATCACCGAGTTTGCGACCGGTATGGGCAAGTCCGGCGACTGCGTTATCTGGGGCTCAGGCCAGCGCAGTTCGCCCGCGTATGCGGCGCTGGCCAACGGTACCATGACATTCCACCTTGAGTTGGATGATGTTCACAGGACATCGAATACGCATCCCGGCGTGACCACGATTCCTGCCGCGCTCGCGCTGGCCGAAGCACGCGGGCTCTCCGGCAGGGATCTCTTGGCGTCCGTGGTCTTGGGTTATGAGGCGCAAATCCGGGTTGGGCTGGCAGTCAGTCCTTCCATCTTTGTCGACCGAACTTTTCTGCCGCCAGGAACGCAAGGCGTTTTTGGCGCGGCCGCCGCTGCGGCAAAGCTGCTCGGCCTTGATGCGGAGGCGACTGCCGGGGCGCTGGGGGCGGCTTCCTACATCGGACCGCTGGCGCCTTTCGAGTCCTTCCGGCTCGGCGCGCCATCCAAGGACACGATCATGGGATGGGCGAATCACTCCGGACTGCACGCCGCAGAGCTTGCGGCACGCGGATTCGGCGGACCCGGCTCAGCCCTGGAAGGGGAGTATGGGTTCTGCAGGACCGTGTCGCAACGCTTCGATATGGACCGTCTCTTCCGGGGTTTGGGGCAGTCTTTTGAAATACTCCGCACCGGGATCAAGCCTTATGCTTGTTGCCGCCAGCATCACACCGCCATCGACGCAGTGATGGAACTGAAAGAATTACATGGACTGAGACCGGAACAGGTGGAACGCATCAGGCATCGGACCTTCATAGTCGGCAGCCGCGGATCCGACACCAGACCACAGTCTGTGCAGGCAGCGAAGTACAGCGCGCCCTATACGATCGCGGTGGCGCTCGCCCTAGGCCGCAATGAACGTGCGCAATACGCGATGGATCTGATCGGGGACGCGTCACTCCTGCATCTCGCATCTATGGTGGAAGTATCCGCTGACGTGGAGCTGGAGGCGCTGTATAACGAAAAATGGCCCAGCATCATCGAAGTCACGCTGAAGGATGGCCGGGTACTGACAGCGCGCCGGGACCTGCCCAAAGGCGAGCCCGAACATCCCGTTTCGGACGCCGAACTCAAGGAGAAGTTTCTGTCCCTGGCGTCGGATTGCGTTTCCGCTGATCGCGCGAAAGCAATTTGGGAGGCGATATTTACGTTGGACGAGGCGGCCGACGTTTCAGCGCTGACCCGCCTCCTCATGGCGTAGTAGACCGTCCAGTTGAATTGATGGGATGGCTAAGTCCGAGTCGAGAACTTCCATTAAAGTTGATTACAAGAGGATGCGGCTTTTCAAGCTAGCCGAAGGCATACATGTCCATCGCCAGCACCCCAAATTCGTAACTGCTGTGCAGCCTTCGCGCCTTTGCCGTCTCGCCGGCCGCGCCCATCGCTACGAACAGCGGCGATAAATGTTCTTCCGTCGGATGGTTGCGTACGGCGGATGGTGCCTGCGCGCGGTAATGCAGCAGCGCATCGCGCTCATTCTTCTCCAATCGGTCTTTCATCCACATATCGAAATCGCTCACCCACGCGGGCACTTCGGCATTGATATCGTGTCCGCGCAATTCATATAGGTTGTGCGTGAGCGAACCGGAACCGATGATCAGCACACCGTCGTCGCGCAAGCCCGACAAGGCTCGTCCCATTCTTTCGTGATCGGCAGGGGAGGCGCCGCGCAGGACCGACACCTGTGCGACGGGAATATCCGCATCCGGATACATCAGCCGCAGCGGCACCCATGCGCCGTGATCCAATCCGCGCGATACGCTGCGTTTCATCGCAAAGCCATTTTGCTCAAGCAGGGTGGCGGCGTGAGCTGCCATTTCCGGCGCGCCGCTGGCTGCATATCGAATGTCATATAAAGCCTGCGGAAAACCGCCAAAGTCATGGATCGTTTCCGGCCGCTCCGCCAGCGTGACAGCCGGCCCGCCGATGGATTCCCAGTGCGCCGATGCAACGAGAATCGCTTTAGGACGTGGCAGCGTCTTGCCCACTTCCAAAAGAAATTGGCGGGCAGGACTGTCTTCAATCGCCAGCATGGGCGAGCCGTGGGAAACGAATAAAGTGGGTAGGCGGTTCATCATGTTTCTCCAAATCGGACTCGAACAATATTATTGTTCGAGCCCGATTTTTTTGCTCTCGTTTAAGACAAGCCGATCCATGCCGGTGCAATGCTTGTGCCATGACCGGCGCCGTAACCGAAATAAATATTCAAACCGGCGACCGACTCAAGATAGCGCGCGTTTTTCAAAGAGCCGGCATTGATCGGCGCAAAGCCGATGCTATGAATTAATACATGCACTGTTTCCCGTGCGCGTTCGCTATCGGTTGCGTAAAACACAGGAACACGTTTGCCGTTTAGCTCAGGACCTTCCGCCAATACTTGAGCGAATACCGTATTAAACGCTTTCACCACTTGCGCGCCGGGCAGCGCCTTGGCAATTTCTTCGGCGGCCGAGGTGTCATGGCCTATCGTCAGGCCCATGTAATCGGCAGTCAGCGGATTGGTAATGTCGATGACGACTTTGCCCGCGAGATCGCCGAGAGACTTCAATGCAGCGATCGCATCCGCATAGCCCGTCGCAACGATGACGACATCAGAAGAACCTCGGGCTTGATCGACAGGCGCCGCCGTTACGTTGTCGAACTCGCGTGCCAATGCCCTTGCATTATCGAGATTGCGGGCGGTCACCGTGATTTGATGACCTGCTTTGGACAATTGTTTCACCAAGCCTTTGCCCATGTTGCCTGCGCCGACGACTGTGATTTTCATGATATTTCCTTTCGTATCGAATGTTTCTTAAACAGGCTGCGACATCAAACAGCCAATGGAGTTACTTTACTTATTTTAAAAAATAAGATAAATATTAAAAATTATGATTATTTGTTTCAAATTTCGAGACAATGGATAAATTTCAGGAGATGCAATCGTTTGTTGCGGTCGTCGATAGCGGGAGTTTCGTGCGCGCGGCAGAATCGCTGGATACGTCAAAGGCCGCGGTGTCGCGCCATGTTGCGGAGCTGGAGCAGCGGCTCGGCGCGCGCTTGCTGAACCGGACTACCCGCAAACTGTCGATGACGGATGAAGGCCAAGCTTTTTATCTGCGCTGCACGGATTTGCTCAATGCCCTGGACGAAGCGGAATCCGAGCTGAGCTCAAGAACGGGCGAAGCGGCCGGCCTATTGCGGATCAGCGCGCCGGTGACTTTCGGCATACTGCATTTGGCGCCGCTCTGGGGCGAGTTTCTCAGGCTGCATCCGAAAGTCACGTTCGACGTTTCCTTATCCGATCGAACGGTGGATCTGGTCGAAGATGGATTCGATGTGGCCATACGCATTTCCCGTTCGCCGCAGCAAAATCTGATTGCCCGCAAACTGGCATCGACGCGTATGGTCTTGTGCGCTTCACCGGGCTATTTGAAGCGGCACGGCACGCCGAAACATCCTCCGGATCTCGCAAGCCATAACATTATTTCTTATTCTTACTGGTCGTCGCGCGATGAATGGGAATTCGTCGGTCCCGAAGGAGCAGTCTCCGTAAAGACGCGCCCCAGGCTACATGCCAATAGCGGCGATACTTGTCGAGCGGCTGCCTTGCAACACCAGGGCATCATCATGCAGCCCGATTTTTTAGTGTATGAGGATTTGCGGTCTGGAAGTTTGAAGCAAATCTTGTCGGCTTATCGCACTGTCGAAATCGATATTTACGCCGTCTACTCGTCAAGAAAGCAATTGCCCTTGAGGCTGCGATACCTCATTGATTTTCTGGTGAAGGCATTTCGCAAACCGGTTTGGCAGGATTGAAAATTGAATGAGCGGCTACGGATTGCCATTGAACATCCTTTCTATAGGAGGTTGATTGTGCAATATCCGCATGGCATGATTGCCTGGCAATACGGCAAAGAAAACAAACAATAAAAGGAATTTCTCTGTTCCTGGGGGATATATCGTATGTCTGAAAACGCATCCATTTTTCTTACGGGCGAAATATTGCCCGGCTTTCTAAAAGAGGATGTTGTTCCCGCTCTTGCTCGCTTACTTAAGACGGATGAACGAAAAGCGGCGTCGCTCTTGATCGGGCGTGAGACGTTAATCAAGCGAAATGCCTCCCTCGGTGACGTTGACCGCTATTTGGCGGCTTTTCGCAAAGTAGGTGCGGTCGCGCGGACCGATCTAATCAATACGCCGTCTGCTTCTACTCCTCCTGCCGACAAAGTTAATGCGCCGCTTTCTTCGCCGATCACACCTGCCTCGACGCAAACGCCTCAGGCACATCAAGGGTTAGCGCTTGCTACTGCCTGGTCAAAACCGGGTGAAGAAGCTGAACAAGTAACGCACCCTTCAGGAAAAAGCGCGGTGCAGGCAGTAGGCGCAAGCACGCCGCCTCAGGAAATCTCGCCAAGAGCAACTGGCGGGAGGGCGACGGAAGTCGAACGTGATGATGACGTATATCCGCCTGTCTATGCCGAGGCTTCTGTTTTTGGTCTATCGGCGCAAGGGAGAATCGGCCGGCTGCGCTACATGGCCTATTTTTGGCCGACGATGGGATTGCTGACGATAGCAGGAATTTTATCGGCTTTGATTGCGCCTAAGATGGCGCCCGCAAGTCTCGGCGCGGGCGTTATTACCTTAGTGATTGTCTTCGGCATATTGTTGATTTGGATGACCTTTCGCGTGATGGCCATGCGCTTGCACGACCTAAACAGGAGTGGAAAGTGGGTGCTCTTGCCGATTTTTATCTCCGCAATGGCGGGCGCGACAAACTCGCCGCGCGTGATAGCGGCCGCATCCGTATTGTTCTGGATATTGTCAATCGCCTTGATGCTGTGGCCGGGCGCGGAAGAAGATAACGACTACGGTCCGCCGGCAGGGCCGAATACAGATTTGGTTTATATCGGGGCTGCTGCGTATGTTGCGTTTTGGGCTTTGGGCATTGTGGGAGTGATGAAGTATGGAGAGTACGCGAAGAGCCGTCTTCCTCACGCTTCAGGCGAAGCTTCGAATGGCGTCTCACAAAGCATGCAAGCGGATGCGCTGATGCAGAATTATGCGCAGCAGCTCAACGCAAGAACGCCCGTTATGATCAGTTCGATGATCAAACTCGATAAAGTCGAGTACGTGGATAAAGTTCTTCAGTATAAAGCGACAATACAGGGTAAAGGATTGATCATCACAGATGAAAAAATCGCGTCGATAAAAAAATCGATGCTGAGCGCCTATTGTGGTCAAGATAAGAAGGCGACGCTGTTTCCCGAATATAAGGTGGCGACGGACTTCGTCTTCCGCTATCAGGTTTCGACATGGGACTACGATACCTTTACGATTAAATTTTCTCCGGAAAACTGCGCCTGATTTTATGACGCGTTATCGGCGGGCTCTTCGAGACATTATTTCGCGGAGCAAGACGTTTAATGCAATACATCTAGAAGCACAGGCATCAAGCAGCACAGGCATCGAGCTTCCATCGAATTCGAATGCCAATATTTTCCGAATGTCATAAAACGTTCATTGCAGCGTCACAATCGCATTGCACAATTTCATCGACGATTAGGTCTTTTACGTTGGGAAATTGATATGCATTTTTTGTTCGCGCCTGCCGTGAAATTGATGCAGCGCTTGCGCTTGCTGCCAAAATTTTTTGTCGTCTCGCTGATTTTCACGCTGCCGCTGCTGGCGGTGTCAGCGTTGCTGGTCAACGAGTTGAACAAGTCGATCACTGCCGCCCATCAGGAAAAATATGGCGTGCAGCTGATACAGCAAACAGAAAATCTGATCAGGCAATTGCAAACGCATCGCGCTTATCGGCACATGGTTTTGTCGGGCAATGCATCCGCCAAAGAAGAGGCGGCCCGCAGCCGTACCGTCATCAATGAGAGTTGGAGCGTATTGACGCGGCAAATGGCTGCCAACCCGGAGCTGCACGATAAAACGCTGTGGAAGGAAATCGATCAGAGCTGGCAAGCCGTGCAGGCAATGCCGGATGATCTCAAGGCCGGCGACAGCAGCAAACGCCACTCACTCTTGATCGAGAAACTCTATAAGCATGTCGCCATGATCGCGGATCGATCCGGCCTGACGCTCGATCCGGAAGTGGATGCCTATTACCTGGTGGGATTGTTTTCCAAATCGCTTCCAGAAATTGCGGAAGGATTGTCCGAAGTGGCCGGACGCGGCGCGTCTTATATCGATACCGCTTTACTGGAGCCGAATGAAGACGTCATGCTCAATTCGGCGGTGATGATTGCGCGGCGCGATTTGACCAAGCTTGTATCGCATACCGAAGCCATGTTCCGCGCCAATCCGGAATCGAAACCGGCGCTTGAGCCGCATCTGGCGTCGGTAAAAGTTGCCTTGGCTTTTCTGGAGCGCGCCAAAAACGAAGTGCTGAATGCCTATAACCAGTCCGGCGGCAGCGGGTTCGCATCCGCCGGCATGCAAAGCGTTGACAAGCTATATGCATTTGCATCCGCATCGGGAGCGATGCTTGACAAGGCCTTGGATGAAAGAATAGAAAAATGCGTCACTCGCCGCAACTTGGTGATTTTGTCCGTCATGTTGTTGCTTGCGATGGGAGCATATCTGTTGGCCGGGTTCTATGCGTCTTTCACATCGGACGTTAAGGCATTGAGTCTCGCGGTGGAGAAGGCGGCAAGCGGCGATCTGACCGCCCGGATTTCATCGGAGGGGCGCGATGAGATAGCCGAATTGCTGAATGCGTTCGGCGAAATGAACGAAGGATTGGCGAAAATGGTGGAGCAAGTGCGTATCGGCACGGAAGCCATTGCGGCCGCTTCCCACGAAATCGCAAGCGGCAACGCCGACCTGTCTTTGCGTACCGAGGAGCAGGCCGTCGCGCTTCAGCAAACAGCCGTATCGATGGACAGCATGATTCAGACCGTGCTGGAAAACGCCGGCAGGGCATGCCAGGCAAATGAAGTGGTGATGTCCGCTTCCGACATGGCGCGCAAGGGCGGCGCCGTGGTGGCAAGGGCAGTGGAAACCATGGGGTCCATTTCTCAATCCTCGAAAAAAATCGGCGACATCATTAGCGTTATCGACGGCATCGCCTTTCAGACCAACATCCTTGCGCTGAACGCCGCGGTTGAGGCGGCTCACGCCGGCGAAGGAGGCAAGGGTTTCGGCGTCGTCGCGTCGGAAGTGCGCAACCTCGCGCACCGTACAGCCGCCGCCGCCAAGGAAATCAAGCTGCTGATTCTCGAATCCGCCGACAAAGCCGACGCCGGAAGCAAGCAGATCAACGAAGCCGGATCGACGATGAATGACGTGGTCAGTTCCGTCAAGAAGGCGACCACGATCATGCACGAGATTTCGTCCGCGAGCGACGAGCAAAGCAGGGGCGTGGAGAGTGTTACACAGGCAGTGTCGCAAATGGATGCCCTCACCATGCAAAATGCCGCGATGGTGCAACAGGCCGCCGCGGCGGCAAAGAGCATGCTCGATCAGGCCAAGGTTTTATCCAAAGCCGTCTCGGCATTTCGGATCGAAGAAAGCAATGCGCCGCGCATTGGTCTAAGCGTGTTGGAAAATATTGTCGCGCTGCCGGCCGAGCGTAACAGCGAGGAAAATAAAAGAGAAATCGGTGACCGGCGCGCCGCCGCTTATCAAAAGGCGGCGCTCGCCGTGGCGGGCGACAGCGATTGGAAAGAGTATCGATGAAACGTGTTCTACCGAATGAGGGAAAATATGCAGACAAGTGAAATTCAAAGCGCCTTTACCGGTGCAGGAAAAGGCTTGGATCGGTCCGATCAGCAAATCACGGATTTCCTGGCTTTTCTTTTGGGAGAAGACGCATGCTGCATCGACTTTGAGAAGGTGTGCGACTTGATTACGTGCGATGCCGAATCGGACGTGATCGCCGGCTTGACGCAGACCAAAAGCCTGGTGGATTACCAAGGAATTCGATTGCCGGTAGTCGACATGAGACTCGGCACTGCTCCCGGCAACGAGGAGGCTTGCACGCCGATCTTGGTGGTTCTTCAACTGGATGCAGGCCTGGTAGGCATGATTGTCGACGGCGTTACCGGTGTATGCAGGCTGACTGCTGCGCAGATCAGCCCGGTTCCCGATTCGCCGATCTTATCGGGCTTCGATTATTTCAAGGGGCTCGCGCTCGATGAAGACAGGATGCTGATTGTCGTGGATGTCGAGCATCTCATGTCGTATTTCAACATGGACTTCGCTAGCTTGGCTTGACGAGACGCCGTTTCCGCCGCTCATAGAAGCGTGTCACTTGCCGTTGCTGTCGAATACCGTTAGCGTCCATCCTCTCCCGATGAATATTTTGAAACCATCCTATTGCTCGTTTTTTACGGGAAGATGACTCCCGGAAAGATGGCCGCAGATTTCACGTATTTGTCACGGCAAATTCATCGATCTGTAACATTGATCGCCGATACTCATGTCATTAGTGCTTATTCCTCATGGGAGGCGGTCATGATTGCTAGAAATCTTCTGGGTTGTTTGTTCGGCTTGGCACTGGCGGCTGTCATCGGCTTTTCGCAGGAGGCCAAGAGCGTGGCGAAGATCGACTCCGAGACCGGCTCCGCCGGCCTGGCGGCTAAGTCGCGCCCTGTCACGGCTGCGGCACGATGATCCGGAATCAAGGGTGATGAGATGTTGGGTAAACAAGAACTGCAGGCGCCGTTTCAACTACACCAGACCTCTCGTAAAGAGTTTGTTAAAAACCTGGTTTGGGGCGTACTGCTCGCTTTACTCGCGGTTTCTTGGCAGGGGGCGGATATGCGGCCCCTGGAGTTGTTGACGGATGGCGCCGAGAAGCTAAAGTACGCAGCGAGTTTTTTTCCGCCTGATTTTCATCTGTGGTCCAATTATTTGGACGAATTGATCGAGACATTCCAGATGGCGTTGTGGGGTACGGCCTTGGGCACATTGTTTGCCATCCCGTTGGGCCTACTCATGGCATCCAATGTAACGCCATGGTGGATTAATCGGCCGGTGCGCGGCTTGATGGATGCGGCCGGCGCCATCAATGAAGTGGTGCTGGCGATGTTGTTTGTCGTCGCTGTCGGCTTGGGGCCGTTTGCAGGCGTATTGGCATTGTTCGTAGCGACGGCGGGCGTGCTTTCCACGCTGTTTGCCGAATCGCTTCAGACGATGGATCCGAAAAAGGTTTTATTTGTTTCAAATGTGTTGCCTCACGTTGCGCAACAGTGGACATCGTTGATATTTGAACGGCTTCGATCCAATTTTCGCATGGCAACCGTAGTAGGCTTGGTTGGCGCCGGCGGCATTGGCGTCACCTTGTGGGAAATCATCCGTGAATATCGGTTCGATCGGACTTGCGCGGTACTCGTCATGACTGTGCTTGCCGTTGCCCTAGTGGATTTTCTTACCGTTCGAGCACGGAAAATTCTATTAAACTGACGCCGCCGGCATTCCAAACGTTTTGCGCCTAAAGTGCGGCTAGCGAATTTCGCGTCGTTCGACAAACAGGCTGTTGCCGTGAACTGTCTTGGACTGTTTCTTGGCTTCGGCTGCAGCAGCAGCGATCTGATAGCTGGATAGAGCGCGCCCGGCATCGACCTTCACCACGCCCAGCGATAGGCTGGCGAGCGGATGGAATACCTGGTTGCCGCGCCGGTCTTCGCTGACATAGCCGTCGCGCGCGCGATCTTCTTCGTTATAGAAATGCGGAATCGCTTCGCTAAAGGATTGCAGGATAGCTTGGCAGCGAATTTCCCAATCGGTGCTGCCGAATAGAATGATGAAATCGTCTCCGCCCACATGGCCGAGAAAATCCACGCCGGCCACGCAATGCTGGGCCAGGATATTGCCGGTTAGTCGAATCACGTCGTCGCCGCGCCGATAACCGTAGACATCGTTGAAAGGCTTGAAGTGATCGATGTCGCAGTAGCATACGTAAAATTCCTTGTCGCTTGCCACGCGCCGGTCGATTTCTTCATTGATCGGCACGTTGCCCGGCAATTGCGTCAGCGGATTGGCGTAGCGTGCGGCGATGATCTGCATCTGCGTGATTTCGCGCATGACGTCCTGGCTGGAGCCGATGCCGATGTAGTGGCCGCTATCGGTGATGACAAAGCCGTTGGAAAGGTGATGCGTTTCGCTGGCGACGATCGCCAAGCTCAATTCTTGTAAACTGATTTTTTTGTCGACGATCAAAGGATCGGGCGTCATCAAAACAGTACAGGAGCGCTTCCCGAACAATTCGCGCTGAAACGGGCGTGCCAGGCGGTCGATGAATTGGTGCCGATTGATCAGGCCGACCGGTGCGCCGTCCTTCACCACCGGCAGCACTTCCAGGCTGGCGTCGGCAGCAAGGAGTTCGTAGACCTGGTTGGTCGACATATCGGGCGCGAGCACCGGCACGATGCGCAGCAATGTCAGTGCGGTAGGCATGTTGAATCCCCGCGTGCTTTCGATGCGGACCAGCGCCGCATTGAGTTCCAGGCGTTTGACCAGTTCCGCATCGATTGCGGATGCGGGCTGCGGATCCGGCCGCGCAATGTGGTAACCCTGGCCGCAAGCCACGCCCAATTCTTGCAACACCTGCAATTCGAACGGCGTTTCAATGCCTTCGGCGATGGTGATGGTGCCGGATTTTCCCGCAATCAGTTGGATCGATTGCACGAATTGCAGCTTGACCGGATCGCGGTCGATGCCCTGGATGAAGTGCATATCGATCTTGACGAAATCCGGCTTGATTTCCGACCATAGCCGCAGGCTGGAGAAGCCTTCGCCGAGGTCGTCGATGGCAATCTGAAAGCCGATGGCACGGCAACCGCGCAGCACGTCGCGCATTTGCTGATAATCCTGCGTGGCTTGATTTTCGGTCAGCTCCAGAACGATGCGGTTCGGCGCGAGGGCGATTTTTTCGAGATATTCCATCTTCTCGAATGCCATGCCGGCCTCGATCAGGCATTCCGGGCTGATGTTGATAAAGATTTTTCCCGGCAGCGCCAGCTCGACGAAGCGCGCCAGGATGATTTCGCGGCACAGTTTTTCGAGCAAGGCCGTCAATTTGTGTTCGCGCGCGGCGTTGAACAGGTGGAAGGGCGAATGCAATGGACTTCCTTCCGGTCCGCGAATCAATCCCTCATAGCCGATCAGCTCGCTGCGCTTCAAATCGATGATGGGTTGGAACACCGCGCGCAGCGAGCGCGTATGCAGAATGCGTGAAAGTTCCAAAAGAATTTCGTCGTTCTGCAGCTCGGAAAACGCGGAGAGTTGTGCCGGATCGGGCAGCGGCAAATCGAGCGGCAGGATATTCTGTCCGCCCTTCGGCATGGCAGTGGCGGACATGTTATTGCTCGGCTGATGTGCAATGGACAACATGATCTTCTCCCTTATTCGTATCGGATCGAAGTGCTGTCATGTCATCCTAAAACCGGAATATGACTGTGTGATGTCCTATTTTAATATTCAGCGGCGCGCGCTTTTTTTCAGCAGCGGCAGTTTCAGGCCGGCGATGTGCTTATGCAGGACGGCCATGTTCGCCAATTTATTTTGCAGTTCCGCATGGATATAGCCTCTCGCAAAACCAGCTTGCTCCGCTAGCTCGGGTAGCATGTCCGTGCGATGCGACAGCTCCTTTAACAAGATGTCCGCCGTCACGGCATCATTCAGCGCGCCCAATTCTTCTTGCAAGCCGGCTAAGGCTTTCGAATAAGCTTGCACGTTCCGTTTCCGATACAGCGACTGAAAAAACTCAGTGCCGTAACGCGCCCGCTTGCCGGCCACGCGGGCGTGGTGCCGCCGGGCAGCATCGGCATGTTTAAGGTGACGCGCGGATTTCTCGAACATTCTTTGGTCATGCGCGAGAGCCCTTTGCGCGAAGCGGCTAAGAGAGGCAGTGCCCATTTTTTTCTCTTGACCGTGCATGCCTTGCCGCCAGCGCGCGCCGATCAGCCATGCGGACAATTTCAAGTAAAGCCGGGCGGCGCGCAAAGAATTCATTACCTCGGACGCTTCCAGCCGCTTTTGTTGGGCAATGTCCGACGCTTTGCCGATAAGAATGGATAAGTCCGCATCCGTAGCGATTGCAGGCAGCGTCGTGCCGGCCAGTACGTCCCAATTCCTGGCGATACCCAATTCTCCCGCCAGCCATGCCAGCTCGTTTCGGATTTGTTCGGGAAACGGAATGACCTCTCTGAATATTTTTTCGCATGTGCGCAGCCGGCGCAATCCGACGCGCATTTGATGGAGGCTTTCCACCGAGTCGCCGCGTAAAACGCTTCCCATGTGCTCATGCATTTGGGTCAGGCAATGGTCGGCAATTCTTCGGAATCCTTGTTCTATCGTAAGATTCGACCGCAAGCGCAGCTTGGCTGGGGGAGAGGGCTCTACGGTTTGCTCCGGCCACAATGCGTACCCGCGCTCAGCCTTGCTGGCTTGGCCGATGCGTAGCGGGATGGTTTCCATGAGCGCCAGGGCAAAGTCGAACAAATGCTCAGGTTTGCCGGACTTCAGCTCCAATTCAATTTCACTGATCGGGGCGCTCTTTTCTTCATGCTCGATAACCCCTTCATCAAGGGCGAATTCGACTTCATCTCCGGCCGGCAGGCGCAGCAGCCAGATCGTTCGGCGAAAGCGGGTCGTGAATAGCGGCTGCAAGCGATTCGCCAGGGAATCGGCCTGCAGCAAGTCCGCCCATTTTTCATTTGGCCCAATTTCCCGCCGCAGCAATGCAAGATCGGGCACATTCTCCTTCACCGGCGTTTCCCATTCAGGTCTTTGATGCAATCCGGCTTGCGCTGTCTTTCCGGCGGTCTTGAATGTCTGAATGTATGCCCCCTTGTTTTCTCGCACGCGCAATCCGGCGCCGTTTTCGCGCAGCGTGAAAGCCGGCGTGTCAAAATAGGTGCTGACTAGTTCCTCGATGCGCGGTTGTTCGATCGCATGCAGTTTCAGTTGCGGATGATCGCGCAGCGCGGCTACGTCCAGCGGGTCGATGAGGAGCTTTAATTCGATTTCCATACTCTAAATCGTATGTAGTTTCCGGAAGGTGCGGGCTATTCGCATAAATAGTATAAATAATATATATTATTTTCAAGTTTCCCGGCGGTAAATGCAATAATGAAAAAGGCCGCACGCCAGGCTGTGTAAAAAGTCTGAGCAGGGTAAACGAAGAAAGCCTCTTGGGCGTTAAGTTCAAGAGGTTTTTTCTTTGGAGGGCGAGATGGGGCATCGAAGAGGAGAAGATCGGAAACAGGCGACGCTGTTTCCCGTGATGC